>JBPOHI010000007.1:0-141016 GCA_052035735.1 Acidobacteriota bacterium
CGGGCGGTGATCAAGGAGAAGTTGCGGGCGTGGTGGTACTCGTTGTCGTCGGCGGCGTTCAGGGTTCGACCTCGAGCTGCTTGCGAATGACGCGGCGGAGCGATTCCTTGATTTCGTTGCGGCGCGAGACGGGCGCCTTCTTCCCGTTGGCTGGATTCAGCTAGAGATCGTGCCGGCCGCCGCGACGAGGGAGCAAGCAGCCTTTCCGCGCGAGCTCGCGCAGGAAGGCCGCTCGCTTCACGCCGGCACCTCGATCTCCTTGAGTTGCGCGGCGGGATGGGGCTCGGAGCGTGCGTCTTCGATCACGAGCTCGTAGGCGTCGCGGATGTTCTCCTCGAGCTCATGGACGGTATCGGCCCTGGCTGAACACGCCCGGGATTTCGCGTAAGCGGCCGACGTAGCCGCCTTCGTCGGGCCAGTATTCGAGCGTTAGGCGCATCGTCGATCCTCCTTGGGCATCGATTCTACGCCCTCGGTCTTTCCTCGCCCGACCTTCTCACCACCGGTCGGAGGAGACCTCTCGCCACCGGCTGCAAGAAGAAAAAGGGCCGCCCGGGTGGGCGGCCCTTTCGTCGTGCAGGTACTGCGAGCGGCGGTCTACGGAGCCGACGAGCTCCAGTGGGACAAGTCGCCGTGGCCGAAGCTCGAGGAGAAGATGTAGTTCACGCACTCGGGCGCCTGGGTGAAGTCCTGCACGCCGTCGCTGCGGTTGGCGCTCGAGCCCTGGTTGGCGTTGAGCCCCAGGCCGCGCTCACGGAACGCCTCCCAGATGGCGCAGGTGTGGTCGCCGTCGTAGTCGGCGACATCGGCGGCCAGGATCGCGTTCCGGCCGTCGACGAAGCCCGGGCTGCAAGGCTGCAGCTTCATGCCGTCGGTGACCAGCTGATGGGCCACGTTGTTGCCGCCGGTGCCGAAAAAGACGTCCGGATCGTAGCCGTCGATCGCGACGATGTTCCAGTACATCTCCCACAGCATCGTCGCCCAGACCGTGCCGATGCCGTGCGGCTGCGAGTTGGCGGTGTCGGCGACTCCGGCGTAGGTCAGCGGGTTGGCGACGTTGTCGGTGGTATAGGGGTAGCGCCGGATGCCGATGAAGCCCGGTACGTTCGCCTGCTCGAAGCTGACGTACGCGCCGACCGTACGCTGGGTGAGGGCATTGTCCGTCGGTGAGGCGTGCAGGAAGAGAGTCTGCCAGTCGCTCCATCCTTCGCCCATCTGCTCGGCGTTGCTCAAGCAGGAGGTGTTCGCCGGACCGCCGGTCAGGCGGTTCGAGATGCCGTGACCGTACTCGTGGGCGATGACGCCGGCGTCGAGGTCGCTGTCGCGATCGGGCCCGACAGGCGTCGCCGAGTTCATTGTCGCCACCACGCCGCCGCCCAGGGCGGCGATGATGTTGTTGCCGTTGCCGAGGCCGACCGAGACCGCCGGGAAGGTCAGCGGCACCGTTGCGCCGAGGGTTCCGGCGCCCATCGCGATGACGCCCTCGCTGGCGTTGTTCACCAGGATCATGCCGACCGCGCCGGCATCCGACATGTTTCTCGCCTTGGTCCCGAACTCGCAGATGCCGCGGCGAACGATGGCGATCTTGCCCGAGACCGCCGCCCAGCCGGCGTCGCTGCAGGCTGTGTTGCCTGTGCCGCAGCAGGCGTCGTTCTGGTTCGGCGAGGCATCTCCGTCCACTGCCAGGGCGACGTCATCCGTCAGATTGTAGGTCGTCGCTCCGAAGGCGCCGGCTCCCGCCGGGTAGTTGGCGGTGAGCGCTCCCGACAGTGCGAGCTGCACCGGCGCCTGCCAGCGGAACATCTGCATGCGCGGCGCCGAGCCTTCCGGCGGCGTGGCGAAGTTGGCGTTGTTGAGCGTCGGGGTGGCGAGCTCGGCGCCGTCCTGCGCGTCGGCGTTGACCGCGTCGTTGCCGGTGCCGCCGTTGCCGTAGTTGTTCACCTGGAAGTTCCCGCCCGGCTCGTCGAACCCGTAGTGGTAAGAGAGATCGTGCATGACGTTGTTCCAGTAGAAGAGGTTCACCACGGCCGCCGGCTTGTAGGCGGCGGGCTGCTGGTTCGGCAGGTCGAGCGGCACCAGCGCGCCGGTGAAGTCGAGCGCCGCCGTGCCGTCCGGCTGGCTCGAGGCGTCGCAGACGTTGTTGGCGTCGGCATCGACGCAGGCGCTGACGTTGTTGCCGCGGGTGAAGGTGAACTCGGCGCCGGCCGCGCCGTTGGTGTCGTGCCAGCCGAAGGGCGACGCCGCCGGATCGTTGGGATCGACCAACGTCGTGCGGGTCGGACCGTCGTCCGGAGACTCCTGCGGCAGCGGGAAGACGCTGTACTGCGCGTCGGCGTTCCAGTTCGTCCGGCCGACGACCGCGCCCGAGGCGGCGTCGATCGCGAGATCCCACCAGTCGTGGCTCCCGGTCGCAGGCGGCATCTTGATCGACAGGTTCCAGACCAGGTGCAACGTGTCGGTGTCCGGTACACGGTAGTAGCGCAGTCGAGCCGGAATCGGCACCTCGGAGACCTCCGGGTTCGCCATCACCACGGCGCGGTCGGCGCCGACGGAAGACGACACCAGGTCGAGGCGGTAGATCTCGGCGAGGCCCAGCGCCGAGGCGGCGGCGGCAATGGCCTCATCGGCCGAGAGGCGCGGCGAGGCGCCGGCCTCGGCGGCCCGCGCGGCGACATCGGCGACGAAACCGCCGACGCGGGTGAAGGTGCTGCCGTCGCGCTTGAAGGAGAGGTTCATCTCGGCGCCCAGAATCTCCAGGCCGTGGACGCGCTGCCGGAGATAGACGTGGGTGAGGCCGTTGTGGCGCGTCGGCACGACGTCGGTGACCGCAAAGTCGGCGACGTCTGCGACGCTCAAGCCGAGCTGCGACGCCTGGCCGGCGAGATCGGCGGCGGCAAGGGCCTGGGCGCGTTCGCGATCGATCGGCTTCCCGGCCGCGAAGACCGCCGAAGCGGCGAGGCCCGCGAGCAGCGCGGCGGTGAGACTCTGGCGAAGGACGGTTT
Source organism: Acidobacteriota bacterium (assembly GCA_052035735.1). Lineage (GTDB taxonomy): Bacteria > Acidobacteriota > Thermoanaerobaculia > Multivoradales > JAGPDF01 > JAGPDF01. The sequence goes on from JBPOHI010000007.1 coordinate 3,003, forward strand.
GCGTACCCATGGTGCCTCCCTGGAAATCCGGATTCGGGTGAAGGGCGCGACTCTACTCCTTGGCCGCCCGGTCTGCAAAGTACAGGAGAAGGGGGTGCTCAGCCGCCGCCGCTCGCGAGCCAGGCCGGCAGCTCGCCGACGCCGGGCAGCACGGCGAGCGGGCGATGCGGCACGAGGTGCTCCAGGCGCTGGCCACCCGAGAGCACACCGAGACCCGCGCAGCCGGCGTTGCCGGCCATCTCGAGATCGAACGAGGTGTCGCCGATCATCAGCGCGTCGCGGGAGCGCACCCCGAGCTCGCCGAAGATGTCGAGCAGCATCCCCGGCGCCGGTTTCGACGGCGACTCGTCGACCGTGCGCGAGGAGTGAAAGAAGCGGCGGAGACCGGTCGCGTCGAGCTCGCGCTCGAGCCCGGCGCGCCCCTTAGCGGTGGCCACCGCGAGCAGATAGCCAGCGGCGTGGAGCTGCTCGACGACCGCGAACGAGTCAGGGAAGAGCGTCACGCGGTCCTTGTAGTCGGAGCGCCAGAGGCGGCGGTAGTTCTCCACCAGTCGCGCCGAGAGCTGCTCGTCCCAATCCGGGAAGTGGCGCTGCATCGTCTCGACGAGCCCTAGCCCGATGCACTCGCGAATCTGACCCGGCGCCGGGCGTTCGACCGCCTCGATCCCTTCGAAAGCCGCCAGCGTGCAGTCGACGATCGTGCCGATCGAGTCCATCAGGGTGCCGTCCCAGTCGAAAACCAGCAGGCGGAAGTCGTTTCCTCGCATGGGGCCGGCGATCCTATCAATGCATCCGTCTCGCGCCGGGGAACGTATGCTTGGGCAGGTGGAGGATCTGCAATGAAGGCGACTCTCGGCACTCTCCTGCGCGCCGGCGCGCTGCTTTCGCTCCTGGCGTGGCTGGCTTCGGCGCCTGCGACCGCTCAGACCGACTCCCCGGAACAGCCACCCGAAACTCCATCCGCCGCAACGCCGGCAGCCCCGGCGACCCTTCCGGATACCGAGGATCCCGCTGGCGCGGTTTTCGAGGAGCTCGAGGTTCGCAGCCGCGCCGACAGCCTGCTCGGCAAGGTCAACTCGGCGACGGCCGGCACGGTCGGCGCGGTGGATCTTGCGTCGCGGCCGATTCTCCGGCCAGGAGAGCTCCTGGAGGCGGTTCCCGGGCTGGTCCTCACCCAGCACAGCGGCGACGGCAAGGCGAACCAGTTCTTCCTGCGCGGATTCAACCTCGACCACGGCACCGACTTCCGCACGACGATCGCTGGCATGCCGGTCAACCTCCCCTCGCACGGCCACGGTCAGGGCTACAGCGACGTCAACTTCCTGATTCCGGAGCTCGTCGCCGAGGTCGATTACCGCAAGGGACCCTATGCGGCGCGCGATGCCGACTTCGCCGCCGCGGGGGCGATCGAGGTCGACTATGTGTCGAGCCTCGAGGACGCCCTGGCCGAAGTGACCTATGGCGAGAACGGCTATGCGCGCCTCGTCGGAGCGCAGTCGTTCACACTGGCCGACGGCAGCATCTTTCTCGGCGCGATCGACCTCGCCACCAACGACGGCCCCTGGGAGCGCCCGGAAAACCTGCGCAAAGGGAGCGCCCTCCTGCGCTGGAGCGGCGGCGATGCCGCGAGCTCCTTCCGGCTGACCGCGATCGGCTACTCGGCCGACTGGGATTCGACCGACCAGATTCCCCGCCGCGCCGTCGACCAGGGGCAGATCTCGCGCTTCGGCAATCTCGACGACACCCTCGGAGGAGAGACGTCGCGCCTCGCCCTCGCCGGCGACTGGGTGCTGGCGCGCAACCAGGGCTCGCTCCGCCTGGCTGCCTACGTCTACCACTACGACCTCGATCTGTTCTCGAACTTCACCTACTTCCTCGATGACCCGGTGAACGGCGATCAGTTCGAGCAGACCGATCGCCGTCTGGTCGGCGGCCTGAGCCTCGAGCGCGAGCGGGTCATGACGCTCTTCACGCGCGACGCGCGGCTCACCTGGGGGCTCGGCCTGCGCGGAGACGACATCGACAACGGGCTCTTCCACACCGCCGCCCGCGAACGGCTGTCGATCACGCGCGCCGATTCGATCCGCCAATACTCCGGCGGCCCCTGGGCCGAAGCTCACCTCGCCTGGAACGACTGGTTTCGCACTACCCTCGGCTATCGCGTCGATCTCTATGCCGTCGACGTCGAGAGCAACGTCGCCGCCAACTCCGACAGCGTCGAGCGGGTAATCGGGAGCCCCAAGCTGGGCCTCGCCTTCGGGCCCTGGGCGCACACCGAGCTCTACCTCAACCTTGGCTACGGCTTCCATTCGAACGATGCCCGGGGCGCGACGATTCGCGTCGATCCGTCGTCGGGCGAGCCAGCGGAGCGCGTCGATCCGATGGTGCGTGGCCGCGCCGCCGATCTCGGCCTGCGCGGAGAGTGGCTGCCCGGCCTCGCTACGACCGTCTCGCTCTTCTACCTCGAGCTCGACTCGGAGCTTCTGTTCGTGGGGGACGCCGGCACGACAGAAGCCAGCCGGCCGAGCCGGAGACAGGGGATCGAGTTCGCCAACTTCTGGCGCCTGTCGCCGCGGGTTTCGATGGAGTTCGACGCCGCCTTCTCGCGCGCCCGCTTCTCCGACTCCGCGCCCGAAGGGGATTTCATCCCCGGAGCAATCGAACAGGTGGTGTCGGCGGCGGTGAACTTCCGCGACTTTCACCGCTTCTTCGGCGGCCTGCGCCTGCGCTACTTCGGCGAGCGCCCGTTGGTCGAGGACGACTCGATTCGCTCGCAGAGTTCGACGCTCCTCAACGGCCGGCTCGGGCTCGCCCTCGGCGGCGGTTGGGAGTTGGCCGTCGAGGCGTTCAACCTCCTTGACGAGGAGGTTTCGGACGTCGACTACTTCTACGCCTCGCGCCTCGCGGGCGAGCCCGCCTCCGGCGTCGAGGACTTCCATTTTCATCCCAGCGAGCCGCGATCGTTCCGGATTCAGGTCGCGAAGCGCTTCTGAACGACACTTATAGACTCGGAGGATGGAACCCCTTCCTGCTCCGAAGGTCCGCAAACGACTTCCCCGTTGGCTGCGCTTCACTCTCTATGGCCTGCTCGGCCTCGTGGTGCTGGCCGTCGCCGCCGGCCTCTACCTGCGCTCTTACTTCTCGACCGACGACCTCGATTCGGGCGGGCCGCTGAGGCCGCGGCAGGCGGCCTACGACGTTCGGCGCTACGATCTCGAGATCGCGGTCGATCCGGCGACGAAGACGATTCGCGGCGCCAACCGGGCCACCGTCGTCGCGACGGCACCGCTCGATCGCTTCGAGATCCAGCTCGACGGACGCCTGCAGGTGGCTCGCGCCGCCGTCGATGGCGCCGAGGCGCGCTTCGAGCACGCCGACGGCCTGGTGACCGTGACACTCGCCGCGCCGTGGCATAGCGGCGAGCGCCACGCGGTCGCTCTCGACTACGCCGGCACACCCAAGGTCTCGCGCCGCCCGCCATGGAACGACGGCTTCGTCTGGAAAACGACCGGCGACGGCCGCCCCTGGGTGGGCGTCACCGGCCAGGGGGACGGCGGTGATGACTGGTGGCCGTGCAAGGACCACCCCTCCGACGAACCCGACGAGGGGATGTCGATCGCCCTGACCGTGCCGGGAGATCTCGTCGGCCTGACCAACGGCAAGCGGGTCGGCGAGTCGAAGAACGCCGACGGCACCGTCACCAGCCGCTGGGAGGTCACCTATCCGATCAACAACTATCTGGTGACGGTGAACATCGCCCCCTACATTGCGATCGAGGAGAGCTACAAGGGGATCGACGGCACCCTCGACGAGAAGATCGTCTTCTGGGCGCTCCCCGAGCACGAGGAGAAGGCGCGGGCGATGTGGAAGAAGGCGCCGAAGATGCTCGAGGTGCTGGGCAAGCGCTTCGGCGAGTACCCGTTCCTGCGCGACAAGTACTGGGTCGCCGACGCTCCTTATCTCGGTATGGAGCACCAGACGATCGTCGCCTACGGCGCCGACTTCGAGGACAACAAGTTCGGCTTCGATTCGCTCCTCCTGCACGAGACGGCGCACGAGTGGTGGGGCAACAAGATTACTGCGGCCGACTGGGGCGACTTCTGGATCCACGAGGGCTTCGGCACCTACGCCGAAGCGATCTACGTCAACGACACCCTGGGCGTCGAAAAGTACCTCGAGTACATGCGCCGGCCGAGAAAGCATCTCGGCAACCGCAAGCCGATCGTGCAAGGCAAGGACATGACCGCCGGTGCGGCCTACATCGGCGACATCTACGGCAAGGGGGCGCTGGTGCTGCACAGCCTGCGCCATCTGGTCGGCGACGAGACCTTCTTCCGCATCGTCCACCGCTTCGCGACCGACGAGCGCTACGCCTATCGGCTGAGCTCGACCGCCGACTTCGAGGCGCTGGTCGCCGACGAGCTCGGGCATCCGATTCCCTGGTTCTGGAAGCAGTACCTCTACACCGCCGCCCTGCCGCGCTGGCACGAGGAGCGCGTCGCCGGCGACAACGGCCGCGAGACCGTGACCCTCGCCTGGGACGATCCGGGCTTCGAGATGCCGCTGCCGGTGGTCGTCGACGGTGCGACGAGGCGGCTCGAGATGACCGGCGGCAAGGGGACGTTCGAAGTCGCGACCGGCGCGCCGATCGAGGTCGATCCGCAGGGCTGGGTCTTGGCCGAAGGGCCGGGGAAGTAGCGCCGCAGGAAATCCGCCGCTTGCGGTTATATTCGTTCAGACGCCCCCCCCGGAGACCGGAACATGAACCGATTCATCCAAGCTTCGTTCTCGCTGTTGTTGTTGACGCTGTTCCTTCTGACCAGTCCGCTCGCCGCCGGCAAGATCAAGGGCTGGGAGCTTCTCGGTGAGCGCACGGTCAGCGACGGACTCGATCACGACGTCATCCAGGTGACCGCTGCCAAGGGAGACTTCAAGAGCCTCAAGCTGGTCGTCCGCGGACATGCGGTGCAGTTCCGCTCGATGCGGATCCACTTCGGCGACGGCTCCGAGCAGGCCGTCGAGCTGAGAGACGTAATCCCCGCCAGCGGCGAGTCGCGGGTGATCGATGTCGAGGGGCGCGATCGCGTGATCCGCAGCGTCGCGTTCACCTACGACGCACAGTCCCGTCGCGGCAAGCGGGCGCTGATCCGTCTGTTCGGCAGGAACTGACGTTCAGTCCGCTGCGACCAGCCGTGCCAGCCGGCCGGAGGCGCCGGTGAGGACGACCAGGCTGCCGCGCTTGGCGGCCCGCACGGCGTGGAATCCCTCGACCGAGAGCGGGCGAAAGCCGCCCGCGCTCGTCGCCGCAAGGTCGGTGCCGGCGCTCCCGGTGGCGATCCAGCCGCCGCCCAGCGCCGCCGGCAGCGCCTCGACGGCGGAGCGGAAACCGGCCGGAGGCGGCACGATCGCGCTCCACGAACGGCCGCGATCGCGGGTCACGAAGGCGACCTCGCGGCGCTCCTGCTCGGCGCGGTAGTCGCCGCCGACGGCGAGCCACTCTTCAGGCTCACCGGCTCCGCTGCCGGCGAGCGAGAACACCCCCGCCGACTCGACCCCCTGGCGGAGCGGCGCCGGGCGCGACTGCCAGTGTTCGCCGTAGTCCTCCGAGATCCACAGCCGCGCGCGCGTGCCGCCGGTGCCGAACGCCACCCGGCCGCCGGGGAAAACGCGGATCGACGTGCCACTGGCGGCGAAGGCGGCTTCGCCCGGAAAGGCGAGGGGTCGTTCCGCGACCGGCAGCTCGCTCCACGTCGCGCCGCCATCGCTCGTCGTGAGCACGAGGAAGCGGCCGTCGAGCGGATCGCCGAAGGCGATGCCGCGGCGGTCGTCCCAGAAGTCGAAGCCGTCGAGAAAGCTCTCCGGCCGCTCGTTGCGGTAGACCGGACGCCAGCTCGTGCCGCCGTCGGTCGTCGCGAGGATGCGCGCCGGTGCGCCGACCGCGAGCGCCAGGGCGCGGCGCTCGTCGAAGCCCTCGATGTCGCGGAAGTCGCGCCCGGCGAATTCGGGCGGGGTGCGCAGCTCGAAACTGCGCGCGCCGTCGGTCGAGAGTGCGATCGTGCCCTTCTCGCCGCTCACCCAGACAACGCGATCGTCGACCACCGAGAGGCCGCGCAGGGAGACGTCCTGACCGAGCCGCGAGACGACCAACCTCTGCACCGCTGCGGTTGGCACAGCGTTCTTTTCTGTTTCTCCGGGCGCTGGCGCGCCCGTGGCGGCGATGGCGGTCAACGTGACGAAAAGACCAGTAAGGGGAGTGAGCGTTCTCGGCATCATCGCGAAATCCTCGTCATCCGGGTTTCGGAGGCTTCTGCATCGAGCGCGAACAGCGTCGACTCGGCTTGCATGCCTTCCGCAACGGTGGCGCCAGGCCCGACGAGGCAACGGTTCAGCAATACCCCTTTACCGATCTTTGCGCCGGGCATCACAAGGCAGCTCCGCAGATCGGCCTCCGCATCGACCTGCGCTCCGGCCTCCACGAGCGTGCGGCGCAGCCTGGCGCTCGTATCGATCTCAGCGCCTTTGACTGCCCTTGCCGCTTGGCGGGAGCCGCGAAAAGTCCAGTCGAGGACACCGTCGAGGTAGCGCTGCGGCGTCCCGAGGTCGTGCCAGAGGCGCTCGGTGACCACCGCGGCGAGCGGCGCGCCCGCGGCGAGGAGCGGTTCGTAGAGCACGGTGACGAGGTCTCCCGGTCCTTCGGGGATACGCGCCAGGAGCTCCGGCTCGAGAACCTGCGCGCCGGCGAAGACGAGGTGTCTTCGTGCCGAGGCGTCGGCCAGGCTGCCGCGCCGAAAGGCGACAATGCGGTCGTCCTCGAGGGCGACGCCGCCGCCGAAGGCGCGCGGGTCGGCTTTGCGGTGGACGAGAAGGGTCGCCGCCGGCTTTCTCTTGCTGTGCGCGGCGAGCAAGGTCTCGATCGGCCAACGGCAGAGACTGTCGCCGTTGACGACGATCACCCGGTCGGCCGCTTCGAAGAAGCCGCGGAGCGGCGGCAGCGCTCCCGCGGTGCCGAGCAGCTCGGACTCCTCCGAGTAGGTGAGCGGCATGCCGCGAAAGCTCTCGCCGAAGCGCTGGCGGATCTGACTGCCGAGATGGTGCAGGTTGATCGCCACCGCTTCGCAGCCGGCGGCGCGCAGGCGCTCGAGGGTCCAGGCGAGCAGCGGCCGGCCGGCGACCGGCAGGAGCGGCTTGGGTAACGTCGCCGTCAGCGGGCGCAGCCGCTCGCCGCGACCGGCGGCGAGGACGAGCGCACGCAGACGGGGAGGCGGCACGATGGCAGGGAAGCGGGCTCGGGCGGCTTCGACCTCGAGCGGTCGCGCCGGCCCGGGCGCTCAGGGGTTATCGCGGAAAATCATGTCGCGCGGCGCGTCCGGGTGCTCGGCCATGTAGTCCTCGTAGAGCATCAGGTAGCTCTTGTTCAGCGACGTCGCGAGGTCGAAGCCGCAGCGCTTGGCGACCGCCTCGGCCTTGGCGCCCTCGAACTCGACGAAGTCGCCGATCGGCGTGTGGTCGAGACAGATCGTCTCTGAGCCCAGCCGCCACTCTTCGCGGATCTTCTGGTACCGCCGCACGACCTCGTAGCCGAGCGCGGTGAACAGCGCCAGCGCACTGTCGGAATCCTGCACTTCGATCTCGAGCTCGCGGCGGAGCTTCGCCGGCCCCTCGAAAGAAGCCGGTCCCTTGAAGGTGATGAGCGCGCCGCGACCGTCCTGGCGAACGCGCAGCACGCCGCCAGCAGAGTGAAGCTCGCCCTTCCGGTCGAGCAGCCAGTTGTCCTCGTTCGACGGCGGGCCGAGGCGCTCGCATTCGAGCTCGAGCAGGCGCGAGCGCAGCTGGTCGAGATCGACGCCGGCGAACTTCAACTCGCGCTCGATCGGCGGCTTCTTGTGCGTGGCGGTCATGCGCCGGTACCTGCTGCTGTCGAAGGGGTCGCCGGCATGGCGGCCAGGCGGTCGAGGAAGCGCGTCACGGCGCGGATGCCCAGGTAGAAGTGGCTGATGTTGAACTTCTCGTTCGGCGAATGCAGGCGATCGTCTTCGAGACCGAAGCCCATGAGCAGCACCGGCACTCCGAGGACGCCCGAGAAGGTGCCGACGATCGGAATCGAGCCGCCGCTCCGGGTGCGAAGGGCGCGGTTGCCCCAGACCTCTTCGAGCGCCGCGAGCGCCTCCTGGGCGATCGCGCCGGTGGCGTCAACGGCTACCGGGTCGGCACCGTGGAGATACTCGACCTCGACTGTGACGCCAGGGGGCGTGACCTTGGCGACGTGCGCCCGGACCAGCTCGGCGATCTTCGCCGGCTTCTGGTCGGCGACCAGGCGGAACGAGACCTTGCAGCCCGCCTTGGCCGGCAGCACCGTCTTCGCCCCCTTGCCCTGGTAACCGCTCCACAGGCCGTTCACGTCGCAGGTCGGCCGCGCCCAGGTGCGCTCGACGTAGCTGTAGGCCGGTTCGCCGGAGAGCGCGTCGACCGCGAGATCGGTCTTCACCTCCTGCTCGTCGAAGCCCAGCGCCGCGAACTCCTGGCGCTCCCAGTCGGCGAGCGGCCGGACATCGTCGAAGAAGCCGTCGACCTGGATCTCGCCGGTGCGGCAGTCGCGGAGACTGGCGACGATCTCGGCCAGGGCGTTCGCCGGGTTGGTCACCCCGCCGCCGTACACCCCGGAGTGCAGGTCGCGGTTGGGACCCTGGACGCGGATCTCGAAGTAGGCGAGGCCCTTCAGGCCGTAGGTGAGTGCCGGAATACCGGGAGCCCAGAGCGAGGTATCGGAGATGACCACCGCGTCGCAGGCGAGCCGCTTGCCGGCGTCGGCGCGGACGTACTTCTCGATCGCCTCGCCGCCCGCCTCCTCTTCCCCCTCGACCAGAAACTTCACGTTCACCGGGAGCTTGCCGCGAACGGCGAGCACCGCCTCGATCGCCTTGACGTGGGCGTACGACTGCCCCTTGTCGTCGGTCGTGCCGCGTCCGACCAGGCAGTCGCCCTCCTCGGTCGGCTCGAACGGCGGGTTGCGCCATTCGTCGAGCGGGTCCGGGGGCTGGACATCGTAGTGGCCGTAGAACAGCACGGTCGGCTTGTCCGCTCCGGCACCCAGCCACTCGGCGTAGACCAGCGGATGCCCGTCGGTGGCGATCTTCTCGGTGGTGAGCCCGGCCGCCTGGAGCTTGCCGACCAGCCAGTCGGCGCAGCGCCCGACGTCGCCCTTGAAGTCGGGGTCGGTCGAGATCGAGGGGATCCGCAGATACTCCTTGAGCTCAGCGAGATAGCGGCCCTTCTCGCGGTCGATCAGGGCGAAAACGTCGTTCGAGTTGGCGGTCATGACTCTCTCTAGAGTAGCCCCGTCGGATGCTGCCCGGCGGGTCAACGAGCTTAGCAGAGGGCGCCCGGTCCGGGCGGACCGGCCGCCGCTAGGGGCGCCGGACGCCGCGCAACAGGGCGAAGAAGGCCTCGCGCTCGGCGGCGAGCGTGGTTTCCGGCCCGGTCACCTTGAAGAACCAGGGCCCCCCTTGGCCCTCGACGACCGCGCCCAGCAGGCGGAAACCCGGCTGGGGTGTCGCCGGCCCGCTCCCCATGGCCGAGGGTAGCAACGTCCCGTGGGCGTCGATCCAGGAGATCCGGAACTCGCCGGCGGTGAGCTCGCCGCGCTCGGGTGGGCGGTCCGCCGGCACCTCGACCTGCCCCAGCCAGCGCTCGAAGTTGGCGTCGACGCCGCCCCCCTGGCCGGCCCCGAAGTGAAAGACGGCGAGCTCGCCCGGTCCGGCCGAGCCCGGGACCACCGCCTGCGCCAGGCGCATTCCCGAGGACGGCTGCTCGCGCCGCCAGTTGGCGGGCAGCTCGAAGCGGAAGCTCGGCGTGGCGACGGTCGAGCCCTCGGCCGACAGGGCCTTCTCGCCCGCGCCGCCGCCGTGCGGAGGCGCCGGCGAGCTCGTCGCCGCGGCAGCGGAGGCCGGCTGCGCCGCCGGAGCGGTCGACGGCCGCTCGCAGCCCGGCGCGCTCGCCAAGAGGACGGAGACGAAAGCGAAGCCGAGAGCTTTCTTCATCGGAGATTCTCCTTGCCGGCGATCTTGGCACGCCCGGCGAGGCTCAACCAGCCGGCGGTGCGTGCAGGGCGGGCCGATCGAGGCGCTCGAGCAGGGCGCGGGCCCGCGCCGTCCGCGGATCGCTGGCGCCGGCCCGGCGAAAGAGCAGCTCGAATGCCGCCTGCAGGTGCTCGCGCGCGGCGGCGATCTCGCCGAGGCCGGCCAGCGCTTCGCCCAGGAGCAGGCGGCCTTCGCCGGCCGCGGCGCTGGTTTCGCGGCCGGTGCGTTTCCAGGTCGCGAGCGCCTCCTCCGCCCGGCGCCGGGCGTCGGCGAGCCGGCCCTCCGCGAAATCGACCCGGGCCAGCACGAAGACGGGCAGGACATCGTGCCTGCCGCGACCCGCGCCTCCGGCGACCGCCTCTTCGCCGGTGAGCTCGGCCTGGCGCCGCGCCTCTGCGAGGCTCGGCGGATCGCCGACCTCGATCAGGGCCTGGGCGAGCTGCAGACGGGTCAGAGCGACCTCGTAAGCCGCGGCAGCCGGACCGCGCGCCAGCATCCGCTGCAGGCGCAGCTCGAGAATCGCCACCGCCTCGGCGGCGCGGCCGGTCCTCGTGAGCAGTGTCGCCAGATCGAGCATCGCGGCGCTCACCGCATGCTCGCCGGCGACCTCATCCGAGCTCTGCTCCAGGCGGATCGCCGCGCGCAGCTCGATCTCGGCCTCGGGGAAGCGTTCGGCGACGCGCAGCACCGAACCGAGGAACGCACGCTGGTTGCGCACCTCGGCGCTGTCGGCGCCGAAACGCCGCAGCGAGGCCGCGAGCACCTGGCGGCGCAGAGCGATGCCGTCGTCGATGCGTCCGCGATGCTCGAACACCAGCGCGAGGTCGATGAGCACGCTCGCGAGCCGGGGGTGCTCGGGATCGATGGCGCGCAACACTTCCGCGGCGGCGTCGAGATCGGCGCGCGCGCCGTCGAAATCGCCCGCCTGCATGCGGGCGAGTGCCCGGGCCTGCAGCGCATCGGAGCGCGCCGCGCTCGCTGGTCCCAGGGTCGCACCGAGGCTTTCGAGCGCGGTCTCGGCGGCGGCGAGTGCCGCGGCTGGATGGCGGAGATGGATCTCTACCTGAGCGCTTTCGACTTCGAGCAGGGCGCGGGTGACCGGGTTGACGTGCGGCGTCGCGGCGAGCGCCGCGCGCGCCGAGGCGAGGCGCCGCCCCGCCTCCGCCGCGCGGTCGCTGAAGCGCAGCGCCTGGCATTCAGCGAGCAGGGCGCGCACCGCTTCGCGGTCGCCGGGCCCGAGGCGCCCGGAGAGGGCGGCATAGGCGCGCTCGGAGAGCGCCAGCGCCTCGGTGTGGCGCTCCTGCGCGTTGAGGTTGCGGCCCAGCGCCGCGGCAGCGCGCGCCGCCTCGAGGCTCGCGGCGCGGCCGGCACGGTCGAAAGCGGCGAGGGCGACGCGCAGCTCGCGCTCGCCAGCCAGAAGCTCGCCGCGCGCGGTGGCGATCTCGCCGGTGAGCGCCCCGCTCGAGGCCGCGGCGAGCGAGCCGGTGCCGGTACTCGCCTTCGCGAGCTCGAGGCTGGCGCGCGCCAGACGCTCGGCCTCGTCGTAGCGATCGAGCGCCAACCAGGCGCGGCCGAGGGCGGTGTAGAGCTCGGCGGCGATCTGCGGTTCGTCGCCCAACTCGGCCTCGACCCGCGCGGCGCCATCGGCGAGCAGCGTCGCCGCCGAGGCTTCGCGGCCGGGGCCGAGGTCGGGATCGAGACTGCCGAAGATCGACGCCAGAAAGTCGCGTACCCGCGCCGTCCGCGCCGCCTCGAGGCGGGTCGCCTGTGCCTGCCAGAGGACGGCGCCCAAACCGGCAGCGAGCGCCGCCAGCACGAGCCCCGCAGCCACCACCGCGACGCGGTGCCGGGAGACGAACTTCCGCGCCCGGTAGCCCAGCGTGTCGGGACGCGCGCTCACCGGACGGCCGGCGAGAAAGCGCTCGAGGTCGGTGGCGAAGGCGGCGGCGGTGGCATAGCGGCGACCGGGCTCGCGCTGCAGCGCGGTGAGGGCGATGGTGTCGAGGTCCCCCTTGAGGCGGTGCGCCAGGCGGGCGCGCGTCAGGCCGGCCAGCGCTTCGCCGCCGCTCGGCTCGCCGGTCGCGCGGCGCACTCGCGTCGAGGGTCGCTCGACTGTTTCGCGCGAGACCTCCTCCGCCAGTCCGTCGGAGGTCGCAGCCCGCCGCGCATGCGGCAGCTCGCCGGTCGTCAGTTCGTAGAGCAGCACTCCCAGGGCGTAGACGTCGGTGGCGACGGTCACCGGTTCGCCGCGGACCTGCTCGGGCGCGGCGTAGGCCGGCGTCAGCGCGCGCATGTCGGTGCGCGTGAGCCGCGGATCGTCGTCGCGTTCGAGGAGCTTGGCGAGCCCGAAGTCGAGGAGCTTGGGTTCGCCCGCCGCGGTGACCAGGATGTTCGACGGCTTGAGATCGCGATGCACCACGAGGTTCCGATGCGCCGCGTCGACGGCGCGCGCCACTGCGGCGAGCAGTCGCAGGCGCTCGCCGAGCGGCAGCTCGCGGCGGCGGACGAAGTCGGTGATCGGCAGGCCGTCGACCCGTTCCATGGCGAACCAGGGGCGGCCGTCGGGCGCCACGCCGCCGTCGAGCAGGCGCGCGATGGCGGGGTGCGAAAGCTGCGCGAGCACCTGGCGCTCGCGGCGGAAGCGCGCCAGGATCTCGGCGCTCGCGAGGCCCGAGCGTACGACCTTGACCGCCGCGCGCTGGGCGAAACCGCCGTCGATCCGTTCGGCGGCCCAGACCTCGCCCATGCCGCCGCGGCCGAGCTGCTCGCCGATCTTCCAGGCGCCGAGGCGTTCGGGTACCGGCAGCCCGCCCTCCGCCGCGAGCTCGTCGGCAAGCAGCTGGCGCCCGGCTGCCGCCGCCACTTCGCCGCGCAGCTGCTCGATCGGCCCGCTGTCCGCGGCGTCGAGCGCAAGGAGCTTCTCGACCTCGGCAGCGAGCGCCGGGTCGGCAGCGGCGAGCGCCGCCAGGCCGGCGGCGCGCCCGGCGGCGTCGAGGTCGCAGAGCGCCGCGAAGTGGCGCGCCTGCAGCTCTGCCGGCGACTCGCGTTCAGTCATCGTTCGGCGGCGCCTCCCCGGCGCGCGCGGAGACCGTCTCCGCCGGCGAGCTCCGCAGGAGAGCGCCGCGGCGCGCAAGGCGGACCAGGTTGACGCCGTTGACCAACAGGTGACCGAGGATCGCCCCGCCGAGCGGTCCGCGCAGGGCGACCAGCGCGCCGAGCGCCAGGCCGCCGGCGAGCGCAAACAGGGTCCAGACGCGGAAGCCCTTGCCGGGGCCGGCGTGGAGGAGCGCGAACAGCACCGCCGCCGGGAGCAGGCCTACCGCCCCCTGCACCGCGCCGCGGAAGAAAAGCTCCTCGGCGACCGCGGAGATCACCGCCAGAGCGATCGCCTCGGCGACAGCGAGCGGCGCGAGCAGACGCGCGAGCTCCTCCTCGAGCTGGCGCGCGGCGGCGACGAAGCGCCCGAGCGCCCACCACAGCGTGAGCAGCGCGCCGCCCACGCCGAGGCCCGCGCCGAGATCGATCCACCAGCTTCCCGGATCGACAAAGAGCTCGAGCCCCAGGCGGCCGCGCTGCGCTCCGGTCCACAGGAGCCCGGCGATCGCGAGCGCGAGATAGAAGATCCAGGCCAGGCGATAAAACGGCGTTGCCGGGAGGGCCCTCGCCGGGCCGGAGCTCATCGCCGCCGCTCCGGCATCGGCTCTTCGTCCTCCGCCGCCTCGCGCAGCTCGCGGGCGCGTTCGCGCTGCCAGTAGACGTCGAAGTCCTCGCCCGGGGCGAGCTTCGCCACCACGCTCTTCGCCCACTTCGGCGGCTTCGCTGGGCTCGCCGCGACGCCGGCCTTGGCGCCGCTCTTCGCGCCGACCAGTCCGCCGACGTCCGAGAGCGTCTTCAGTCCGCCGAAGACCCAGAAGAACGAGCCCGGCTTGTCGAGCCAGAAGACCAGCGCCATGCCGAAGATGATCGCCAGGTGGACCAGCACGACGCGCCCCATGGCGCTCTGCACCTGGAGCTTCAAGCGCGCGAACGGCCACTCGCGGAGAGAAAAGAGATCGAATGCGAGGCCGCCGGCCTGGAAGAGAGCGATGCCGGCGAGGCCCCAGAGCATCTCGTCGCGCGCCGGCCAGCTCTTCAGGAAGGCGCCGAGGATGATGGCGAGAAAGAGGCCGTGGGCGAAGGTGAAGACGAGGCTGCCGACGAGGTACTCGGTGAGGAACGACTTCCACTGCGTGCGGCCGCGCCCGCCGCGGCGCGGCTGCGGATCGTCGCCGGCGTTGACCTCGACCCCCAGCTGGCCGCGGAAGTGCCCGCGCTTGCCGGTCAGGCGACGGTGTTGCGCGATGCGCACCGCGTTCGCCGCCGTGCCGAGGAGCGTCTCGCACCAGTAGAGCGCGAGCCCGGTCCCGGTCGTCCACCCGGCGAGCATCACCCCGCCCACCGGCACCGCATTCAGACCCAACACCCGCAGCAACCCGCCAAGTTTCATCCGCCGATCCTGCCACGGAGCGGTCGCGCCGCGGAGGGGCGGGCACCTCCTATCGGTGCTCCAGGCCAAGCAAGCACCCTTCGGCCGCAGCGAAGCAACCAGAATTGCCCGTACTCCACCCGAACCGCTCGGGTTCCCGTGAGGTTCTTGAGAGATCGTGTTCGGTTCCGGCCGCTCGTTCGTTAATGGTTCAGGGTGCTATGCCCGGTCGGCGGGCCTTGGAGGATCCATGGGAAAGTCCATTCTGTGTCTCGTCGCGTTCCTTTGGCTCGCTTTCTTACCAAGCCTTTGCGCTCAGGTTCGCCCTACTCGAGAGCTCTCGGACCGCCTCGCCAGTCCCACCTCGGCGAAGATTCTCCCACCCTGCTGGTCCTACGCGCCCCGCAATCCGGAGTCCAGAGCCTTTGCCCGAATCAGGAACAATCCGAACAGCGATCCGAACCTCTGTAGCTGCGCCTCTTCGGCTGACGTGACCATCAAGTTCCCCGGGGACCGTCTAAACCCACACGACGGTTTGGTTCTTAACGAAAGGAGGCGTTGTGCGCGCCCTTACCGAGGAAGGCAGCGTGCTGCGGGTTTGTGTGGACTTGTAAATGGCACTTTTCACCAATCATATCGACCAGGAGTCCAATAAGCCATGAAAAGAGCACTTCTTGTCGGCGGTCTCGGGCTTGTAGTGGGAATAGTTGGAGTGGCACTCGCTGTAGCGATCTTCTATCCAGCGGATCTGTCCGAGTACTACGGGGCCGGCGCCGGGTCGGGCGGCGGAGGCACCTTCTATACGTGCGACCTAAACGATGGTCTAAGTGGAGTTACCAGTTGCTACGGCGGCTGGAGTACGAACGACGATTCTGCGGGCTGGAACGTATCCTGTGAGCATGGAGAGGGTTGCACGGTAGAGATGTACTGTCCTGGCGGAGGGGCAACGATCGAGGATAGCGGAGACTATCGATGCCAGGCGGATCGAACAGGTATCTCCTGCAAAGATTCCGTCAGCGGGTGGTGGAACAACACTAGCTGCCCGTGACTTGACACGCGACTAGGTGACCCGGTGCGGCGAGTCGCTTGAACAGGAGACCATCTGTATGTCCCATCGTTGCGTTTCGCATAGTTGCTTGATTCTCTGTTCCCTGGTGGCTGTTCAAGCCCTCGCCGCGCCTTCTCCTCCGTTGAACATCGAGGTTGTCGGAGAGGTTCAGGCTGCAAGTTCTGGCGCGCTCTCCGTCGTGATGAGACCTACAGCGACTCGCTACCGGCTCTACTCGCACTTGATGACCGCCCCTTCTGCCGCGCGTTCCAGTGTCGGCTCCAAGTTGCGCGCTTCTGGGAGATTTGAAGTTGCCGTTCCTTCGGCCGGCACTTGGGACGTCGAGATCTTCCGCGGGACGTCGACGCTGGCGAGAATCTCTGCGGTACCAATCTCGGAATCGACTCGAGTGCCAGAGCTGTGTCTGGGCCCGGAACCGCAGCCTTGCAAAGACTCGCAAGAGGTTCCGACTCTTGGCGACGCTTACACGTGGCGCAAGCCCGCCGACTCCGTTCCGACGAGGACTTCTCTCACGGGCTCGACGGATATCTGGCATGTGGCGCGGGCTGATGGCCAGCCCTTTCCTGGCGTGCTAGCTCTTCTCCACGGAGAAGTTGCCGGCGAGACCGATTCGACCGGATCGGTGGCCGTCTCTCTCGCCGGCCTCGATGGCGCAGCGCCTGAGTTCCTCGCTCCGACCGGGCAGCGACTGCAATCGAAACCGGAATCCGACCGAAGCGTTTCCTTCAGAGACGCGCGGGAGATTCGACTCTGTCTGGCCACAGCCCCACCCCTGAACCGAGTCGCCGGCGCCATCGCGCGATGGGAGGCGGATCCGGGAGTTTTCGCGGTGTCGGGCGTCGAAGGCTGCTTCCAACTTCCGATCCTGCATGAGGATGACGTGCTCCTGGTGGACAAGCCAGGGTTCCAGTCTCTGAGAGCGCCCCTCGCCGCTCTTGTCGCTGGGGATCGCCGTCCGATGATGATGCCGTCAGCACCGGTGCTCGCCATGGTGGTCGACGGCGCTTCGAAGCCGATCTCTCGCGCTCGCGTTACCTGGGAGAGGGAGGGAGCTCAGCGGGGACGCGCGCGCGCGCGTTCTTCCGATGATCGAGGATTCTTCGCATTCCATTCCCTCCCCCCCGGCAACTACTCCGTGAACGTCGAAACGGATCTCGACTCGACGAAGCGTCTCGTTCGCGTCGGACCTCCCGGTTCCGCCCCTCGTTGGGAGACGTTCGTCCTCTCTCGCGAGAGCAGCGTGCGTGGGAGGGTGCTTCGCGAGGACGGCAGCGGAGTCGTCGACGCGACAGTCGCGCTTGTCCCTCAGGACAAGTCTGATGCCGTCGACAGGATTCGACTCGGGAACCGCCGATCGCTGGAGATCGAGGGTGTTCACTTCACTTCAACCTCGCAGGAGGGGGCCTTTCGGCTGTCGAAAGTCTCTCCTGGAAGATACGCCCTGGTCGTCCGCTCGAATTTTGGATCTATGCAGCTCGAAAGCGTGATCGTTCCGGCGGAGGGGCTGGATCTTGCCGACCTGGTGCTGCAGCGCGGCCCTCGACTCACGGTTAGAGTCGTCGACCCGGACAACCAACCCATCGGAGAAATACCTGTCGCGATTGGCACGATCCGAACCGAACCGCGAGGATACTCTGTGGGGCATCCCTCGGGTCCGCTGAAGACGGGCCGGGACGGCAGGGTCGTTTTCGAGGGTCTCACACCTGACAGCCTCATCGGCATTCAAATTGCCGCCCCCGGCTTCGCCGAGTTGCGGGAGACCTTGAAGGTCGCTGAGGCTGACGTCGAGAGGACAGTGCGGCTAGCGCCGGGGTTGGAAGTCTGCGGACGCGCCATCAAGGCCCAAGACGGCAGCGAGCTTCAAGGCGTCCGTCTCACGCTTCGGCGGGCGGATGCCGCAGACTTCGAATTGGGTTCTATCGAGCGTTCCGTTGTCGAGGCCTTCTCGAGCGCGGACGGATCCTTCTGCTTGCGCGCATCGTCAGCTGGCCAGTACACCCTGGTCGCCGAGACAGGCGGATTTCGCAGAATCGAGATCGCGCTCGCGGTCCCGAGCTCGGGAATCGAGGGCCAGGAGGTCGCGCTCGAAGTTGCATCTTTCGTGCGCGGGCGCGTGACGACCGCGGAAGGCCAGCCCGTGTCGGGGGCGTTCGTTCGTCTGGGCTCCGCGGGCTCTAGAACGGATGGAAACGGGGACTTCGAGGTCCAGGCCAACCAGGTCGGCTGGCTCGAGCTCGATGCGCGCCACGATGACTATGGGAACGTATCCCGCCATGTGCTCGTTCCCGAAGGCGCCAACGTCGAGGAGAATCTCGCCTTCCCCGCAGGAGTGACCGTCATCGGCCGGGTACGCTCGGAGGACGGCGATATGGTCGCGAGTGCTTCCGTGCTCCTTCGCCCCGCAAATGGCGAGCCGGGCAGCGTGCGGCGCGCGACCAGCGACGAGTTAGGCGTCTTCCGATTCGAGAATGTGCGACGCGGCGAATTCACGGTGTCCGCAATGCACCGCGACATCGGCCGAACCGACGATCTCACTCGTATCGGGGTCGCGAACGATCTGGTAGAGGTTGACGTAGTGATCCGTGTCGGCGCACGAGTCGAAGGCCGCGTCGACGGCTTGGGGGCAAGGGACACGGCCGTGGTAAGAGCCGAGGGCCCCGATGGGGCATCGACGACCTCGAGCGTCGGGAGCGACGGTTCCTTTCGTTTGGGGCCGCTGCAACGCGGTCGTTGGCGGCTCACGTTGTGGGTTTCGGGGCGGCCGGCGGCAGGCGCGACGATGGTCGAGGTTCAAGGTGGCGAACCTTCGCCGCTCCGAGTCGTGCTGACCAACCCAGGGGATCGGGCGCGATGAAAACTCTTCAACGGTGTCTGGCGCGCGGCGTAGCCGTAGCCCTTGCGCTGTCGATGCCCGGAACCCACCTGGGAGCGGGCACTCCTGGCCAGAGCTCGCTGGACGACTCGGCTGGCTCTCTGGTGCGCCTGCTCGATGTCGCGCGGAGTCCGTCGGGCGCAGGGGTCGTCGCGGTGCTCCGCCGGCAGGCTTCCGCGAAGAACCTCGAACTCGGCGCTCTGCTGCTCGAGGGTTCAGACGATGCCGGCGGTCGCTGGGTAAGCCTCGGGTCGCCAGGCCCGTGTCCCGTCGCCGCCGTCGGAATGACCGACGAGGCCGCGGTAGTCGGGTGCATCCGCGCCGGATCGCTGCTGGTGTTCTCGTACCGGCTCGAAGGTGGACAGCAGAGCACCTTTGCGATTCCCGGGGTCCGGCAGCGACCGGCGTTGGGCCGTGGTCCGGACGGCGGCCTCTACCTCTCATGGCTGGAAGACGGCGCGAGTTCGATGCTCTGGGTGCAGGAACTCGATCGCCAGGGGGAGCGCTCGGGGCCGCCATGGTCCATCGGGCTGGGTCGAGGCGCAGCGCGCGACCTGGAGCTGCTCGCGACGGCTCGCGGCGACCTTCATGCCCTGTGGAGCACGTCGGCCTCCGGCCACGGCGATTCTTCCGAGGAGATCCTCAGGGGATGCGACCTCCTGGCGGCGCGGGCGGCCGGAGCAGGGGAATGCTCCGTCGCCGTGACGCGCCCCGAGGAGAAGGTCTTGTCCTGGTGGTCTTCGGCATGTAGCGGCGCTGCGTGCTGGGTCCTCTGGTTCGATGGCGCTCTGCGCGTTCGCTCCCTCGACCTCGCCGCCTACACGGCACGCGATCCGGTCGTCGTTGAAGCGCGCCCCGGAGGCGCCATTCGCCTGCCGCAGCTCGCAGCAACCGAGACTGGCGCTCTCGCGGTGTGGAACGAGTCCGACGCCTCCGGTGACATGGGGGGCTGGGAGCTCCGAGCGCAGTGGATCGATTCGCGCGCCGATTCCGCAGCCGTCCTCGCGAGCACCGATCGACCGCAAGACAGCTCACGCGTGAGGGTTGCCGGCAGCAAGGCCGACGTGCTCGTCGCCTGGACTTCGGAGAACGGAACCGTTGCTCACATGTTCCTGCGCTAGCGAGCTTCCCCTCGGAAGCGCATCGTGTGGTGCGCCTGGCGAAGAACCGCCGCCTGGAAGATCGCAGAGCGAGGCTCGGGGAGTCGTGCTCGAGGCGTCACACGCGTGTGTCATGGGCCGGGTACGCCATCGGACCTGAAGCAGCGGCGAGGTGCGACTCGCTGGCCACCAGCAGGATGAACCCTGGCGGGAGCAACCCCTACGACACCGCCGGCAACATGACCTCTTGGAACGGCGCCAACGGCTACTCCTACGGCCCGTTCAACGAGACCTGGCGCGTCGTGACGAGCAACCAGGAATGGGTGCACGTCTACACCGCCGACGACGAAAGGCTGTTCTCCTACGAGGTCGGCGGCGGGCAGCTTCGCCGCTGGGCTCTGCGCGGTTTGGACAATCGCGTCCTGCGGGAGTACACGTTCGTGCAGAATGCGCCTTCCGGAGTCATCGAGCGCGACAACATCTACCGCGGCTCAGGCCCGCTCCTCGCCGCGGCAACGCCAGCCGGCGACCGCCACTACCACGTCGACCACCTGGGAACGCCGCGCCAGATCACCGACGCCACCGGCGCCCAGGTCGCATTCCACACCTACTACCCCTACGGCGAAGAAGCCACCAGCCCGACCCAAGACACCGTCCGGTTCAAGTTCACCGGCCACGAACGCGACCTCGCCGACCCCACAAGCACCCAAGACGACCTCGACCACATGCACGCCCGGATGACGAATCCGAAGTTGGGGAGGTTCCTGAGCATCGACCCCGTCGGCGGAAGCCCAGGGGCGCCACAGAGCTGGAATCGATATAGCTACGCCGTGGGGAACCCGATCAAGTTCGTCGACCCGGATGGCGAGGCCATTCACCTGGCAGTGGCACTCGCAGCCGCGGAGGCCACGGCGACGACTTTCGACATCAAGCAAACAGCCGATGTGCTAGGTGACCCGGAAGCCAGCAATGCGCTCAAAGCCACCACTGCAGGATTGTTGTTGCTGGGCGCTGTTACACCGGGTGGCGGGTACACGGCACTTGGAGATGAGATTGTCGACGCGGCGAAACTCCTCCGGCAGAACTACGTGCGAGGAAACGCCTTTGAAGAGGCCGGACGTAGTGCTCTCCAGCTATCCAAGAACAGAGAGTTGCTGCATGTTCCCGGCATTTCTCGCGGGACGATCCCAGACAGCCTGACCCGCGGAGTGACAGAGTTCAAGGACCGCATCAAAGTGACCAATACTCTTCAACTCCGACTTCAGGCTGCGATCGCGGGGATCAAGGGCGTCCCGTTCAACTTGGTCGTTAGTCCACGAACTACTGCGATCTCTGAGTCGGTGCAGCAGGCGGTCGGGCGATCGGGCGGTACAATTCACGTGTTCGACCCGGGCACAGATACTCTGTTGCTCTGGAAGAACAACAAGCAATGACCAGGAGTCTACACAGCCGCGACATTGGGACCGCGACGCTGGTCGTCTCAGACCGCGTGCTGGAGCCTGGCGTGATCGAGTGGCTTCTGGGTGCCATTTCTTCTTCGGATGCGGGCCTGGCGCTCGACCGCGCGAGGAGTTTCGAGCCGGTCAATCAACCGTACCTTCCGGGAGACAGCCAGCGCATTGCAAGGCAATGGGACGGAGGTCCCTTTTACCTGCGTTCGACGTCAACAAAGGTCTGGATCGCGATCTCGCCGAGCTTGCGGGCGGGCTTTCCTGGGACTATTGATGTGCGGTTTCCGGCTAAACGCGAGTTTATTGAACACATCGGAGATCTGCTTTCAAGAATCTCGGGCCAGCTGGGCGGCGAGCTCGGATTCATCGAGCTGGTCGGCAAGGAAGAGGCACTTGCGCAGGAGGAATCCGGCGCAAGCTTCTTCACTCGCAGGGATGCCTCTGAATGGTCGATGGGGATTCATCCAATCGCTCTCGAGCGGAGCCTCCCAGACATCTATTGGAGGACCTATTTCGGGCAGCCATACATCGAAGAGATTGGCCGCGAGAGACTCTTGAGCGCGCCCGCCTTCCGTGTGTTCCCCGCCGGAGAGAACCTCGTGGGGATCCAGCTAACCGAGGATCCCTTGGATGCAGTCCGATTTGCCCAGGCTTTTCTCGCGGCTCGAGATCGTGTCCGACAACACCTTGGGAACGACCTCTTTTTCCACTCCGGCGACGACGGGGCAATACGGGAGGATCGGCGAGTTCCGCAGCTGTACCTTCAGCGTCGAGTCGCAAGAGCCGAGGCGCTTGAAGCAGCTGCGCTTGAGGATGTTCATGGTCTGAATTGAATTGCCGGGACCCGTTTAGCCGTCGATGGCTAGTGCGACTTTCCCGACCCTCAGCGAGTGGCAACCTCGCAGAGGTGGTTCTTCAATCAAGCCCAGTACCGGGGCTCGCCCAAGGAGCAAGCGCAGCGCCTTCCTTTGCGCTCGCATATGGCCAAGGTCGAGTGAGCCAGTCGCCGCCAGCGTCAACGCCCGCACCCTCGCTCCCGCCGAGCGAAGAGTGCCGCGCAGTAGGCATGCTCTGTCCGCCATGACCGCGTTCGAGCGAATTGCGGACGAGCGGCTGTCGCGGGCGCTCAGCGAAGGTGCGCCGATCTCTTTTCGACGCTCCTATCCTTCTCAGCTAGCTACGCTTGTAGGGGCTCCGGTACTTACCTTGCTGATCTGGGAAGCGCGAGGTCTAAGACAGCCATTCTTCTGGTTGCTTCTGGCAGCCTTGTGGGTATCTTGGTACTTCTACTTGAGAAGCCCACACAAGATCACCATCGAGGGTTCCCTGGTTACTGTGCATTGGTGGTATCGCCGGGGCGAAGCCGCCAGGAGTTCCGTCGCCTTGGCTCTCCGCCCTTCCTTCGTAAGCCGATTGTTTGGTTACGACCTTCTCGTCGTGGGTGAAATCGGCAGCTTTCCAGTCTGGCCCGCTTGGTTCCTCGTCACCGCGAAGGGGGTTGAGGAGAGCTGCGATTGAGGCCGAAGGGGAGCTAGAGTCCCGGGTTCCAGGGTTCCCTTGGACATCTGAGTGCTCACATGGTTGCCACTGAAGCCCTGAACTTCGAGTTCCGCGATCTCCATTCGGACGGGTGTGTCCGGACGAAGCGCGACCTGTTGGTCAGAGTAGTCGGTGACTTTGACATCCGGCTCAATGGGAGTGTCCTCTATCGCGAAGCAGAGTTCTGCCTGGTCGAATTCGGCGTCGCGGTTGCCAAGTGGCTGGCCGTCGGGACCGATCTAGGTCCCAATTTTGAATACACTTCAATCGAGTCTGACGTTGAAGCGCTCGTGAGATTCTCTCGTCTTCGGCCGGGTAACTGGAAAATCTCAGCGGCACATGAGGATTTCGAGAGTCTGGAGCCTGTAACAACGGTCGAGATCCGGGAGGCTGTGCAGGGTTACCTGCGAAGGCTCCGAGCGCGCTTGCTTCCCGAGCATGAAATCCTGGACCTCCTGGAAGACCCCCAACTTCGCAAGACGATCGAGAAGTCGCTTGGCGTTTGACGGATCGCGGTTGGGGTGACCTTCCGCCCTCGACAGAGCTGGTGTTGGCGGGCGAAAGTCCCCACCAGGGCCTGATCCTCTTGCCGACCCAATGCGGCCGGCGCTGCTAGAGTCCGGGGCGATGTACGACCGGCTCCCATCGCCTGACGTTTTCGATCATCGCCGGCCGGCGAAGGTCGGGGTCTTGCTGTCGAATCTCGGCACACCGGACGCGGCGACGCCGGCGGCGCTCAGGGTCTATCTCAAGGAGTTTCTCTCCGATCCGCGGGTGATCGAGTTGCCGCGCTGGAAGTGGCTGCCGATCCTGCACCTCTTCATCCTGACGACGCGGCCGAAGATGTCGGCGGCGCTCTATCGCAAGGTCTGGACGGCGGAGGGTTCGCCGCTCCTGGTGACCTCGCAACGTCAGCGCGCGGGCATCGAACAGCGCCTGCGTTCGCGCTTTGGGGACTCGGTCGTCGTCGCGCTCGGCATGCGCTACGGGAACCCCTCGATCGCCGGGGCGATGCGCGAGCTCGCCGACGCGGGCTGCTCTCGTATCGTCGTGCTGCCGCTCTACCCGCAGTACGCCGCGGCCACCACCGGTTCGACCTTCGACGCCGTCTTTGCAGCCTTGCAGAAGACGCGCTGGGTGCCCGGCCTGCGGACGATCGAGACCTACCACGACGAGCCCGGCTACATCGCGGCGCTCGCCGCCAGCGTCCGCGAACGCTGGCAGGCCGAGGGGGAACCGGAGAAGCTCCTGCTGTCGTTCCACGGCATGCCGCAGCGCTACTTCGACGACGGCGATCCGTACTTCTGCTACTGCCAGAAGACGGCGCGCCTCCTCGCCGAAGCGCTCGCGCTGCCGGACGAGCGGTGGCTCCTCTCCTTCCAGTCCCTCTTCGGCAAAGAGGAGTGGCTGAAGCCGTACACCGATCGCACCGTCGAGCGGCTGGCGCGCGAGGGCGTGCGCAGCCTCGACGTCCTCTGCCCGGGCTTCTCCGCCGACTGCCTGGAGACGATCGAAGAGATCGACCAGTTGAATCGCGAGATCTTCCTCCACCACGGCGGCGAGCATTTTCGTTTCATCCCCTGCCTCAACGAACGCGACGAGCATCTCGACTTTCTCGCCGCGCGCGTGGCGCGCGAGCTCGACGCGTGGGTGGGCGAAGAGACCGTGGATCGCGCGTCGACCGCCGAGCGGGCGGGGGCGCTCCGCCGACGCCCCGCCGGCTGAGCGGCGCTCTCCCCACCTGCCGGGGCAGTCTTTGGACGCGATGACAGTTCCATGACAATTCCCCCGAAACGCGCTGCTACAAAGCCACTCATGGACGCCATCGGACTCGTCGGTCTGACCTTCAGAAGCCAGGGTGCGGATGCCGTCGCGCGCTTCACCGTGGCGCGCGAGGCGCGCGAAGAAGCGGTCGCCAGACTCGCCGCCGAGTTGGGCGTCGCCGAGCTCGTCTACCTCGCGACCTGCAACCGGGTCGAGATCCTCTACCGCGAACGCGACGGCAAGCGCGCCTGCGATCGCCGCCGCGATGTCTTCCGGGTGCTCACCGGCACGGAGCCGCAGCCGGGCGAGGCCGAGCATCTGCTGCGCGGCTGGCACGGCGAGGGCGCCGTCGAGCATCTCTTCGTCGTCGCCGCAGGTCTCGACTCGGCGCAGGTCGGCGAACGCGAGATCCAGGGCCAGCTGCGCGACGCGCTCGACATCGCACGCGCCGCCAACACCGCTGCCTTCGGCAGCGGCTCCGGCGCGAACGGTCTGCTCGGCCGGCTGGTCGAGGAGGCACTGCGCGTCGCCCATCAGGTGCACCGCAACTCGGCGCTCGGCGAGGGGCGCCTGTCGCTCGCCGAGATCGCCGCCGACCATCTCCTCGAGCGCGTGCGGCGCGTGCCCGGCCGCGTGGCGCTCATCGGCGTCTCGCCGATGACCCGGAAGTGCGGCGAGGCCCTGGCGCGCGAGCACGTGCCGCTGGTGGTGGTGAACCGCACGCTCGAGCGCGCCGAAGAGCTGGCGAGCGCGCTCGGCAACGCCTTCGCCATGAGCCTCGACGATTTCCGTGCCCGCCCGCCGCGCATCGAAGCGCTGGTCGCCGCGACCGGATCCCCCGAAGCGGTGCTCGATCGCGCCTGCCTCGAACGTCTCGCCGCGCGGAGTCCGAGCGGCGAGCCGCCGCTCGCCGTCGATCTCGCCGTTCCCCCCGACGTCGATCCGGCGGCGGCGCGCTCCGCCGGCCTTCCGCGCCTCGGCATGGACGAGATCAACCGCGAGGCCGACGAGCAGCGCTCGCGCCGCCAGGCCGAGACCGCCGCGGCGCGCGAGTTGGTCGACGCAGCGCTCGACGAGCTGCGCCATCGCCTCGCCGAGCGGGTACTCTCGCCGGTGCTCGCGCGGATCAATCAGCGCTACCGGCAGACCGCGGCCGAGGGCATGGAGCGCCTGCTCGCCAAAGAGGGCGCCGGCTTCGACGCCCGCCAGCGCGAGGCCCTCGGGCGCTGGGCGGAGATGCTCGCCAAGCGGCTCGCTCACCTGCCGACGCTCGGCCTGCGCGGTCTGGCGAGCGAGCTCGGGGTCGAAGCCGTGGGGAGCTTCCTCGCCGCCGGTGACGCCGAGCTCTATGCCGAGTTCAACGACATCGCCGGCGCGCTCGATCCGCTGGCCGGTAGTCAGGAGATGCAGGAGCTGTCGGAAGTGTCCAGAATGGAGATCCGCCGATGACCGCCCCCGTGCTGCAGGACGTCGCCACCGATTCGGCCGGTCCGCAATCGCGTGCCCTCTTCGCGCGCGCCCAAGCGGTCATCCCCGGCGGCGTCAACTCTCCCGTGCGCGCCTTTCGCGCCGTCGGCGGCACGCCGCTCTTTCTGGCGCGCGGCGAAGGGGCCCACTTCGAGGACGCCGACGGCCGGCGTTATCTCGATTTCGTCGGCTCGTGGGGGCCGCTGATCCTCGGTCACGCGCACCCCGAGGTGCTGCAGGCGGTCACCGCCGCCGCGTCGTGCGGCATGACCTTCGGGGCGCCCTGCGCCGGCGAGATCGATCTCGCCGAGGCGGTGGTCGCGCGCTACCCCGGCCTCGAGCAGGTACGCTTCGTCTCCTCCGGCACCGAGGCGACGATGAGCGCCATCCGCCTCGCGCGCGGCGCCACCGGCCGCGACCTGATCGTCAAGTTCGCCGGCTGCTATCACGGCCACGCCGACCACCTGCTGGTCTCCGCCGGCTCCGGCCTGGTGACCTTCGGCCGGCCGAGCTCGGCCGGCGTGCCGGCGCCGTTCGCCGAGCTCACCCGCGTGCTGCCGCTCGACGACGAGGCGGCGCTCGACGCGCTCTTTGCCGCCGAGGGTTCGCGCATCGCGACCGTCATCATCGAGCCGGTGCCGGCCAACAACGGCCTCCTGCTGCAGCGACTCGAGTTCCTGCGCCACCTGCGCGCGGTGACCGCGCGCGCCGGCGCGCTGCTCATCTTCGACGAGGTGATCAGCGGCTTCCGGGTGGCAAGAGGGGGCGCGGCGGAGCTCTATGGGCTCACACCCGATCTCGCGACCTTCGGCAAGATCCTCGGCGGCGGCATGCCGGTCGGGGCGTTCGGCGGGCGGCGCGAGCTCATGCGGCATCTCGCTCCCGAAGGAGACGTCTATCAGGCCGGCACGCTGTCCGGGAATCCCGTGGCGATGGCGGCCGGGATCGCAACCCTCGGCATCCTCGAGCGCGAGCGCGCCTGGGCGCGGCTCGAGGAGCTCGGCCGCTCGCTCGAGCGAACGCTCGCCCCAGTTCTCGCGGCGGCACCGTTCCCGGTGCGGCTGGTGCGGCAAGGCTCGCTCTTCTGGATGAGCCTCCAGGCGGGCTCGCCGCCGCGCCGCGCCGACGCGATCGACGCCGGTGCTGCGGCGCTCTACAAGGCGATCTTCCACGGTCTGCTGGCGAGGGGCGTCGCGCTCGCTCCCTCGGCCTACGAGGTCGGCTTCCTCTCGTTGGCCCATCGCCCGGAGCATCTCGAACAGCTGGCGCGAGCGCTGGGCGAGGTCTTCGCGGAGCTCGCGGCGGAGCGCGGCTGAACGATGACCCTGACGCTCGAGCGCAAGCAGGCGCTGCGCATCGCCTTCATCGCCATCCTGATCCTGTCGGCGGGCGAGGTGGTCTGGTGGATGCTCGACCAGCGCCGGCTGGTACGTTGGGAGTCGGAGCGCATCGCGGCGCTACACGATGCCAACCGCCAGGCCGCGGAACGGCTGCTCGCCGAGGGTGCCGTACCGGAAGAGGTTGCGGCCCTCTTCCCGGCGCTCGACGTCGCGCGATCCGGCGTCACCGTCGCGCCGCGCGCCTTCGTCGAGATCGAGGCCGAGCACACGCGCCGCCTGCGGCAGTATCTGTGGGAGGGCGCCTTCTTTCTCGTCGTGCTCGGCGGCTGCGTGGCGGTGATCAGCCGCACGCTCGCCGCCGAGGCGCAGCTGCGCCGACGGCAGCAGAACTTCATCGCCGCGGTGACCCACGAGTTGAAGAGCCCGATCGCCAGCCTCCAGCTCGCCGCCGAGACCATCGCGCTACGCCGCCCCGAGCCGGCGCGGCTCGACGCGCTGGTCAAGCGGATGCGTGGCGATATCCGCCGACTCGAGGACATGGTCGGCCGGATCCTCGACACCGCGACCCTCGAGGCCGGCCGCCCCCACCTGCGCAAGGAGCGCCTGCCGCTCGGTCGCCTCGTCGCCGGTGTCGCCGAGGAGTTCGCCGAGCGCGCCAGCGAGCGCGCGGTGAAGTTCACCCAGAGCGTCGCGGCGGACCTCGAGATCGCCGCCGATCCGGCGGCTGCCAACACCGTCCTGCGCAATCTGATCGAGAACGCGCTGCGCGCCTCGGCAGCTGCCGGCGGTCACGAGATCCGCCTCACCGGCCGGGCGAAGCACGGCTTCGTCGAGCTCGAGGTCCAGGACGACGGCGTCGGCTTCGAGCCGGCCGAGGCCGAGAAGCTGTTCGAGAAGTTCTATCGTCCGGGCGACGAGCTGCGCCGCACCAGCAAGGGCACCGGTCTCGGCCTCTATGTCGTCCGCCGCTTCGTCGAGCTCGAACGCGGCTGGGTGACGGCGGCATCGGCCGGCCCGGGGCGCGGTGCGACCTTCACCGTCGCCTGGCCGGTGGCAGCGCCGGATTCCGGGGATGCCGGCGAGGAGGCTGCATGATCGAACCGCGCTCCATACTGGTGGTGGAGGACGAGGAGCACCTCGCCCAGGGCATCGCGGAGAACCTCGAGGCCGAGGGCTACCGCGTCTCGATCGTCGGCGAGGGCAGGGCCGCGCTCGCCACGATCCGTCGCGGCGGCCACGATCTCATCCTGCTCGACGTGATGCTCCCCGGCCTCGACGGCTTTTCGATCTGCGAAACGGCGCGGGCCGAGGGGATCCAGACTCCCGTTCTCTTCCTCACCGCCAAGTCGAGCGTTGACGACCGCGTGCAGGGACTCGAAGCCGGCGGCGACGACTACCTGCCCAAACCGTTCCACCTGCAGGAGCTCCTCGCACGGGTCAAGGTCATCCTGCGGCGCTGGAGCTGGTACGAACGCGCCACCCAGAGCTCGGCCCAGGTGTTGCGCTTCGGCGGCAACGAGTTCGACTTCGGCAGCCTCCAGGGCCGCTCGTGGGACGGCAACCAGCAGCCGTTGACGCAGAAGGAGGCGGTGATCCTCAAGGTCTTGGCCGAACGCGTCGGCGAGGTGGTCTCGCGCGAGGAGCTGCTCGACAAAGCCTGGGGCTACGAGCTCTTTCCGTCGACCCGCACGGTCGACAACTTCATCGTCCGGCTGCGCAAGCGCTTCGAGCGCGACCCGCAGCAGCCGCAGCACTTTCACACCGTGCGCGGCGTCGGCTACCGCTTCACCGTCCAGGGGGAATCTTCGTGAACCGCACGCTCCGCATCGGCACTCGTGGCTCCGAGCTGGCGCTCTGGCAGGCGCATCACGTGGCGGCGCTCCTCGATCGGCTCGACGGCGCGCCGCAGATCGAGATCATCGAGATCCGCACCGAAGGGGACCATGTCCTCGACCGCCCGCTCTCCGAGGTTCCGGGGAAGGCGTTCTTCACCAAGGAGATCGAGGAGGCGCTCGCCGCCGGTCATGTCGATCTCGCAGTGCACAGCCTCAAGGACCTGCCGACCGAGCTGCCGCAGGGGCTCGCTCTCGCCGCCGTGCTCGAGCGCGAGGATCCGCGCGACGTCTGGCTGGCGCGCGGCGGTACCGCCGGCGCCGGCTTCGCGGCGCTCGCCGCCGGGAGTCGCGTCGGCACGAGCAGCCTCCGGCGGCGCGCGCTGCTCGCGCGCCATCGCCCCGACCTCGAGCTCGTGGATCTGCGAGGCAACGTGCCGACGCGGGTGCGCCGGGTGGAGGAGGGCAAGTACGACGCCATCATTCTCGCCGCAGCCGGGGTGAAGCGGCTCGGCCTCGAGCGCCACATCACCGAGTATCTGCCGCTCGACCGCTTCCTCCCGGCGGTCGCCCAGGGGGCGGTGGCGGTCGAGATCCGCGCCCGGGACGAAGCGACCCGCGAATGGGTCCGGCGGCTCGATCATCCGCCGACGCACGTCGCCACGGCGGCCGAGCGCGCCCTCCTCGCGACGCTCGAAGGCGGTTGCCAGGTGCCGGTCGGCGCGCTCGCGACGCTCGCCGGTGAGGAGCTTCGTCTGGTCGCCGAAGTTGTCGCGATCGACGGCAGCCGGCAGGTGCGCGGCGAAAGCCGCGGCTCGGTGAGCCGCCCCGAAGAGCTCGGTCGCTCCCTCGCCGGTGAGCTCGTGGCGCGTGGCGCGGGCGAGATCCTCGCCTCCATTCGCCGCGCCGGAGGCGCGACGTCGTGAGGCCGGAGCGGACGCTCGACGGCGTCGGCGTCGTCGTGACGCGGGACGAGCCGCCGGGCGGGGCGCTCGCCTCGCGCCTCGTCGCGGCCGGCGCGCGCGTCCTGCATTGGCCGACGGTGAGCCTCGCGCCGCCGCTCGATCCGGGGCCGCTCACCCGCGCTCTGGCAGCCCTCGAACGCTTCGACTGGCTCGCCTTGACCAGCGCGCACGCGGTCGACGCGGTAGCCGCGCGCCGGGCCGCCCTGCCAGCCGACGTGCGTGTCGCCGCCGTCGGCGCCGCGACCGCCGCCGCAGCTCGCGAGCACGGCTTTCGCGTCGATCGCCTGCCGGCAGATTTCTCCTCCGAGGGCCTGGTGCGCCAGTTCGCCGCCGAAGGCGACGCCGCCGGCTGCCGCATCCTCTTTCCGGCGAGCGACCGCGCCGCGGACACGATCGTTGCCGGCCTCACGGCGCTCGGAGCCGAGGTGGTGCGCGTCGAGGCCTATCGCACGACCGCAAGCGCGCTCGATCTCCGCAGTTGCCTCGCGGCAGCGGCACGGGGCGAGGTGGATGTCCTCACCTTTGCTTCGCCGTCGTCGGTCGACGCTCTGGCCGATGCTCTCGCGGCGACGCCCTTTTCGGTACTCCTGGCCTCGGCGGCGGTGGCCGCCATCGGACCCACCACCGCCGCGGCGTTGGCGCGGCGCGGACGCCCCGCAGACGCGATCGCCGCGCCGGCGACGCTCGACGGGCTGGCCGCAGCCGCAGCCGCCG
Organism: Acidobacteriota bacterium; assembly: GCA_052035735.1. Lineage (GTDB taxonomy): Bacteria > Acidobacteriota > Thermoanaerobaculia > Multivoradales > JAGPDF01 > JAGPDF01. Next base: position 33,657 of record JBPOHI010000007.1, read on the forward strand.
CTCATCTGCGCTTCTCCGAAAGGAAGCTCCTATGTCGCTCCTGACCCAACGTCCACGCAGGCTGCGCGCCAACGCCGCCTGGCGCGGAATGGTCGCCGAGACCAGCCTCTCCGCGCGCGACTTCGTCTACCCGCTGTTCGTCATCGACGGCCAGCACGTCACGAACCCGATCGCCAGCATGCCGGGCGTGGCGCAACTGTCGATCGACAGGCTGATCGAGGCGTCGCGTCGCGCGCATGACCTCGGCGTGCCGGCGGTCATCCTGTTTGGCATTCCCGAGAGCAAGGACCCCGAGGGCAGCCCCGGCTACGACCCGGAGGGGATCGTGCCGCGCGCCATCCGGGCGCTGAAGCAGGAGATCCCGACGCTCCTCGTCTGGGCCGACGTCTGCCTCTGCGAGTACACCAGCCACGGTCACTGCGGCCTGCTGACCCCCGCCGGCGAGGTCGACAACGACTCGACGCTGCCGCTCCTGGCGCGCGCCGCCGTCGCCTACGCGCGCGCCGGCGCCGATGCGATCTGCCCCTCCGACATGATGGACGGTCGGGTGGGGGCGATCCGCGAGGCGCTCGACGACACCGGCTTCGCGACCCTGCCGATCGTCTCCTACGCCGCCAAGTACGCCTCGGGCTTCTACGGCCCGTTCCGCGATGCTGCGCAGTCGGCGCCGGCCTTCGGCGACCGGCGCGGCTACCAGATGGATCCCCCGAACGCCGACGAGGCGCTGCGCGAGGTGGCGCTCGACATCGAGGAGGGGGCCGATATCGTGATGGTCAAGCCGGCCGGCGCCTATCTCGACATCGTCTGGCGGGTGAAGGAGACCTTCCGCATGCCGACGGCGGCATACCAGGTGTCGGGCGAGTACTCGATGATCAAGGCGGCCGCCGAGCGCGGCTGGATCGACGAGCGCCGGGTGGCGCTCGAGAGCCTGATCGCCATCAAGCGCGCCGGCGCCGACATCATCCTCACCTACTACGCGGTAGAGGCGGCGGGCTGGCTCGCCGAGGAAGCACGGTGAGCGGAGCTCCCGACAACCTGCCGGCGCCGCTGCCGCCCTTCCTCGCCGCCTGCCGGCGGCAGGCGGCCGCGCACACGCCGATCTGGATCATGCGCCAGGCGGGGCGCTATCTCCCCGAGTACCGCGCGCTGCGCGCCAAGCACGACTTCCTCTCCATGGTGCGCACCCCCGAGCTCGCCGTCGAGGTAACCCTGCAGCCGGTACGGCGCTTCGCGCTCGACGCCGCGATCCTGTTCAGCGACATCCTGACGCCGCTCGACGGGCTCGGCCTCGGCCTCGAATTCCATCCGGCGCCGGTCTTCACCCGGCCGCTGCGCACGGCGGCGGCGGTCGAAGCCCTGACCCTGCCGCCACCGGAGGAGAACGCGGCGCAGGTCTTCGCCTCGGTCGCCGGCCTGCGCGCCGCGCTGCCGCCGGAGACGCCGCTCATCGGTTTCGCCGGTGCGCCGTTCACCCTCTTCTGCTATCTCGTCGAGGGGCACGGCTCGAAGGGCTTTTTCGTCGCCAAGAGCTTCCTCTTCGCGGAGCCAGCGGCAGCCGATCTGCTGCTCGACAAGCTGGCGACGCAGACGATTCGCTATCTCTCGGCCCAGGCCGCGGCCGGCGCCCAGGCGCTGATGGTCTTCGACTCCTGGGCGGGCCTCCTCGGACCCGACACCTACGCCCGGTTTGCCCTGCCGGCGGTGCGCAAGGTGCTCGCCGGGTTGGCGCCGTTGGGCGTGCCGGTCCTCTACTTCCCCAATCAGGGAGCGACGTTGCTCGACCAGCTGCGCGGCCTGCCGCTCGATGTCGCCGGCATCGATTGGCGGCTGCCGTTGTCGCGCGCGCGAGCCATCCTCGGGCCCAAGATCGCCGTGCAGGGCAATCTCGACCCGGCAGCGCTGATGGCCCCTACCGCCGAGCTTCTCCATCTCGCCGATCGGGTGCTGGCGGAGGCCGGCTCGGCGCCGGGACATATCTTCAACCTCGGGCACGGCATCGAGCCGGTGACCGACCCCGACCAGGTTGCGCGTCTGGTCGATCATGTGCACGAACGCACCGCGCGGGGCACGCTTTCGCGGGACTCCGGGGGGAGACCATGACGACACGACTCGCGATTCCCGACCCCGAGGTGGTGCAGCGCTTCGACCGCCCCGGGCCGCGCTACACCTCCTATCCCACCGCGGTCGAGTTCCATCCCGGCGTCGGCGAGGCCGTCTATCGCGAGCATCTGGCGCGCGCCGGCCGTGAGCACGCAGGCGAGCCGCTGAGTCTCTACGTCCATCTGCCGTTCTGCGCCAAGCATTGCAGCTACTGCGGCTGCCACGTGATCGCGACGCCGAAGCGCGAGGTGGCGGCGGAGTATCTCGAGTACGTCGGCCGCGAGCTCGAGCTGGTGGCCGCTCTTCTGCCGGCGCGCCGCAAGCTCGTCCAGATGCACTGGGGCGGCGGGACGCCGACCTATCTCGAGCCGGCTCAGCTCGAGCAGCTGCACGCCCTGGTCACGCGCCACTTCGAGCTTCTGCCCGACTCCGAACGCGCCATCGAGGTCGATCCGCGCGTCACCACCCTCGCTCACCTCGAAACGCTCGCCGGCCTGGGCTTCAACCGCCTGAGCTTCGGCGTGCAGGATTTCACCCCGGCGGTGCAGGAGGCGATCGGGCGCGGCCAGACCTTCGAACAGACCAAGGCGCTGATGGAGAGCGCCCGCCGCGTCGGTTTCGCCGACGGCATCAACCTCGATCTGGTCTACGGCCTGCCTCTCCAGACCGAGGCGACGTTCCGCGCGAGTCTCGACCTGGTGACCGCGCTGCGCCCCGACCGCCTGGCGATCTACTCGTTCGCGTTCGTGCCGTGGATCCGCCCCAACCAGAAGAAGATCGACGAGAAAGCGCTGCCCGCCCGCGAAGCGAAGATGGCGCTCTACTTCGCCGCCCTCGAGAAGCTTCTCGACGCGGGCTACGAACCGATCGGCATGGACCACTTCGCGCTCCCGGGCGACGAGCTGGCGCGCGCCGCGCGTGCCGGCCGCCTCGACCGCAACTTCATGGGCTACACGGTCAAACCGTCGAACGCGATGCTCGCCTTCGGTGTCTCCGGCATCGGCGAGGTCGAAGGCGGTTTCTTCGCCAACGAGAAGAAGCTGTCGCGCTACTACGAGGCGATCGACGCCGGGCGGTTGCCGGTCGAGCGCGGCTACCAGCTCGACGCCGACGATCGCGTCCGCCAGTTCGTCATCCGCCAGCTGATGTGCAACTTCCGGATCGCCAAGGCCGAGGTGGCGGAGCGCTTCGGCCTCGACTTCGACAGCTACTTTTCGGCCGCGCTGGAGGGGCTCGACGAGGTCCAGGCTGAGGGGTTCGTCATCGTCGATAGCGCGGCCGTCACCGTGACGGACCGCGGCCGGCTGTTCGTGCGCAACGTCTGTATGGCGTTCGACCGCTACCTCGAGGCGAAGCGCGCGGCCAACCGGCCGGTGTTTTCGCGCACCGTCTGAGACCGGCGCGGGCGGGCGCAGAGAGGGGTCGCCGCATGAAGCGGATCGTCGTCGTCGGCGGGGGCATCGCCGGGCTCGCCACTGCGTTCGAGCTCCGGGAGCGGGCGGGCCGCGTTCCGGGGGGTCTCGAGGTGCGCGTGGTCGAAGGCGCCCCGCGCCTCGGCGGGAATCTGCGCACCGAACGCGAGGGTGGGTATCGAGTCGAGTGGGGGCCGAACGGCTTTCTCGACAACGTCCCCGCGACGCTCGACCTGGTGCGCCGACTCGGGCTCGAGGGCGAGCTCTGCCCCTCCGACGCCGCCGCCGCGCGGCGGTTTCTCTTCCGCGACGGCCGCCTGCATCTGCTGCCGGGGGGGCCCGGGAGCTTTCTGACCTGCCCGGTGCTCTCCCTCGGCGGGCGCCTGCGCGTTCTCGGCGAGCCGTTCGCGGCGAAGCATCCCGGTGGCGACGAGACGGTGTACGAGTTCGCCCGCCGGCGGATCGGCGCCGAGGCGGCGCACGTGCTGGTCGGCGCGATGGTCTCCGGGGTCTTCGCCGGCGATGGGCGGCAGCTGTCGCTCGCCAGCTGCTTTCCGAAAATGGCGGAAATGGAGGCCGAACACGGCGGGCTGGTGAAGGCGATGCTCGCCAAACAGCGCGCCCGCAGCGCTGCGAAGCGCGAGCTTGCGGCGCGGCGCGCGCGCGGTGAGAACACACCGGAGATGGGCGAGATGGAGCGCCCCGGCGGGCCGGTCGGGCCGGCCGGCCGGCTGACCTCCTTCCGCGGCGGCATCCAGACCTTCACCGACGCCTTCGCCGCGGCTCTCGGGCCGGCGGTCGAGTGCGGCCGCGCACTCGGGCGGGTGCAGCCGATCGATGGCCGGGACGGTTCGACCCGCCTCTGGCGGCTCGACTTCGCCGACGGCTCGCTGCTCGAGGCCGACGAAGTCGTTTTCGCCGTACCGGCGGCGCAGGCGGCGCCGCTTCTCGCCCCGCTCGACGAGGAGCTCGGCAGAACGGTTGGCGCCATTCCTTCGGCCTCTCTCGCTGTGCTCGCGCTGGCCTACGACGAGAACGCCTTCCACGCTCGCGCGCTCGGCGCGCGGCCCGGGGCACCGAACGGCTTCGGTTTCCTGGTACCGCGAGGCGAGCGGCCGCGGATTCTCGGCGCGCTTTGGGACTCGAGCGTCTTCCCCGGCGAGCGCGCACCTGCCGGCAAGGTCCTGCTGCGGGTGATGATCGGCGGCGCCCTCGATCCGGAGGCGGTGACGCTTCCCGAAGACGAGCTGCTACGTATCGCGCGCGCCGATCTCGCGGCGACCATGGGGTTGGAGACCACCCCTGAGCGCCATTGGCTCTTTCGCCACAAGGTGGGCATCAGCCAGTACACCGTCGGCCACGCGGCGCGCCTGGCGACGATCGCCGCGCGCTTCGCGACGCTGCCCGGGCTGCACATCGCCGGCCAGTCGTACTTCGGCGTCAGCATGAACGGCTGCTGCGAACAGGCGGCGCGCTTCGCCGAGGAGCGCATCGCGCAGCTCGAGCGACCGACGGCTTGAGAGTCCTCATCGCCGGCTGCGGCGATCTCGGAACTGCGCTTGGACTCGATCTCGCCGCCATGGGCGACGAGGTCTTCGGTCTGCGCCGAAATCCTGAACGACTGCCGGCAGCGATCCGCCTACTGGCTGCGGATCTCGCGGATCCGGCGACGCTCGCGGCGCTGCCAGAGGTCGACGCGGTCGTCTACGCCGCCGCCGCCGACCGCTCGACCGACGAGGCCTACCGCCGCGCGTACGTCGACGGCGTGCGCCACCTGCTCGCGGCGCCGGCGATCCGGGAACAGCCGCCGCAGCGCATCCTCTTCGTCTCGAGCACCGCGGTCTACGCGCAGGATGACGGCGAATGGATCGACGAGCGCTCGCCTGCGGAGGCCACCGACTTTCGCGGTGTCCGCCTGCGTGAAGGGGAGGCGCTGCTGCGCACGGAGGCATCCGCAGCGACGACTACGACTGTCCTCCGCCTCTCCGGCATCTACGGTCCCGGCCGGACGCGGCTCATCGACCTGGTGCGCTCTGGTCGCGCCACCTACCCGCCCGGCCCGCCGCGCTACGCCAACCGCATTCACCGCGACGACGCCGCGGGGGCGCTGGCGCATCTCCTCCGCCTGCCGGCGCCGGCACCGCTCTACCTCGGGGTCGATGATGCGCCGGTCGATCTCGCCGAGGTCCTGAACTTCCTCGCCGTCGAGCTCGGCGTTCCGCTGCCGCGGCTCGCGGAGAGTCCGAGCGCAGACGACCGCGAGCGCAGCAGCAAGCGCTGCTCGAACGCGCTGCTCAAGGCCAGCGGCTTCCGCTTCTGCTATCCCACTTATCGCGAAGGCTATGGCGACTTGCTGCGCCAGCTCGCTCCCTGAGACACTGCTACGCGGCGCAGGAGTTGCAGCTTCAGCATGCGACCCACTGTCCGGGAGGCCCCCATGCTCCGCACCGTCCTGGTTCTTACCTGTTTTTTCCTGTCGCTCATCACCGCCGCTGCCGGAGCGCCGATCGGTCGGATGACGGGCACAGCCCGCCTGTCCTCTCCTGAGGGCACCGCCATTGTTCTGAACGCCGTCGTCTCGTTGCCGGTCGCGGCCCTTCCCGTCCGACCCGGAGACCCGGTGAAGAAGGGCACCATCCTGGCGGAGATGGACGTCGCCAAGCTCGAGCGCGAGATGCGCGAGCTCCAGCGCACCTTGCGTGACGTCCAGGAAGAGAAGCGCTACCGCGCCAGCAACAAGGAGGTTCAACGGGGAGGCGGCGGCTCGACGACCGGGGGACAGCGGCCCGACAACGGCGTCGAGACCAATCTCGCCATCAAGGAGGCCGACGCCATGCGCGACATGCTCGAAGTTCAGACGCGGCTCTCTCAGGCCTCGCCGCGGGCGCCGGCAGACGGCTACCTGATTCGCAACTTCTATGCCGCCGGCGCCGATGCCAAGCGGCGCAAGCCTCTGGTGAGCTTCGTCGCGGCCAGCGCGACGTCTCTCTCGGTGACCCTGCCGGGAGCCACCCCGGTGGACTACCCCGCCGGAGCCGAGGTGACGGTGCGTTCGGCAGAGGACGCCCAGCAGACATTTCGTGGCGTGATCGTCAGCAGCCGCGCCGGCGCGACCGCGCTCGAGTTGACCGTCCGCCCGCTCGAGCTGCCGTTTCTGGCGCTCGAGCGGGAGACCGTGGTCGTGATTGTGACGGGGCCCTAGCTACTCGATCGTCCCCTGGCCGTCGTCCTCTTCGGGCGGCAGCTCGGCCAGGCCTTCGGGGTCGTCGTCGCGCTCGAGGACCTTGGCGATCGCCACCAGGCGGTCGTCGCCCTCGAGGTTGATCAGCCGCACGCCCTGGGTCGAGCGGCCGATCTCGCGGATGCCGTCCACTGCGGTGCGGATGATCATCCCCTCCTGGGTGATGAGGATCAGCTGATCGCCCGGCAGCACCTGCGCGATGCCGATCACCGAACCGGTCTTCGACCCCACCTTGAGGTTGATCACCCCGAGGCCGCCGCGGCCCTGCTCGCGGTACTCGGCGATCGGCGTCCGCTTGCCGACGCCGCGCTCGGCGGCGGTGAGGATGGCGCCCTCCTTCTCGAGCGCCTCCATGCCGATGACCCGGTCGCCCTTGCGCAGCGAAATGCCGCGCACACCAGCGGTCGCCCGACCCATCGGCCGGCAGTCGGCCTCGGGGAAGCGGATCGACATGCCGTCGGCGGTGGCCATGAAGAGGTGCTTCGAGCCGTCGGTGTTCTTGACCGACAGCAGCCGGTCGCCCTCGTCGAGGTTGATGGCGATGATGCCGCCGGCGCGCGGATTGCCGTACTCGGAGAGCGCCGTCTTCTTGATCGTCCCCTTCTCGGTGGCGAAAACCAGGTAGCGGTCGGCGGCGAAGTCGCGCACCGCGATGGTGGTGGCGATCTTCTCGTTGCCGTCGAGATTCAGCAGGTTGACGATCGCCTTGCCCTTGGCCGCCGGCCCCGCCTGCGGGATCTCGTGCACCTTGATCCAGAACACCCGGCCCGACTGGGTGAAGACCAGAACGTAGCTGTGCGCCGAGGCGACGAACAGGTGCTCGACGAAGTCGCCGTCCTTGGTCGTCATCCCGGTGCGGCCCTTGCCGCCCCGGCCCTGCGCTCGATAGAGCGACAGCGGCGAGCGCTTGACGTAGCCCGAGGAGGTGACGGTGATCACCATGTCCTCGTCGGCGATCATGTCCTCGATGGTGATGTCGTGCGCCTCGGGGATGATCTCGGTGCGGCGCTTGTCGCCGAAGCGGTCGCGGATCTCGACCAGCTCCTTGCGGATCTCCTCGAGCAGCAGCTTGTCGGAGGCCAGGATCGCGCGCAGCTTCTCGATCAGCTGCATGAGCTCCTTGTACTCGTCGACGATCTTCTGGCGCTCGAGGCCGGTGAGCCGCTGCAGGCGCATGTCGAGGATCGCCTCGGCCTGCGGCTGGGTGAAGCCGAAGTTCGCCATCAGGCGTTCCTTGGCCTCGGGCGGGTTCGCGCTCTGGCGGATGGTGGTGATCACCTCGTCGAGGTGATCGAGCGCCTTGAGGAGACCCTCCAAGATGTGGGCGCGCTCTTCCGCTTTCCGCAGGTCGTAGCGGCTCCGCCGGATGATGACGGTCTTCCGGTGGTCGAGGAAGAGGCGGAGCATCTCGGCGAGCGACAGCACCTTGGGCTGGTTGTCGACGATCGCCAGGAAGATGATGCCGAAGGTCGACTGCATCTGGGTCTGCTTGTAGAGCTGGTTGAGGATGACCTCGGGGACCTCGCCGCGCTTGACCTCGATGACGATGCGGATGCCCTCGCGGTCGGACTCGTCGCGGAGGTCGGAGATGCCTTCGATCTTCTTCTCGCGCACGAGCTCGGCGATCTTTTCGATCAGCCGCGCCTTGTTCACCTGGTAGGGGATCTCGGTGACGATGATCGCCTGGCGCTCGCCGCCGCGCTTGGTGGTCTCGATGCCGGCGCGGGCGCGCATCTGGATGATGCCGCGGCCGGTCTCGTAGGCGTTGCGGATCCCCTGGAGACCGTGGATGAAGCCGGCGGTCGGGAAGTCGGGGCCGGGCAGGACGCGCATGATCTTGTCGAGCGGCGTCGCCGGGTCGTCGATGAGCAGCATCAGCGCGTCGCAGACCTCGGTGAGGTTGTGCGGCGGGATGTTGGTCGCCATGCCGACGGCGATGCCGGAGCCGCCGTTGATGAGGAGGTTGGGGATCTTCGCCGGGAGTACCAGCGGCTCCTTCTCGGTGCCGTCGTAGTTCGGCCCCCACTCGACGGTCTCCTTGTCGATGTCGTCCTTCAACATCTCCTCGGCGAGCTTGGTGAGGCGGACCTCGGTGTAACGCATCGCCGCGGCGTTGTCGCCGTCGATCGAGCCGAAGTTGCCCTGGCCGTCGACGAGCAGGTAGCGCAGCGAGAAGTCCTGCGCCATGCGGACGACGGTGTCGTAGATCGCCGAGTCGCCGTGCGGGTGGTACTTACCCATCACGTCGCCGACGATACGGGCGGACTTCTTGTACGGCTTGTTCGAGGTGTTTCCCGCCTCGAACATGCCGTACAGCACCCGCCGGTGCACCGGCTTCAAGCCGTCGCGCACGTCCGGCAGGGCGCGCCCGATGATCACGCTCATCGCGTAATCGAGGTAACTCCTCTTCATCTCCTCTTCGATATCGACCTGCACCGGCCGCTCGAAAGGAAGCATCGTGTTCTCGGTCATTCCGTCCCTCTATCTCCTACCCGCGCGCGCCAACAGGCGCCGCGGTGAGTGTCATTACCTTCCCGCGAGGCATTCACGGCTCCGCGACCTCAGACGCCCAGGAGCCTCTCGGCGCAGGGGCTCCGCGCAGAAGACCCTCGGTCGAAAGGTCCTCGTCGACATCGGGCCAGTGGATTCCATAGCCAGCACCGATCAGTTCCCAATGATCGCGCTGCTCGGCCGTCGCGTGCAGTAGGCGCGGGTACCAGACGAGCGGAACGCTGATCGTGCGGCCATCCATGAGGTCGACGGTCAGCCGATCCTCGTCGCAACGCACCTCCCGCGCTCGCTCGTCAGCTCTGGTAGCCAAAATACCCATTCCACGCCTCCAGGAACACTCGCTGCCGGCCCTCGATCACCCGTTGAATCTCGCGCAGCTCGTGTGCCGCGAAACCGCCATTCGACGCCAGAGCGACCGTAGGCAACCTGGAGCCCTCCAGCTCAAACGTCCAGGTTCTTCACGTTCAGTGCGTTCTGTTCGATGAACTGGCGGCGGGGTTCGACCTGGTCGCCCATGAGGATGGTGAAGATGCCGTCGGCTTCGATGTCGTCTTCGACGCGCACCTGCAGGAGCCTCCTGCGCTGGGGGTCCATCGTGGTCTCCCAGAGCTGCTCGGCGTTCATCTCTCCCAAGCCCTTGTAGCGCTGAATCGACAGGCCCTTTTCGGCGCCGCTGTAGAGCTTGGCCATCGCCTCGTCGAGCGATTCGTGCTGGGTGGCTTCTGCCGGCTCCTTCGCGCTCTCCTTCTTGGCGGCGGTCTCTTCCACCTTCTTGACCGAGAAGCTCTTCGCCGAGACCGCTTCGAGGCCGTAGGCGTTGCCGGCGAGCTGCCGGTATTCGGCCGAGGTCAGCAGGTTCCAGTCGATCCTCACGTCGCGCTCCACACCGTCGCGGCGCGAGCGGAACGAGATCACGCCGGTGCCGTGCTCGACGTCGTCCGAAATCTCGACACCGAGGAAGCCCGAGGCCTCGATGATGTGCGCCACCTCGCGCAGCTTCGCCTTGTCGGCGAGCGACTTCTTGTCGGTGAGGCCCCCCATGAGCGCCACGCGCAGGGCGTCTTCGGGATAGCCGCGGTCGGTCAGCTTCGCCATGTTCTCGCGGAAGGTCTCGACCTTCTCGACGAACTGGCCGAGCTTCGGGCCGCGCATCGTCCTGCCGCCGTCGAGAGTCAATTCCCAGCCGTTCTGGATGCGCTCGACGCGGAAGGCGCGGTACTCGCGGTCGTCCTTGAGATAGCTGTCCTTCTTGCCCTCGGCCACCTTGTAGAGCGGCGGCTGCGCGATGTAGAGATGGCCGCGGCGGATGAGCTCGCCCATCTGGCGGTAGAAGAAGGTGAGGATCAGGGTGCGGATGTGCGAGCCGTCGACGTCGGCGTCGCACATGATGATCAGCTTGTGGTAGCGGAGCTTGGTGAGGTCGAAGTCCTCGCGCCCGATGCTGGTGCCCAAGGCGGTGATGATCGTCTTGATCTCCTCGGAGCCCAGCATCTTGTCGAAGCGTGCCTTCTCGACGTTCAGGATCTTGCCCCGCAGCGGAAGGATCGCCTGGAACTTGCGGTCGCGCCCCATCTTGGCGGTGCCGCCGGCGCTGTCACCCTCGACCAGGAAGAGCTCGGCGAACTCGGGGTTCCTCTCCGAGCAGTCGGCGAGCTTGCCGGGGAGGTTCGAGGCGTCGAGGACGCCCTTCCTCCGGGTGAGCTCGCGGGCCTTCCTCGCCGCTTCACGCGCGCGGGCCGCCTCGACGCACTTCTCGATGACCCGCTTGGCGACCCCGGGGTTCTCCTCGAAGAAGGTGCCGAGCTTGTCGTTCATCACCTGCTGCACCCAGCCTTTGATCTCGGAGGAGACCAGGCGGTCCTTGGTCTGCGATGAGAACTTGGGGTCGTGGATGCGCACCGAGACGACCGCGGTCAGGCCTTCGCGCACGTCGTCGCCGGAAAGCGTCGTCTCCTTCAGCTGCTTCGACAGCCCCGAATTCTGCGCGTAGGCGTTGATCGTCCGGGTGAGCGCTGCTTTGAAGCCCTCGAGGTGGGTACCGCCGTCGCGGTTGTTGATCGTGTTGGTGAACGAGTAGATCTGCTCGCCGTAGCTGTCGTTCCACTGCAGCGCGACCTCGCAGCGCTCCTCCGGCCCGGCGTCCTTCTTGACCTCTTCGAAGTAGATCGGCTTGGGGTGCAGGGCGCTCTTGTTCTTGTTCAGATGTTCGACGAACGAGGCGATGCCGCCGGCGTACTCGAAATCGGTCGCCTTGTCGCTGCGTTCGTCCTGGAGGTGGATCTTCACCCCCTTGTTGAGGAACGCCTGCTCGCGCAGACGCTGGGCGAGGGTGTCGTAGCTGAACTCGAGGACGGTGAAGATCTCGTTGTCGGGGATGAAACGCACCTTGGTGCCGGTCTTCTTGGTCTTGCCGATCGCCGCGATCGGCGAGTCGGGCTTGCCGCGGCGGAAAGTCTGGAACCAGACCTGGCCGTCGCGCTTGATTTCGAGCTCGAGCAGGACCGACAGGGCGTTGACCACCGAAACGCCGACGCCGTGCAGACCGCCCGAGACCTTGTAGACGTTGTTGTCGAACTTACCGCCCGAGTGCAGCTCGGTCATGATCACTTCGGCAGCCGAACGGTTCTCGCCCTTGTGCAGGTCGACCGGGATGCCGCGGCCGTCGTCCTCGACGGTGACGCTGTTGTCGGAGTGAATGGTGACCACGACGTGGGTCGCGTAGCCTGCCTGCACTTCGTCGATCGAGTTGTCGACGAGCTCGAAGACCATGTGATGCAGACCCGAGGCGTCATCGGTGTCGCCGATGTACATGCCGGGGCGCTTGCGGACGGCTTCGAGGCCTTTGAGGACCTTGATGTCCTCGGCGGTATAGGAGGCTTGTTGGGGGGTTTGCGGCTTGGCCAAAGTCAGGTTCTCCGGAGGCTGGTCGAACCTTAGGACTGTATCACACGGAGGGTTCGTCGAACAAGCGCCAAACTGTTGAAAATAAATAAGTTAGTTGGCTGAGGAGGCGCCCGATACGACGCCCTTGACGAGCCTCCAGCGGCCCATGCCTCCGGCGGGATCGAAGGCCTCCGGCCGGCTGCTCGTCGCGAGGGTTTGCGGGATGCCGGAAAACAGCCGCATGGCGAGCGCGAGGCGGTCGCGGTCGAGCTCGGCGTCGAGATCGTCGAGCAGCACCAACGGCTCGCGGGCGTGGGTCGCCAACAACTGGGCCAGGCCGGCGAGCAGCGAAAGTACGAGCAGTTTTCTCTCTCCCGCCGAAGGGGAACGCCGCGCGGCGGAGCTCTCGAGGAGGATTTCGACCCGATCGCGCTGAGGCCCGACGAGCAGTTGGCCGCGTTCGCGCTCGCTCGCGGCCGCCGCGGCGAGCGCCTCCGTGACCGCAGCGGCGCTCGCGAGGGCGACCGGGGGAGACGGCTGATAGGTCACCCGCAGCGCGGGGAGGTCGGCGCCTTCGCGGTCCAGGAGCTCGCCGGCGACGGTTTCGAGGCGCTCTGCGAGCTCGGCGCGTTCCGCCGCGCGGCGGGCGACGAGCGGCGCCAGGAGGTCGTTCCAGGCCTCGAGGTCAGCGCCGCGCCCGCGGGCTGCGAGCAGATGGCGCTTCTGCGCCAGAACGCGCTGCAGCTCGAGGTGCTCGGCGAGTCGCGATGGACGGAGGAGGAGTGCCGCGCGGTCGAGAAAACGCCTTCGGCCTGCTGTAGGTCCTGCGGCGAGTTCGCGCTCGCTCTCGGTCCAGGCGACGACCGGCAGCAGTGCGAGGTGCTCGGCGAGCGTCGACGGTTTCTCCTGCAGGGTGAGGCGCCGTCCCTCTGCCGAGAAGGCGAGACCCAGGTCCCAGAGGCCGTCGCGCTCGACCTCCGCGCGGACGAAGAAGTTGTCAGCGCCGCGCGCACAGCACTCAGCGAGCGTCGGCGTGCGGAAGCTCTTGCCGGTGGCGGTGAGGTAGATCGCTTCGAGGAGGCTGCTCTTGCCCGAGCCGTTCGCGCCGTGAATCAGATTGAAGCCCGGGTGCGGCCGCCAATCGGTCGGGGCGAGCGCACGGAAGCGGGCGAGCTGGAGCCGGCGAAGTGCCGCGGTCTCGGCGCTCAGATGCGCATCGGCATGATGACGCAGAGGTAACGCTCGCCGGCGACCCCTTTGCCCTCTTCCGCTTGCGGCGAGCCGACACACTGGCTGTTCTCGTCCTTGAGCTCGAGGAGCACCTTGTCGGTTTCGACGGCGTCGAGAAAGTGGCCGAGATAGTCGGGGTTGAGGCCGATCTTGATGTCGCCGCCGGAAATCTCGCAGCCGAGGCTCTCGCTGGCGTCTCCGAGATCGGGGTTGGCCGCAGCGATCGCGAGCTCACCGGCAGCGAATTCGAGGCGCACGCCGCGATTGCGCTCGCCGGTCATGATCGCCACCCGGCGGACAGCCTCGGCGAGCGGCTTCCGGTCGAGGATCGCCTTCTTGTCGTTGCCGCGCGAAATGACCCGGTCGTAGTCCGGGAAGCTCCCTTCGAGGACCCGGCAGGTCATCTCGCGACCGCCGACGGAGAAGGAGAGGTGGTGCTCGCCGCGACGGAAGACGACGTTGCCGTCGCCCTCCATCCGCATCAGCTCCTGCAGGGCCTTGCGCGGTACCAGGACCGAGTCCTCGACGGCACCTTGGAACTCGTGGGGCGACTCGATCAGCGCCAGACGATGTCCATCGGTCGCCACCAGCTCGATCGACTTGGGCTTGATCTTGAGCAGGGCGCCGGAGAGCTGGAAACGCGAGTCCTCGCCCGACACCGCGAAGAGGATCTTCGCCACCAGGCGACGCAGGGTCGCGAGCGGAACCTCCATCTTCGGCTTGCCCTCGACCGTCGAGAGCGAGGGGAAGTCCGCCGCCGGCAGCCCATGCATGCGGAAGCGGGCCTTGCCCGCCTGGATGAGCAGGGTGCGCTCGTCCTCGACCTTGAGGCGCACCTCGTCGGCGACCACCGAACGGACGATCTCGGTGAACTTCTTGGCCTGCACGGCGAGAGCGCCCTCGCTCTCGACCTCGGCCCCTACGGAGCTGGTCAACGAGACGTCGAGATCGGTGGCGGCAAGTTGGAGGCTCTTCGCACTCGCCCTAAGGAGGATGTGGGACAGGACCGGGATCGTCGTGCGACGCTCGACGATGCCCTGCATGGGACTCAGCTCTGCAAGGAAGAGGTCACGCCGAAGGCGCAGTTCCATAACTTGATTCTCCGCTAAAAGCTCCGGGCACTGGAGAGAGGAAAACATAACATAGCCGTAGTCGTAGGTAGATGCCGGCGGATCTGCGGAAAGCGCCGCGAAGGGCCGGCGGGACGGGGGGCGGCAGGGCAGCGGCCTGTGGAATGCCGCCTGTGGAGAGAGCTCGACGAGCGGTGGAAAAGTCGGGCCGGCAGGGATTTGAACATTCCATCCGCCGGATATCCGCAGGCCATTCGGCCAATCTGCGGATTTCCTCCGCGAGAAGCAGAGAACGGGCTCAGGCGAGGTGGCGGGTCATGCCGTCGAGGGTGCGCTCGAGCTCGGCGTCGGTGGTGCGGAGCTTCTGGATCTTGTCGACCGAGTACATCACCGTCGAGTGGTGTTTGTCGTTGAACTGGCGGCCGATCTCCGGATAGGAGAGCTCGGTCAGCTCCTTGCAGAGGAACATCGCGACCTGACGTGGAAAGGCGATCTGCTTGGAGTTCGACTTCGACTTGATCTCGCTCACCTTGAGCCCGTAGTGGCGGGCGACGAACTTGATGATGTCGGCTGCGGTGGCGCGCCGCCCCTCCTCCGGGAGGATGTCCTTGAGCGTCTCTTTCGCCAACTCGAGAGAGAGCGGCTTGGCGGTGAGGGAAGAGAAGGCGACCACGCGATTGAGCATGCCCTCGAGCTCGCGGACGTTCGACTTCACCTGATAGGCGATGAAGAGCGCGACGTCGTCGGGGAGGACCACGCCGTCCTGATCCGCTTTGCGGCGAAGGATGGCGACCTTGGTCTCGAGATCGGGAGCCTGGATGTCGGCGATCAGCCCCCACTCGAAACGCGAGCGCAGGCGCTCCTCGATCGCCGGAATGTTGCGCGGCGAGGAGTCGGAGGACAGGATGATCTGGCGCTGGCTGGTGTAGAGCGTGTTGAAGGTGTGAAAGAACTCCTCCTGCGTGCGCTCCTTGTTGGCCAGAAACTGGATGTCGTCGACGAGCAGGACGTCGATCGAGCGATAGCGCTCGCGAAAGGCGTGCATCGACTTGAAGCGCAGGGAGTTGATGAGCTGGTTGACGAACTGCTCGGCGGTGAAATAGAGCACCTTGAGCTCGGGCCGCCGGGCGAGGATCTGATGGCCGACGGCGTGCAGCAGATGCGTCTTGCCGAGGCCGACCCCGCCGTAGAGGAAGAGCGGGTTGTAGCTGTGCGCGGGGCTCTCGGCGACGGCGCGGGCGGCGGCATGGGCGAACTGATTCGAGCTGCCGACGACGAAGGTGTCGAAGAGGTACTTGGGATTCAGCCGGTCGCCGGTCGGGGCAGACGCCCCCTGCGGCGCCCGCTCGGGGCGCGTCGAGCCGTCGGAGAGGCTGCGGTCGGTGGTCGTCGGGGCCGCCGTTACGGTGACAGAGAAGAACTCGTCGAACAGCTGGGCGGCTTCCCGGTCCAGGGTTTCGCGGTAGCTCTCCTCCAGGGTGTGGACAAAGCGCTCGTTGGGCGCGGTGAGCACCAGTCCGTTCTCGTCCTCGTCGTGGACGGAGAGCGGCGCGATCCAGGTGGCGTACTCCTCGGGCTCGAGGATGGCACGCAGGCGCTCCTGCAGGCGGTTCCAGTGGCTAGCGGCGGGGGGCACGGAGTGGGCTGGATATCAACAGGTTTTCCACAGTTTGCGGAAATCTCACTCGAGGCCGGGGGACGCAGCAGGAGTCGAGAGCGGCACTATATCGCAGGTTCCGCGCGGTCCGGCTGCGAACCCCTGCGGGGTCAGAGGCTGCGCGCGAGCTGCAGCCAGCCGGCCTCGAGCTCGAGCTCGAGGCGCGGGCGGCGGAGCACGGCGAGTGCGCCGTAGCGTTCGCGAAGGCGGGCTTCGAGGCGCGCCTCGAGACGGTTGCTCAGGGCGGTGACCAGGCGGCTCCCCAGACCGGACCCTCCGTCGCGCGACAAGAGGTCGAGAAACGACGGGGCCTTGGGCCGATAGACCAGGGGCAGCTTGTCGGCGGCGGGGACTCCGGCCGCCTCGCGCGCGAGCTCCACCGCGCGATCGAGGCCGCCCAGCTCGTCGACGAGCCCGACGGCTTTGGCATCCGTGCCGGTCCACACCCGGCCGCCTGCGACCGCTTCGACGGCGGTGCGGTCGAGCTCCCGCCCGGCGGCGACATGATCGAGGAAGCGGCCATAGATCTCGTTGACGCGGCCGCGCATCAGCGCCGTCTGGCGCTCGTCGTAGGGCTTGAGGGGAGAGTAGAGATCGGCATTGGCGCCGCGCTGGAGCGGATCGTGGGTGATGCCCAGGAGCTCTTCCTGGAAGCGTCCGGTGGCGAGCTTGCCGGTGACGACTCCGATCGAGCCGGTGATCGTCGCCGGCTCGGCAACGATGCTCGTGGCGCGCGCCGCAATGTAGTAGCCGCCGGAGGCCGCGACATCGGACATCGAGACGACGACCGGCTTGATCTCGCGCAGGCGCTCGACCTCGCGCAGGATGAGGTCCGAGGCGAGTGCCGAGCCTCCCGGGCTGTCGACGCGCAGCACGACGGCGACGACGCCATCGTCTTCGGCGAGGTCGCGGAGCTCGGCGGCGATGTCGGAGGAACCGAGGAGCATCTCGCTGGCGAAAGGATCCGAACCGCCGCCGCCGCGCACGATGGCGCCCTGGGCGTAGAGGATCGCCAACCGCTTGCCTCCCGGCAAGCGGCCCGACGCGCGTCGCGCGTAGGCGAGAAAATCGGCCAACTCTGGAGCGTCCTTCTCTCCCTCCGCCGGCTTCTCCAAGCCGTCGCTGAATTCGTCCGGATAGGCGAGCTCATCGACCAGGCCGAGCTCGAGCGCTCTCGCCGCCGAGAGCGGCGCGGCGGCGACCCAGTCGCGCACCGTCGCGGCATCCTGCTCACGACCGCTGGCGATACCTTCGACGATCTGGCCGTAGAAGCCGTCGAGAAGGGCGTCGAGCGCCACCCGGGCGGCGGGAGAGTGCCGTACCTCGGTGAAGATCTCGCCGGCGCTCTTGAACTCTCCCGCGGTGAGGAAGGAGGGCTCGATGCGCAGTTTGTCGAGGCCGCCGCGCAGGAAGGGGCTGTCGGCATAGAGGCCGAGGAGGTTGATCTCGCCGGCGGGTGCGAGCGAGATGGAAGTACAGGCGGAAGCGAGGTAGTACTCCAGCGTGCCGTTTCCGCCCTCGCCGGCGGTCTCGAGATAACAACGTACCGGCTTGCCGGCGCGATCGAGCTCGGCGATCTGACGGCGCAGCTCCTGTGCCTTGGCGAGCCCGAAGGCGGCGTCGTGGATGTGCAGCGCGACCCCGCGCACCGCCGGATCCGTGCGCGCGGCGAGGAAGCCGCGGTAGAGCAGGCTCATGGACGCAGGCTGCTCGCTGCCGAAGAACGGCAGGGTGGGTTCGAGCGCCTGCTCCTCGAGCGGCCTGTCCAGGGTGAGGGTGAGGATCCTGGCCGAGCCCCAGGCGGGCGCCTGGTGGCGCAGCAGGAGATAGCCACCGCTGGCCAGGACGACGCCGAAGAGCGTGGCGAGCAGCAGCAGGAAGAAGAGCTTTCGCATCGAGGGCGGGCCTCCAGCGGGCAAAGATAGCGTGTTCTGCCGCTGCCGGCCGGGAGCCGGGACGGCGCGGAGGTGGGGGATCGCCGGGCGGCGCCAGGCTGCCGACCGGCAGCGGGCAGGTGGACGGGAGGGGGGCTGGAATATCCGGCGGGTGGCACCTGTTTTGCTAGACAGTCAGAGCAGAGTCATCACCGTGCGCGAGGAGGTTCCACTTCCCCATTACCACCCCACCCAGAAGTTTCGAGATCCGGTTGATCTCCACCCCTCTTCAAGCCCAGCCAAAACCCCCTAACTAACAGGGGTATAGCCACTTAAGAGCCAACCAACTCGGAACCTCTCGCCTGCGGTTCTTTTCTTCGGCCCCGGTTCAACCCGGGGCCGATCTCTTTTGGGCGACTGCCGTTTTGGCGGAATCCTCCCCAATCTGGCGGATACACTGGGCAAAATGGAGGCAAGAACCGCACTTCTCGCCTGGTTCGATCGCCACAAGCGGGACCTCCCCTGGCGCGCCACCGGCGAACAGAACGCCGCCGTCCCCGAATCACTCCCGGATCCGTACCGTGTCTGGATCTCGGAGATCATGCTGCAGCAGACGCGGGTCGAGACGGTCATCCCGTTCTACCTGCGCTTCCTGGCGCGCTTCCCGGATCTCGCCACCCTGGCGCACGCCCAGGAGTCGGATGTCCTCGCGGCCTGGTCGGGCCTGGGCTACTACCGCCGCTGCCGCGGGCTCCTCGCCGCCGCCCGCGAGCTGGCCCAAGGCGAGGGTCGCCTTCCGAGGACGGCGCGCGAGCTCGAGCGCCTGCCCGGAATCGGCCCCTATACCGCGGCGGCGATCGCCAGCATCGCTTTCGGGGAGGTCGTGCCGGTGCTCGACGGCAACGTCGAGCGGGTGCTGTCGCGCCTGACCGCCGCCCCTGGGGGCGGCCGGCGGCGGAAGGACCGCGTCTTGCTGCTCGAGAGGGCGGCCACGCTGCTCGAGCCGTCGCGGCCGGGCGACAGCAATCAGGCGCTGATGGAGCTGGGCGCCACGCTGTGTGCGCCGAGGGCCCCGGGTTGTCCGCAATGCCCCCTCGCCGCGGCCTGTGCGGCCCGGGTCCTGGGCGCGCCGGAGAGTTTCCCGGCGTCGCCGCCGCGGGCGGGAATTCGCCGTGTCCGGCAGGTGGTGGCGCTGGTCGAGAGCGACGGGCGGTGGTTGCTTTTCCGGCGCAGCGCGTCGGCGGGACAACTCGCCTCGATGTGGGAGTTCCCCGCGGTCGAGCTCTCGCCGGGGGGGGCGCCCGCCGCGCAGCTCGCGGCGCGCTTTGGCGGCATCTGGGAGGTCGGCGAGAGGCGCTTCGGCCTGCGTCACGCGATCACCGATCAGAGCTTCGCGATCGCGGTACACAGGGCCGCGCTCCAGGCCTCCGGGAGCGAGCTGGCCGAGTCGCCCGAAGGCTCCGAGGCGGGTTGGTGGAGCTACGAGGAGCTCGCCGGCATGGCGCTCACCGGAGTGGCGCGCAAGGTCTTGGCGCTGGCGCGCGATCAGCCGGGCTGAGAGGAATCGCCGCCCGAGAGGATGTACCAGCCGACGATCTTGTCGTCGACCTCGCGCAGGCGCTTGGCGATCAGGCCACAGAGGATCTTGAGCAGCGGCAGGGACGAGACCTTGCGCACGTCGAGAATTCCCGCCACGACTTCCGCCGGAATCGCCAGCACCACGGCGCCGCCGTCGTGTGCGCGCGCCTGCGCGGAGCGCGGCGCACGGTCGATGAGGGCCATCTCGCCGAAGAAGTCGCCGCGCTCGAGAAAGGCCAGCGCCTCTTCGCCGGCGCCGGGAATGAACTTGCTGATCAGCACCCGCCCCTCGAGCACCACGTACATCGCATCGCCGGGATCTCCTTCGTGGAAGAGAACCTGTCCGCTCTTGAGCTTGCGCTCGCGCGAGAGTGAGGCGAGGAAGTTGATCTCCATGGAGGAGAGCCGTTGCTCGGCGAACAGGTTGCGCTTGGCGGAGATGTCGAGGCGAAACTCGCCGGTCGGCGACTTGGTGAGCGGGGGCTTGTCGCCGCTGGAGCGCGGGCTCTGCGAGAAGAAGCGGCCGAGCTGGTCGTTGGTGCTGCGGAGCTTCGCGGAGAGGCTCTTCCAGAACGCCCAATAGAGCGCCACCGCCACCCGCTGGTCGCGCTCTAGCAGGGCCTGTGTCGGAGCGGCGAGGAGTGCGACGAGCGCGGACTGGGTATGGGCGACGACGTCCCCGGAGCGCGTCGCCGAGTCGACGAAGCTGGTTTCTCCGAATAGCTGTCCGGCGCCCAACTGCGCGAGGGTGAACTGACCGTAGGGGGTGGTCCGCTGGATGTCCACCAGGCCGCGGTCGACGACGTAGATGTCGAACGTCGTCTCGCCCTGGCGCAGGACGCTGGCTTGCGGCTCGTAGGCGCGGCCCACGGCGCAGGCGGCGAGCGCTTCGAGCTCAGGGCCCCGGAAGTGCGCGAAGAGCGCGAGCTGGGCGAGTCTCGAAGCGAGATCCAAAGTACAGCTATTGTATCGTCCAAATGCCCACCTATCGCCTGACCATCGAATACGAAGGCACTCGCTATCGCGGGTGGCAGGAACAGAAGAACGCACGCACCGTGGCCGGCGAGGTCCGTCAGGCGATCGAGGCGGCCGCCGGCGAGCGCGTCGAGCTCGGCGGTTCCGGCCGCACCGACGCCGGCGTGCACGCCCTGGCACAGGTGGCTCACATCAAGACGGCGGGCAAGTTGCGCCGCGAGGAGGTCCTGCGGGCGGTGAACGAGGCGCTGCCGGCCGATATTCACCTGCTGACACTCGAGCCTGCGGCCGAGCGTTTTCACGCTCGCCACACCGCGACCTCGCGCAGCTATGTGTACCAGATCTCCCGCCGCCGGACGGCGCTCGCCAAGCGCTTCGTCTGGTGGGTTCGGCGGCCGCTCGACGTCGGCGCAATGCGCGCCGGGGCGCAGCTGCTCTCCGGCCGCCACGATTTCGCGCGCTTCTGCGAGAAGCCTCTCGAGCAGACCTCGACCATCGTGGTCGTCGAGCGCTGCGAAGTCGAGACCCAAGGCGAGCTCGTGCTGGTACGCGTCGTCGCCTCCCACTTTCTGTGGAAGATGGTTCGTCGGATCGTGGGCGCCCTGGTAGAGGTGGGGGGCGGCTCGCTTTCGCTCGCCGCGCTCGAAGGTCTGCTCGATCCGCAAGGGCCGGCGAGGAGCGGCGAGTTCCAACCAGCGGAGACCACGGCTCCACCCTCGGGCCTCTTTCTCGAGCGCGTGCTCTATCCCGGCGACGCCCCGCTCGGCCCGTTGCGGGCGGTGACTCCGATCGAGCGCTAGCTCAGAGCAGATCGAGCTGCGCCGGGCGGAGGCGCGCGAGCGCCGCCGCTTCGACGTCGTCGAGCCACTCGCCCGAGCGCGTGGCGTCGAGAGCGAGGGTCGGAATGCCGCGCTGCGCGACCTCGGCCCGCAGGCGGTCGTCGACGGCGCGCTGAAACGTCGGGTCGGCGGCGCGGATGCCGTCGGCCTGTGGCGCCTGGAGCACCGGAACCTGGACCAGGAGGTCGTAGCCTGCGAGCCACTCGGAGACCAGCCTGTCGAGCGCCGGGTCGGGAGGCGCGGCGAGAAGGAAGTAGACGTAGTTGTCGAGCACGCTGCGGTCGCACAGCACGACGGGATACCGCGCCGCAGCAAGGAGCTCCTCGGCGATCTGGGTGTGGAGGATCCAACGCTGCGCGTCCGCGGTGGTCGCTGCGTTGATCGGCAGCGGGCAGCGCCGGGCAACCTCGTGGACGATCTCGAGCGCGACGTCGCGGCGCTTGAGGCGGGCGGCGAGGCCGTAGCAGAGCGTGGTCTTGCCGACGCCGTGGCTACCGATGAAGGCGAACTTGAGGTTCGGCGGCTTCACTGGTCCACTCCGGAGGCGTCGGCGAGCTCGTGGCGCAGGGTCTCGAGCGCGAAGCCGAGCTGTGCCGGCGTGACAACGAGCGGCGGCAGAAGCTCGAGCACCCGACCTTCCGGTCCGCCGCGCAGCAACAGCAGGCCGCGCCGGCGGAGAGCCTCCGCCAGCCTCGCCGCCGCGCTCGCGGTCGCGAGCTCGACTCCCCAGAGCGCGCCGCGTCCGCGTAGCGTCGCGCCGCGCGGCAGCGCCGGAGCGAGGGCGGCGATGCGGGCGCCGATCTCTACGGCCTTTGCTGCGAGACCCTCCTCGGCGAGAACGTCGAGCGTGGCGAGGGCCGCGCTGCAGGCGAGCGGGTGGGCGACGAACGTGCCGGTGTGCAGGGCTTCGCCGCCGGTCTGCCAGGCGCGCATGAGGTCTTGCCGGCCGAGCACCGCGGCGAGCGGCATTCCGCCCCCGAGCGCTTTGCCACAGCACAGCAGGTCGGGACGGACCCGCTCCTCTTCGCAGGCGAAGGTCCGTCCGGTGCGCGCGAAGCCGGTGAGGATCTCGTCGAGGATGAGCAGGGTGCCGGTCTCGCGGCAGAGCGCAGAGAGTCCGGGGAGCCAACCTGCGGGGGGCAGAAGGACGCCTTCGCGGCCGACGATCGGTTCGGCGACCACAGCCGCGAAGTCGCCCTCGGCCCGCAGGAGCTCGGCGACGCGTTCGAGGGCGCAGCCGTAGGGCAGGCGGGCGACGTGCGGCGAAAGCTGAGCGGCGAAGGGGGCGCGGAACTCGCGCCGCGAGGTCGCCGCGAGGGCGCCGAAGGTGAGGCCGTGGTACCCCGGGTCGAAGGCGAGGATCCGGCGCCTGCCGGTGGCGAGAAGCGCCGTCTTCCAGGCGATCTCGACCGCGTCGGCGCCCGAGACGGCGAAGTGAACACGCGGGTCATCGACCGGGGCCAAGGCGCAAAGGCGCCCGGCGAGCTCGATCCTCGCCGGGTGAGCCGCGACATCGCCCAGGCCGTGGAGCAACTCGCCGGCCTGGAGCGCCAGTGCGGCGACGACGCGCGGATGACGGTGACCGATCGACGCCGCGCCGAATCCGGAGGTGAAGTCGAGGAAGCGGTTGCCGTCGACATCGAGCACGTTGGCGCCGAGCGCCGCCCGCCAGACCAGCGCCGGCTCGTCGCCAGCGGCGAGGGTGTTGATGCCCGGGGCTTCCGAGCGCGCGAGGTCGCGGCAGAGCGCGACGCTCGCCGGGCCGGGGAGCGCCGTGTGCACCTCCGGCAGTTGGTCGCCCGAGAGCGGCGCTGCACTCATTTCGCAGTCACCTAGATGTCGCGCCGCCCGGCGAGCGAGCGGCCGAGGGTGACTTCGTCGGTGTACTCGATGTCGCCGCCGACCGGCATGCCGAAAGCGAGGCGCGAGATGCGGTCGACGCGGCCCTTGAACAGGCGCGCGAGGTAGAGCGCGGTCGCTTCCCCTTCGACATTGGGATTGGTCGCGACGATCACCTCGGCAATCCGTGGTGGGCCTTCGAGCCGCGCGAGCAATCCTTCGATGCGGAGCTCGCCGGGGCCGACGCCGCGCTGGGGAGAGAGACTGCCGAGGAGCACATGGTAGAGCCCGTGAAACTCACCGGTGCGCTCGAGGGGCTGGATGTTGAACGGCTCTTCGACCACGCAGATCCGCGTCCGGTCGCGCGCCGGGTCGCTGCAGATGCGACACGGATCCTCGGCGGTGATCGCGTTGCAGAGCGAACAGTGAAAGAGCTTCTCCTTCACCTCGACGACGGCATCGGCGAGCCGTCGGGCCTGCTCGATCGGCACGCGCAGCAGGTGGTGGGCCAGGCGCGTGGCCGTCTTCGGCCCGATGCCGGGCAGGCGAGCGAGCTCCGCGATGAGTGTCGAAAGCGGATCGGCCATCTCGGGTCGGCGGGGTGCTGGAGAGCGAAGGAGAGGGGTCTACATCATTCCCGGCATACCGCCGGAGAAGGCGCCGAGCTTCGACTGCATCGCCTCGTCGACCTTGCGCGCCGCCTCGTTGACGGCGGCGAGCACGAGATCCTGCAGCATTGCCGGATCGGCCGGATCCATCACCTCGGGATCGATCCTGACCGCGAGCAGCGCCTTGTGCCCGCTCATCTTCACCGTCACCATGCCGCCGCCGGCGGTGGCTTCGACGACGAGCTCGGCGAGCTCACGCTGCATCTTCTCCTGCATCTGCTGCGCCTGCTTCATCAGCTTCTGGATGTTCATCGGAAGGGATCCTCGGTGGATGCGGATTCGTCGTCGGGCGGAGCGTCGGTGGTCGCGGGAGCTTCGACGTTCGCGACGCCACCGCCGAAGATCTCGAGCACCGCCTGGACGCGCGGGTGCTCCGCCACCTGGGCCTTGCGTTCGGCGACAGCGGCGGCGGAGGCGACCCCCGCGGCGCTGGGCGACGTCGCGACGGCCTGGCCGGCGCGCTCCGGAGCGGAAGCGAAACGGATCTCTGCACCTTCGCCGAAAGTGGCGATGGCGGCGGAAGTGATGAGCTCGCGGTTGCGCTGCAGCGACGACGTGGCGAAGTCCGAGATCGGGCGGACCACCAGGATGCGCGCGGTTTCGTCCCAGGAGAGGGTCGACGGATCCTCGAACAGCGCCGCGAGCGTCGGGCGGCGAAGAACGAGCTGTTCGAGAAAGGCGGTCATCAGGGGCGTGGCCCCGGGCGGCGTGCTGCCGACCGGTTCCGGGGGGGGAGCGGGAGTCGGCTGCGGCGGCACCTGCGCGACGCGCGCGCTGGGTGCCGGGGCGGCAGGGGTCGCTGCCGGCGCCGGCGCGGGACGCGGCGAGGCTGCCGCGGGGCGAGGGGCGGCGGGGGCGCCCGCGAGGTACTTCTCGATTGCCACCAGGCGCGGCAGCTCGGCGGCCCGGAGCCAGGCGATTTCGAGCGCCAGAGCTCCGGCCTCGCTGCGCCGGATCGCGCTCTCGCTCGCCAGGAGATGGTGGAGCAGGCGGAGGAGATTTTCATAGCCGCACTGGCGGGCGATCCTGGCGAGCGCCTCGCGCTCTTCGGCCGGCAGGGCGAGCGTCTCGGCGCTTTCGCCTAGCGAGAGGTGAAGCGCGTCGCGACAGAAGGCGAGGAAGTGCGCCTGCACGGTGCGGGGATCCCAGCCGTTCTCTTCGACCTCCTGGGCGAGCCGTGCGACGGCCGCCATGTCGCCGCCGAGAATCGCGACGAGGACCTTCTGGAAGAGCGCCAGATCGATGCCGCCGAGCAGGCGAATCGCCTCCTGCTCGTCGACCACGCCGTTGCCGAAGGTCGCCAGTTGGTCGAGCAGCGCGACAGAGTCGCGGACGCTCCCCTCGCCGGCGCGCGCGAGGAGCGCGAGCGCCGCGTCGCTCGCCGAGAGTTTCTCGACCTCGCAGATGTGGCGCAGGTGCGCCACCGCCTCGACGTTCGAGACGCGGCGGAAGTGGAACTCCTGGCAGCGCGACAGGATCGTCGCCGGCACCGCTTCGATCTCGGTGGTGGCGAAGATGAAGACCAGACGCGCGGGCGGCTCTTCGACGATCTTGAGCAGGGCGTCGAACGCCTGACGCGACAGGCGATGGACTTCGTCGAGCACCACCACCTTGTAGCGATCGCGCGCCGGGCCGTACTTGAGACTCTCGGCGAGCTCGCGCACCTGCTCGACCTTGGAGTAGGTGGCGGCGTCGATCTCGAGCACGTCCATGTCCGAGCCGGCGGTGATCTCATGACAGGTCGGGCAGTCGTTGCACGGGCCGTTGGCGGTGCCGCGTTCGCAGTTGAGCGCCTTGGCGAAGACGCGCGCCGCGGTCGTCTTGCCGACGCCGCGGATGCCGGAGAACAGGTAGGCCTGGGCGATACGCCCCTCGCGCAGGGCGTTCGAAAGCGCCGTGACCACGGCCTGTTGGCCGATCAGCGACGCGAAATCCTGCGGACGCCACTTGCGGGCGAGAACCTGATAGGCCATTGGATATGTCGAGCCGGAGGCGAAGGGTTCCGGCACTCCTGCGGCACCCGAAGCGAGGACCTTATCGCTGCTCCCTTCCGGGCCTGACGAGGTTCGGAACCGTTCGATGCACAGGACCTGAACCCTTCGCTTCCGGCTCGCGGTCGTCCGCATCGTAATGGCGGAGGGCGGCGCTGTAAAGCTGCGCCTGCCGCAGACCGCGCCGCCTTCGCCGCCGCCACGGAGGGGCGGCGCGTCGCGGGCGAGCGCGGCAGGGGGCACTTGCGCTAGAATCCCGCGGTTTGGCGGTCGAAGCGCAGCTCTCCGCGCAGGACGAACGATGGATGCGGGAGGCGCTCGTCCTTGCCGGGCAGGCAGCGGCGGCGGGCGAGGTCCCTGTCGGGGCGGTGATCGTGACGAGCGCAGGCGAGCTCGTCGGTAGCGGGCAGAATCGCCGCGAGGCCGATCACGATCCGACGGCGCACGCTGAGATGGCGGCGATCCGGGCGGCGGCGGCGAAACTCGGGGCCTGGCGGTTGGCCGGCTGCACCCTCTACGTCACCCTGGAACCCTGCGCCATGTGCGCCGGGGCGGCGGTGCTGGCGCGGATCGGGCGGCTGGTCTACGGCGCGGCGGACCCGAAAGGGGGCTTCTGCGGCACGCTCGGCGACCTGGTGCGGCATCCGCGCCTGAACCACCGCCTGGAGGTCGCAGCGGGAGTTCTGGCTGCGGAGTCGAGCGCAGAGCTCCGGGCCTTCTTTGCCCGTCTGCGCGGATAGAGTACGAAAACTGGCTTCGGCCAGCGGTTCTTTGAGAAGTCGGTTCAGAACGGAGAGGTGTCCGAGTGGCTTAAGGAGCACGCTTGGAAAGCGTGTGTAGGGGAAACTCTACCGTGGGTTCGAATCCCACCCTCTCCGCCAAGTATCTGAAATGCAACGCCGGAGAGGTGCCAGAGTGGCCGATCGGGACGGTCTCGAAAACCGTTGTGCCCGCAAGGGTACCGTGGGTTCGAATCCCACCCTCTCCGCCATCGTCCCCCCTCGCAGCCACTATCTGTAAGGGCTGCGTGAACTTTGTATCCATATGCTGTGCTTTGACCACGTGTCCCGGCTGCCTTAGAATAGGCGGCTCGGAACACGGTAGGGCGGCCTGTGGTCGGCTCTATTCAACGCCCGGCCCGACGGCCGCAGAAGTACGAACGAAAGGTGGACTCCCGTGAAGCGCACGTTCCAGCCCAACAATCGTCGCCGCAAGAAGACGCACGGCTTTCGCGAGCGGATGAGCACCAAGAACGGCCGCAAGGTCCTTTCTCGCCGCCGCCGCAAGGGTCGCAAGCGCCTGACCGTCTGACCTCCGCCGTGGTGCCGGCCGGCGATCCGCAGCACCCGTCTCGCCCGCTCGCTTCGGGTACCCCGGTCAGGTCCGGCGAGCGCCTCCGGCGCGGCGAAACCCTCCGCAAGACCGACGATTACCGCCTGTGTTACGCCGAAGGCCGGCGCAGGGGCGGTTCGTTTCTCGTGCTGCACAGCCGGGCGAACGCCGCGGGCGGGCCGCGCTTTGGGCAGACCGCGAGCCGCAAGGTAGGCGGTGCTGTCGAACGGCATCGTCTGAAGCGGTGGGCGCGGGAGATCTTCCGCCGCTGGCCCGAGCGGCGCACGCTGCCGCCGATCGATCTGATTGCCCATTTCAAGCCCGGCGCCGCGAGCGCGAACTTCGCCGATTTTCGCCGCGAGCTCGAGCGCCTGTTGGCCAGCGCCCTGGTGTCGGGCCCCGTGCCCGCGCGCCATCCCCGGGGCTCTGCATGACCCGGGTCCTGGTTGCGATGTTGGTGGGCTACAAGCGCTGGCTCTCGCCGCTCTTGCCGCCGGCCTGCCGCTTCTCCCCGACCTGTTCCGAATACGCCCGCCTGGCCCTGCTCGAACAGGGGTTCTGGCGCGGCTCTCTGAGTGCCGCCTACCGGCTGATGCGTTGCCAGCCGTTCGGCGCCGGCGGTATCGACTTGCCCGCCTCGGGCCGTCGCTGACCCTTTTCCTGGAGCCCGAGACCTTTGGATAACAAGCGCCTGCTGATTGCTGCCGTCCTGTCGATGGGGGTTCTGTTTCTCTGGCAGATGATCTTCCCGCCGCCGGAAGCGACGCCTCCGCCGCCCGCCTCCGCTGCCGCCGCTGCGCCCGCCGTCGCTGCCGCCAACCCGGCTTCGCCCGCGGCCGTACCGCCCGCGGAGACGGCCGGCCCTGCCGCCGCCGCAGCGGCCGCGCTGCCGCCGATCGAAGCGCCTGCAGAGGCTCGCGAGGTGCTCGAGAACGACGCCGTTCGCGCCGAGTTCACCAATCGGGGCGCCCGCCTCGTCTCGCTCCGGGTCAAGGGCATCAACGTCGAGGTCGGCAAGGCGGGCACTCCTCCGGGCGATCTCGAGCTCGTGGCGCCGCGCAGGGAGAGCCCCCTGCCGTTCTCGCTCCTCGCCGCCGGCGGCGAACCGCTGGCGGCGAACGGGATGCTCTTTGCCCCCTCGCGCGAGTCGACGCAGGCGGGGGAGCGCCTGACGTTCCGTTACCGCGGCAGCGGCGGAGACGTCGAGAAGAGCTTCGTCCTCGGGGCCGATGGGAGGATGGAGATCGCCGTTTCGGTGGCCGGTCAGAACCACTTCAGCCTGCTTCTCGGACCCGGTCTCCGTGCCCGCACCGCGGCCGAGCTCGCCAGTCGCTTCGAGCTGCGGCGAGCGGTCTGGAGCGCCGCCGGCAAGGTCGAAACGCTCGACCCCGGCAAGGTCAAGGAGCCCCTCGAAATCGCAGGTGAGGGTCTCGACTGGGTCGGGCTCGAGGACACCTATTTCCTTACCGCCGTGGTGCCTCTCCAGCCGGTGGCGAAGGTGCGCTTCCGCCCGGTGCTGCTGGTTCCCGCGGACGAGGAGCGGACCTTCGACCATCGCCCGGTGCCGGCTCCTCCCGCGGAGCTCGCCGCCGCCGACAAGGACCTGGCGCGCGATTTCGTGCTCGAGATCGAGGCCCGCGCCGGGCGAATCGACGCCACCTCCTACTGGGGCTCGAAACAGCTCGACCATCTGACCGCGATGCCTTACGGCCTGGACAAGACGGTGCAGCTCGGGATGTTCGGCTTCCTGGCGCGGCCGCTGCTCTACAGCCTGCAGTGGATCCACGCCAACGTGGTGGCGAACTACGGCTGGGCGATCGTGCTGCTCACGGTTGCGCTCAAGATCGTGCTGCTGCCGCTGTCGCTGTCGGCCTTCAAGTCGATGCGCAAGATGCAGAAGCTCAACCCCAAGATGCAGGCCGTGCGCGAGCGCTGGAAGGGCAAGCTCAGGGACAAGAACGGCCGCTTCAACCCCGACGCTCAGCGCCAGATGAACGAAGAGATCATGGGTCTCTATCGCTCGGAAGGGGTCAACCCCGCGGGCGGCTGCTTCCCCATGCTGATTCAGCTGCCGGTCTTCTTCTCCTTCTACAGCCTGCTCTCTTCGGCCGTCGAGCTCTGGCATTCGCCCTGGATCCTGTGGATCCACGACCTTACGGCTTCGGACCCGTACTACGTCCTGCCGATCGTCATGGGGCTGTCGCAGATCGTGCAGCAGCGGATGACGCCGGCCCCGCCGGATCCGGTGCAGAAGCGTCTGATGCAGTTCCTGCCCATCGTCTTCACGATCTTCTCGCTCGGCTTCGCCTCCGGTCTGGTGCTCTACTGGCTGACCAACAACATCCTGACCATCGCCCAGCAGAAGCTCTATAACTCCTTCAAGGACCATGAGCCGCAGACCGAAGTGGTGGTGGTCAAGGGCGGCGGCCGCAAGGGTCCGAACGCATGAAGACCCGACGGTTCTTTGCCGGCAGCACCCTGCCGCAAGCGCTAATGGCCGCGGCGCGCTACCACGGGCTCTCGCCGGAGGCTCTGGCCTATCGCCTGCGCGACAAGCGCCACGGCTTCGTGACCCGCACGCGCCGATTCATCGTCGAGATCGATCCTGCCGCGCCGCTCCGTACCGGCGCGGCAGGGCTCCCCGCCCCCGCGACGGCAGTTTCACCGGGGCCGGTCGCGCCTCGCGTCGCGCCCGCGCCGGCCGAGAGGGTGGCAGCGGTCGCCCCGACGGCGGCGCCCCGTCGCCCTGCGGCCGCAAGTCACGCCGAGCCGTTCCTGCCTCCGGACGAGGAGTCGGCGTTGGCGGCCTCGTTGGCGGTTGGGAAGCTCCTGGCGCTGGCGCGGCTCGACCTCGCGGTACGCGTCGAACGGCAACCCGACCGGCTGCTCCTTTCCTTGAGCGGGCCCGACGAGGAGCTGCTGCGCGAGCTCGGCGAGGAGTTTCTCGACGACCTCGAGCACCTGGCGCCGCGTGCCATTCGCGGCCTGGCGGGGCGCATGGTGCGCTGCAAGGTGGAGGGTGCCGGGCTTCGCGGCGCCCACGAGGAGGAGCTTCGGAAGCTCGCGGAACGGGTGGCCGACGAGGTGGTCGCCAGCGGCGAAGCGGCCCTCCTCGACCCGCTGCCGGCAGCCGACCGCCGGATCGTGCATCTGGCCCTGGTCGAGGACCCGCGGGTCACAACCGAGAGCCTGGGGTCGGGCGCGGAGAAGCGAGTCCGGATCTCCCCGGCAGCCTCCGCGGCGCACTGAGAAGCGCGCCAGGGCGGCGACGGGCGCCGCCCGCGGCGGATGTTTCACGTGGAACATCCGCCGCAAGGAACAAACCGCTTCCTGGGGCCTGCGCCAGCCTGCCGCTGGGTCCAGCCAACATGAGACCATGCTCGAGCTCGAAACCCTGACCGAAGCCCAGTTCGCCCGTCACCTGGGGCGATTCCATCCGGAGACACTGGCGGAAGACGCGATCGCCAGGCTCTTCGTTCACTACGAAGAGTTGCGGCGTTGGGCCGGGACGATCGCCCTGATCGGGCCGGGTGCGGCAGGGGAGCTGTTCGAGCGTCACTATGCCGAGTCGCTTGCAGCCCTGCCGTGGCTTCCTGAAGGCCGCGGCGCGCAACTGCTCGATCTCGGCTCCGGCGCCGGTTTTCCGGGATGGATCCTTGCGGCGGCGCGCCCCGATCTCGAGGTGACGCTGGTCGAAGCGCGGGAACGGAAATGGGCCTTTCTTCAGACCGCCGCGCGCCGGGCGCGATTGTCGTGCCGGTGCCTCAATGCTAGAGTTTCCGAGCGTTCTCTCGCGGGCATTCCCGACCGGGTCGAAGTCGTCACCGTTCGGGCGCTGCGTCTGGAGGCCAGGGTCTGGTCGGCGCTTCTCCCGCATCTTGCGCCGCAAGCCCGGATCCTGCTCTGGAGCGGCGAGGCCGCCGAGCCTCCACCCCCGCCATTCGTCGTCGGGCGGACCTTGGCGCTCACCGGGAGTCACCGATTCCTCCGGGAGTATTGCTTGCCGCCGATCGTCGCGCCGGGTAACTCATGACAGCGATTCTCGCCATCGCGAACCAGAAGGGCGGAGTCGGTAAGACGACCACCGCGATCAGCCTCGCCGCGGGCCTCGCGGCCCTCGAGAAGCGGGTCCTTCTGGTCGACTGCGATCCGCAGGGCAACGCCACCCGCGGTCTTGGGCAGACGGCCAAGTCGCCGCACCTCTACCACGTGCTGGTCGGCGAGAGCGCGATCGAATCCGCCATCGTCCCGACGGGCTTTCCGTTCCTCGACCTGCTTCCGGCAGACCGCGATCTGGTCGGCGTCGAGGTCGAGTTCGTCGGCCTCGAACAGTGGGAGAAGGCCTTGGGCGGTCGTCTCGCGGCGATCGCCGAACGCTACGACTTCATCCTGATCGATTGTCCGCCGTCCCTCGGACACCTGACCATCCAGGCGCTGGTCGCCGCGACCGGCGTGCTCGTCCCGCTACAGTGCGAGTACTTCGCTCTCGAAGGGGTGAGTGAGTTGTTGTCGACCATCCGCCGGGTGACCAGCGCGCTCAATCCGGCCCTCGAGCTCGCCGGTATCGTGCTCACCATGTACGACGACCGGATGAAGCTCACCCGGGATGTCGAGCGCGAAGTGCGCGAGCACTTCCCGGGCAAGGTCTTCGAAGCGGTCGTTCCGCGCAATGTCCGGCTTGCCGAGGCGCCGAGCCACGGTCTTTCCATTCTGCAGTACGACATCAAGAGCCGGGGGGCGGAAGCCTACCTGGCCGTGGCGAGGGAGCTCTTGAGGCGAAGCGAATGAACGACAAGAAGCGCGCGCTGGGCCGCGGTCTTTCCGCCCTGATTGCGCCCAACGAGGCCCCCGAGGCTGGGCGAAGCCTGCCCATCGCCCAGATCCAGCCCAATCGCCAGCAGCCGCGAACCGAGTTCGACGACACTCAGCTCGAGGAGCTGGCGGCTTCGATCCGGATCCAGGGCATGATCCAGCCGTTGATTGTAACTCCGACAGGGAAAGGGACTTACACGATCGTCGCGGGTGAGCGACGGTGGCGTGCCGCGCAGCGTGCGGGGCTCACCGTGGTGCCGGTGGTGGTGCGCCAGGTGCGTGACGACCGCGAGCTGCTGGAGCTCGCCCTGGTCGAGAACCTCCAGCGGGCGGACCTCAACCCGATGGAAGAGGCCGAGGCCTACCGCACCCTGCAGGAGAACTTCCAGCTGTCGCAGGAGGAGATTGCAGCGCGCGTCGGCAAGGCCCGGCCGGCGGTGACCAATACCCTGCGCCTGCTCAAGCTCCCGGCGGAGATCCAGGACTTCCTGCGCTCGGGCCGGTTGACCGCGGGGCAGGTCCGCCCGCTGCTCGCGATCAGCGATCCCGAGCGTCAGCAGGAGCTCGCCCTGCGTGCTTTGCGCGAGGGACTGTCGTCGCGCAGCATGGAGGAGCTCGCGAGCGGCAAGAAGCCCGGCGCGAAGAGCGTGAAGAGTGCCAAAGCAACCCCCGAACCGCATGCCGCCGCGGCCGCCGAACGTCTCACCCAGAAGCTGCAGACCCGGGTCGAGATCGACCGCCGCGGCAAGGGCGGAACGATCCGCATCCACTTTCACTCGGAGGAGGAGCTGATCCGACTCTACGAGCGCATCACCGAACCGGGCGGAGAGAAAAAATGAACTTCCGCGGCAAAGCGTCTTCCGGAGATCTCTCGGGCTTTCTCGATGTCGGCAGCCACTTCGAGGGCGAGCTCAAGTTCGAACAGTCGTTTCGGGTCGATGGCAAGGTCGTCGGCAAAGTGGTCTCCGAGGGGGATCTGGTCGTCGGCGAGAGCGGCGAGATCGACGGCGAGATCCGCGTCGGCAGGCTGTTCGTCTCCGGCTTGGTGAAGGGCGAGATCCATGCGACCCGCCGTCTCTCGATTCATCCGCGAGGGCGGGTCGAGGGAGTCGTGCACGCGCGCGCCCTGGTCATCGAAGAGGGGGGGATCCTCGAGGGTCGGAGCTCGATGAAATCGGAGTCCGCCGAGGCCACCCCGGCCGAGAGCTCCGCCACCAGCGCTCCGGGCTCATCCAAGGTCGTCGGGCGAATTCCCGCCAAACCCTGAGCGAGGGCTGACCCCGTAGCCTAAGGCGCGGTCGCGCTCCAGCGTGCCGTGCCGCCACTCTCGAAGCCGTCCCAGAACAGGGTGATCGCGTTCGAGAAGCAGTAGAGATTCTGCGGCTCGGCGCAGGTGAAGGCGTTGATGTCGGTCCATTCGCCCATGCGCGCAGCCGAGGCCTTGCCGGTCACTCCGAAGCCCGAGGCGTTTTCGGTCCAGCCGCCGCAAGTGCCCGAAGCGGAACCGGTCCCATCCGCCGAAGTGCCGGTCCAGACGCGCAGGTCGTCGTCAGCATAGCGGCCGTCCTCGTACACATGCAGGCTGTTCTGATTCGCGCCGTCGAGCAGATCGGCGAGGGTATTGGCGACGGCGTAGCCGTCGACGCGCCGGAACGGTCCGTCGGTGGTCAAGCGGTCCCTGGCGTCGACCGCGGGAGTCGAGAGGAAGGGCACGAAAGAGTCCGGGTCGGGCAGATGCGCCGCACTCGCCAGCTGGGCACAGATCGCGTAGCCGGCGTTGATTCCGACGGCGCCGCCCGATTCCGCCCAGGTCGAAAGATCGGCGGAGCCGGCCACCGAGCTGACGAAGACGAGAGCACCAGGCGACCAGCCCAAGGTCACGGTCTCGCTAGCTCCGGGTTCGAGACAGAGCAGACGATGGGAATCCTCACAGGAGCTGTTGGTGAAGCGAGTCCAGGTATTGGCGCTGCCGAGCGCGTCGCCATAGGCGCCGGGAGAAGCCAGAGCCGACGTCGTCCAGTCCGAGCAGTCCTCGCCGCCGGCTCCAGTCGGGAAAGTTCCGGTCCAGATCTGACGAGTGAAGTAGTCGGTATCCACCGCGTTCTGAAACTCGTCGAGCATCACAGGCCGGAAGATGACGCGCTCCGGACCGACGAGCTCCTCCAAGGTGCCGGTGAAATTCGAGATGCCGTTAGCGAGAAACCAGGGGCCCGCACCCGGCAACGCCGCGCCGCCGCAGCCCCCGGCTTTGGTTCCGGCGAGGCCTTGCACATGGCAGTAGGCGTCCGTCGTGCCCGCCGAGAGCCAGGCGCGGTAGGTCGCGGCATTGGGTAGCGCGCCGGCGGCCGCACGGCTGCGGCAGATGTTGTCGGCACGCTCCAGCGCGGTTGCCCCGGTAGCCCCGGGCCAGGTCGAGAGATTCCCCGTACCGGAGATCGAGGTGACGAATGCGCGGCGTTTGACGGCCGCCGCCGGCGCAGCGAGCGCAGTCGCCGCAGCGGCGCAGGCGAGGAGCCCCAAGGCGAAGCGAACGGACTTGCGGTGCAGGACCATGAACGAATCTCCAGCTGCCAGAAGATGAGGCTCGAATCTGGAAGCGCAGCGCCGGCCCCAACAGGGCCAGAGGAGCGCGGTCCGAGCGCGGCGTCGGCGGTCTGCCGATCAGTTGGCGGGAGTCGCTGCGAGGTCCTCGTAGGACTGCAGGAAGGTGAGCGGAACTCTCTGCAGGAGCGCCGGCTCGAAGGCTTCGGTCAGCACGCGGCCGTCGAAGTCGCGCGCGATCGGCAGGCGGGAGAGATAGAGCAGCGTCGGCGCGAGATCGATGATGCGCGCCGACGCCAGGTTCTCGCCCCTGCGCACTCCTTCGCCGCGCAGGAGCAGCGCACCGTCGGGGGCGCCGACCACCGTGCCGATGGTGCGCCTTGCCCGCCAGACCTCGCCGAGCAAGCGCCGCACGCCGGTCGGAGGCTCGACGCCATAGGCCGAGACCACCGCCATGACGCGCGGCTCGGGCAGCCGCGCCCAGAGGTCGGCGAGCGTCGCGTCGAGGAAGGCCACGTAGTCGGTGAGCGCGGCGGCCGCCCGCCGATCAGCTCCGGCACGCGAGCCCGCCATCTCCGCCGAGTGAAAGCCGCCGAGGGTCAAGAGCTCGACATCGAGCAGGCCGGGCAGGTCGACGAAGAGCGCCGCCGGCGGTGGCGAGTCGGCGAGCAGCGAAGCGGCGACCGCCGCCCGCCAGCGGTCTTGCGCGCGCGCGGCGTCGATGACGCCCTGCAGAACATCGAAGCTCTCCGCGCCGGTCTTCGAGCCCGGGTCGCGGGGCGTTCCGGAGTCGCCGCGCAACAGTTCGACACGGCCGGCGAACGCCTCCGGCACCGCGGCCGAAGCCCGCGCTGATCCGCGGAAGAGCCCGTCGGAAGCCTGCCCAGCGCCCGCAGGCAGTGCGAGAAGAGCTTCTGGGGCGCCGACAACCGCGCTCGCACGACCGAGACGATCGAGAACTTCCCAGACCGTGAGTGCCTTGCGGTCGAAGCGCTGCACCGGGCGGTGCGTTCCGAGGAGCCGATCGAGACCAAGGCCGGAGAAGCCGAGCGGCAGCAGGCGCAACTCGCCTGCTGCCGAGGGGGTTGCGAGCCAGGAGGCGTCGAGCAGCGTCGGGCCCGCCAGGGTGTGTCGGAAGGGAAGCTTGCCGGAGGCGAGACTCGCCCACAGGCCGAGCCTTCGCACCGGGGAAAAACTCTCGAGGCGAGCGTAGCTGCCGTCGTCGAAGAGTGCGGCGAAGAAGGGCAAGCGCCCCTGGCGGGCGAGCGGCAACAGCAGATCGAGCGTCGCGCCCTCGAGGCCGACCACCAGCAGGTGCGGCGCCGGTTGCGCGGCAGGGCGCGCAAAGGTCGACGGCCGCGCGGCGACCGGCTCATAGGCTGCGCGCCGGGCGACGACGACGTACAGGCTGCCGACGACGACCGCCACCAGCAGCAGAACGCTCTTCGAACCGTAGCGGCGATGGTGCACACTGTGCAGCAGAGCGGTGTAGAAGGCGAGAATCGTCCCGAAGGACAGCCAGAGGGCGGTGCGAATGAGATTGGCGTTGATGCCCGGCGGCAAGAAGAACGAATAGTGCGAGGCGTGAACCCAGTTGGCGAGCGCAGCTGCCCCCAGGACGAGCGTCAGACTCCAAGGCAGGAGTCGGCGCACGCGGACGTTCCTCAGCCGCGTGCCGAGCAAGTGCAGCGCGAGCGAAAGCGGCAGCAGCACGAGACCGACGCGCGCGCTGCCTTCGGCGAAACCGCGCCACGACAGGGCGAGATGAGGATTCAGGAAATAGAGTAGGCCGGCGACGTGGAAGCCCGCGAGAAGCGACGGCAAGCCGGCCGCGAGAACGGCCTCTAGCGGCACCGGCAGCGCCGGGAGCGCTTTGCGGCCGGGCTGCAGCGGCCGCTGGGTCGGAACAGGCAGGGTCGATTCCATGGCGCGTTTGCTAGAGTCGTACCACCGGATGCAGCCCACCGACACCATCGCCCGCGTCGTCGAAGTCGTACCGCATCCGCTGCCTTACTACTCGCTCGTTCTCGACGGACCCGAGTCCTGGAGCGCGACGCTGCCAGGCCAGTTCGTCATGGTCGAAAGCTCGGAAGGCCTCGAGCCCTACCTGCGTCGCGCCTTTTCGGTCCACGACGTAAGTAAAACAGATCGTGGCACCAGGATCGAACTGCTGGTGAAAATCGTCGGACCCGGGACGCGCGCCCTATCCGGGAAGCGCCCGGGAGACCGGGTAGCGGTCCTGGGACCCTTGGGCCGCGCCTTCGGTTCGGCCGGAGAGGATCCGGCGGACGAACGGCCGGTCGCTCTGGTCGCCGGCGGCGTCGGCTCGGCGCCGTTGCTGCTCCTCGGCCGGCGCCTCCTGGCCGAAGGGGTGCGGTTCGACTTCTTCTACGGCGGTCGCGGAGTCGTCGATCTCGCGCGCCGCGAAGCGTTCGCCGAGCTCGCGCAGGCGAGCGGCGGCGAGCTCATCGCGACGACGGAGGACGGTAGCGCCGGCGCGCGCGGGCGGGTCACCGAGCCGCTCGCCGCGCGGCTCGCAGCGCGCCGCTATCGCAAGATCTTCTCCTGCGGCCCGATGGGTCTGATGAAGCGTCTCGCCGAGTTGGGCGACGAGCACGAAGTCGCCGGAGAGGCGGCGCTCGAGACGCCGATGGGCTGCGGCTTCGGCGCCTGCCTCGGTTGCGCGGTCGAGCTCCACGACGGGCGCTTCGCGCTCTGCTGCAAGGAGGGGCCGGTCTTTGCCTGCAACGAGGTGAAGTGGTGAGCTCCGCCACGACCGCCGGCGCTCCGGACCTCTCGGTCCGCCTCGGCGGCCTCCACCTGCCGAATCCGATCCTCACCGCGAGCGGCACGTTCGGCTACGGTCTCGAGTTCGCTCACCTCGCGGCGCTCGATCGCCTCGGCGGCATCGTCACCAAGGGCCTCTCGCTGCAACCGCTCAAAGGCAACCCTCCGCCGCGCATCGGCGAGCCGCGCGGCGGCATGCTCAACTCGATCGGGCTGCAGAACATCGGCATCGAGAAGTTCCTCGCCGAGGTTCTTCCCGGCCTCGGGCGCTTCCCGGCCCAGGTCGTGGTCAACCTGTTCGGATACGAATTCGACGACTATGCGCGACTGGCCGAACGGGTGGAATCGGTTGCCGGCATCGCCGCCGTCGAGCTCAACGTCTCCTGCCCCAACGTCACCAAAGGGGGCATCGAGTTCGGCCACGACCCCGAGCAGCTCGAACGCCTGGTGCGAAGCGTCCGCAACGTCACGGGCAAGCCGATTGCGGTCAAACTCTCGCCGAATGTCACCTCGCCGGTCGCGATCGGCGAAGCGGCGAAGGCCGGCGGCGCCGATATTCTCTCGGCCATCAACACCGTTCTCGGCATGGCGATCGACCCGTGGACCCGGCGGCCGCTCCTGCACACCACGCGTGGCGGACTCTCCGGTCCGGCGATCAAACCGATCGCGGTGCGGATCGTCTACGACGTCGCGAAGAAGGTCGGCCTTCCGGTCATCGGCATCGGCGGCGTCGAAACGGTCGACGATGTGGTCGAGTTCCTGCTCGCCGGAGCTTCGGCGGTGCAGGTGGGCACGGCGCTCTTCCGCAACCCGCGCACCGCGGAGAACCTGGTCGACGGGCTCGCGGCGCGACTGGTCGAGCTCAAGCTCGATCGAGTCACCGACCTGGTGGGCGCGGTGCGCCCCTGGAGGCCATGATGACCGTGACCGGCAGTGGCAGCGGTCTGGAGAGGGTTGCCGTCGCGCTCGACACCAACGACCGCGCGACCTTCGAGCACTGGTGCGCGCTGTTCGGACCGCGCGTCGGTGTGCTCAAGGTCGGCCTCGAGGCTTTCGTGAGATGGGGCCCGCCGGCGGTCGAGTTCGCCCGCCGTCACGCTCGCGGCCTCTTTCTCGACCTCAAGCTGCACGACATCCCGAATACGGTGGCGGGTGCGGTGCGCTCGACGCGCGAGCTCGCGGTCGACTATCTGACGATCCACGCCGCAGGTGGCCCGACGATGATCGCGGCCGCCGCCGAAGCGGCCGAGGGCAAGGTCGCGCTGCTCGCCGTGACCGTTCTCACTCACCTCGACGAAGCGACCCTCGAACGTCTCGATCTTCCGGGCGGCAGCTCGCAGCGGGTGTTGCTGTGGGCTCGCCTCGCGCGTGAAGCCGGAGCGGCCGGAGTGGTCTGTTCGCCGCTCGAGCTCGAGGCGCTGCGCGCCGCCGCCCCTGCGCCGTTCAAGCTGGTCGCTCCGGGGATCCGGCCCGCCGATCACGGCGCCGGAGGCGACGACCAGCGCCGGACCGCCACGGCGTCGGCGGCGATCGCCGCCGGAGCCGACCTCATCGTCATCGGTCGGCCACTCACCCAGGCAGCCGATCCCGAAAAAGCGCTCGCCGCGCTCGCGCGCGAGCTCGCCTGAGCCCGGCCCCCGGGGCGAATCAGTCGCCGAGCCGCGCGCGCAGCTCGGACATGGCGGCCTGGAGCTCGGCCACCGCGGCTTCGAGCCGCTCCAGGCGCTCGCCGGCCTGGGCTGCCGCCCCAGGCGGAAACGCCGGCGGACGCTCCTGGGCGAGGCGCGCCTCCGTTCCCCGCTGCAGCTCGAGACCAGCGACGAGCGCCCGTTCGACTTCGGCGTCGCCGGCGAGGTGTATCCAGCGCGTTTCGCGCTGACCGGGCTGACGCGGCAGCTCGCGAGTCAGTGCATCCTCGCCCGCCGCAAGCCGGGTCAGTGCCGCCTCGACCTCTTCGGCGGAAGCGAACGAGTGCAGGCGCGCCGTGCGCGCGCGCAGCTCCGCGACCGTCTGCGCGCCGCGCAAGAGCAGCATGGCGACGAGCGCGGCGGCGCCGCCGGTGTCGAGGTGCCAGCGGCGATCGAGGCAGTGCTCGTAGCGTTCGCTGCGGCTGCTGTGCACACGGAAGACGAGAGCGTCGGCGCGCAAGCGGTCGAGCGCTTCGACGACCTCGGTCTCGCTGTAGTCGGTGACCGGATCGCGACTGGTCTTCTGATTGCACGCCTGAAGGAGCGCCGCGACGGTGAGGGGATACTGCTCGGGAGTCGTGCGCTCCTTCTCCATCAGCGCGCCGAGAATGCGCACCTCTGCGGCGTCGAGAAGGCGGGTGTAGGCCATGCGATCTTGCCCGGCGAGAGTTCTGCGCCGGTTACCAGATGAAGATCGGGCGCTCTACCTGGAGATCGAACTCCCACTCGTAAGTGTAGCCGGGGAACTCGAGAGGCACGGTGAAGGTGGCGCCCATGCGGATCTTGTCGCCGGTCTTCTCGGCGGTGACGAACTTCGGATCCACCGGCAGATCGAGCTCCGCGGCCTTGCCGACGATGCGCTTCTGCAGGACCTCGGAGGGCGTGTTACCGGCCCACTTCGCCTGCTCGACCATGAAATCGTAGAGCTCGGAAGTCGCGATCTTGACCGGTACGGCCTTCCAGGCGATGAGCACGCCGGCGATGAGCAGCAGACTCCAGAGCACGCATCCCAGCTTTCCGTCACCCGCCTGCCGCTTGCGATCCGTCATCGAAGGCCTCCCAACAGAGATGTTGCGCAGTCTAACGTACCTGCCGCAGGATGCGCCGCCGGGCGCCGGGGGAGACCGAGCGCGACCACACGACCGCGAGGACCCGTCCTTCGAGCGCCCGCGAGGGAACCGCCCCGAAGTGCCGGGAGTCGCGCGAGGCCTCGCGCGCATCGCCCGTCACCCAGATGGTGCCGGCCGGCAGAAGGCCGCCGCCCTCCCAGTCGCCCGCGAGAGCGACGCAGCGTTTGACGAACTCCTGTCGCGGGTCGAAAGGCGGGCGAAAGAGCACCACATCTCCGCGCCCCACCGGACGCCGCGGCAGCAGGCCGAAAGCCGCGCCGGTGTAGAGGAAGCGGTTCACCAGAACCTGATCGCCCGGAAGCAGCGTCGGCGCCATCGACGCCGAGGGGATCGACACCACCTCGAGCAGGAAGGCGCGCACGAAGAGCGCGAAGAGCAGCGCGACCAGAGTGCTGCGCGCCAGTGCGGTCACGCCGAGCCGGCGCCTCGAAGGGGACGCGGCGAAGCCGCGCTTCAGCTCGGCAGGTGGAACGAGCGCGTCCATCGGGTCTTGGTCAGGAACCCGAGGGCGGTGTTGGCGAGCTCGCGGAGCTTGGCTCCGGCGCCGCGCCAGGTGCCGTCCGAGGTGCCGCCGCCGAACGACCAGTAGATGAGGAAGGCACGCCCCTTGAGGTAGTGCGCCGGAACCGTGCCCCAGAAACGCGAGTCGTAGGACATGTCGCGGTTGTCGCCCATGCAGAAATAGCTCGCGGCCGGCACGGTGACCGGGCCGAAATTGTCGCGCAAGCGCTGCTGCTCCGACATGTAGGGGCGATTGAGAAAGACGTGCGGATCCTTGTGGACGACGTACGACCCGTCCTCGACCTTCTTGCCGTTGACGAACAGCTGCTTGTTGACCACCTGAATGGTGTCGCCGGGAAGACCGATCAGCCGCTTCACGAGATCGACGTTGGGCCGCTCCGGCGAGCGGAAGATGACGATGTCGCCGCGTCGTGGCTCGCGCAGCGGCAAGACGGTCTGCTCGAGCTTGCCCATCGTCGGGCCGAAGATGAACCGATTGACGAAGAGATGGTCGCCGACGAGGAGCGTCTCTTCCATCGAGCCGCTCGGGATGAAGAAGGTCTTCACCACGAAAGTGTTGGTGAACAGCAGGAAGACCGCCGCGATGAGCAGGGCTTCCAGATACTCGCGGGCAGTGGAGCGGTCGGCAGTCGACATCGGCCCTGAAGCCTATCCGATCAGCGCAAAGGATTGCGCCACCGTCCAGTTCGTTTGACAGCACCGGGTGAGCGCGTCGCGCCGGGCCGCGCGGCGCGCGCGCGCGCTCCGGAGGCGGACGCCGACCTGTCCGCTTGTCGGCGAAGGCTCACGGATCGAGCCGCGGAGGCGCGTCAACCCATTTATTTTCAGAGGCTTGCATGCGCACTTCGAGTTGGCAGGCGGCTTGGATCTTCGGTCTCGCGCAACGCAACCATCCACCGTGAGAGGAGGCGCCGGGAGAACAGCGAGACCACGAGCAGCTCCGACATCCAGGAACGCATTAGAGCCGCACCAGTCCGTCATCGCAGCTGTAGCACAGCCGTTCGAACGCTTCACGACCGTCTCAACCCGAAAGGAATCCAACCATGCGCAACCACCGCCGTATCCTCGCAGCCGCCGTCGTGCTCTCGCTTCTCGCCGCCGTCGCTCCGGCATTCGCCGGCGAAGGCAAGGCCGTCAACGTCAACACGGCTTCCGTCGCCGAGCTCCAGCTGCTGCCGCGAATCGGCCCCGCCGTCGCCGCCCGCATCGTCGAACAGCGCGAGAAGAACGGCCCCTTCAAGGCGCTCGACGACCTGCTGCTCGTGCGCGGAATCGGTGAGGCGACCTACGACCAGATGAAGCCCTACCTCGCGCTCTCCGGTCCGACGACGCTCCTCGAGAAGGTCAAGCTGCCGCGGGCACCCAAGGGCGCGAAGTCCACCGACGCCACCGCCGACAAGCAGGCTGCGAAGAGCTGAGCTCGCGGCGGGGCGGAGGCGATCTCGATGCGACGGACCGAGAGCGGGTACCAGCTGATCGAGCTTCTGATCGCCATGGCGATCTCATCGCTGGTGCTCGCCCTCGGCGTTCCGCCGCTGCTTTCGCTCGCCGCCGCGCTCCGGGTGGAGCTCGCGGCGGCCGAGGTCGCCTCCGCCTTCCATGTCGCCCGCGGTTACGCCATCCGCCATTCCGCCAACGTCGGCCTCAAGTTCGAGGTCGCGGCCGAAGGTACGGTGACTTGGGCGCTCTACCGCGATGGCGACGGCGACGGGGTTCTCACCGCTGACATCCGCACCGGCGACGACCCGCAGGTTCTGCCGCCGACGCGGCTCACCCATTTGGGCCGCCAGATCCGCTTCGGCTTCCCGCCCGGGAGGGCACCGCGCGACCCCGGAAACCCCCGGCGCCGCCTCGGCAATCTCGACGACCCGATCCGCTTCAACAATTCCAACATCGCCTCCTTCAGCGCGCTCGGAACCGCCACGCCGGGAACGGTCTACCTCACCGACGGCATGCGCCACCTGTCGGCGGCGCGGGTTACTGGCCGCACCGGCAGAATCGACCGCATCTCCTACGACACCACGACCGAGGTCTGGCACTGAAACGCCGACGCACCGAAGCGAGCTTGCCGCGTCGCGGCATGACTTGCCAGTGGAAGGAGCGTAGCTTTCGCCGCCGTGGGAGCTTTCGTCGTCGTCACAACCGTAGGCACCGAAGAGCAGGCCAACCTGATCGCATCGGAGTTGGTGGCGCGGCGCCATGCGTCGTGCGTCAACATCGTCACCGGCGTGCGCTCGGTCTACCGCTGGCAGGGCAAGATCTGCCGCGACGCCGAATTCCTGCTGATCGTGAAGACGCTCGAGAGCGAGTACGCGGCGGTCGAAGCGGCGATCCAGGAGCTCCACAGCTACGAGCTCCCCGAGATCCTTTCCTTCAAAGTCTGCAAGAGCGAAGCGAAGTTCCTCGCCTGGATCGGCGCCTCCCTCGACAAGAACGCCCCGTTCTCCGACGAAGACGAGCGCG
Organism: Acidobacteriota bacterium; assembly: GCA_052035735.1. Lineage (GTDB taxonomy): Bacteria > Acidobacteriota > Thermoanaerobaculia > Multivoradales > JAGPDF01 > JAGPDF01. Next base: position 76,800 of record JBPOHI010000007.1, read on the forward strand.
AGCTGCTCGACGAATCGAACTACTGAAGGCGCCGCCCGGCCGGCAAACCCTTCTTTCGAGAGGCCTTGCCCGCTTCAGATCTTCGCCAGCGCCTGTTCGGTGTCGGCCAGGAGGTCGGCGAGATCTTCGATGCCGGCGGAGATGCGCACCAGGCCGTCGGTGATGCCCAACTCGGCGCGCTTGTCGGCGGGGACCGAGGCGTGGGTCATCGAGGCGGGGTGCGAGGTCAGGGTTTCGACTCCGCCCAGGCTCTCGGCGAGAGACATGACCTCCACCGCATCGAGGAACTTCTTCGCCGCGGCGTAACTCCCGAGCTCGAAGGTGATGAGGGCGCCGAAGCCGGTCGACTGGCGCTGCTGCAGGGCGTAGCCCGGGTGGTTCGGCAGGCCGGGGTAGAAGACCCCCTGCACCTTCGGATGCTTCGCCAGGTAGTCGGCGAGCGCCCGGCCGTTGGTCTCGTGGCGCTCCATGCGCACCGCCAGGGTCTTGATCCCGCGCAGGACGAGGAACGAGTCGAACGGCGACAGGATCGCCCCCTCCGACTTCTGGATGAAGTAGAACCAGTCGCCGTGCTCCGCGCTCTTCGCCACCAGAGTGCCGCCGATCGAGTCGCTGTGGCCGTTCAGGAACTTGGTCGTCGAGTGGATGACGACGTCGGCGCCGAGCTCGAGCGGGCGCTGGAAGTAGGGCGACATGAACGTGTTGTCGACGGCGAAGACGACCTTGTGCTCGCGGGCGATGGCGGCGGTGCCGGCGATGTCGGTGACCTCCATCATCGGATTGGTCGGCGTCTCGATGTAGATCATCCGCGTGGACGGCCGGAGGGCGGCGCGAATCTCCGCCAGGTTCGTCGAATCCACCCAGCTCGACTCGACGCCGTAGCGCGACAGCACCTGGGTCATGAAGCGGTAGGTGCCGCCGTAGACGTTCCGCGAGCAGACGACGTGCTCGCCGCTCTTCACCAGAGTCATCAGGGTGGCGATTGCCGACATGCCGGAGGCGAAAGCGTGCCCGGAGTGCCCGCCCTCGAGCGCCGCGACGTTTTCTTCGAGAGCGAAGCGGGTTGGATTCTGTACCCGTGCATACTCGAAACCCTTGTGCCTGCCGAGCTCGTCCTGGAGATAGGTCGAGGTGGCGTAGATCGGCACGGTGACCGAACCGGTCGTCGGGTCGGGATGCTGTCCGGCATGAATGGCGCGGGTCGAGAAACCGCGCGACTTCGAGTCGCCTCTCACGGGTGAAACCCCTTTCTGGTGGGCCCAGCGTCGGCGATCCTATCAACGCGTCTAAGATTGCCGGCATGACGGACGACTTCACGCCGGTGCGTTTCGCCGAAGGGGCGCTGCAGCTTCTCGACCAGACCCTCCTGCCGCAGGAGGAGGAGTGGATCTCCTGTACGAGCGTCCCCGCCATCGCCGATGCCATCCGGCGCCTGGCGGTGCGCGGCGCGCCGGCGATCGGCATCGCCGCGGCCTACGGCCTGGTGGTGGCTCTTCTCGACCCCGAGGATCCGGAGCCCGATCCGGCGCGCCGCTTCGCCAACGCGCAACGGATTCTCGGCGACAGCCGGCCGACGGCGGTGAACCTGCGCTGGGCGCTCGAACAGGGGGCGGAGGCCTATGAGCTGCTGCGCGTCGGCGGCGAGCGCCCGCTGGTCGAGACCGCCGCCAAGCTCCTCGACTGGGCGCGCGCCCTGCATGCCGACGACGTCGATCGCAACCGGCGGATGGCGCAGCACGGCGCGGAGCTCTTCGCCGCCGGTGACCGCGTGCTCACCCACTGCAACGCCGGGGCGCTCGCGACCGGCGGCATCGGCACCGCGGTCGGGGTGATCGCGGCGGCCCATCGTGCCGGCAAAGTGGCCGCCGTGTGGGTCGATGAGACGCGGCCCCTGCTGCAGGGGGCACGCCTCACGGCGTGGGAGATGCTGCGGCTCGGCATCCCGCACCGTCTGGTCACCGATTCGATGGTCGGGGCGCTGATGAGTCGGGGGCTCGTCGAGCGGGTAATCGTCGGCGCCGATCGGATTGCGGCCAACGGCGACACGGCGAACAAGATCGGCACCTACACCGTCGCCGTGCTGGCTCACCGCCACAAGGTGCCGTTCTACGTCGCGGCGCCGCTCTCGACCTTCGATCCGCGCATCGCGAGCGGGGCGGAGATCCCGATCGAGGAGCGCGCCGGCCTCGAAGTCACCGAGCTGGCCTCCCGCCGGATCGCGCCAGTCGGGACCTCCGGGTTCAACCTCGCTTTCGACGTCACTCCGGCAGAGCTCATCGCCGCCATCGTAACCGAAGAGGGCGTCCTCACGCCGCCCTACGGTGACGCGATCGCCCGCCTGTTTCCGTGAGCCCCCGGCTTACTGCGGGAGCCCCGAGACGCGCTCGATACGGCCGTCGACGTCGGTGGTGATGCGCCGCCCGGGGAGCCCCGCGAGAGCCTCCTCGGTGAGCTGCCGCCAGGAGATTTGCGGCTCCGCGACGAGCGCCGGACTCGTGCCGCCGTTGCCCGCTCCGTCGGATAACAGCGGATAGCCGTCGCGATAGCCGTAGCGCCAGGTGTAGTCGAGCGTCGCGGCGCGGTAGCGCCGGTCGAGGTCGAGCGGCGCAAAGACACTCTCGCCGGCAGACCGGACGCTGACGTCCGTAGCGTCGACGGCGGTCGTGCCGTCGGCCGCGACGCGATACCGGAAGCGCAGGCCCGCGACCTGCAGGAAACGCCCGTGACCGAGGGTCGCCTGCGACACCGACTTGCGCAGGAGCTCGAGGAGCTCCCGCCCGGTCACCTCGAAGACGACCGGCTTGTCGTCGTAGTAGAAAATCCCCTCGAGCTCGTAGACGCGGACGTTGCCGCCCGCCGCGATGTCGTCGTTGACGCGGATGGCTCCGCCGTTGACGAAGGCGATGTCGGTCGCGAGCCGCTCCCGCAGCACGTCGCACAGCAGGTCGCCCATCGCCGTCTCGCGGCCGCGGATCGCCGGCTCGGTGCCTTCCAGCAGATGCTCGGTGGTCGCGACGACGTCGAGCAGCCTGCGGCCGGTCTTCTCCTCGACCGCCTTCGCCAGCGTCACGAGCGAGCTAGCGACGGTCCGAATCATGTCGGGATCGACTGCAACCTGAGCGCCGAGCTCGACGAGCGTTCCGGAGCCGACGAAGGGCCGCGTTGCCGCACTGCCTGCAGCGGCCGGCCGGACGTCGATGCGATAGGCGCTCTTGGCGTCAGCGTCGGCCTTGGTGATGCTCGTTCCGCCGATGGAGCGCGTGAGAGCGACGTGCTCGTGGCCGCCGACGATCCAGTCGATCCGGCCGGGGAACTCGCGCGCCAGCCACTCGTCGTCGCCGACCTCCTGATGAGTGAGGCCGATGACGAACTCCGCCCCCTTGCGCTCGAGGTCGCCAAGGACGCGCGCGATCGTCGCGCGGCGCGTCGGCAGGTCGAAGCCGTACTCCACCCATGGCCGGCTCTGGTCGGAGAGGGTCAGGCCGAAGATGCCGACACGGACTCCGCCGAGCTCCAGCACGACGTGGTCCTTGACGTTCGGAAAGCGTTCGGCGAGCGGGCGCAGCCCGGCCTCGGCGGTGTCGCTCGATCCGGCCACCGAAACATTCGAAGTGATCCAGTCGAACTGCGACTGCGCGATGCGATCGAAGAGCAGTGCACGCTCGGGGTTGTCGAACTCGTGATTGCCCGGGGTCACGAAGAATCGCCCGTCGAAGCCCTCGCTGCCGTCGAGCTGATTCAAGGCCTCGATCATCGGCACGCCCTTGAGGTACTTGCTCATCACCGACGGGAAGAGGAAGTCCCCGGCGTGCAGGACCAGCACCGGACGGCCTTCGGCCTCGAGCTGTTTGCGCAGCGTCCGTACTCGCGCCAGCCCGCCCTCCGCACCGGCGCGCAGGCCTTCGATCTTGTAGGTGTCGTTGATCTGCAGAATCGTGAAGCCGGCAGCCGGCGCGGGCGCAGCGGCGGACGGCGGAAGCTCGGGGGTCTTCGGGTTGCCGGCGCAGCCGGCGATGAGAGCAACGAGCGAGACAGCGGGCAAACAGGTCGCCCAGCGGCTCAGTCGGGCCCGCCAGGGCGTCGAAGGGGAATGGGTGATCACCGGAACCTCCTCGGGAAATCCGACAGGAACGGCAGATACGACAAGGGACACGATAGCAATCGTGTCCCTTTGGAGGGTCCACGATAGCAATCGTGTCCCTGGATGTTTCAAGAATCCCGACGGATATCGAGCTTCAGGAAAGAAAGATGGTGGAGGCGGTGGGAATTGAACCCACGTCCGAGAAACGCGTCCCGAAAGTATCTACGCACATAGCCTTCACTTGTGGTCATCGCCCTTGCGCAATGCAGAAGGCCGCCTACGCAAGCGCCAGTTCCGATTTGACGATCCCGCTGAGGAGCGGAACCAACCTCAGCGTTCAGTCCACTTTAGCGTCGCCCCAGCCCGTGCCGTGGACAATGGCCCATGGCTGGAACGTCACGGTCAATTAAGCCGCGAGAGCGAAGTTGTCGTTGGCAGGTATAACTTGCCGTTTTACGGGTGCAAACCCGATGCGCAACCCTCGAACCGCACTGTTCCCCGTCGAACCCGGTGCGCCCCCTAGTTGTGAATGAACCACGCTGCAAGAGAAGAAACATAGCAGATGGCGCGGGATATTCCCCGCCTCCGCCCTCCGGGCAGCGAAGCTCAGGCCGGATCGGCGGGCGAAGGTGAAGCGGATGGCGGCGCCGGCTCCGCGCCGACAGTGGCGAAGAACTCCTCCGGACCGCTGGTTTCGAGCCGGGAGAGCACCAGCCACCAGGCCAACAGTCCCATGACCGCAGCGAAAGGCAGAAGGGCCAGGAGCTTCAGGTTGAACGGCCAGGCGAGCGCTGGCAAGAGCGCCACGACGGCGAGAACGAGCACGGCGACCGAGGCGCGCTGCAGCTCGAGGTGGCTCTCCTCGAGCTGCCAGACGAGGCGAACGCCGTCGCCGGCCGGAGCGTAGTCGACGCGGCCCACCAGCACGCCGCGGCGCAGGCCGAAAACGACCGGCAGCACGAGCTGTCCGCCACTCGACCTCTCGGGATGGCCGGTGGCATCGCCGTTCCACTCCGCACCCCAGGCGGCGGCGGCGCGCGCCAGGGCGTCGGGCAGGTCGGCGAGGGTGAGCGCGACGCGGAGCTCGTGGCGGATCAAGCGGCCGCCGCCGTCATCTCGTCGAAGAACGCCTCGACTGCGGCGAGGAACGCAGGAACGTCGTGGAGCTCGTTGATCCGCTGGCGGAGCTCGCGGCCGTGCGGCACGCCGTGGGTGTACCAGCCGGTGAACTTGCGCAGCTTGTGCATGGCGAACTTCGACGGCTCGCGCTGGGCGACCAGGCGGAAGTGCTCGAGGATCAGGTCACGCCGGGCGAGCAACGAGGCCTCTTCCGGGGTGCGGCCGGCGAGCAGATCGGCCGCCTGGCGGAAGATCCACGGATTCTTGGTCGCGGCGCGGCCGATCATCACCCCGTCGCAGCCAGTCTCGGCGATCATCCGCACGGCATCCGCGGGCTCCTTGACGTCGCCGTTGCCGAATACCGGAATCCTGAGCGCCGCCTTGAGCCGGGAGATCTCCTCCCACTGCACGGTGGCGTCGCCGGAGAACATCTGCCGCGCCGTACGGGCGTGGAGCGCGACGCCGTCGGCGCCGTTCGCTTCGCAGATGCGGCCAAGCTCGAGGAAGTTCTTGCGCTCATGGTCGAGCCCGAGCCGGAACTTGACCGTGAGCGGGATCGAGATCGCCTTGCGTACCGTGCCGACGATCGCTTCCGCGAGGTCGAGGTCGCCCATCAGGGCGCAGCCCGAACAGCCCTTGAGAATCTTGTTCGCCGGGCAGCCCATGTTGATGTCGCAGATGTCGGCGCCCATCGCCTCCACCCGCCGGGCAGCCTCGGCCATGGTGTCCGGGTCGGAGCCGTAGATCTGGATCGAAATCGGCCGCTCCTCGGGCAGGAAGTGCATCAGGTCGAGGGTGCGCGCCACGCCGCGTACCAGCGCGCGCGAGGCGATGAACTCCATCGTCACCAGTCCGACGCCGCCGATCCGCCGCACGATCAGGCGGAAGTCGCGGTCGGTCACCCCGGCCATCGGGGCGAGGACCAGGGGAGTCTCGATCGGGACGGCTCCAAGGCGCAACATCGAACCGCCTATTCTACTGCGGGGCCCAGTTTGGCCGGGGCTCTCGACCATGTGAGCCGGCCGGGGCTCGACGAAATCCCCTGCGCGCAGTGGCGGGGGGCCCCACCCTCAAGAGAAGAAATCCGGATGAGACCTGGGGTCCCGACCGAGCACAGGGGATTTCGTCGAGCCCCGGTCGGCGGCGAGCTCGCGACAAGCCTGGTCCGCTAGGATGCGCGGGATGGCCGCCCCTCCCCTCGAAGTCGATCTCCTCTTGCACGGCTTGGTGAAAGGGATGCCCGCTGCCTGGCTCGCCGGCAAGGAGACCGATCTCCTCGCACCGCTGCGCCTGCTGGCACCGGGGACGCTGCCCGAGATGGCGCCGCCTGCCGTCGACCGCCGCGGAATCGCGGCGGGGCTCTCACGCACGAACGCCGGCTACGGCCACCCGCGCGCCGCCGAGCTCGCGGCGAAGCTCGCCGACCCGGCGACCGCGGTGGTCGTCGGCGGGCAACAGACCGGCCTCTTCGGCGGCCCGCTCCTCGCGCTGGTCAAGGCCGCCGCGGCGGTGCGTTACGCCGAGGCGCTCGAAGCCCGAGGGCGCCCCGCGGTCGCGCTCTTCTGGATGGCGACCGAAGACCACGACTGGGCGGAGGTCGCCTCCGCCACCTTCCTCGGCCCGGACGGCCTGCTCGATCTTGCGCTCGCTGACGATCCCTCGCCGCTCGCCCCGGTCGGCTGCCGCCAGATCGGACCCGAGGTCGAGAGTCTGCTCGCGGCGCTGGCTGCGAGCTTTCCGGGCGAGCGCTTCGCTGAGTGGCGTCGGCGTCTCGCCGAGTGGTGGGCACCGGGAGCGCGCTTCGGCGACGCCTTCGCGCGGCAGATGGTAGCGCTCCTGGGCGCTCGCTCGCCGCTGATGCTGGACTCGATGCTGCCCTCGCTGAAGGTCGCCCAGCGGCCGCATCTCATCCGGTTGATCGAGGCGCGTGTCGAGGTGGAAGCGGCCTATGTGGCCGCCGAGGAGCGCATCGCCGCCCGCGGCTTCGAGCTCCAGGTGGCGCCACAGCGCGGTGCGAGCCCACTTTTCCTGCTGCGCGACGGTGCCCGGCGGCGCATCGAGTGGAGCGGCGACGCCGGCTTCCGCCTGCGCGGCGCTCCAGGCGCGGAACCGGCGGAGCCGGTCGCCGAGCTCGTCGAGCTGCTCGAGCGCGAGCCGAGCCTCGTTTCACCCGGAGTGCTCGCTCGCCCAGCGATCCAGGATGCGGTCCTCGGCACGACGTTGCAGGTCATGGGGCCAGGCGAAACCGCCTATCTCGCCCAGGCGGCGGCGGTCTATCCGATTCTCGGCGTTGCGGCGCCGTGGACCACGCTCCGTCCACAGGTACTTGTTTTCGATCGCCGGCAGCGCGAACACCTGGCGGAGCTCGGCGCCACCCTCGGGGAGCTGCTGTTCGCGCCGGAAAAGATCGCCCATCGCCTCGCCGCCCTTGCCGGTGGCGGCTTCGTCGGGCCGGCGCGGCAGGCCGCAGCGGAGCTTCTCGACGGTCTGCGCGCGCCGTCGGTGGCGCTCGATCCGACGCTCGAGAAGCCGTGGACGAAAACCCGCGAGACGCTGCTCGGCGCGCTCGACGCCTTCGCCGCCAAGGTCGAAGCGGCAGCGGCGCGGCGCGGCGGCGTCGCCCAGCAGCGCTTCGAAAGTCTGCGCCAGATGACCCGCCCCGGCGGCGGGCTGCAGGAGCGAGTGCTCTCGACCGGCTGGTTCGCCGGCCGCTACGGCGCGCTCTTCGGCGAGGCGCTCCTCGAGCAGCTCACGCTCGATCCGCGCCGGCTCGCGCTCGTCGACCCGAACGCCGACCGGTCCGCGGCGGCGGCCCCTTCCGGGCAGGATCGGGCTAACATCCCTTCGCCGTCATGAGCCAGCCATGAGTCAGCAGGGCTTCGACGCCATCGCGCTCGCCATCCCGGTCTTCTTCCTGCTCATCGGCCTGGAGATCTGGTTCGAGCACCGCGAGCGCCGACGGGACTCCGGCCGCACCCTCTATCGCCTGAACGACACCATCAACGACCTCGCCTGCGGCACGATCCAACAGCTGGCCGGAGTCTTCGGCAAGACCGTGCTCTTCGCCGGCTACATCCTCCTCTTCGAGCGCTTCGCCCTCTTCCGCCTCGATCCCGGCAACTGGGCGCACTGGCCGGTCGCCTTCCTCGGCATCGACTTCTTCTACTACTGGTTCCATCGCGCCAGCCACGAAGTGAACTTCCTCTGGGCGGCGCACATCGTCCACCATCAGAGCGAGGAGTACAACCTGTCGGTGGCCCTGCGGCAGAGCGCCGTGCAGCAGTTTCTCGGCGCGCCGTTCTACTGGCCGCTGGCGCTCCTGGGCGTCCCGCCGATGATGTTTCTCGCCCTCGACGCCTTCGACACCCTCTACCAGTTCTGGATCCACACCCGGACGATCGGCCGCCTGGGCTTCCTCGAGGGCTTGCTCAACACGCCATCGAATCACCGCGTTCACCACGGCTCGAACGCCAAGTACATCGACCGCAATCACGGCGGCGTGCTGATCGTCTGGGACCGGCTCTTCGGCACCTACCAGCGCGAAGAGGAGGAGCCGGCCTACGGCGTCACCCGGCCGCTCGCCAACTGGAATCCGCTGTGGGCGAACCTGCAGTACTGGGCCGAGCTGGTCGGCGTGGCGCGCCGCACCCGGCGGTGGCGCGACAAGCTGCTCATCTTCCTCAAGTCGCCCGGTTGGCGTCCGGCGGATGTGCCGTTCGAGCCGGCGCCGTACACGCCGATCGACGGGCGGAAGTACGACGCCAAGACGCCAGGCGGGCTCGCCGCCGCGGCGGTCGGCCAGTTTCTGCTCGCCATGGGTGCGGTGATCGCGCTGTTGTTCGGCGGCGGAAAGCTCGGCGTGCCGGAGAAGACGGCGCTGGCGCTCTTCGCCGTCTGGGGTCTCACCAACGTCGGTGGACTGTTCGATCGTCGCACCTGGTTGCCGGCGAGCGAGGCGGCGCGCTGGACCGCGGCGGTCGCGGCAGCGCTGCTGCTCGCGCCCACCCCCTGGCGACTCGCCGCCGGTGGTGCGGCGCTGGCGCTGGCTGTGGCCGCGCTGGTGCCGGTGTGGCGCCAACGCGAACAATTCGTGCGCCCGGCACGGGAGGAAATGCAGCTGCCCGTGCTCCGCGTTCGGGAGGAGGGGCAGTTGCCATGACGGTCGACGTGCTGGCGATCGGGGCGCACCCCGACGACATCGAGATCTGCTGCGGCGGAACGCTGGCGCTGATGGCGCGCGCCGGGCGCCGCGTCGGCATCCTGCACCTGACCTCCGGCGAAGCCGGCACCCGCGGCACCACCGCCGAGCGCCGGCAGGAAGCGGCAGCGGCGGCGGAGATCCTCGGCGCGCACGAGCTCGAGTTCCTGGCGTTGGGCGACGGCGCCCTGCGCACCGGGCCGGAGGAGGAGGATCAGATCATCGACGTGCTGCGGCGGTTGCGCCCCGAGCTCGTACTCGGACCGGCCACAGTCGATCGTCACCCGGACCACGAACGCGCCCACGCGCTCGTCGCCGCGGCCTGCTTCTATGCCGGTCTGGCGCGCCGTGGGCAGGGGCAGCCGCATCGGCCGGCGGCGCACTTCACTTACATGCAGAACGACTCTTTCGAGCCCTCTTTCGTGGTCGACGTGACGGCGACCTGGGAGATCAAAATGCGGTCTCTCGACGCCTACGGGACGCAGCTTCATCCGCGTCAGGGGGAGAGCAATCCCGCCGACGGACCGGTGACGAAGATCTCGTCTCGCGAGACGCGACTCGCCATCGAGGGCCGGGCGCGCCACTACGGCGACCAGGTAGGGGCCGAGTTCGGCGAGCCGTTCCTTTCGCGTCGGCCGCTCGCTATCGCCGACCCCTGGCAACTTCTTCCCCGCGGACTGCGTTAGAAAGTCATGCGCATCGGAATCAGTTGCTACCCTACCTTCGGCGGCTCAGGCGTCGTCGCCACCGAGCTCGCCATGGCGCTCGCCGCCGGCGGCGACGAGGTGCACGTCATCAGTTACGCGCTGCCGTCGCGGCTCTCGCTCCTCGCCCCGAGCCTGTTTTTCCACGAAGTCGTCGTGCCGCACTACCCGCTGTTCGAGTATCCGCCTTACTCGCTCGCGCTCGCCTCGAAGATGGCGGAGGTGGCGCGCCACCAGAAGCTCGACCTGATGCACGTGCACTACGCCGTGCCGAACGCGATCTCGGCGGTGCTCGCCAAGCAGATCCTCGCGCCGCAGAAGCTCGCCGTGGTCACCACGCTGCATGGGACGGACATCACCCTGGTCGGCAACGATCCGAGCTATCTCGAGACCACGCGCTTCGGTCTGCGCATGAGCGACGCGGTGACCGCCGTATCGAGCTCGCTGCGCGAGGCAACCGTCGAACAGCTCGGGCTCGAGGCGAGCCGGATCGAGGTGATCCCGAACTTCATCGACCCGGAGCGATACGAAGAGGTGCGCGGCTCGGCGGGCGCGCGGCGCTGGGCGAAGCCGGGGGAGAAGATCCTCCTGCACATCTCGAACTTTCGTCCGGTCAAGCGCATCATGGACGTGCTCGACGTCTTCCTCGAGGTTCGCAAGAGCGTGCCGGCGAGGTTGCTGCTGGTCGGCGACGGTCCGGACCGCGCGAAGGCCGAAGAGCGCTGTCGCCGCGGCGGCTACTGCGGTGCGGTGACCTTTCTCGGCAACATCGCCGCGGTCGAGGAGGTGCTCGTCGGCGCCGATCTCTTCCTGCTGCCGTCCGAAAGTGAGTCGTTCGGCCTCGCAGCGCTCGAGGCGCTCTCCTGCGCGGTGCCGGTCGTCGCCAGCACCGCCGGCGGCATTCCGGAAGTGGTGCGCGACGGCGTCGACGGCCTTCTCTACCCGATCGGCGACGTGGCGGCGATGGCCGCCGGGGCAGCGGCCCTGCTCTCCGACCCGGCGCGCCACGCGCGCTTTCAGGCGGCGGCGCGTGCCGGCGCGGTGGAGCGCTTCGCCCAGGACAGGGTGGTGGGCCGGTACCGGGCGCTCTATGAGCAGGTGTTGGCGAGAGTCGGCGGAGCGCCAGTCGCTGTCGGCGCCGGAGCGACGAGCTGACAGAGGGCTACCGTGTTCCCACCGGTCGAGCCGAGGCCGAAGTGCGGGAGCTCGGCTCGCGGTTTCTCGCCTATCTCGCCCCGGCTCCTTCGCCCGAAGCGGCGAAGGAGTTCCTCGAAGGGCTGCGCAAGCGCTTTCCCGACGCCACACACCACTGCTTCGCCTGGCGGATCGGCTGGCCCGCCGCGGAGCGCGCCGCTGACGCCGGCGAGCCTTCGGGCACCGCCGGTCAGCCGATCCTCCGCGCCCTCTCCGGCGCCGGAGTGAGCGACATCGTGGCGGTGGTGGTGCGCTGGTTCGGGGGCACCAAACTCGGCAAGGGCGGCCTCGCCCGCGCCTACACGGCCGCGACGCAGGCGGCGCTCGCCGGGTTACCGACGCGGCAGGAGCTGCCACGCCGCAGACTCCGACTGACGTTTCCCTACGAGCGCATCGGTGCCATCAAGCGCCTCGTCCGCGCTCCGGCCGTCGAGCTCGCCAGCGAGAGCTACGGCGCCGAAGCCGAGATCGTCCTGGCCGTCGTCGAGAGCGAGCACGCGGCGCTCCTCGCGACCCTCGAAGAGCTGGGAATCGCCGTTTCGCCAGCGACCAAGTAGCCGCCGAAGTCGCGGAGTCGCTGGCCTCCCCGGACGGCCGATCGCGTATCCCGAGACAGAGAGAGTTGCGCGCGACGACGCCCTGCCGGCCCCAACCGGGTGCTCGCCGGTCGCTTGTCCGCCCCGGGAGCGGGGTATAAACTCGAATTCGATTTCACCACCTGCAGATCGAACCACTTCTCGTGAGGAGACGCTGACGATGAGCGAACCGTCCGTTCCGCCGCCCCCGGCGGCCGCCCCGAACAGCAACAAGACTCTGATGCTCGTTCTCGCCTACCTCGGTCTGCTGGCCTTGGTGCCGCTGCTGACCGAAAAGGACGATAAGGACGTGCAGTGGCACGCCAAGCACGGACTGGTCCAGTTCTTCGCCTGGATCATCATCTTCGTGCTGTTCACCATCCTCTCCTTCATTCCGGGAGTCGGCTGCGTGACGAGCATCATCTCGCTCTTCCTGTGGATCCCGATGTTGATCGTGACGATCCTGTCGATCGTGAAGGCGGTCAACGGGCAGCGCTTCCTCATCCCCGGCCTTTCCGAGTTCGCGGACAAGTTCTGAGATGAGTGAGCCCCTGATGCCTCCTCCTCCGCCCTCGGCGCCGGCCTCGGCCGGATCGGGCCGGGCGACGACCGCGCTTGTCCTCGGCATTCTCGGTTTTCTCTGCTGCCAGCTCTGCGCGCCGTTCGCCTGGTACATCGGCAAGAACGAAGTGAAGGCCATCAAGGAGGGCACCAGCCCAGCCACCGGTCAGGGCACTGCCATGGCGGGGATGATCCTCGGCATCATCGGGACGATCTTCCTCGTGCTCGGCGTCATCTGGCTGTTCTTCGCCGGCGGCCTGGCGATCATGTCGGCCATGGCGGGCGCGGCTGGGAACTGACCTGCCGCGAGGTCCGGCGACTCCGGCGATGTCGGCGGCACGGATCTGGTGGGCGACGGGCTCAGCGCTCGTCGCCCTTTTTCTTGCCCTCGCCTTCTGGGATCCGGCGACCGCCGCCGGCCCCGACCTCTGCCTGTTTCACCGTCTCACCGGCGTTGCCTGTCCGGCCTGCGGCCTGACGCGCGCGGCGGCGGCGTTCGCGCATGGCAACCTCGACGAGTCGTTGCGCTGGCATCCGCTCTTTCTGCTGATCGGCGCGGAGGCGTCGGCCCTCTGGCTGGCGTGGGGCGTGGCGCTCAAGGCGCGGCCGCGTCTCGCCGCGCTTCGCCGGCTCGCGCCGCGACTGGCGATCGCCACCGGCATCCTGCTGTTCGTGGTCTGGCTCGCGCGCCTCGCCAGCGGAACCCTCCCGGCGTGAGCGCCGCGCCGCACGCTCCTGCCAGGCAGGCCGCGCGCCCGACGCGGCGCTGGCTCCGGCTCGCCGGGCTCCTGCTCACGCTCCTTCTCGTCCTCGACTGGGCGCGTCCGCCGGCGCGACAACTCTCGACCCGAGCCGAGATCGCGGCGATCACCCGCTACCAGCGCTCGATCTCACCCTGGTTGCAGCGCGGCGGCGTGCGCTGCCGCTTCACCCTGTCGTGCAGCCACTACGCGACGGCGGCGCTGGCACGCGACGGCTTTGTCGCCGGGAACCTCCGCACCGTCTGGCGGCTGCTGCGCTGTGGGCCGTGGACGCGCGCCGGGACGATCGATCCGCCGTAGACTAGGTTCGCTTGAGCCGCCTTTCGTCAGCGCCTGTCCGCGCCTCCGCCTCGCCCCGGGCGAGGAGGAGATGGACTCATTTTCTGCCCCTGCTGGTGCTCGCCGGCCTCTACTGCCTCAAGGTCGTGCATGCCGAGGCGGCGAGCGGTCGGCGGGTCGGCTTCTCCCTCGACGACGGTGCCACCGGTGTCAGCCTGCGCGAGCTCGTTCCCGGCTACCCGGCGGAACGCGCCGGCTTGCGTGATGGCGACCGGCTGCTCGAGATCGGCGGGCGGCCGATCCGCAACGAAGCCGAATATGACGAGGTCGCGATCGGCTTTCGTCGCGGCGAACCGGTGCCGGTGGTCATCGACCGCGGCGGGCAGCGGCTCGCGCTCTCGCTCGCGCCGGGCATCCCGGTATCGGTGGTCGATCTGCTGTTCGATCTGCTGGTGGCGATCGCCTACGTCGCTCTGGGCCTGGTCGCCGTCGCGCAGGCGGGCCAGGACGTCCGCGCCCGGCTTCTCTACGTCTACTCGCTGGCGGTCGCCGCCGAGGTCGTGCTGCCGTCCGAACCGGTGAACGGGTTGGCCATCGGCCTCTGGTCGACGGTCGGCTTCTATCTGCTCTCGGGCTTGCAGATGGGCGCGGAAATTCACCTCTCCGCGCTCGTACCCGAGCGCCCGAACTGGCTGCGCAAGCGGCCGTGGATGGTGGCGATCTTCTACTCCATCGGCGGCGTCGTGGCTGCCAGCACGGCGATCGCGGTCGTCGTCGAGACGCTCGGCGGAAGCCTCCCGTGGACCTCCAGCCAAGCCGAGTTCGTGCTGCTCGATCTCGGACTGCCGCTGTGGGCGGGAACGCTGGCGCTCGTGCTCGGCGAGCGCTTCCTGCACCACCCGCGCCGCGAGGGCCGGCAGCAGGCGGGGCTGGTGCTCCTGGGACTGCTGCCCTGGATGGGTGTGGTCTTCTTCCTCGCCGGCAGGCAGCTGCTCGGACTGCCCGTCGTCGCCGTCCCTTCGGCGCTCTGGACGCTCGTACTGCTCGCTTTCCCGGTGGCGGTCTTCGTGGCCATCTTCCGCTACCAGCTGTTCGACATCGAGCTGGTGATTCGCAAGAGCCTGCTCTACGGCGCGCTCACGACGTCACTCGTGCTCCTCTTCTACGCTGCGCTCGGCGCCGGCGGGGCGCTCTTCGCGCGCACGCTCGAAGGCGGGCGCGAGTCGGTCTGGGTGGTCTCGGCCGCGACCCTGGGCCTCGGCCTGATCTTCAATCCCCTGCGCAAGCGCATCCAGCGTCTGATCGATCGCCGCCTCTTTCCGGAGAGCGAGGCCTTCCGCCAGCGCGTGCTCGGAGTGGTGGCGGACCTCCCCTCGCACGGGAAGCTCCCGCGCATGGGCGAGTTCCTCTGCGACGAGCTCTGCCGGACCCTGCGCCTGGAGTCGGTGACGATCTGGATCGCGGCGCCGCCGATGGGCCAGTTGATGAGCCTCGCCTCCTCCGGGATCGCACTCGAGGACAGCGAACAGACGGTGCTGCTCGCGCCCGACGACACCGGCCTGCGCGCCCTCGCCCGCGGCGCCAGGCCGATGCCCGCGGCGCAGCTCGAGCGCGCCGGCGGCTCGCTCGCCATGCGGGTCCGCAGCGCCGGAGCGGAGCTCACCGTGCCGATGCTCTCGCACGGCCGCCTCGTGGGCCTGCTGCTCGTCGGCGGCAAGAAGAGCGGCGGTCGTTTCGTCGCCGAGGAGATCGAGCTGCTGAAGCTCCTCGCTGCGCAGTCGGCGACGGTCTTCGAGAACGCGCGGCTCTTCGAGTCCGCGACCTTCGAAGGCCTGACCGGCCTCTACCGGCGGGAGGCGGTGCTCGAGATTCTCGATCGCGAATGGAGCCGCTCCGTCCGCTACGACCGGCCGCTGTCGATCGCGCTCGCCGATCTCGATCGCTTCAAGTGGATCAACGATCGGCACGGGCACCTGGCAGGCGATCTGGTGCTGCAGCGCGTCGCGGCGGAGCTCAAGGCACACCTGCGCGAAACCGATTTCATCGGCCGCTTCGGCGGCGAGGAGTTCCTGATCGTTCTGCCCGAGACCCAGCTCGAAGGGGCCGCGCGTCTCGCGGAGAAGATCCGCGAACGCATCGAAGCGCTCGAGATCCCGATCGACAACGCCGAGCCGCTCAAGGTCACCCTGTCGATGGGGGTCGCCGCGCGGGCCGAGGTGCGAAGCGACGGCAAGACGCGCGCCCGGCCGTTGCTCTCGGCCGCCGACTCGGCGCTCTACAGCGCAAAAAGAAACGGCCGCAACCGGGTGGAAGCGGCCGAATCCGAAACCGCGAAGACCTGACCTACCAGGCGATGATCAGACCGGCGGACGCCTGTCCCTGGTCGAAGGTCTCGCTATAGCCGTAGTCGCAGTAGCAGCCGTCGTCCCAGTAGTAGTCGTCGTCGTTGCCGTCGAGCAGCGTCCAGAAGCCTCTCCCCTCGAGGCGCAGGCCGATGTTGTCGGTGAAGAAGATCTTCACCCCGCCACCGATCGAGCCCGAGAACTTGTTCTCGGCGCGCGCGCCCGGAACGTCCGGATTGAGATTCGCCACGCCGAGGCTGGCGACCAGGAACGGATGAACCTGGCCGTTGCCCCACTGGAAGAGTCCGCCGACATGGTAGTAGGTGACGTCGAAGTCCGACACGCCGCGCGACCCGCCGAAGAGGCCGTTGTCGTAGGCGAGGTCGGTCTGCTGGCGGCTCGCCAGGAGCTCGATCTGCGCCCAGGGCGAGAGCGGGATGCCGAAGGTAACGCCGTACGCCTCGCTGTCGCCGGCTTCGAGGTCGAAGTCGAAGAAATCGCTCTCTTCGGCCGACAGGGTGCCGCCGAAGTTGTACGAGACGGTCGGCGTGAGCTCGAAGCGGCCACGAGTATAGGCATTGCTCGGCGAGTCGGCGGCCTGGGCGAAAGCCGCCGCCGGGGCGAGAAGCAGGACGAACAGAACGATCCACTTGCGATACATCGAAAACCCTCCTGGTTTCCTCCGGGTGGTAGTTGTGCAGCCGGAGCCTGAAGGACAGGGTAGCAAAGTCGATACCAGGCACTTCCGGGCAAAGGCTCGCCGGAAGCCCGCCGCGGCGATGCTACGATTCGCTCTCCCAAACCCACATTCCACAAGGAGAAAGCATGAGCCCCGCCATCCTGTTGTTCGCCGCCGCCCTGCTGGGTTCCGACTCGCCGGCACCGACGCCGCAGCCCGCGACGCCCGCGCCGGCCAAGGCCGGAAACCCGCGAGTCGCGATCGAGACCTCGCTCGGACGCATCGTCGTCGAGCTCGATCCGGAGAAGGCTCCGAAGTCGGTCGAGAACTTCCTTGCCTACGCGAAGGCGGGCTTCTACGACGGCACCATCTTCCATCGCGTGATCAAGGACTTCATGGTGCAGGGTGGCGGCTTCAACGCCGATATGCAGCAGAAGGCGACGCAGCCGCCGATCGCCAACGAGGCCGACAACGGCCTGAAAAACAAGCGCGGCACGCTCGCGATGGCGCGCACGATGGATCCGAACAGCGCCACCTCGCAGTTCTTCATCAACACGGTCGACAACGGCTTTCTCGACCACACCGGCAAGAACCCGCGCGGCTGGGGCTACGCGGTCTTCGCGAAGGTCGTTGAGGGGATGGACGTGGTCGACAAGATCCGCGCGGTGAAGACGACGACGAAGGGCCCCTACGCCGACGTGCCTGAGGCCGCGGTCGTGATGCAGAAGGTCACGCTCCTGCCCTGAGACGCACCGGCCTGGCCGGAAACGAAAAAGGCGGCGTCGCGGATCGCTCCGCACGCCGCCTTTGCTGTCTCTGCCGCCAGCCAGGCGGCAACCTTCGGTGCTTCGAGGTCCTACGAAAAGTGGTGCCGAACGCCGGACTCGAACCGGCACGGGTTACCCCACACGCCCCTCAAACGTGCGCGTCTACCAATTCCGCCAGTTCGGCTAGCTTGTTGAACATCGACTCGTCGGGCTCTCTCTACTGCTGATTCGGCGTCTGCGGTGCCGGCGCCTGAGTATCGGCGGGGACGGCGGCGGGCGGCGGCGTGGTGTCGGCGGGAGCGGCGGCCGGAGCTGCTGCCGGGGTCGCTGGAGCGGAAACCGGCGCAGGCGCCGCGGCCTTCATGACCGAAGACCCTTCGACATGACCCTTGAGATAGGCGATCCCCAGCGTCGTCAGGATGAACGCTACGAACGCGCCGACCGTCATGCGGTGCAGCAGGTTCGTCGCGCTGCGCGCGCCGAAGGCGGCCATCGTCGTGCCACCGCCGAAAACGGAGAGATCCGCACCCTTGCCCTGCTGCAGCAGGACGACCAGGATCAGGAAGATACAGATGATGATGTGCAGCGTGTACAGCAGATAGATCACGGAGAACCTCGAAACGCCTCAAGCGGCGAAAGAAGAGATGATAGCGAGGAATTTGCCGGCGTCAAAGCTCGCCCCTCCGACCAACCCCCCATCGATGTCCGCCATCGCGGCCAAACCCCTTGCATTATCAGGGGTTACGGATCCTCCATAGAGAATTCTGACGGCCCCCCCAGGAGCCCCCCAAAGCGCCTCCAAACGGCTCCGGAGGTGAGCGTGGGCGGCCTGGGCGATCTCCGGCGTGGCGGTTTCGCCGGTGCCGATCGCCCACACAGGCTCGTAGGCGAGCACCAGGCCCGGCAGCTCCTTGTGGTCGAGACCGGCGAGCGGCGCGAGTTGACGATCGAGCACCGCGAGGGTTTCGCCGGCCGCCCGTTCGGCGCGCGTCTCGCCGACGCAGAGCAGGGGCTTCAAGCCGGCGCGGACGGCGGCCAGAGCCTTGGCCACCGCGAGCTCGTCCCCCTCGCCGTGCTCGTGGCGGCGCTCGCTGTGGCCGCAGAGCGCCCAGGAACAGCCGACATCGGCCAACTGCAGCCCCGAGACGTCGCCGGTGTGGGCGCCCTTCGCTTCCGGGTGAAGATCCTGACCGCCCACCCCGATGCCACTGCCGGCGAGCGTCTCGACGACGCCGGGGAGCAGCGGAAAGGAGGGGAAGATCGCGACTTCGGTGGCGAGCGGCAACGCCGTGAGAAGCCGCCGGCAGAGGGCATCGGCCTCCCAGCGCAGCAGGTTCATCTTCCAGTTGCCGGCGACCAGCGGCCGGCGCGCGAGCGGTGCGAAATGCGGATCGGTACTCATCCCGCGCCGCCGGTGCCGGCGGTCGGCCGGGCGAGGGCGGCGACTCCCGGCAACGCTTTGCCGGCGAGGAACTCGAGCGAGGCGCCTCCGCCGGTCGAAACGTGGCCGATTCTGCCGGCAACGCCGGCCTGATGCGCCGCCGCGACGGTCTCGCCTCCCCCGATCAGCGTGAAGCCGGGGCAGTCGGCGAGCGCGAGCGCCACGGCGCGCGTCCCTTGGTCGAACGGCGGCTTCTCGAAGACGCCGAGCGGCCCGTTCCAGAAGAGCGTGTGGGCGCGGGCGACCGCCGCCGCGAAGGCCTCGCGGGTGCGCGGACCGACATCGACGGCGAGGAAGTCCGTCGGGATCTCTGCCGCAGCGACGGTCTGGACGACCTGCGGGTTGTCGAAGCTGTCGGTGACGACGAGGTCGGAAGGCAGGAGCACCTCGGTGCCCTGTGCCGCGGCGCGCTCGAGGATGGTGCGCGCGAGATCGAGCCGGTCGCGCTCGACGAGTGACGCTTTGAGGTCGAGCCCCTGCGCGGCGAGGAAGGTGTTGGCCATGCCGCCGCCGACCATCAGGATGTCGAGCCGCGGCAGGAGATTCTCCAGAGTGTCGATCTTGCCCTCGATCTTCGCTCCGCCGAGAATCGCCGCGAACGGCCGCGGCGGCTCGCAGAGGAGCTTCGACAGCGCCTCGACTTCACGCACCATCAGGCGCCCCGCCGCTTTGCGGGGGAGATACGGCAACACGCCGGTCACCGAAGCGTGGGCGCGATGGGCGCTGCCGAAGGCGTCGTCGATGTAGGCGGACGCGGGAGCGGCGAGCGCCCGGGCGAACTCGGGATCGTTCTTCTCCTCGCCGGCGTGGAAGCGCAGATTCTCGAGCAGCGCGACGTCGCCGTCGCCGAGCCTCGCCGCGACCGAAGCCGCCGGCTCGCCGATCGCGTCGTCGGCAAAGAGCACCGGCTTGCCGAGGAGAACCGCCAGCCGCTCGGCCACCGGCCGCAAGGTGTATTTCAAGTTGCGCTCGCCCTTGGGACGCCCGCAGTGCGAGCAGAGGAGGAGCCGCGCGCCGGCGGCGGAGAGCTCGCGGATCGTCGGCAGCGCCTCCTCGATCCGCGTGTCGTCGGTGACCTTGCCCTCCTTCATCGGCACGTTGAAGTCGACCCGAACCAGCACCGTGACGCCGCGCAACCGCGCGAGATCGAGATCTTCGAGAGTCAGCAGTTGTGTCATGAGAGCTCCTTGGCGAGAAGTCGGGTCAGTGCGCCAGCCGTGCGAGCAGCTCGGCCAAGCGGTTGGTGTAGCCCCATTCGTTGTCGTACCAGGCGACGACGCGCAGCAGGCGGTCGCCGGCGAGAGAGAGGAGAGGCAGGTCGACGACCGCCGAGCGCGGATCGCCGATGACGTCCGACGACACCAGCTCTTCGTCGGTCGTCCCGAGGATGCCGGCGAGCGGCCCGCGCTCGGCGGCGCGGAAGGCGTCGGCGACGGCGTCGCGCGAAGCGGCGCGAGTGAGGCTCACGGTGAGATCGACCAGCGAGCCCGCCACGACCGGCACGCGCATCGCGAGGCCCTCGACCTTGCCGCGCATCTCCGGCATCACCTGGACGATCGACGGGATCGCGTCCGAAGTGGTCGGAATGATGTTGGCCAGCGCCGAACGCGCCCGGCGCGGATCGGCGTGGGCGTTGTCGACGATGTTCTGGCTGTTGGTGACGCAGTGCACCGTGTTCATCAGCGCGTGGTCGACACCGAAGGCGCGGTCGAGCACCAGCAGCAGCGGCGCCAGGCAGTTGGTGGTGCAGGAGGCATTCGAGATCACGCGCTGCCACGACGGGTCGAGGTCGCGGTCGTTGATGCCCAGACAGAGCGAGAAGTCGGGATCCGGCACCGTCGCCGAGACCACCACCTGGCGCAGCGACGGGTTGCGCGATCCGAGATGCCCGGCGGCGAGCTCGCGGCGGCGGAACTTGCCTGTCGCTTCGAGCACCACCTCGACGCCGGCCGCCTCCCAGTCGATCTCCTGCGGCGTCGAGGCGCGCGCGAGAGGAACGGAGCGTCCGGCAAGAACGAGCGCTCCGTCGCCCGACGCCACCTCGAGCGGAAAAACACCGTGCACCGTGTCGTGACGCAGGAGGCGCGCGAGCTGTCTGGGATCGGCCGAATCGTTCGCTGCCGCAAGCTCGAGCCCGAGCTCAGGGCGGGTCGCCGCGATGCGGATGAGCGCCCGACCGATCCGCCCCAGCCCGTTGATTCCGAAGCGCAGCGCCATGCCGGAAGTCTACCGCTTCGTCGGAAAAGGGGGTCGTGGAAGTTCGGGCCAGCAGCGTTCGACGCGAAGCAGCGGAGCGGCGCTCGCGGTGCACGGAAACTCCGTGTCCGCCTTCCGGCGCGTTTCGCGACTTCCCTGATGGAGGGGATCTTATGGACTATCGTCGTGTAGCCTCGATCGCATTGGTGTGGACGCTCCCTGTTGGCCCGTTCGCGGCTCGGGCTGCGGATGGGTTGCTCGACGGGACGTTCAGTGGCGACGGGATGCAGAGCATCGACTTCGCGCTGGTGGCGGGTGGCAACGACGTCGGCAACTCGGTCGCGGTCGATGGCCGCGGGCGGGTAGTGCTCGCAGGTCGGGCTGCCTGGAGCACGACGGACGACGACTTCGCGTTCGCGCGCCTTCTGGCCGACGGTAGTCTCGACACGAGCTTCTCCGCCGACGGCCGCGCGACCGTCGCCTTCGACGCCGGCCCCAGCGGGCATGCGCTCGACCGCGCCGGCGACGTGGCGATCCAGCGCGACGGCGCCATCGTCGCCTGCGGCTTCGTCGAGGTCGATGCGAGCGGCGGTCGCGAGCTCGGCGTGGTGCGCCTGCTCGACAACGGTGCCGCCGATCCCAGCTTCAGCGGCGACGGCAGGTTTCTGGTCAATCCGCTGGGCGGCGCAGCGCGCTACGAAGAGGAGTGCAGCATCGTCGTCCGCGCGAGCGGCGCCATCGCGGTCGCCTGGACGACCGACGACTTTGCCACGACCGGAATCCTCCAGCTAACGCCGACGGGCTCGCTCGATCCGGGGTTCGGCAGTGGCGGAGTCCTGAGTCTCACCGTCACCGGCGAGACGATGATCAGCGACCTGGCGCTCTGGTTTCCTTCGGGAAGCGAGGCTCTGGTAGCGACGGGCCACCTTTCGACCGCTTCGACCGAGGGTTTCGATGCGTTGCTCCTCACCACCGAGGACGGCGTGACCCACTCTTGGGGGTTCCTCGACAACCCCACCCCGGGGAGTCATGAGCGCGGCGTCGCCTTGGGGCTCCAAAGCGACGGCCAACTCATCGTCGGCATGATGAAGGTCGACAGCGGACCCAACAGGGGGAGCCTCGTGAGGCTGACCGCCTTCGGTCTCGATTCCTCGTTCGGCGTCGCCGGCTGGGCGACCTTCGACCTTTCCACCGAGGTGGGCGAAATCGACCTGCTCCTGGGGATCGCCGTGCAGTCGGACGACCGCATCGTGCCCTTCGGCTACACCCGGACGCTCTCCATGCACGACTGCGTGATCGAGCGCTTCGACGCCAACGGTCAGGGCCTCGACGCGAGCTTCGGCACCGCCGGGCGGACGACCGTGAGCTTCACGACCGGCGACGCCGCCGACGACTGCGCCGCGGCGTCGCTCAGCGATGGGCGCGTCGTTACCGGGGGAATGGCCTATCTTCAGAGCGATTTCGACTTCACCGCCGTGCGCCTCACCTCGGCGTTGATCTTCACCGACGGCTTCGAGATCGGGAACAGGTTCTTCTGGTCCGCGACCGTGCCCTGAAGCGATTCCGGCGGCGAGTCTGCGGCGCCCGGCGCCCGGAAGGCCGCCCCGCCGGGAATTGCGGCACGACCCTTGCTAGATTTCCGGCACGATGTCCCTGCGCCGAAGACTCTTTCTCCTCCTGGGCGGCCTGATCTGCCTGCTGCTCGTCGGCCAGTGGCTGCTCTTTCGCTCGCTGTCGCGGGCGGTCTCCGACGATGTGCGTACGGTCGCCTTTCGCGTCGGCGAGGAGATCCTCTCGGGCTTCTCGTATCGCACCGAAAGCCGTGGCGCGGCAGATGACAGGTCCCCCGGAAGCGGCGGGCTCTCCGGCGCGGCGGCGGGCGGGGAGGGGAGCGAGACCCACGTCGTCGTCTTGACGACCGACACTTCGAAGGGCTCGCCCGAGGTCTCCGGCGAAGAGCCGAGGCAACTCGTACTGCGTCGCGAGCTCCACTTCAAGGGTACGGGCCCGGCCGAAGCCGAGACCACCATCGTCGCGAGTGGCGAGCCGCCGGGCAGCCTGCCGGCGGTCGGCAGCGGGCAGGGCGAGCCGGCCGGACAACTGCTGCGCAAGATGGTGCTCGAGACGGATGCCGCGCGCGACGTGCTCTTCGTGCGCGGACCGGCGATGCAGCGCCGGATTCCGATCCCCAATGCCGAGATCTCCTCGACCCTCGAGCGCTTCGGCTCGCGCCTCCTCCTGGGCAACCTCGCGCTGCTCGCGGCCGGCCTTCTGGCCGCTGCCGTCCTGGCGCACCGGCTGACGCGTCCGCTCGCCAGCCTCACCGCGGCGGCCGAGCGCGTCGGCAGCGGTGAGCTCGGCGCAGCGATCGAAGTCGAGCCGGCGGCGCGCCCGGACGAGGTCGGGCGGGCGATCACCGCCTTCAACCGCATGTCGATCCGTCTCGCCGAGCTCGACCGCGAAAACCGGAGGCTCGCCGCCGCCGAGCAACTCGCGGAACTGGGTGAGGTGGCGCGCGGCCTCGCGCACTCCTTGCGCAACCCGCTCAACGCCCTCGGCCTGGCCGTCGAACAGGCCGGCGCGCCGGCGGAGCTCGTCGAGGGCTCGCGGCGTCAGATCCGGCGCATGGACAGCGCACTGCGTTCCTTCCTCGCCCTCGCTTCGGCAGGCTCGGCCCAGGCCGAGTCGGTCGACCTCGCGCAGCTCGCACGCGAGGTGGCGCTCGAAGCGCTGCAGGATGGCGGCGGGCGGGTGCGGATTGACGTCGAGGCGGCAAGCGGCGGAGGCTTCGCTGTCGCCGCCGTGCCGGCCGAGCTCAAGGCGGTGCTGCAGGCCTTGGTGGTGAACGCCGTCGAAGCGAGCCCGACCGGCGGGCGGGTCGCGATCCGCGTCGAACGCCACGCTGCCTCCGGAGTGCGCATCGTCATCGACGACGAGGGCGGCGGGCTTAAGGACGAGGTCCGCGAGCGGCTCTTCGAGCCGCATGTGACCACCAAGGCGCACGGCTCCGGCATGGGGCTCTTCCTGGCGCATCGGCTGGTGTGTGGGCGTTACGGCGGCGAGCTGCGGCTCGAGCCGCGGCCTGGCGGCGCCACCGGCACGCGCGTCGCGCTTACCGTAGGCGACCGCCTGCCGTCCGGGGAGGCCGCGCGATGAGCGACGAACGCCTGCTGGTGGTCGAAGACGAGGCCGATCAGCGCCGCCTGCTCGCGGGGCTCCTCGCCGCAGAGGGTTACAGCGTCGCCGAGGCCGATTCACTCGCCGCGGCGAGGCGCGAGCTCGGCCGGGCGCCGGTCGATCTGGTGATCTCGGATTGGCGTCTGCCCGACGGCGATGGAGGAGAGCTGCTGGCGCGCGTTCGCTCCGACTATCCCGATGTCGGCTTCGTCATGGTCACCGCTTACGGCACCATCGCGCGCGCCGTCGCGGCGATCCGCGCCGGCGCCGACGACTATCTGGCCAAGCCGTTCGAGACCCAGGCGCTGCGCCTGGCGATCGACCGCACGCTCGCGCGCCGCCGGCTCGAGCGCGAGAATCGCCGGCTCTCGGCCGAGATCGGCGAGCGCGATCAGCTGGTCGATCTCATCGGCCGGTCGGCGGCGATGCACAAGATCTTTGCGCGCGTCGAACGTCTCGCCGGAACCCAGGCGACGATCCTTCTCACCGGCGAGAGCGGCACCGGCAAGGAGCTCGCGGCGCGCGCCCTGCACCAGCTCTCGACACGCAGCGCCAAGCCGTTCGTGGCGGTCAACTGCGCCGCCATCCCCGAGGGCCTCCTCGAGTCGGAGTTCTTCGGCGTCGAGCGCGGCGCCTTCACCGGCGCCGATCGCACGCGCGCCGGCAAGTTCGAAGCCGCCGACTCCGGCACGATCTTCCTCGACGAGATCGGCGAGCTGCCGCTCGCGCTGCAGCCGAAGCTCCTGCGCGCCCTGCAGGAGGGGAAGATCACTCGCGTCGGCGCGAGCGCCGAGCTCGCTGTCGACGTGCGCGTCGTCGCCGCGACCAATCGCGATCTCGCAGCCGAGATCGCCGCTGGCCGCTTTCGCCAGGATCTCTACTACCGCCTGAACGTCGTGCCGCTCGCCCTGCCGCCGCTGCGCGAGCGGCGCGAGGACATCGCGCTGCTCGCCGAGCATTTCGCCGCCCGCGCCGCCCGCCGCCACGGCCTGCCGCAGGCCCGCCTCTCCGCCGCCGTGCGCAAGGCGCTGATCGAATACGCCTGGCCCGGCAACGTTCGCGAGCTCGCCAACGTGGTCGAGCGACTGACGCTGCTCGCCGATGCCGGCGAAGTGAACGTCGCGGATCTGCCGGTCGAGCTCTCGGGCCGGGCGCAGGGCGAGGGCGGCTTTCGTCTGCCGGCGCAGGGCCTCTCCTGGGAGGTGCACGAGCGCGAGGCGCTGCGGCAGGCGCTCGAGCTCGCCGGCGGCAATCGCGCGCGCGCCGCGCGCCTCCTCGACCTGCCGTACAAGGCGTTTCTCTACCGGCTGGAGAAGCACGGCCTCGCCGAGCCGGAGGCGCCGCAGGGCTGAAGCGGACTCCCCAGGACGGCAGCGCCTTCCCCTATTGGGGATACCAAGGGTGCGAACGAGCCCGGATTCAGCTGGCATCGTCCTTGCCATTCCTCTCCGTCGGACGCGGCAGCGAGCCGCACAACTTTCGAAGGAGCGCACCCGATGCCCAATCGCACTCGTTGGACAGCCTTTTCTCTCGCCGGACTCCTCTTGGCGGCGGCGGGCAGCCTGGCCTATGCCGCTGCGACCGAGACCGCAGCCCAAGGCCTCGACGCCGGTGAAGAAGCCGAGGCCACTGGCACCGAAGCAACCCAGATTCGGCAGTCGCGGATCAAGCTCGTCGTCGACCACGACGGCGCCGCCGAACAGCTCGAGATCGCCGATCTGCACGATATGGCGGTGGGTGAGAGCCGCACACTGGAGACGGCCAGCGGCACTCCGGTCGTCGTCACCCGCGACGAGCAGGGCTTCGAGCTCGACATCGCCGGCAAGAAGATCCGTCTGATGGACCATTTCTCCGGCGAGCCGGGCGAGATGTCCTGGACCGGCGCCGGAGGCGAGGGGACCTTCCACCGGAAGATCGTCGTGCAGCAGGACGGTGACGCCGAGGGCGGCAACGCCAACGTCATGATCTTGCGCAACAAGGTCGCGGCGGAAGGGGGCGAAACCGCAGACGGCCAGGACGTCGTCATGCTGCGCCGAGCGGCGGGCGACGGCGCCCACGGCTTCGCCTTTACGACCGGCGACGGCGAGCTGGCCGCGCTGCCGCTACCGGTCGAGGCGACGATCGCCCGCCTCCAGGCTTCGGCCAGGTTCCAGCAGCTCGACGAGGCGACGCGCGCCACGGTGCTCGAGGCGTTGCGCGAATCGGCCCCCAAGCCGCGCGTGCTGATGGCCGGCGAGCCGGGGGCGAAGACGATCGTCCTCGAGCTGCAGGACCAGCCGGAGGCGACCCCCGGCAACTGAGCGCAGACGCACCTCGCCGGCGGAACGCTTCGCCTCTCGCGCCGCGCTCGGCTCCGGGATCCCACCCGGGCCGGGCGCGGCGCCTCACTTTGGTCAGTTCCGCGGCACCGGCCGGCTGTCTAATCTGCAGAGCAGCGACCGCGCTGCACTCTCTTCCGCGGTCGGGGAGCCGGGCGATGAACGGGCGACGACGAGCTGGGGCGATTCTGTTGGCGGTTGTGGGCGCTGCCGTAAGCGCGGGTTCGGTGCAAGGCGGCGAGTACGTCGTCGATCCGGCGACCTCGGTCTTCGCCGTGCTCACCCATAAAGCCGGCATCGCCTCCTCGCTGGCGCACGATCACCTGGTGGTGGCGAATGGCGCCAGAGCGGTGCTCGAGTTCGATGCGCTGTCTCCGGAGACGACGAGGTTCGACTTCACGGCCGCCGTCGAGGCGCTCGACATCGACGCGCCGGCGCATCGAGCGGCGTGGAAGAACCGCTTCCGCGAGCTCGGCATCCACTCGGGCGACCTGCCGCCGGTCGCCGATTCCGACCGGCACAAGGTGCGCGCCGCGATGCTCGGCGAGCGCCAGCTCGACGGGGCGAAGTTCCCCGAGATCCGGGCGGAGGTCCTCGCGCTCGAGCGCGGCAGCGGCACCGGGACGGCGACCTGGACCGTCCCGGTCCGCCTGACGATTCACGGCAAGACGATCGAGCGCCGTCTGGCGGCGACCTGGAGCCTCGCGGAAGGCGTGCTCTCGGTCGAGATCGTGGGCGAGCTCCACTTCAAGGAGTTCGGCATCGAGCCGTACTCGACCCTGCTCGGCGCGATCCGCAACGACGACCGCTTCCACCTCTACGTCCGCGTCTTCGCCCGCCCTAAGGCCTGAGGGCGGCGCCCGGAAGGCCGGCCGCGACGAGCCTCAGGAGGCCCCGCGCACACCCGGCTCGAGGCGCAACAGCGAACGCTCGAAGTCGAACTCGAGGACACGAAAGCGGCGCCAGAAGTCGTTGCCGAGAATGGCCGCCCGGGGCTCGAGCCCCCAGGCGCGAAGGGCGGCGAGCTCGGGCACGACGGCGAAGGCGACGTCGGCGAACGACTCGCCGGCGATGCGCAGCTGCCGCGCCCGGGCGCGGGAAGCGACGACCGCCTGGCGATCGAGACCGCGCAGCTCGATTCCAGGACCCGCCAGACCCTCGAGAGCGAGTTCGCGGGAGAGCTCCGCGCCGACCAGCGAGACCTTCGCGCCGGTATCCACGACGAGGGTGAGCGCCCGGCCGGCCACCTCACCGGAGAGAAAGAGGTGCCGGTCGGCGAGCGAGAAAGGCAGCGCCGGACCGGTCAGGCGGGCCGATCCGCCGAGTCGAAGACGAGCGTGCTCGCCGCCGTCGAAGGCGATCTCGAGGACACGCGCTCGCCGCAAGAGGTCGAGACCGACGATGCCGCCGATCTCCCGCCCGCCGATCTGCGGCAGGCTGTCGAGCACGGTCGCGTCGACAGCACCGAAGTCGAGATCGCCGAGGACGAAGTCCGGGATCGTGGCGCGCCGCGACGGACCGGCGACGGGACCGCTGACTCCGACCGGGCGCGCGTCCGCGGCGACGGCACCGCCGCTTTCATGGGCGACCGCGCTCACCGCGACCACTTCGGTCCCTGGCGGAAGCAGGTCGAGCCGCACGACGCACGACGCCGCGGCGAGATCGACGACGAACAGCGCCCTCCGGCCAGAGCGCAGGCCGCCCTCTGCGAAGAGATGCTCGCCGTCGAAGAGCAGCGAGACCTGGCCCTCGACAGCCGTGGTGGCCGCGCTGGCGCTCGCTTCGAGAGTGATCGCCCAGTCGTCGGGCCCCAGCGGCAGCCGGCCGCCGAACAGGTCGAGCACCGGCCCGGGGGCGGCCCGCACCGCCTCGTAGGAAGAGACCGCGAAGGCGCGCTCGAAGCCGTCGCCGCGCCTGAGGTTGACCCGCAGGTCGAGCCGCGCGAGATCGGAACCGGAGACCGGAGGCAGCGACCGGACGCCGCCGTCGGCGCGGTGCACCGAGACGGTCAGCTCCTCTCCGGCGCAGGCCGCTGCGATCGATCCACCGCCCGCTCCGCGTATGAGATCGGCGGACTTGCCCTCGCCGAGCGGCAGGATGAACGTGATCACTCCACTCGCCGGCCGGAGCGCGATCGCGCGCCGCTCGCCGGCAGGGATGCGGGTGGGCTCGAGAGCGACGCCGCCCTCGCGCTCGACGAGCAGCAGCAGCGAGCAGTCGGCGAAAGCGAGAGCGTTCGGTAGCGTCCACAGCAGGGCGGTGAGCAGGGTTCGGCGGAGCTTCGGGGTCATGGTGGCCTCCCTTCGGGTGCTCGGGGAGAGCAACAGCAGTGCCAGCAGACCGCCACGCCCCGAAAGCTGCGGCCGCGGCCGGCGGCCGCCTCTGATCGGGAAGCTTCTGCCGAATTCGGGAGTCCGGCTGGCGACGAAGAGGCAGCCGGGTGACCGGTCTCAGCCGGGCAGGGAGAGGAAGAGCGCCGCCCAGACAGCGCCGCGGAAGAGCCTGGCCTTGAGGCGCCAGTAGGGCTCGGCCGCCTTCCAGAAGGTCGAGGCGCGGATCGTCGCCAGGGTCTCGCGATCGGCGGCCAGCGCAGCGGCGAGGCTGGAGAGCTCTGCACGCTCCCGGCAGCTCGTCCGCCAGAGGAGCTCGAGCGCGGCGCGCTCCGCGTCCGGCACCGGCGACCTCTCCGGCAGCCCGGCGAGGAAGGCCTTGAGAGCTTCGGCGCTCCTCCTCCAGGTGAAGGTGCGGGCGGTGGCGACCGCCCCCGCGGCCAGCCGCTCGCGCAGCGGGCGGTCTTCGACCAGCTGCAGCATCGCTCCGGCGAGCGCTTCGGCGTCGCCGGGCGGCACGACCAGCGCGTTGTCGTCGTGGCGTGCGTACTCCATGACGCCACCGCTCGCGGTGAGGACGCAGGCGGCACCGGAAGCCATCGCTTCGAGTCCGACCAGGCCGAAGCCCTGGAAGAGCGACGGATCGACGACGATGTGCGCCGTCGACAGGAGGCGCGCGACGCCGTCGCGCGAGAGCACCCCGGCGTGAGAGTGCGGAAAGTTCTCCTCTTCGAAGCGGTGGGCGCCGAAAAGGACGATCTCGACCCGCGGATGGGCGGCGATCTTGCGCAGCGCCGGCAGGAGGTAACGCCAGCCGCGCCGCTCTTCGTAGCGCAGCATCGCGACCACACGCACCCGCCCATCGTCCGCCCGGTCACCGCGCGGGTAGAAGACCTCCGGGTCGCCGCTCATCGGCACGACCGACGCGCGGTGTCCATGGCGCTCCTCGATCAGACCGGCGAGCCAGGTCGAAATCACGGTGATCTGTGGCACGAGGTCGTAAGTCTGCGCCACGACTTCGACCGGATCACCGCCGAACCAGCCTTCGTAGTCCTGCACGAAGTAGGCGGCCCGGGTCTCCGGCCGGCGGGCGGCGACCAGCGCGACCGGCGGCACGGTCTGGTAGGCGGTGGCGACGAGCACGCGGGTTGCCGGCAGCTCGTCGGCGAAGCGTTCGGGGGAAAGGCGGAGCGGCGTAAAGAAGAGCTCGAGATCGATCTCGCTCGCCGCCTCCTCGAGGATCACCACGCCAGCATGGAGACCCTCGAGGACCAGCGCGTTGGTGAGCTCGAGGACGTCGGCCACACCGCCGAAAACACCCATCATCGGCAGCACGAACAGGACGTCGTAGGGCGCTGCGGTACGCGCCCCCGTCCAGGCAAAGGTCTCCGCATCGCGCACGGAGCCGAGCTCGTTCCGGCGATTGAACTCCGCCACCTCGGTCTCGTAGCGGTGGCGCCAGCGCGCCATCAGCAGCTCGCGATTCCGGGCGAAGCGGGCGTCGCCATCGGAGAAACTCGCCCCCTGGCGGTGATAGACGAAGACATCGTCCGCCACGACACAGCGCCAGCCGCCGGCGCGCGCGCGGAAGTGGAAGTCGGTCTCCTCGCAGTAACCCCGATCGAACGCCTCGTCGAGGACGCCTAAGGAGGCGATGACCTCGCGCTTCACCAGCAGGCAGAAGCCGACCACGGTGGTGACGTCCGGATAAGCGCCCGGGCAGCGCTCGGCGACCCGGCTGGCGAACGAGAAGACATCCTCTCCGGGAGGGATCTTGACCGACAGATTCACCGCGCTGTTCGAGAGCGGGCAGCACATGCCGATCGCCGGCTCGCGATCGAGCCGATCGACCATCCGTTCGAGCGCTCCCGGCGTGAGCAGGGTGTCGCTGTTCAACAGGCAGACATAGGGAGCCTCGGAGAAGAGCAGGCCGCGGTTCGCGGTCTTGACGAAGCCCAGGTTGACCGGGTTCTCGAGCAACGTGATCCCGTCCTGCTCGCGCAGCCATTCGGTAGTGCGGGCGTCGCTCGCGTCATTGACCACCAGGATCCGCGCCCAGGCCGGGGCGAACGCGCGTGCGGTGCGCAGGCAATCGCGCGTCGCCCGCAACGCGTTGTGGACCGGGATGACGAGGTCGAGCTTGACGGTCATCGGCCGAGGAGCTTCGCCTTGAGCCTCCACCAGCGCGAAAGCGTCCGCCAGGAGGTCGAGGCGTAGATCTGCTGCAGGGTGGAGAGCAGCGCGCTCTCACGCTCGCCGGCGGCCTGGAGCTGGCGGGCGGCATCGCCGCGGAAGGCCGTGAGATCCGCCGCCAGTTGCGCCCCCCGGCGCGAGCTTTCGGTGAGCTCCGCGACCAGCCGTTGCCCATCGGCACGCGCGGCAGCGAGCTCTTCCGCGAAGCGGGCGCGCTCGCTGCGCAGCAACCAGGCCTCGTTCTGGAAGCTGTCCACCAGCGCGGCCTGGGTGGCGACGCTGTGGCGGTGCCAGTGTTTCGCGAACAGCTGCCGGCGCGCCGTCTCGGCTTCGACGCCGTGCCACGGGGTCACCGTGGTGGCGTTCGACTGGTCGTCGCGCACGCGATAGACGGCGGTGATCCCGGCGATGCGGTGAAAGCGTCCGCGCTCGGCGAGGCGGATCATGAAATCCCAGTCTTCGAGAATGTCGAAGCTCTCGTCGTAGCGCAGGTCGGTGGCGGCGTGCATCAGGCCGATGAGCGAGATGTAGTTCGACGACAGCAGGCGATCGGGGTCGAACGGCTGGCCGTAGACCACCAACCGCCGCCCTGGGTGGTAGCGGCCATCGGGTCCGAGCTGCTGCTCGACCTGCTCGACGTCGGTGTAAGCGACGCGATAGGAGTCGCTGCCCGAGAGGAAACGCGCCAGGGTCGCGAGATGGTCGGGGAGGAAGAGGTCGTCGTCGTCGAGATAGGCCACGAAGCGGCCGCGCGCGGCGTCGAGGCCGGCATTCAGGGCCAACGCCCGGCCGTGTGGCGGCACACGGTGGATGAGCGTGAGGCCGCCGTCGCCGGGCGCGGAAGCGAGCAGCTCCGCCGGCGGCGCACTGCCGCCATCGGCGACCACCAGGGTCTCGAAGTCACGCAGGGTCTGGGCGCGCAGGCTCGCCAGGGCTTCGCCGAGCAACGCCGGCCGATCGCGCGTCCTGACGATCACGGAGACGAGAGGCGGCATCATGGCAAGGAAGGACGCTAACACGCCCGGCGCTGCGGGCCCCTGCGGAGGAGCCGGCGTGCGGGGGGCCGCGGCTGCGGCGCTCAGCCCGAAGCGGCCTCGCGGCGCAGCAACACGAGCGTCCGATCGTCGGCGAACGGCACGCCGCGGACGAACTTCTCGAGCTCGACGTCGAGGCCTTCGGCGAGCTTTGCGAGCGGCGCCTGACGCCGGGCGACGAGGTACGCCTCGAGGCGCTCGAGACCGAACTCCTCGTCCTCCGGGTCGCAGGCCTCGACGATGCCGTCGGTGTAGAGCACGAGAAGATCGCCGGGGCCGAGGGTGCGCTCCTGCTCGGTGAACCTGGCCTCCGCCAGCAGGCCGATCGGCGGGCCGGTGGCACCGAGGCGCTCGACCGAACCGTCGGCGCGCACGAGCAGGGCCGGATTGTGGCCGGCGTTGGTGAACCCGAGGCGGCCGTTGGATCCACCCGCGACGTCGACCGAGACCAGCATGGCGGTGGCGTACTTGGCGAGCGGCGTGCGGCGGTAGAGGAGGTTCGAGACCAGCGGTGCGATCTCGCCGGGGGACATCCCGTTCTGCACCGGGCTCGCGGCGAGCGCCTCGAGCGACGCGGTGAGCAGCGCCGCCCCCATCCCCTTGCCGGAGACATCGACGATCATGCCGAAGAGCTCGCTGCCGTCGCCGCGCACGGTCGCCAGGTAGTAGTCGCCGGAGACGCCGCGCGAGGGCACACTGCCGCCGTGCAGCGACCATCCTGGAATCGCGGGCAGCTCGCGCGGCAGCAGCCCCACCTGGATGGCGCGCGCCAGCTTGATCTCCTCTTCGAGGCGCCGGCGCTCGGCCGACTCTTCGACCAGCGCGATATTGCGGATCCGCAGAGCGGCTACGGAGGCCAGCGAGGTCAGCAGCTCGAGGTCTTCGGCGGTGAAGCTCCGGACGTGGGCGCGCGAGTCGAGGGCGATCATTCCGAGCGGTCCCTGGTCGTCGTAGAGCGGCGCGGCGATCAGGCTGCGGATACCGGACATCATCAGACTCGCGGCCTGTCCGAAGCGCTCGTCGGCGGCGATGTCGCAGACCAGCGCCGCCTGTCGCTTCTCGATCACTTCCTCGTGCAGGGTGCGCGACAGCAGAGCCTCGGTGCGCGATCCGGGTCCGCGGCGTGACGTGGCGCGACGGTACCGGCCCGGCCCTTCGCGCAGGACGATGACGCCCTCCTCCGGGCCCAAGGCCTTCCAGGCGTTGTCGAGAATCAGCTCGAGCAGCTCCGGCAGCGCCATCGAGCGGCCGAGCGCGCGATGGACCTCGTTGAGCATCTCGAGGCGCTCGGCGTGCCGGCGCAGGGCTCCGGTGTCGAGGTCGGCGGGGGCGTGCCCGCCGGAGAGCAGGTCGGCCGCCTTCATGAAGACCGAGGTGCCGGGCGCGGGCGGAGCGTTCGAAAGCGGGCGGGCACGCGGCGCGGCCAGGTCGTCGATCCGCTCGACGAGCAGCAGGCTGGTCCCGACCGCGATCTGATCGCCGGGAGCGAGTGGCTCGCGGGCCGTCACCGTGTTCGAGTTTCGCCGTGTGCCGGCGCGCGAGCCGAGATCCTCGACCCACCAGCCGGAACCGGCGCGCGAGATCCGTGCATGCCGCCGTGATGCCGCGCGATCGGCGAGCACGATGTCGCTC
The DNA here is from genome assembly GCA_052035735.1 of Acidobacteriota bacterium. Classification (GTDB taxonomy): domain Bacteria; phylum Acidobacteriota; class Thermoanaerobaculia; order Multivoradales; family JAGPDF01; genus JAGPDF01. The sequence goes on from JBPOHI010000007.1 coordinate 110,381, forward strand.
TCCTCGGCGCGCCCGACGAGGATCTCGTCCTGGTCGAACGAGCGCGTAGAGGCGGCGACGGGATCGCGGACAGCGATGACGATCGGAGACACCCGGCGATCCCCTAATCGCGCCTGGCCTTCGCCTCGACCGACCGGCGGGCGCACCGACGGTTCTGCAGCAGACTCACTCGATACCCCCCCTGAAGGCCCTGTTCCGGACTCGCGGAGTCTAGCCGGATTCGGGCTGCGCCAGGGGGGAAAGATGTCGGAGGGAGCGCCGGTTCAGGAGCCGCGGCGCAGCGAGCCGATCAGCCCTTCGAAGGCGGCGCGTTCGGCGTCGATCGTCGCCTTCGGGCCAGTGAACTTGAAGAACCAGTTGGCGTCGCCGCCCTCGGCGACCACGCCGAGCAGCGCCCAGTTCTCCATCGCCGCCGCCGCCGCGCCGCTCATTGTGCCCGGGTTGTAGGTCCCGGTGGTCTCGACGAAGAGTGCCGGAATGCCGTGAATGTCGCCGGTGCGCGTCTTGAGCGCCGACAGCGGGTCGGCGCCGTTGGGCTGGGCGAACTGCATCGCCCAGCGCTGCGCGTTGTCGATCGGCGGGCCGCCCTGATTCGGCCCGAAGTAGAAGACCACCAGCTCGGCGTCGCCGGCGGCGCCCGCAACGCGGTATTGGGCGCGCCGCATCGGGTTGGCCGGCGGCTGCGCGACCCAACTCGCCGGCGCGTCCCAGACCAGGCCGGCCGATCCCAGGCCACCCTGCGGGTCGACCGGCGGCAGCGCGATGCCGGAGGCGCCCATACCCGCGGGCATCCCGCCGGGCATGGCTCCTGCCAAGCCGCCTGCCGGGGGGTGTCCGGGCGGGAGCGCCACCGAGGGATGTCCGGGCGGAAGCTCCTGCGGCGTCGCCGCGGTGGCGCCCTGGGCCGGCTGAGCCGCCGGTTCCGGCGCGGTCTTCGTCGCCGCGGTCTCCTGCGGCGCGCTCTGAACGTTGAGCTGCGGCTCCTTGCTGCATGCGGCAGTGGTGGCCATCGCCGACAGGGCGACCGCCGCCGTCAGCGTGGTGAGTCCTGAGGTTCTGTTCTTGAGTTCCATGTCTGGGTTCCCCTCCAGGCAGGACCATAGCAAGGGCGCCATCCGGGCCGGCCACCCAAAGGGTCGGGAACGGCGCTGCCCGAAACGGAAAAGCCCGCCGGCCGCGAGGGCCAGCGGGCTTCGCCCGTCGGTGCCTGCTGTTCGTGGAGCAAACTAGAACTTGAGCTTGCACCTCAGGCCGACGACCTGCGCCGTGTAGTCGCCGTAGTTGGCGTTGAGCAGCAGCGCCGCCGGCATGTAGTTCTCCAGCCCGCGCACGATGAAGCTGTCGAGGGTGTAGTCCTCGTAGCGGTAGTCGAGACCCGCGGAGAGGTTCTCGGTGATCGAGAAGTCGAGCGCGACACGCGCCTGAAGGATCTCGATGTCCTCGTAGTCGTCGAAGCCGACCGCGAGGTTGGGGCTGCCCCCCGGCGGGCTGAAGAAGTCCGCCAGGCCGTCCGACCGGTTCCACGTCGCGCCGAGATCGAGCTTCCAACGCTCACCGAGCTCGGACTTGAAGCCGGCGCCGGCGGTGTCGTTGTCCTCGTCGAAGGTGACGTCCCAGTCGTCGAGCGGATTGGTCGAGGGCGTTGCGCCGGATTGCCGCGAACGCTGGAAGACCTCGCGCTCGGTGCGCTGGTAGAAGGCGTAGAAGTTGGCGCCGGGGGCGACGGCGAAGTTGACCTCGGCGTTGTACTGCAGCACCTCGTCGGAGACCAGGCCGAAGCGGCTCTTGTCGTAGTCGTCGTTGCGCCGATTGACCCCGAAGGCGACGTCGAGTTTCTCGGAGGCGTACCACCAGGCCTGCACGTAGTAGCTGTCGTAGCTGCGTTCGGCCTCGTCGTACTTGCGCAGCGCCGGCAGGTTGTTGATCCCCTCCGGCTCGATGAAGCTCACCTCCTGCGCCTCGGTCGAGTAGTCGCCGATCGAGCGGTCGCCGAGCTCGTAAGCCGCCCGAAGCTGGAAATCGCCGAACTTGGTGTCGTAGGTCAACTTGAGGACGTCTTCGTCGCTCTGGTCGATTTCGCGGTAGCTGCGATCCCAGCTCTGGCGGTTGAACGACAGCCCCAGCCGGCTCGCTTCGCCGAAGTTCCAACCCAGCTCGCCGCCCAGGTCCTGGACGGTGTAGGAGTAAGGCACGGTGATGCGCCCGATCTCCTCCCAGACGCCGTGATAGCGGACATAGCCCGGGAACTCGATCCGCGACGAGCTGTTGTCGTAGTCGTAGTAGCGGACCTTGAACGCCAGGGTGAAGGCGTCGCCGAGCTTGCCGTTCGCCGATCCGTAGAAGCTCAGCACGTCGACCTGGGTGTCGGCGTTCGCGGTGGGCAGGGAGCCCGGATCGCTGGCGGCGAAGGTCGAGTGATCGAAGTCCTTGCCGAGAATCGCCGAATTCAGCGTGTAGGGCAGCAGCGCGTCGGTCTGCTTCATCTGGTTGAGACTGAGTGCGCCGTTCATGCTCCACGACCCGGCGCGCAGCCGGCCGTTGACGAACAGCGACCCCGCCTCGTTGTCCGGCGCGAGGTCGGCCTGCCCGATGGCCGCGCCGCCCACGGAAGCGCTGCCCGGTCCCTGATAGGCCGACGGGTCGGTCGAGTTGGTAATCCGGAACGGGTTGTCGAAGATCAGCGAGTCGACGTCGTTCTTGAACGCCGAGTAGCGATAGCCGAAGGTGAGCCCACCGCGCTTGCCGGAGAGCTCGCCCGAGAGCGTGGCGCCGTCGGTCGCGTAGTCGATCGGCTCGGGAAGCTCGATGGCGTTGCCGAAGCCGAAGGACGCGCCGTAGGGGCGGTTGCCGGTGCGGTTCTCGTGGCTGTAGTCGAGCTTCCAGGCGAGACGACCCATCTGCCCGACGTTGAACACGGCGCGCGTGCGGTCACGCTGCAGACCGAGGTCGATCGTGTTCGCGGCGTTGAGATAGGGAGTGATCAACCGGTCGAGATAGGCGTAGTTGATCTTGGTCCGGTCGGTCGCGTACTGCTGGGTGAGCGTGTTCTGCAGCGACTGCTGGATGCTGTCGGAGATCTGCCAGTGACCGGGGGAGGTCTCGGCAAACAGGATCAGGCCGTCGTTGCCGAAGTTGTGCGGGATCTTGTTGTAGTCGAGCATCATCGACCATCTGCCGGAGACGCCGTAGTCGAGGGTGTAGCGGGCGTCGCGGCGGCCGATCCAGCTGCTCTTGAACTCCAGGAACCGGCCCTTGTCGTCACCGCCCGAGATCTTCATCTTGGGGATCGCAAAGCCGCTCGACCAGTCCCGGTATTCGTTGAACTTCGAGGAGTCGGTGTCGACGTCGACGTCGTAGACGGCGAGGTCGAGCCGGTCCATCTTGAGGGTGAAGCCGGTCCCCTCGGCCGCGAACGCGGTTCCGGCCAGCAAGAGGAAGCCGGCGAACGTCATGCGAAGTGGATTGTGCGCGCGCATGTCGTATCTCCTAGTACCCGAGGTACGGACTCGAGGGGTGGTTGCTGCCGTGGATCGCCGCATGGCAGTCGAGGCACGCCCGATTGAAAATTCGGTTACTGCCGGTGGTCGGATTGTCCGGCGTCGGCAGCTTCGTATTGTCGTAGATCGTTCCGGGGTGCCGGGTGTTCGAGTGGCACTGCTGGCAGAGGTACGGCACCGAGGTCTTCTGCAGCTTGATGTGGTTCGAACCGTGTGGTGTGTGGCAGTTGAGGCAGCTCTCGCGTACCGGGGCGTGCTCCCAGATGAACGGGCCGCGCTTCTCCGTGTGACAGGTGAAGCAGAGCTCGTTGACCGACTCGCCGATCACCATCTTGGCGGTCTGCGTTCCGTGCGGGTTGTGGCAGTCGCTGCAGGAGATCTTGCCCTCGCGGATCGGGTGGTGCGAGTTCTTCCACAGGTCGGCACGGACGTTCTTGTGACAGGAGAAGCACTGCTCGAGCATGTTCGACGCTGCGAGCTGGGCGTCCTCCGACTTCGGCGCGTGCACCGAGTGACAATCGGTGCAGGCGACGTTGCGCGTCTGGTGGGTGCTGCCCGACCAGAAGAACTGTGCGCGGCCGTTGTGACAGGTCTGGCAGATCGCCGACTTTTCGTCCGCGCTCTTGCCCGCGAGCGACGGGCGATTGGCGGCGACATCGGGATCGTCGACGTGCAGCGAGCCCGGCCCGTGGCAGGTCTCGCATCCATGATCGGAGAGGCGGGCGAAGCCCGGGGCGCCGTGCGGCCCGAGGGCGTCGCCGACTTCGGAGTGGCACTCGAGGCAGGCCTCGGTGCCGACGTAGGTCGCCGGTGCCGCGGCGCCGGTCTGAGCGACGCCAGCGGTCGCTACTGCCGCCAGTGCGAGCCAGATGAAAGAGAGCTTTTGCATCGTTGCTTCCTCCTGTGGGCCGGCGAGAGAGGCTGAAGACACCCCGGAGTCGCCTCCTGTCGCCGGCTCGAATATGAATGCCAAAGTAACACAGCTGCCCGGTGACGGAAGCACAGACAGGGGAGGCCTCCCCCGGCCCGATCGGGCAGGGCGACCACGAACACCGGCGAACCGCCCCCCCCGGTGGCGCGGGCCGGCGGGGTGGGTACGATGATGCCCCAATTCACCGACCCCGGGGCGGCCTCGCCCGGCCTGTGCGGGCCGGGCGACGACGACGACGGGCGAACAGCCCGACAGGGTGGCGCGGGCCGGAGGGGTTGGTACGATGATGCCCCTATGCACGGACGCCGGCTCGGCCTCGCCGCGGGACTCCTTCTCTTGCTCGGCGGTTCTCCTCTCGCGGTGCGCCAGGCGGCCGCGCAGGAGTCCTGCCAGAGCGCGCAGTGTCATGCCACCCTGACCCAAGGGAGCGTCGTGCACGAGGCGGCCGAGAGCTGCGACAACTGCCACGAGGCGACGGCGGCGGAGCATCCCCAGAAGGGGGTGAAGACGTTCAAGCTGAACGAGAGCGAGCCGGCACTGTGCGTCAACTGCCACGACGGCCTGGGCGGCAAGGCGCAGGTTCACGAACCGTTCGCGGACGGAAGCTGCACCACCTGCCACGCACCGCACGCATCGAACCAGGCCCGCCTTCTCCTCAAGCCGCAGAAAGAGCTCTGCTCCGACTGCCACTCGGAGCCCGGCGAAGTCGCCCATCCTCACGGACCGGTGGAGGCCGGCGACTGCACCGCCTGTCATGCGCCGCACAGCTCGGACAACCAGCCGCTGCTCGCCGGCAAGGGAGATGCGCTTTGCACCGAATGCCACTCCGATGTCGCCGATCTGCTGAAGGCGAAGAAGGTCCAGCACGCGGCGCTCGACGACGGCTGCACCTCGTGCCACCGGCCGCACGGCGGCGCGAATCCGAAGCTCCTTGCCGAAGCCGGGCAGGCGCTCTGCTTCCAGTGCCACGACGACATCGCCGCGAAGATCCAGAATTCGCCGGTCGCGCACGAGGTGATCGCTTCGGCCAAGGGCTGCGCCTCGTGCCACTCGCCGCACGCCGCCGACCAGAAGGGGCTGCTGGTCGAGAGCGAGAAAGACACCTGTCTCGGTTGCCACGACGAGGTGATCACCAAGGAGATGACCGTGCTGCACGGGCCGATCCGCGACGGCTCCTGCACGGAGTGCCACGATCCGCACGGCGCGCGCGAGGCGAAGCTCCTCAAGGAGTCGTTCCCGGCGACGGCCTACGTGCCGTATTCGGACACGGCCTACGCGCTCTGCTTCAGCTGCCACGAGCGCGATCTGCTGAAGTACCCGGACACCTCGTTCGCCACCGGCTTCCGCGACGGCGAGCGGAATCTCCACTTCCTGCACGTCAACAACGCCCAGAAGGGTAGAAGCTGCGCCCTGTGCCACAACCTGCACGGCGCGGCGAACGACGCCCTGATCGCCGACAGCGTGGCCTTCGGCAACTGGAAGCTGCCGCTCAAGTTCGTGAAGACCGACAACGGCGGCTCCTGCTCCCCCGGCTGCCACCGCCCAGCGGCCTACGACCGCAAGAGCGCGGCGAAGAAGCCCTAGGAAGACCTTCCGAGTTGGCCTCGCAAGCTCTTGCTCGGGGTCCTGTCTGGCCCTCTTGGCAAGTCCCCGCGACGGGTCCTGTCTGGCCCGCTTCCCATGGGTCCTCGCACTGAAGAAGCGCGCTCCGGGCCCATGGGAGCCCTCGGTCCAGCCACCCCTCGCTCGACGCTGCTGAACAGAGAGCCTCGCTGGGGCGCTCTGGCGCTCGGGATTCAAAGTGGGCGACCACGCCTCAAATAGGAGCCGACTTTGAATCCCGAGTGCCGGAGTGACCCGACCAGCGACGCATCGTTCGAATAGGGGACCGGTCGGGGACACACGTTGGGGACAGTCGATCGTGTGTCCCAAACAACTGTCCCTGCCGGCGCGCGACCAGCGACGCCGCGAAGCGCGGCAGGCTGGCGCCTCAGGGATACGACGTAGCCGTGTGGGTGACGCCGTGGCAGACCAGCGTGCAGCTGCCCGCGCGCGAGCCGTCGTCCTTGAACGACGGCGGCAGACCATCGGGGAGCGGCGCGACGATCCGGGTGTCGAAGTTGATCAGATGGGTGTGGTCGCCGGTCGGCCGGAACGCCTCGTCGGCGCTCTCGGCGACGCCGTGCGGATCGTGACAGGCCGAGCAGGGCGCGCCAGCGGCAAGGTGGCCGCTGTGGCCGCCCCCCGAAGGCGTCGCGCGGAAGGTGCGCGGACGGAAGCTCTGATCGGCGAGGATGCTCGAGCGCTCGTGACAGCGGTAGCAGAGAGCGTAGTTGTCGTAGCTCTCGCCGGTGCCGTCGACGGTCTCGTAGCGCTCCTTCAGGATCGGCGCAAAATCCGAGCCGTGCGGGCCGCGCGAGCCCCCGTCATCGTCGGCGTGACAGTCGGTGCAGCCGATCTGGTTCGAGGCGGTCATCTGCGGAGAGAGCGAAGAGGGCAGGCTCGGCACGTCGACGCCACGCCCCATCTCGATCACCGGGTGGAACGACGGATTGGCAGCATCGAAGTCGCGCCGTGTGTTGGTGCTGGCCACGACCCGTGGTACGAACTCCGAGTCGGGGGTGTTGTCGCCGTGACAGCGCAGACAGATTTCGTACTCGTAGGTGGCCGGGAAGACCTCGGCGCCGTTGCGGTCGATGCCGGCGACGCCGCGCAACGCTCCGGAGACGTACGGCATCTCGGCGGGCAGGGAGTTCGCCTGGTGGGGATTGTGGCAGTCGGCGCAACCGACGGTGGTGATGTCGGACTGGAAGCGGCCGGCGAGGCCGCGCGCCAGGCCGGAGGGCAGGCCGGTCGACTCCGGATGGGAGGAGAGTTTCCGCACCTGGCTGGCGATGTCCGACCGGCCGGCGCCGCCGCCTGCGGCGGGAAGGCCGGCGAGCGCCTGCGCCCCGGCGACGTGCGGCGGATCCGGCGGGTCGCTCGAATGGCAGCTGGTGCACAGAAAGGGCGCCGGCGGATCGGCGGTGAAGTTGAGCAACTGCTCCGAGGTCGCGGCGAAATGCGGTGTGTGGCACGCCTCGCACCCCCACTCGTCGAGCTGAGTCCAGGTCGGCCAGGTCTTCGGCGGCCGCGGCAGGAGCCCGGCGACCGACGCCGTCGAGGTCGCGTGCGCCGAGCTCGCCCAGTCGGTGACCTGATGGCAGGTGATGCACAGCGCCGACTGCCGGTTGTCCTTGACCAGAAAGCGCCCGTACTGGTCGTTGTGGGGATCGTGGCAGGTCGAGCAGTGAAGCTCGTCGATGCCGCCGAAGACCAGGTCATCGGGAGGCAGCGGTTGGAGCTCGACGTTGGGCAGCGAGGCGCTGTAGGGAAACGACACCGGATGGTGGGAGGAGAGGTCGAGACCGAAGTCGGAGAGGCTCCCCGGCGGCAACTGGCCGCTGCCGTTCATGGCGATGCCGGGGGTCGGATTCAGCACCGCTCCCATCGCCACCGTGCCGTCGTGGCAGGTGAGGCAGAGCTTGGTCGGTCCCGACGGCTGGGGAAGGATGCCGGCGCCGAGCGACGGGCTGGCATAGACCGAATAGACCTGCGGCTCGATCTCGCGGTTCCACAGCGGCGAGTTGGGGGCCGCGTTGTGAGGCGTGTGGCAGAAGACGCAGATTCGCGTCTCGCTCTGGGCCTGGACCGGTCCGGGTCCGGAGAGCGAGAGATTGTGCCGCGTGTCGACCATGTCGGACGCCGACTGCGCCGCGAGCGGGCCTCCCCAGATGGCGGCCGAGAGGACGCCGACCCACAGGGCTTGCGCGAAGCGGCGCGGGCGCCGGTCAGATACCGCTGGCGACATAATCCTCCTGGATGCGGAACACTTGGACACGCCGATTGTAGGTATCGGCGACGTAGAGCTCTCCCGCGGCGCTCACGAAGACGCCCGAGGGAAGCCAGAACTCCCCGGGTGCGGTCCCCCGGCGGCCGAGGGTGAGCAGGAAGCGGCCGCCCTGATCGAACAACTGCACGTTGTCGAAGACGCTGTCCGCGACATAGATCACGCCGTCCTGGTCGGCGGCCAGGCCCTTCGGCATCGCGAGGTCGCCCGAGCCATCGCCGTGGCGGCCGAAGGTGCCCAGCGAGGCGCCGCCTTCGTCGAAGGCGCTGACGCGGAAGTTGAGAGTGTCGGCGACGAAGAGCGTCGCGACGCCGCCAGAGACCGAGCGGAAAAGGTGGGTGGGAAAGTTGAAGTTTCCGGCACTCTCTCCGCGGCCGCCGAAGGAGAGTGCGAGGGTGCCGTCGGGGTGTAGCGCGAAAATCCGGTGAGCCAGGGTATCGACGACGTAGAGCAACTTCGTCTGCGGGCTCCAGGCGACCCCGGTCGGGCGCTGCCACGGCGTCTCACCGGCCGTCCGGCTGCTCCATAGGAGCTCGCCCTGCGCTCCGAACGCGAGGACCCGGCCGGCGGAGTCGGTGAGATAGAGCCGCGAGGCGTCATCGAATGCCAGGCCGATCGGCGAGACGATCGGCGCCTTCGCCTCACCGGTGAGCTGCAGGTAGCGGCCGGAAGCGCCGGCAGGCTCGCGGGAGGCCTGCGCGCCGCCTGTGGCACCCGGGCGCGAGGAGTCGGGGAGGTAAAGGTGAACGCACCGGCGTCCCATGTCGGCGACAGCGATCCGGCCGTCGGCGCCCACTGCGACCGCGACCGGCAGGACGAAGGCGCTGAGGTCAGCCCTCTCCTCGCCAAAGGCAACGGCGCGCAGCGCCCGTCCCGCGCTCGCCCGAGCGCTGAAGCCGGTGAGCGAGCGGACGAAGGTGAGCTTCGGCGGATTGGGCGGAAAGGGCCATTGCAGCTTCACCTGGGGCAGCTCGACGCGCGGAGCGTAAGCGGTCGAGCTGCAGCTCCCCGTGAGCACGGCGAGTGCCGTGAGGGCGAGAGCGGTCGCGGCGAGGCCGGGCGAGGCGGGGAGCGGGCGGCGGAACCGGTTCATCGCGTGCAGCCTAGAACAGGTCGCGGCGCAGCCGGAGGTAGTAGAGCTTGCGCGAGCGTCCGCTGACGGAAATGCCTGCGCCCTCGGCTTCGCTGTCGTAGATCGTCGCGCCCGCCGAGAGGTCGGTGCGACCCAGCTTCCACGACAGCGACGCGTTGAGCGAATGCGAGCGCGAGTCGAAGCTGCTGTGGTTCTCCGAGTACGAACCGCCGAGCGAGAGAAGCAGTCGCTGCCGGAAGAGCTTCTGCTGGAGATCCGCGGCGACCATGTCGGAGGTCTGCACCTCGGCCGCGAGCGAGCCCGAACGCCCCTCCGGAAAGTCCCACCGGCGGTGCGAGAGGGAGCCGTGCAGGCGGGTTGTGCGCGACAGCGAGCCGGTGTACTGGAGCTCGCCGAGCCAGAGCGAATAGGGGCCGATCTCCCAGGCCACGTCGCGGTACTCGCCGCGGGCACGCAGGCCGCGCCAGCGGAAGACGAGGCCGGCAGTGGTCGTGGTCGAATCGGGAGTCGCTCCCGGATAGACGCCGGATTCGACCTCCGAATCGACGGTCGCATAGCTGGCGTAAGGAGTCAGCAGGTCGTCGAACAGCGCGACGCTCGCGCTCGCACTCTTGTAGTGCGAGGTGAGAGCAAAGGTGCCGGAAGCGAGAGAGTAGGAGGCGACGAAGTCGTAGCTCCCCGGCAGGGTGAACTGCGGCGGCAGCGAGAGCACCTGGACCTCGAGCGCGTTGACGAGAGTGGACACCAGGTAGTGCAACCCCTCCTGCAGCTGGATGGACTCGAACGGCGAGATCGGCGACCGCACGTAAACGGCGAGGGAGGGCGCATCGACGTTCTCCTGCAGCAGGGCGAACGTGCCGGGGACGGCGACGCCGGGATGGGGCTCGTTCACCACGTCGCCGCGTCCGAAGCTCTCGATCTCGCTCTGGCCCAGGTTGGCGCCGAGCAGCAGGCGGCCGTGCGGGATGCTCTTGTCGTAGGCGAAGGCGAGCTGATGTCCGGTTGAGCTACTGTCGCCGCCTCGAGACTCCTGCTCGCCGCGCGTGAAACGGTAGCTGGTGGTGAGGCTCTCGAAGAGCTGATGCGAGAGCAGCGCGGAGAGGTCGCGCGTGAGGCTGGAGAGCGCGCGCGCCTGCCCGGGGGCGGCGTCGGGAAAGCGGTTGTCGCTCTTCTGATGCCGATAGAAGACCTCGCCGCGGAAGTCGAGCGGCAGCCGGACTTCGAAACGCTCGCGCCAGATGAGCTGCTCGCTCTCGAAGCGCTTCGAGCCCGGATCTTCCTGTTCGAAGAGCGTCGAGCTCAGATTCGAATCCAGGCGATAGCGCCCGAAGGAGAGAAGGTTGCCCGCGGTCGCTTCGCGATTCGATCCGGTGAGGCCGCTGTTGCGCTCGAAGCGCGAAGGCTTGAAAGAGGCAGTTGCCGAGATGTAGTCGTTGTCCTGAAACAGCTTGAAGTACTCGCCGTCGAGCCCGAGTCGCTCGACCCGGGAGCTCTGCTTTCCCGAGGTCAGCTCATCGTCGCTGTAACGCGCGTGGACGAAGTACGGCTTCCTCCGGTACCGGAAGTCGGCTCCATGGGTCGTCGAGATGCTGTTCTCGCGCCCGGCAAAGCGCTCGGTGAAGAGCGGTTCGTAGCGCCGGGCGAAGAGGCTCAGATTGTAAGGGTGCTCGGGCAGGAGGTGGAGGTTGAAGTCGTACTCGAAACCGTCGTCCGGCCGCCACTCCTCGGCCGGGACGAGCGAAGTGCCGTAGCGCTCCTGGGAGACGACGCCGGTCACCGCGGCGCGGTAGAGCAGGAAGCGCGGATGGTAGACGTACCCGTTCGAGAAGAGGGTCAGCTTCTCCTTGAAGAAGGTGTCGCTCCAGCGGAAGGTCCGGTCGGCGTAGCGGTTCTCCTCCGCTTCGTAGAGCCCGTTCACCTCCAGGTAGGCGCCGTTGTCGAGCGTACGCGGCAGAAGGTCGGTCCACGCCGCAAAGGCCGCCCGTCCGTCCAGCGCAGCGAGGAACCCACCCAGGACCAGCACCAGGAGAAGCGTGGCGGGCAGCCGGCGGTGGGTGTGGCGCACGCTCGTCAGGCTCCGGGGCGCAGCAGGAACTTGCGGTCGGACATGTGCGGCTCGTGGCAGTCGGTGCAGTCGGCGTTCTCACCGCCGTGCCCGTTGCCCTCCGGAAGGGCCGACAGGGAGGCGCGATCGTGACAGTGGAGGCAGAAGCCGTCCGAAGCGGAGACCAGCAGAAAGCGGTTCGCCGAGCGGTGCGGATCGTGGCAGACGAGGCAGCCGCCCGAGGCCAGCGGACCGTGAACATAGGCCTTGGCGGTGTCGAGGGCGTGGCAGCGCAGGCAGAGCTGGTCGGCGGGCAAGACCAGGGCGTTGGTCGCTCCGGCGTCGTGGCAGGCGCCGCACAACTTCGCGGCATAGGGACCGTGTTCCCCTGGCCGGACGAGCTGGCGACCGACGCTCGCAGTGACTCCAGGAGCTGTGGAGGCCACAGCGACGACGGGCTCGGGGACGCCGTCGAAGAAGAAGGAGAGGAGGCGATGATGCCTGGCGCTGCTGCAGCCGGCGACGAGGGCCAGCACGACGAGGGCTGCCGGTGCCAGCGGCGCGCTGCGAGCGCGTCGCGACACTCCCCAACAACGATTGGCGCGCCGTCTCATCCGGGCAGGTACGGCTGCAGAGCGCTCAGGGGTTTTCCGGCCCCACGGGCGGCTTCTCCGCTGCCGGTGCGGACGTCGGCTGGCCTGGCGGCGCGCTTTGCTGACGCTCGCGCTCCATCTTCTCGAGCTCGCGCTTGCGCCGCTCCTGGATCTGCTGGCGGAGCTCTTCCTCGGTCGGGTAATGCTTCCCCTTTTCGTGGCCGAAGCCGTAGACGCTCACCTTGCGCTCGCCGAACTGACTGGTGACCAGGACCAGGTACTCGACCTCGAACTCGGGCGCGGCATAGGAGCGGAAGTAGGCGACGTTGCGTTCGTCGATCGCCACCTTCGCCGGCAGCATCAGGCCGCCTGGTCCGAGGTTCGAATCGCCGAAGAACATCAACAGGCGCCCTTCCGGGCTGAAAATCTGGACGTTGTTGAAGGCGGCATCCGTGGCATAGAGCAGGCCGTTGCGGTCGATCGCCGTTCCCTTCGGGCGGGCGAAGTGCCCCGGCGTGTCGCCGGCCTTGCCGATCATCGACTGGAAGTGACCGTCGCGGTCGAACTTGACGATCTGGAAGCGCCCGATGTCGGTGACGTAGAGGTTGCCCTTGGCGTCGAAGGCGACGTTGGTGGGGCGGTCGAGGCGCTCGGACGGATCGCCCTTGTCGCCGATCGTCTTGAGCAGCTCGCCGCTCGCCTTGTCGAAGATCTTGACGAGGCCGTTGGCGTTGTCGGCGACGTAGAGGCGGTCTTCGAACGGCACGGCGTCGACCGGTTTCCAGGTTCCGGGCTCGCCGATGGCGCGCAGGTAGGCATCGTTCCGGTCGAAAACCACGACCTGGCCGCGCACGGGGTCGGTCACGTACTTGGTACCGTCGGCCTCGATACTGATGTTCACCGGCTGCGAGAGTCTGCCCTGCCCGACCGCGCCGGCCATCGAGGAGAAGAGCTTCTTCTCGAGGTCGAGGACGATGACCGTGGTGTTGGTGTCGCAGACGTAGATCTTGCCGTCGTACATCGCGACGCCGTAGGGCTTGTCGAGCTCGAGATTGAGCTTCTCGCCGACGACGAAGCGATCGAAGCCGCTCTGCTCCTCGATGTCCTTGAGGCCGTTGAACGAGGTGAGGAACTGCAGGCGAGGCAGCGCCGGAGCGGGGGGGAAGAAGATCGCCGGCTCGCGCTTTACCGGCTGCGAGGCGCAGCCCGCGGCGAAGAGCGCGAGCAGGCCCGGAGCCAGCGCTGCCCGGAGGCCTCTCGAAACTGCGAAGGTCGAACGTGTCGTCATGGCTCCGTTCCAGGCGCCGGGGTCGTGAGCTCCAGAGGCCGGCACCGCTCGATCCTATGGCAGCGCGCTCCGCGGTAGCGCCACCCGGGGGTATGGGCCGGGACGATCCCGTCACCGCGAAAGCGGGTGAGCCGCCACCGCTCGGGTACAAACAAGAGGGGCCCGGTCTCCCGGGCCCCGAAGTTCACAACCACCGCCTTCAAGACAGGTACGGTTACGGCGTGGTGTAGGTGCCCTTCATGTGGCAGGTCAGGCAGAGCTCGGAGTTGACGTCGCTCCGCCAGAGGAGGCTCTCGCCGTCGTTGCCGGTGTTGTGCACCGAGTGGCAGGAGGCGCACTCGAGCTGCGTATTGCCGGTGCCGTAGAGGTGGTCGCGCACCGTGTCGGTGGCGGTGAACGAACGGCTGTCGGCGTCGGCGATCTCGGTGTCGATCGCCTGCACGTCGTCGTAGTTGAAGCCGATCGGATGATGGTTCTGCATGTTGTTGTCCTGCCCGACGGCATACGCGGTAGAGATCGTCGCGCCGCCGCCGCTCTGCGAGGTGGTCGGCTGGTCGGTGTTGCCGTAGGAGTTCACCGCCACGCTGCCGTCATGGCAGCTCATGCAGAGGAGGGAAACGCTCCCCATCTCCATGCCGTTGGCGATCGCCTGCGACGCCTTGGCGCCAGTGGTCGGCGCGCCCGGGCCGTTCCAGTACATGCTGTAGGTGAAGTTGCCGGTCAGCTCGTGGTTCCACAGCGGCAGATAGTCGAACGCGTCCGGAGCCTGCGGGCCAGTGCCGCCCGGGGCGCCGAGATTCGCCGGGCTAAGGCGGTAGGTGTTGTGCGGCGCATGGCAGAAGATGCAGATCCGGTCGAGGGTGTCGTTCGGGTTGGCGGTGTAGTTCATGCCGTTGTGGACGGTGCCGAGATCGTGCACCGTTCCGTTGATGCCCGAGCCGGGGGCCGGCGCCGGCGGATCGTAGGCGAAGACGGCGGTGGCGAGACAGAGCCCGAGGACGAGGGCCAGCAGGACAGTTGCGGTCTTTCTCATGGTGCCTCCAGTAGCTTCGTTGGTTCGCAAGACGTTGCTCTATTCAGGGTGTCGAAGAGGGCGGCAGGCCGCCGGAGCCGCCTGCCGCCCTCGGGTCGTTTACGGCGTCACCGAGTTGATGTTGACTCCGGTGGCGTTGGGTCCAATCACGAGGCCGGAGGCCTGCGGTGCGGCGGCGAAGGTGTAACCGGCCTTCGTCACGGTCACGCTGTAGGTGCCCGGCTTGAGTCTGGCGGCCGTGTACACCCCGAGGCTGTCGGTGTAGACCGTCTTGACCGTCTTGGCACCCAGCTTGATCACCACGGTCGCCGCCGCTACCGGCGTCGTGCCGTTGCTGCGGAAGACCTGGCCGGAGATCGAGAAGGTGCTGAGGGTGACCGGCGGGCAGGTGCGGGTGTTCTTCTGCCCGGAGGTGTCGTACGCCGTCTGCTTGACCGAGACGGTCGCCGGGTTGAGGTACGTGCGGGTGAAGACCGTACCGACCAGCGAATAGGGCGCCGTGTTGTCGATGGCGCTCGAGATCGCACCGCCGTCACCCCAGTTGACCACCACCTGCCTGACGCCCGCGGCGTCGGTCGAGTTGTCGGTCAGACTGGCCGCCCATGTGTTCGGGTTGATGATGCTGGCGCAGGCCGTCCCGTCAGCGGTCGGAGGGGCGTCGATGGCGAGGATGCGGATCGTCTTGGTGATCGAGCCCTCGCTGACTCCGTATTCTTCGACCGTCAGCTCGACGTCGTAGACGCCCGCAACGGCGTAGGTGTGCGACGCCGTCGGGGTGGCCGTGGTGGTGTTCGGCGTCGCATCGCCCCAGTTCCAGACGAAGGCGTCGCAGTTGCCGTTGCTGCCGCTGCAGGTGGAGGCGCTGGCGTCGACGTTCAGCTCCAGAGTGTTCGACGGCGTCAGCGTGTAGCCGAAGTTGACGTACGGCTTGTCGTTGTGGATACCCGCTGCCTTCACCGCCAGCTCGGCCTTGGTGAAGTAGGCGGCGTTGTTCTTGATCGGGTTCTGCGCGACAACGGCGTCGGTGACCGTCTTGGACGCGTTGCCCGCGAGGGTGAGGACGTCCCCGGCGATGCCGGCGATGTAGGTCTCGAAGTCGTCGTTCAGCTTGCTGAGGCCGTCGTCGTCGTAGTAAAGGGCGCCGGCGCCGAGAATCTCGATGCGCTGTCCGACGGTGAAGTTCGCACCCTCACCCGTGGGTACCGTGAGGAGCTTCGTGCCGGCGGTGATGCTGCCGGTGGTCTCGACATAGGCAACACCGCCGCCGTGGCACTTGCCGCAGGCGCCGTCGAGGTCGATCCAGACCGCGTCCGGATAGTTGCCATCGGGTGCCGTGTTGGCGTTGGCCGTGGCCGTCATCGAGGCGAGCGGCCGCGTGGAGTAGCCGGCGTCGACGTTGATGCGGAAGAGATGCTCGCCTTCCGGCATGTGGCAGGAGACGCAAGCTTCCATCGGATCGGTAGCCATGTGCTCGAGCGGCGTACCGACGCCACCCGAGTGAATCATGTTGCCGAGATCCTTGGTGTGACACTCGGTGCACTCTTCTCGGAACGGGCTGTCGCCCGTCACGATGCTGGTGTGAACCTCATGGCAGCCCGTGCAACCGTTGCCGGTGCCCGCGGCCTCGGCCTCGGTCATGTAGAAGCTCTTGTACTCGCCGGTCATGTCGTACTTGAACTTGCCGGTCGGGATCTGAGCGAACGTACCGGTGAACTTGGCATGCGGGCTGTTGAGGAACTGGTTGGCGTGCGGGTGCGAAAGGAACGGCACCGTGCCGTGGTACGGACCGACCTTCAGGGCCGTCGCCGGATTGACGCTGTCGTACGGCAGACCACCGGTCTCCTGACGATGGCAGTTCATGCACAGGTTGGTGATGATCTGCCCGCGGTTGCTGTTGTTGCCCGTCCAGTGGCCGCCGGCATCCTCGCAGCGGATGACGTCGGTCGCGTAGGCGAACTGGCCACCCAACGTGTTGCAGGCCGTACGCGTGGTGACGTTCGTCGGGTCGTTGCAGACGCCCTCGAGACTGCACTTCGAGAACGACCAGGTAGCGCCGGCAACCTGACAGGAAGCCTGCGAACCATTGAGCCGCAGCGTCTGTCCGGAGCCGCAGGTCTGCGCCGGCGGCACGCCGGCTGGAGGCGTCGCGGACTGGCACCAGCCGAGGTTCCAGGTCGCCCCGGCACCCGTGCATCCGGCCTGGTTGCCGTTGAAGAAGGCGTTGCTGCAGTACGGCGCGTTGGTCCAGACGTTCCCTGGCGTCCCTTCGCAGAGCACCTGGGTCGTGCCGGCGTTCACGGTGCAGATCGCTGCCGTCGGATTGACGCTGCAGGCCGTCAGCCAGAGGCCGCCATTGGCGGTGCATTCGAACTCGCGCGTGAAGCGCGTGTCGGTGCAGGTACCGCTGCTGACGTCCGGAACCGTCAGGTTGTTGTGATGGGTCGACATGCCGGCCGGTGCGTTGTAGCGCGGCGGAACCTCCGCCGGGACGACCGGATTGGCGAGATCGACGGCCGAGTTGTGGCAGCGCGTGCAAGTGATGCCGAAGAGGTCCCAAGAAGCCATCGGGGTGTTGTAGGGGGCTCCGGGAGCCAGGTTCACCTGGCCATCGACCGCGTCGGTAACGCCGTCCCAGGTGATGCCGGGGAAGGACGCCTCGGGCTCCTTCGTCGCCTGCAGAGTCGCGTCCGCGGTCCAGCCGGTGGTGTGGCAGCGCGCGCAGGAATAGGAGACGCTCGGCTTGTCGGGATTCGTCGTGGTGTTCGGCACGTCGTGGTAGACGGCGCGCGGATAGGCAGAGAGCCAGTCGGCGTAGATCCAGTAGAGGCCGCGCGGGTTCGGCGTGCCGACGGGGCCGATGTCGACGGTGCCGGTCGCCCAGTTGAAGTTCTGCCCGCTGTCGGTGCCGGGATAGATCGTCGGATCCCAGACGCCGCCGGCAAGGAAGCAGCTCTCTTCGGTGGTCTCAGCCGGGAAGCCGGTGCAGGCGAACGGCGGTCCGCCCCACGGGGTCGGGGGCGTCACCTTGCGCGACATGTTCTTGTGACCCTGATAGAGGGTCTCCTGCGTGTCGCGGACGCGCGGGCCGTTGTACTGCGTGCGGCCGTTGTGGCAGCGCAGGCACTGGTCGCCGGCGCTGTTGCCGGTGAGGAGGTTCGGCGTGTAGGCGGTGCGCGCCGGCATCGTCCAGCTGCCGATGCAGGTGCCGGTGGTGACCCAGGTTCCCTGGTGCATGGCGCAGACGACGTTGTTGCGGTCGTCGTCCATCATGACGACGGCGCAGACGCCGGTGCCGGCGTTCCACTTGCGATCCGGTGCGGCTTCGCAGGCGGCCTGATTGGTGTTGATCAGGTCGTTGCAGACGCCGCTCGTCGTCCAGGAGCCGAGCGCCGTCGTGCAGGCGGTGGAGTTGGCTGCGACGATGCGCAACGCGACGCAATCCGGACGCGTCGGCTGATTGAGGTCGGCCGGGCACGTGCCCTGTGCCGGCAGATCCCAGCCACCAGCGGCATTCGGAATGGCACCGTCATCGAGGAAACGCGTCTGGGCGCCAACTGCAGAGACACCCAGCAGCATCAGGGCTGCGATAGCGAGCACCGTACAGAGGCCGGTGTTCTCGAGAATCTTCTTCGTCATTTGGTTCATGTCTTTCGCTCCTCCTACGAGTTCGTGGGTCCTCGTGCTTTGCTTCACAGCCTCTCTCAGAGCAAGCCCCGTGCCTTGAGACGCTAACCGTCTGAAGACAATCGATTGCCGTGCGCCGTGACGGCCGAGAACCCACCCCTTTGGGCGGCGAGATTCCCGCCCGTCATCGCGGCACTCCGATCGAGCTCGCCGCGCGCGCTCCGGAATCAATGTCGGGAAAGAGCCTCGACATGGGCACTTGCGCTCCAAGAGGCTCCGTACCGGAGATTCGACGGGAGGTGGATCCTCGGCAACCAGAGACGCGCTGGCCTCCGGTCCGCGTGCGAGCTCGTGCGCAGCTCGATTGGGTGCAGATCCCCAGCGCTGGGGAAAATCACCCACCCACTCGCCGGAGTAGGGGACCTGGAGCGACAGCGAAGTAGAATCCCGGAGTGGTCGAGAAAACGATGTGGGTCCGCCGCCTCGGCTGGGTGGCATCGATGGTCGTGCTGGCAGCCGGCTGCGGCCGCGAGTCGTCGACACCGAAGCTCTCGGTCACGACGACGCCGAGCACGGTGAGCGCCGCTGCGGAGCCGGTCGGTCCGCCGCAGGTCGTCGCCTTCGATCCGCCGCTCGGCGCGACGAACGTCGATCCGGCGCGCACCGTGCTCGCGGTGACCTTCGATCGCGAGATGGATCGCGAGGGCTGGGCCTGGGTGATCGAGGACCGGTCGACCGCACCCGATATCGGCGAGTCGTCCTGGGATGCCGCGGTGCGCACCAACTCGACGCCGGTACGTCTCGAGCCGGGCAAGACCTACGTAGTGTGGATCAACTCGCCGCAGTACTCCTACTTCAAGGACCTCGCGGGCAGGACCGCGACGCCGGTGCGCTGGAGCTTCACGACTCGCGCGGCGGCGGCGGCGCCCACTCCCCGCTGAGACGCTGCCGCTTCGCGGCAGGCGCCTTGCCGCGGCGCGACGCGGCGAGCAACTCCTCGATCGCCGAGCGCAGATCGCAACGCGCGGCCGGCTTGCGGAGGAAGGCGGCGTAACCCTCGCCCGGTACGAGGCCGAGCGCAGCGGCATCGGCGTCGATGCACGACTCGTAGAGCACCGGAATGGGCGGCGTATGCGTCGCGCAGCGATGCTGGAACTCGCGCCAGGGGAGGCGCGCCGGCGGCAGGCTGACGAGGGCGGCGTCCGGTGCCGAACCACCCTCGGCAGCAACGAGAGCTTCGGCTTCCTCCAGGCTCTGCGCGGACGCGATCTCCAGACCGTCGGGAAACTCGTGACGGACCAGCCACTGCAGGATCAGACTCTGATCGACCACCAGCAGGCGCACCAGATCACCCCTCCGCAACCTTCCGTGCAAGGGCTGTTCCAAAAACGTCTTGCAGCGCCGGTGCGAAGGGCAGGACGGACCGGTCAGGACTCGGCGGCCGCTTCGCCGAACTTCTTCAGGCGGTGACGCAGCTGGTCGCGGGTCACTCCGAGCAGCTCGGCGGCACGTGTCTGGTTGTCGCCCGCCGCCCGCATCGCGCGCGCGACCATCTCGCGCTCCATCTCTTCGAGGGGCACGATGCCGTCGCCCATTGGACTCGCGCCCGCCGGGGCAGAGGGAGGGCCTCCGGCACCGGGCGGTCCGATCTCGGGTCCGCCTCCCGGACCCCAATCGAGAATCAAGGCCCGCGGGGTGATCTGCGGCCCGCGCTCGAGCACCATCGCGCGTTCGACGACATTCCTGAGCTCCCGTACGTTGCCGGGCCAGGAGTAAGCGAGCAGGCGATTCTCCGCATCGCGGTCGAAACCGTCGAAGCGCCGACCCAGCTTGGGCTGCAGCGTCGCCAGGAAGTGGCGCGCCAGAGGCAGGATGTCCTCCGGACGCTCGCGCAACGCGACGACGTAGATCGGGAAGACGTTCAGCCGGTAGAACAGGTCGTTGCGGAAGCTCTTGTCGCGCACCATACCCTGCAGGTCGCGGTTGGTGAGCGCGATCACCCGCACATCCGCGGTGATCTCGCGCGTCCCGCCGACCCTTCGGAACCGCCGCTCCTCGAGAAAGTGCAGGAGCTTGGCCTGCAGGTCGAGCCGCAGCTCGCCGATTTCGTCGAGCACCACCGTGCCGCCTTCGGCGAGCTCGAACACGCCGCGCTTCGTGTTCTTGGCGTCGGTAAAGGCGCCCTTCTCGTGGCCGAAGAGCTCGCTCTCGAGGAGGTTCTCCGGGATGGTGGCGCAAGAGACCTCGATGAACGGCCGCGCCCGTCGCGGCGAGGCCGAGTGGATGTAGCGCGCCACGACGTTCTTGCCGGAACCGCTCTCGCCCTGAATCAGGATGCTCGCGACCTCCGAGGCGGCGACCTGCTCGGCCGTCTCGACGACCTCGCGGAACCGTGGCGAGTCGGCGATGACCGTCTGGGCCAGGTGGCGCTCACGGCTCTGGCGCGAGACCTGGGCCTCGAGCTGGTCGCCGCGTACCGCCAGAGAGCGTTGCACCAGGGCGACCAGGTCGGCTTGATCGACGGGCTTGGAGAGAAAATCGAGGGCGCCCAGCTTCATCGCCCGCACCGCCTCGCCGACCTGGCCGAGCGCGGTCATGACGATGACGACGCTACCCTCGAGCCGCTCGCGGTTGGCCTCGTAGAAATCCAGGCCGTGGCCGTCGGGAAGCCCGAGGTCGAGCAGCGCCAGATCCGGTTGGCGACTTTCGAGGTGGGCCGCGGCCGACGCGAGGTCGGGCGCCGCGAGCACGGTGTGGCCGGCGCGCTTCAACTGCTGCTCGAGCGCCCAGCGCAGGAGTTTCTCGTCTTCGACGAGCAGAATCAGGGCCATGTCAGCTCGCTCTCGTGGCGGAATCGGAGGTGGGGGCGGGAGTGGAAAGCTCGGGAAGAATGACCAGGAAGACGGTGCCCTTGCCGACCTCGGAGGTCACCTCGATTCTCCCGCCGTGCTGCTCGACCAGACTCTTCGAGATCGCGAGACCCAGGCCCGTGCCGGTGAACTTGGTGGTGAAGAACGGCTCGAAGACGCTCGCCAGCTGGTCGGGGGCGATCCCCGGGCCGTCATCCTCGACCGCGACCACGACCGCCGCCTCGGCGGGGAAACCGCTCGCCCGCACGACGATGCGTCCGCCGCGTTCCTGCATCGCCTCGGCGGCGTTCTGGATCAGGTTGACCAGCACCTGGCGGATCTTTGCCGGGTCGATCTCGAGCGCCGGCAGACCGGCCGCCGATTCCGTGCCGAGCTCGACCCGCTGGCGGCGCAGCGAAGGCCGCAGCAGCTCCGAGGTCTCCTCGAGCAGCCGGCCGAGATCGGTGCGTGCGAGGCGCAGGGGCGCCGGACGCCCCGACTCGAGCAGACGATAGAGGATGACGTTGACCCGCTTCAGCTCTGCCAGCATCTCCTCGTAGATGCGCACAGTCTCGCCGTCGTTCGATTCGTCGCGCAGCACTTCGAGCGCGCCCTGGATGCCGGCGAGCGGATTCTTGATCTCGTGCGCGAGCCCGGCGGCGAGCTGCCCGAGGCTGGCCAGCTGATCGACGCGGGCCAGACGAACGGCGACGTCCGCCTCACGCTGACGCTGCCGGGAGAGCAGTTCGCGCAATCCGCGGTGCACCTCGGCGGCGACTGGATCGAGCGGCAGCGGGGCGTGCGCGGCGAGCGCCGCCGTGCCGCCCGAAGCGGTCGCCGCGAGCTCTTCGCCGAGGCGGGCGGCCGAACGCCGTACCGTCCACTGCACGAAGATGGCGACGCCGGCGATGAGCGTCACCCAGGCCCCGAGCAACCAGCCGATCCGCCAACGCATGGCGCGGTGAATCTCGGCCAGCGGTTCGGTGAAGTCGATGCGCATCGCCGCAGCGCCGCGTGTCGATCCGGCGACATGGCAACGCGAACAGGAGACCCCGGCGTCCAGTCGGACGAGACCGCGCACCCATTGCCGGGCCTGCGCATCCGTCTCGATCCAGGTCTCGGCGCGCGCGGACGGGTCGGCAAGAAAGGCGCGTACGCGCTCCTGCTCGGCTCGATCAGGCGACAGGTTCGCGGACCCCAGGGGCGTGCCGTCGCGTCGGTAGAGGCGCAGACCGATCGGTTGGTTGGCGGCAAGCGTGCGGGCGAACGTGTGCGGATTGTCGGCACCGGCGGCCGCGACCTCGGCGGTCGAAAGCAGGGGCATTTCGCGCACCGCCTCGTCCAGCTGGAAGCGGGCGGCGGTCGTCGCGGCCTCGGTATACGCCCGCTCGAGCAGCGCGAAGGTGCCGAAATAGAGCGCTGCGAAGGCGACGAGGTGAATCGGCACCAGCAGGCCCCAGAAGCGGATCTTCGAAGGCGCGAGCAGACGGCGGACGGAGCTCGGCGCGTCCGGGCGTCCGGACGCGGCAGTGGTTTCGGCCGCGGGCATGCGGCACCACTATACCGATCCGGCGCCGCCGGAGAACCGCTCGCGCGTTGCGGGCGGCGCTGCGCCGACCTCCCCGGACGCCGCGGTCCGGCCCTGCTCGCCCGGGTGGGAGCCCTGGCCCGGCGCTGAGAGATCATCCCACCGGGGGGAGACCCGCACTCCGGTCTCCCAGGGGAGAACGCCATGAAACTCTGGATCGAGCGGCTCGGCTCGCTCAAGCTGACCGTCGTGCTGTTGCTCGTGGTCGGGGTCGTCCTCGCCGTCGGCACGATCTTCGAATCGCTGCGCGGCGCGGAAGCGGCGCGCGCCGTCTACTACGCGCCCTGGTTCTTCGCTCTCGAGGGGCTCTTCGGGTTGAACCTGCTCGCGGCCCTCATCGTACGCTGGCCGCGCAATCGCTTCCGCGTCGGCTTCGCGCTCACCCACGCCTCGATGCTGCTCATTCTCGTCGGTGCGCTGATGACCGTGCTGTTCAAGGTCGAAGGGCGGATGCCGATCTGGGAGGGCCAGTCGTCGGACGTCGTCTTCCAGGGCGACAAGCAGGGCGACCTGCCGCCGCTCACCCTGCCGTTCAAGCTCCGCCTCGACGCTTTCGAGATCGACACCTATCCCGGGACGCAGCGTCCGGCGATGTTCCGCAGCCGGGTCGTCGTCGAACAGGCCGGCGGGGGCGAAAAGCCGGGAGTGATCCAGATGAACCAGCCGCTCTCCCACGGCGGCTTCAACTTCTTTCAGTCGAGCTACCAGATTCAGGGCGGGCGCGAGATGACGATCCTCTCGGTCTCGAAGGATCCGGGCCAGAACGTCGTCTTCCTGGGCTACATCCTGCTCGTCGTGGGCATGATCGTCGTCTTCTTCACCCGTCTCGCGCAGCAGCGCCTGAACGATGCACTGCTCGCCGAGGCCGCCGCCAAGGCCGCAGCGAAGTCGTCGAACGGTACCGGTGCCGCCGCGCGCGGCGCGGCCAACCTCATGCTGCTGCTCGCCGTCGGTGCCGGCACGCTCGCCACCGCGCTCACCCCCGCCCCCGCCGCTGCCGCGCTGGTGCCGGAGGCGGCACAGATCGAAGCCCTTGCCGCGATGCCGGTCCAGTTCGACGGCCGCTCGATGCCGTTCGACACCCAGGCCAGAAACGCCGTCTGGACGGTGACGAAAAAGCGCGCCTGGCCGGGCATCGATCCGGTGGCGATGGTCGCCGGCTGGGTGCTCGACCCGCAGGGCTGGCAGAACGAACCGATCGTGCGGCTGCGCAGCGACGTTGCTGCGATCGCCGGCCTGCCTGCGGGCACGGCCTACGCATCCTTTCGCGATCTGGTCTCGAACCGCGCGCTGCGCGAGGCGATGAGCGCCGCTGAGGCGCGCGGGCGTGGCGAGGAGAAGCCCGCGCCGCTCGACGAGCATCTCACCGAGCTCTCCGACCGCCTGGGAACGTTGTCGAGCTACCTCCGCGGCGAGATGCTGCGCATCGAGCCGGCCGCCGACCCCAACGCACCGTGGGGAGCCGTCCGTCCGCCCTCTGCCGCAGCTCTGATCGCCGCCGTCGAGGGGATCCGCGGTCGCACGCCGGCGCACTATCCGACGCGGGACGCGATCGCGCGCGAGCTCGCCTACACCCGCCTCCACTCCACCCGGCTCGCCTGGTGGCTGCTCGTCCCGGCGGCCGTCGCGGCCGGCTTCACGCTCACCCGCGATCGCCGGCTCCTGCTGTGGATCGCCCGGGTCGGCATCGTCGCCGGCTTCGCCGTGATGACCTGGGGAATCGCTCAGCGCTGGCTGGTGGCGGGGCGTATCCCGGCGTCCAACATGTACGAGTCGATGCTCTTCCTGGGCTGGGGAGTCGGGCTATTCGCAGTGATCTCGCTGCTGCTCGGCAACCGGATCCTGATCTTCAACTCGACGGCGATGTCGGCTCTGGCGATGCTCCTCCTCGACCGTCTGCCGATGGATCCGTTCATCCATCCGATGCAGCCGGTGTTGTCGGGAACGCCGTGGCTCGCGATCCACGTGCCGATCATCATGGTGAGCTACGCCACGCTCGCCATCGTCACGCTGTTCGCGCACGTCGTGGTCGCGGTCGAAATTTTCGCGCCTGGACGCCGCGAGATGGCGCATCGCTGGAGCCAGCTCGCCTACTGGTACATCCACGTCGGTTCGATCCTGCTCATCACCGGTATCCTGACCGGTTCGATCTGGGCCGCTTCGTCCTGGGGCCGCTATTGGGGCTGGGACCCGAAGGAGGTCTGGTCGCTGGTGGCGTTCCTCGCCTACATGGCGATTCTGCACGCCCGTTTCGACAAGCAGATCGAGGACTTCGGCGTCGCCGTCGGCTCGATCGCCGCCTTCTGGATGATCCTGATGACCTACCTCGGGGTGAACTACGTGCTTGCCGCAGGACTCCACTCCTACGGCTTCGGCAGCTCGAATCTGGTCACGGTGATGGCGGTCATCGCAGGAGTCGAGGTGCTCTTTCTGGGCGCCGGGTGGATGGCCGTGCGGCGGCGCCTGCGCGCCGCGGCCTGAGGCTCTGACCTCGGGCTAACCCGCAGAGGCCGCGACGACGACTTCGCGCGTCGCGGCCTCCGGTTCGACGAAGGCGAGCAGAGCCTCCCCCTCCCCTTCGAGCGGCCGCAGATCCCGCTTCACGAGCTTGCCGAACGGCGCCAGCGTGAGCGTCGCCAACTTCTTCTTGCGCTCGATCTTGTAGGTCCCGGCGACGAAACCGTCGAGGAGAAAGGTGCCGGGCACCTGGAGGTTCTTGGTCACCAGCTGAGGCCGATGGGCGTCCGCGACGATACGGCGGCGATCGTCGTGGCCGAGCACGAGATTGTCGTACTCGGGGAGGAAGCGCACGGGCGCCGGAGTCTCCGCATCCGGGCGCGGCGCGTCGGGGAGATCGAAGAGCTCGCGCCCGTTCTCATCGCAGAAGGTCGAGAGCTCGGGCCTGAGCGCCTCGAAGGTGGTCCGCAAACCACCGATGCCCGACCAGTTCTGCGCGTCGGTGACGCTCGCCGGACCGAACGCCGCGAGGTAGCGCCGCACGAGACCAGGCAAGCCGTCATCGCCGCTGGGAATGGGCCGCCCCAACCACTCGTCGGCGAGCGCGAAGCCAGCGGCAGCGGGGAAGGCCCAGGGCGACTCGTCCGGCACCTGCACCAGCGGCAAGTGGGTGCGCACGGCGTAGCCCATGGCGCGCTCGTCGGCGACCGGGAACCGCGCCGCGAGGTGGGCGCGGGCGGCGTCAAAGGTCGCTGGCTTTCCAGCGAAGAAGGCGCGCGCCTCTTCGAGTAGGCGCTCCATATCGAAGCTCTCGGTGCGATTGCGCAGGATGCTCTGCATGCCGCGCGAGAGCATCGGTTGCAGCGCGCCGCGGAAGGCGAGGAGATCGGCCGCGGTCAGCAGATGCAAGGTCCCCCGGTAGGCCGTCGCCCGCACGATGCGCCGATCGTGGAGTGCCCTCGAGAGCATCTCGCGCTCGAAACCGGCGAGCCGCGTCCACAGCCCCAGAAAGGGCGGCCGCGGGATCTGAGCCTGCATCCCGGCGAGCCTTTCGACCGCCGCCTCGACCGGCAGCGCCGCGCGCTCGAGCAACATCTGCCGTGCGAGCGTCGCCCGGTTGAGCGCCCGGAGCGAGAGCTCCGGGGCGCCGGCCGTTGTCGGCGGCTTCGCGCGGGCTTTGGTGTTCAACAAGCGAGAAGCGAAAAGACCAGTAAAGGAAGAACTGGACCGAACGTCAGATGTGGGGACCAGAGGGCGTTGATGCCGTCGCGGGCACCTCGGACGGCGGCAGCCCGAGCATCTTCCGCGTGCCAACGCAGCGCGGTGCGGCTTCCGCCGGCAGGTTGGCGAGGATCGACTCGAGCTCCTGCGGAATGGGCCGCCCGTTCATCGAATAGGCCAGGCGAATCGACCACAACGCACTGGCGAAGTCGAGGTCGCTGCGCTTGGCGTCGAAGCGCCGAGCCTGGTCCGGTAGCCCGGCGAAAAGCATCTCTCGCAGCTGCTCGGTTCTCTCCGCACTCGAGAGCATCTGCAGGTAGAACGCGCTCTCGTGCGCCATGACCTGCTCCCGCATCGCCTGGATCTTGAGAATGGCCACGACGCCCAGGGCGCCAGCAGCGACGGCGCCGACGACGAGTCCTGCCGCAAAGGTGACCGCGGTCTTCACGCGTGGGCGCATGGTTGCCGTCCTTTCCCGTCCGAAGCCGTCTCGAGTCTACATCCGGAGCCGAATCTCAGCGCCGCGCAGTGCTCTACTCAGGGAACCGTGGCCGACCAGGCGCCCGAGGTGCCGCTGGCGAAGCCGTCGGAGAAGATCAGGTTGTTCACGCAGGTGCCGGGGATCTGGGCGTGGGTGAGGGCGATGTCGTCGACGTACCAGCCTTCGTTGTCGACGCCGCCGTCGCTGCCGTAGCGCCAGGCGAGCTTCACCGTCTGGCCGGCGTAGGCGGCGAGCGAGATGCTCTTCTGCTGCCAGGTGAGCTGGGCTGCGCTCGAGAAGGCCGGCGTGCCGATGGGCATGGCGGTGCAGGCGTTGCCCGAATTGGTGATCGTGTTCGGGTAGCCGCCTGCTGGCGTCAACTGGGTCCAGGTGGCGCCGCCGTTGGTCGAAATCTGCACGATGCCGCCGTCGAACGCGGGCTCGATGTCCCAGCCGGTCCAGAAGGTGAGCTGCGACGACTGTGCCGCGGTCAGCGTCATCGGCGCGGTCTCGAGCGAGACGCACAGCGAGCTCGAGGAGGTCGAGAAGAAGCTGCGCGCTCCGGCGTGAAAGCGCGCCGTCGAGAGGTGCCAACCGGCGTGCTCAGGGGCGAGCGGCCCTTCGTCCGGGGCACCGCCGCCGCTGAGGGTGTCGAGGATGACGTCGCCGAGCTCGGCGCTGGTCGCGAAGGTGCCATCGGCGAGCGGACCGGTCGGCGTCGCGCTCTTGCGCACGAGATTGCCGTCCTCGGTGCCGCTCGCGGCGTCGGTCGCGCGCACGATGTAGTAGGCGGGGAGACCGGCGGCCGCCGAAAAGTCGACCGAAGCGAGCCCGGTAAGGCCCTGGGCGATGCGGTTGCCGACCGCAGGCACGAAGGCGTCCGTGGTGCCGCGGTAGACCGAGTAGGTGGTCGGGCCGCCGCAGTAGGCGGTTCCACCGCTCCAGGCGAGCGCGACCTGGCAGGCGCTCTGGGCGCCGTTGGTGGCGCTCGCCAAGCCACCGAAGGCCGGTGCCGCCGTACAGCTGCCGGTCGTCGACGCCTCGACGCACGCCGACGCTTCGGAGGAACAGAAGCCCGAGAGATCCGACTCCCGGATGCGATAGCCGTAGGTGACGACGCCGGAAGCGTCGAGATCGTCGTAAGCCGGCGAGGTGAGCCCGGAGGCGATCTCCTCGAAGGTGCCGCTGCAGCCGCCGAGCGCTCGTTCGACCGAGTAGGTGTTGCCGGGCGTCGCGCTGGCGCTCCAGTCGAGGTCGATGCGATGCTCGCCGTTGGCAACGGCGGAGAGGCCGGCGGGCGCTTCCGGCGCCTCGCAGAGGTTGGTCGGACGGAGCAGATAGAGCCCCTGGCTGATGTGGGTAACGGGCACGGTGCCGCTGGCGAAGAACGGGTAGTTGTTCCAGGTGCCGTCGAAGCTCGCCGCGTCGTTGGCCGGAAAGAGGTCGAAGAAGCCGATTTCGGTGAGCTGCGACTGCGCGAGGTCGGTCAGGCGCAGGATCCGCAAGCCGGCCTTGTAGTTCGATTCGAAGACGAAGTTGCCACGCACGTAGAGGTTGTGGTCGATCGCCGGAGTGGCGTGATCGAAGTAGCCGTTACCGCCGGAAAGCACCAGGTTGTCGAGGTCGCTGGCGTCGAAGATCCAGGTGCGGGTGGGGTTCCCGACATTCTGTTCGTCGAGCTCGTCGTTGAGCAGGATGTAGCGCTGGTCGTCGGTGAACCAGGCCTGATGGCTGTACCCGGAGCCGTTGTAATGCAGGCTGTCGATGCGCACCGGCGCGGCGTGGTTGGTGACGTCGAGCAGGTCGATGTTGTGCGCCGAGCCGCGCGCCGCGAGGCAGATCTCGCGCCCGGTGTAGGTCGTATCCGGGCCGTGATAGACGAAGCACTGGTTCTCGTGAATGTAGCCGCCGTCGTTGTAGCAGGAGACGAACTGCGGGCTGGCCGGGTTGGCCAGGCTGACGATGTGCAGGTTGCCGCCGCAGGTCTGGACATTGGGGTTGCCGCCGGTGCCGGTGGTGCCGACGAGGTAGGCGTAGCCCGTCTGCTCGTTGATCGAGATGGTGTGCGTGTTCGAGACCTTGTCGTAGAAGGCGGTCTCGGCGAACGTCGCGGGCGGCGCCGCGACGCTGCGCAGCTGCGTGAGGTCGAAGACCTGCATGCCGTGCCCGGCCTGCTCGCTCACGATGTAGGCGTGGTTCTGGTAGACGCGGACATCGCGCCAGGTGTTGCCGGTGCCGGTGTGCGTCGGCAGCTTGCCGAGGTAGACCGGCGCCTCGGGATCGGTGATGTCGATGAACGCCGTGCCGTTGGTGAGGCCGAGCAGGTAGTACTCGTGGTCGGTGAGGGGATCGGTCCAGCCCCAGCCGCTGTTGGTCGCCGCCGCGCCGAAGGTCGCGACGGGCATGAACTCGAGCAGGTCGACGTTGCTGCACGGATAGACGCCGCCGGCGAACCCGCCGATGCAGGCCTGCAGATGCTCGGGGACGAGCGGTACCGCCGCGGCGACCGCGTTGGCGATGGCACTCTCGATCTGCTCACGAACCAGGGTGTCGGGGTCGGATGGCGTGGTGCCGGCGCCCTGAACAGCCTGGTTCGTGGCGCAGCAGAGCACGAGCAGCAGCAGACTTCGCGAGGTGCGCATGAACGGCGATCTCCGGAGTGGAAGGAGGGCGGAGGCTAGCAGAACGGCGCATCGGCCGATATTCCCGCTGACACACTCCCGGGGCAGACTGCAACGGTCCCCCTGGGCCGGTTATGCTCGCGGCATGCCCGCGAACCTCGTGCTCGGCATCGAGACCAGCTGCGACGACACCGCTTGCGCGGTGGTCGACAGCGAAGGGCGGGTGCTCGCCTCGGTGGTCTCGTCGCAGCTCGCGGTGCACCGGCCCTACGGTGGCGTCGTTCCCGAGCTCGCATCGCGCGAACAGCTGGCCAACTGGCCGGCGGTCTACGGGGAGACCCTGACCCGCGCCGGAGTCACCCTCGCCGATGTCGGCGCGGTCGCCGCGACCTCCGGGCCGGGGCTCATCGGCTCGCTGCTCGTCGGCTTGTCGCTCGGGCGCTCGATGGCTTGGTCGCGCCGCCTGCCGTTTTTCGCCGTCCACCACCTCGAGGGGCACATCTACTCGCCCTGGCTCACGATCGACGGCAGCGCCGCGGCCCCCTTCCCCGAGCGCTTCGTGGCCCTGGTGGTTTCCGGCGGGCACACCAGCCTCTACCGCGTCTCGCCGGCAGAGGTCCCGGCGGTGAACCTGCTCGCCGAAACCCGCGACGACGCCTTCGGCGAGGCGTTCGACAAGTTCGGCAAGCGTCTCGGTCTGCCCTATCCGCAGGGGCCGCTGCTCGATCGTCTGGCCGAGCGCGGCGACGCCGCAGCGGCGCCGGTCGCCCGCCTGGTCGGCACCGAGGAGCTCTTCTTCTCCTATTCGGGCTTGAAGACGCAGGCCGTGCATGCGCTCGAGAAGCTCGAGGCGTCGGGCCTCCGCATGCCCGCGACGCAGCGCTTCACCGACGAGCCCGAGGCGGCGATCGCCGAGATTCCGCAGCCGTTCCTCGATCTCGCTGCCGGCTTCCGCGACTCCGCGGTGCGTCAGGTGCTCGATCGCCTCGGCCGGCTGTATCGCCGCGAGCCCTTCGCCGAGCTCGCCGTCTCGGGCGGCGCGGCCGCCAACCGGCTGCTGCGCCGGCGACTGCCCGAGTGGGCCGCCGAACGCGGCGTGAACCTGCGCCTGGTTCCCCTGGCCTTCTCCGGAGACAACGCGGCCATGATCGCCTTCGCGGCGCTCGCGCGTCTCGCCCGCAAGGAGAGCGACGATCCGCTGCTGGCGGAGGCCGCCAGCCGTCTGCCGCTCGGGGTATGAAGCGCCGGACCCTCGTCGATCTCCTCTGGCTGCCGGTCAATGGCCTGCAGTTGCTCGCTACCCTGCTCTGGGGGGCCTTCTGGATCACTCTGGCGCTCGCCATCTCGCTCCTCGCGCGACGCCGCGGCCCTGCGCTCTGGCTGGCGCGCCGGATCTGGGCACCGGGACAGATCGCCATCGGTCTGTC
>JBPOHI010000031.1:0-6440 GCA_052035735.1 Acidobacteriota bacterium
TTCACCTCCGCCGCACGCCAGTCCTCGGGAGTGTTGATGTCCTGGCAGCGCTCGCGGTCGATTTCGAATACGACAGCGTCTTCGACGAACAGCTTCCGGCTGAGGGAAAAAGACAGGGTATCGAACCAGTAGAACGAGCCTGCGTCATGAAAGTGCGGCGCGAGATCCTGCGAACGCACCTCGAGCTGGTCCGGCCAGCGCGCCCGCGGGTGCGCGCCCTCGAGGAGAAAGGCCTGTTGGATCGGAAAATCGAACCGCACCACGGGGAAGGCGGTGGGAGCCGACTCGGCTATCAGCAGGTCGTAGCCGCGCCGAAGGTCGAGCGACGTAAGAAGAGGATTCGTCGGATAGATGCAACAGGCGGAATCGAAGCGGCCGTAGATCTGCACTGCCTTCGCGATCGCATGCGTGAGCACGGCATCAGTGGAAGTGAGATCATCGCTCAACTCCGCCGGCCGCCCGAATGGCACCTCTGCGCTGAACTTGCGCGCGATCGTAGCAGTCTCTGGGTCGTCCGTTGAAACCAGGATGTGGGCGAAGAGACCTGATTCCTTCGCCGCCTCGATCGACCACGCGATCATCGGCTTGCCGCAGAACTCCTTGATATTCTTGCGCGGGATCCGCTTGCTGCCGCCGCGGGCGGGAATAATCGCGACGTTCACGTGAGCGCCTCGGCGAGCGCCAGCACCACCCGATCCTGCTGCTCTTCCGTCAACCTCGCGTACATCGGCAGAGAGATCGCGCCGGCGTAGTAGCGCTCGGATTCCGGGAACTGCCCGCGCTCGAAGCCCAGACGGCAGTAGTCGGGCTGCGTGTGGACGGGGATGTAGTGGACGTTCACGCCGATCCCGGCGGAGCGCAGGTGGTCGAAGACGCGCCGGCGTTCCTCAGCCGCCACCTGGATCGGGTAGAGGTGGAGGGCCGAGTGCGCCTCGGGGCTTTGCCAGGGTGTGACCAGAGGCAGATCGGCGAGGAGCTCGTCGTATCGCCGGGCGATCTCGTGACGCCGGGCTACGTATTCGTCGATGCGCGCCAGTTGGCTTTCGCCGAGCGCGGCCTGGAGGTCGGTCAGGCGGTAGTTCCAGCCGAGCTCGACCTGCTCGTAGTACCAGGCGCCTTCGCTCGGGCGCTCCATCCGGCCGTCGTCCCGCGTGATGCCGTGACTGCGCAGGCGCTGCATCGTCGCCGCGAGCTCGGGATCCCGGGTGAGCGCCATGCCGCCTTCGGCGGTGGTGATGATCTTGACCGGATGGAAGCTCAGGATCGTGATGTCGCTGTAGCGGCCGTTGCCGACCGGCTGGCCGAGATAGCTGCCGCCGACGGCGTGCGAGGCGTCCTCGACGATCCGGAAGCCGTAGCGCTGCGATAGCGCGTGGATCGCGCGCAGGTCGCACGACTGGCCGGCAAAGTCGACCGGCACGACGATCTTCGGCAGCTTCCCGGTGCGCTCCGCAGCGGCCAGCTTCTCCGACAGGGCCGCCGGGTCCATGTTGTGGCTCCTTGGGTCGATGTCGACGAAGTCGACCTCGGCGCCGCAATAACGGCCGCAGTTGGCCGAGGCGACGAAGGTGATCGGACTCGTCCACAGCCGGTCGCCGGGCCCCAGGCCCAGAGCGGCGCAGGCGATGTGCAGGGCGGAAGTGGCGCTATTCGCGGCGACGGCGTGGGAGGCGCCGCAGCGGGCGGCGACGGCGGCTTCGAACCTCGGCACCGCGGGCCCCTGCGTCAGCCAGTCCGAGCGCAGGACCGCCGCCACGGCATCGACATCCTCCGTGCGCACGTCCTGGCGACCGTAGGGGATGTAGATCTCGCTCAATGCTTGCCGATCCTCTCGCGATTCCGTTCGAGCCACTCCCGCAGCGCTTCGATCGTCATCCACTCGCGGTTGGTGTCGGAGGCGTAGACGAAGCCGGGCGGAACCTTGCGGCCGTCCTTGATGCGGCGGGCGTCGCTGCTCCACTCGTGGATCGCCGGCAGGATCTTGTAGTGGTCGGCGTACTCGTAGGTGTGGTGCGAGTCCTCGACGCTCACCATCTGCTCGTGGAGCTTCTCGCCCGGGCGGATGCCGATGATCTCGTGCTCGGCGGCGGGCGCGACGGCGCGGGCGATGTCAGTCACCTTCATCGACGGAATCTTGTTGACGTAGATCTCGCCGCCCTCCATGTCGTCGAAGGCGTGCCAGACGAGCTCGACCCCCTGCTCGAGGGTGATCATGAAGCGGGTCATCCCCACGTCGGTGATCGGCAGCTTCGGGCGATCGGCGAGCGAGAGAAAGAAGGGAATGACCGACCCGCGCGAGCCCATGACGTTGCCGTAGCGGACGACCGAGAAGCGCGTCTGGTGCGCCCCGGCGTACGAGTTGCCGGCGACGAAGAGCTTGTCCGAAACGAGCTTGCTGGCGCCGTAGAGGTTCACCGGCGCGCTCGCCTTGTCGGTCGAGAGGGCGACGACACGCTTCACCCCCTGGTAGATGCAGGCGTCGATCAGGTTCATCGCACCGAAGACGTTCGTCTTGACGCACTCGAACGGGTTGTACTCGGCGGTCGGCACGATCTTCGTCGCCGCCGCGTGGACGACGTAGTCCACTCCGTCCAAGGCGCGGTGCAGGCGGTCGCGGTCGCGGACGTCGCCGATGAAGAAGCGCACCCGGACGTCGCCGCCATAGAGCTTCGCCATCTCCCACTGCTTCATCTCGTCGCGCGACAGAACGACGAGACGTCGGGGGTCGAACTTCGCCAGCGTCATCGGGACGAAGTGATGGCCGAACGAACCCGTGCCGCCGGTGAGAAGGATGCTGCTGCCCGAAAGTGCGTTCATGGAGTCCTCGAGGAAAGCTCGACACCGGCCGGAGCAACGGACTCCCAGTCGAGGATCATGGAGAGGTGGCCGTTGCGGCGGTTGCCGCGCCGGGTGCCGGAGTCGTCGAGAACGAACTCGCCGACGATGCCGGGCGAATCGACCTCCGGCCCTGCCGGGTCGGCTCCGGAGGTGAAATTGAGATAGATCTGATAGGTACCGGGAGCAAGCGACCGCGGCGGAATGCGAATCCGGAACTCCCCGGTTCCGGCGGGGAGCTCCTCCAGGGGTCGCTTCGAGCTGTCGAAGCTGTCGCCCTCGTAGACACAGGTTCCATCGACGAGCTGAAGCACCATGTAGCCCTGAAGCGCCGGCACGCGTCGGGTGGCTTCGTACTCGATCGCGACGATGATCGGCCGGTCGCAATCGAAGTGCGTCGCCGGCTCGCCGATTCCTGCGCGCGCCCCTGCCGTCGCTTCCGGCCGGGTAGTGACGCGCCGGACATAGAACGGCTGGCCTTCCCGTCGCGGATCCGGCCTGTCGAATCTCCCTCCTGCGACCCCTTTCGAGGCCTGCATCAGATAGCGATCGATCGCCTCGTGAACCGGTGCGTCGAGAGTCAGCCGACCGCCCTCGAGGACCAGACAGCGCTGGGTCAGCGACCGGATGGCGCCCATGTTGTGGCTGACGAAAAGGACAGTTCGACCGCCCTTGGCGACCTCGGACATCCGCCCGAGGCACTTCTTCTGGAACTCGGCATCGCCGACCGCCAGCACTTCGTCGATGATCAGGACCTCGGGTTCGAGGTGCGCCGCCACCGCGAAGGCGAGCCGCACGTACATGCCGGAAGAGTAGCGCTTCACGGGCGTGTCGAGGAACTTCTCGACCTCAGCGAAGGCGACGATCTCGTCGAACTTGCGGCGGATCTCGGCGCGGCTCATGCCCAGGATCGCGCCGTTCAGGTAGATGTTCTCGCGCCCCGAGAGCTCGAGATGAAAACCGGTGCCGACCTCGAGCAGGCTCGCGACCCGCCCGGCGATCTGCACCCGACCGGTCGTCGGCTCGGTGATCCGGCTGAGAATCTTGAGCAGTGTCGACTTGCCGGCGCCGTTCCTGCCAATGATTCCCACCAGCTCGCCCCGACGGATCTCGAAATCGAGGTCCTTCAGCGCCCAGACCTCCTCGAGCTCGTCGCCCTGGATGATCGGCCGGCCGTGAACGAGATCCCCGGCCTTGCGGGCGAAGGTCCGGACGCCCCGGGCGATCGAATCGCGCAGCGCCGAGTAGCGCTCCCGGTTGGCAAGATGGCCGATCAGGTACTTCTTGCCGAGGCCTTCGGCGCGGATCACGACGTCGGACATGTCAGATGAGGTCCGCGAAGCTGCGCTCAGTGGCGCGGAAGCGAGAGATTCCCAGCCAGAGGAAGAAGGCGACGACGACGAGGCTGAGCACGAAGCCGGGCAGGTAGAGCGGACTCTCGCCGCCGAGAATCGACCAGCGGAAGCCGTCGATGATGCCGACCAGCGGGTTCAGGCTATAGAGCAGGCGGTACTCCGCCGGGATGACCGAGCTGGAGAATCCGACCGGGCAGATATAGAGGCCGATCTGCACGAGAAATGGAATCAGGTAGCGGAAGTCGCGGTACTTCATGTTCAGGGCGGCGATCCACAGGCCCGGCCCGATGCTGGCGAGCAGCGCGAGCACGACGAACGCCGGCAGCAGCAGGATCGGCCAGCCCGGAGCGAAGCGGTACCAGGCCATCACCGCGGCGAGGATGCTCAGACTGATGACGAAGTCGATCAGGGCCGTGACGACGGTGGCCACCGGAATGATCATGCGCGGGAAGTAGACCTTGCCAACGAGCTGCGAGCTCGCGATCATGCTGTCGGCGGCGCCGGTGAGCGCCGACGAGAAGAGCGTCCACGGCAGCATGCCGGCGAAGACCAGCAGCGCGTAGGGCGCATTGCCCTCCGTCGGCAGCTTCGCGAGCTTGCCGAAGACCACCGTGAAGACGACCATGGTGAGAAATGGCCGCAGGACCGCCCAGGCGACTCCGATGAGCGTCTGCTTGTAGCGCACCGAGACATCGCGCCAGGCGAGGATTAGGAAGAGGTCGCGGTAACGCCAGAGATCCCGCCAGTAGTGCTGCTCGGCCCG
Organism: Acidobacteriota bacterium; assembly: GCA_052035735.1. Taxonomy (GTDB): domain Bacteria; phylum Acidobacteriota; class Thermoanaerobaculia; order Multivoradales; family JAGPDF01; genus JAGPDF01. Next base: position 4,954 of record JBPOHI010000031.1, read on the forward strand.
GCCAGCCTCGAGGACGAGGGTGACTTCTCTCACGACGGAGCGCTTTCCTGCCTGCAGCTGGGTTGGAGGGGGATGGGCATGGGCGCTCGGCCCGCCAATTCTCTCAGGCTGCGCTCGGGAGCGATACCCCGAAGGCCTCCAACACGAGCAGAGCCAGCCGCCGCGACTGTGCGCCGACCCGGCTGGCGCGGCGGCGGGTCGGGTCGTTCTCGAGCCAATCCGCGATCGGCAGCTGGAAGCCCGTCTTGGGCCGGGTGAAGAGCGCTGCGGGGAGCTCCGGTGCGATCGAACGCACCAGCGCGGCCTTCCCCCGGCTCTTCGCCGGCTCGAAGTTCGCGCGCTCGAGCAGGGCCCGGAGCCGGGCGTCCACCAGCGGGGTGCGGATCTCGAGGCCGTGAGCCATTCCTGCCCAATCGGCATCGCGCAACAACTGGTGGCGGAGGTAGATCGACGACTCCAGGCAATGCACCGCCCGCCAGGGGTCGCCGAGCAGGTGCGAGGGCTCGCCGAGCGTGGCCTCGCCGAGACGCTCCCAGGCGTCGAGCGGGGCATAGTAGGAACGCCGGCCGGCAGGCTTCTCGGCCAGTCCGGCCGCCGCCATCATGTCGTCCACCTCGTCCGGCAGGAACAGCGCCCGCCGCAGGACATAGGCCCCGGCGAGCGAGCCGGCGTAGCGGAGTACTCCGGCGAGCTTCGGCTGATGCGGCGCCAGCCGCCTCGCGGCGTGCGGCCAGACGGCGGCGAGGCCGGGAAGGCCAGCGAGGCGGCGCGTTCGGCGATGCCAGCGCGGCACGTCCCGAAACGAGCTGTAGCCGCCGAAGATCTCGTCGCCGCCGAGCCCGGAAAGGGCAACCTTGAGACCGTTGTCGCGCGCCAGGCGGGCGATCAGCCAGGTGTTGAAGCCATCGATCGACGGCTGGTCCATCGCCGCGAGAATCCGCGGCAGATCCGCGCGGATCTCCTCCGCACGGATCTCCTGCACGATGTGGCGCAGGCCCAGCGCGCGGGCGGTGGCGCGCGCCAGGGGGGCTTCGTCGGCGAGGGTGCCGGCAGCCTCCCTCCAGGTCAGCGTCATCGCCGTGGGAGGCGCCGCTGCGGCCCGCACCGCGAGGGCGGCGATCAGCGCCGAGTCGAGCCCGGCGGAGAGAAAGAGACCGATCGGTACATCCGCAACCAGATGCCGGGTGACGCTCGCCTGGAGCGCTGCGGCAGCCGCTCCGCCGCCGAACACTTCGCTCGTGCGTTCGCACTCCCTTCCGACCGAAATCCGCGGTACCAGCTCGCAGCGGCTCTCCCCCGAGGTCTGGAAACGACACCAGTGTCCGGCGGGAAGCGCGCGAATCGCCCGCCGCAGGGTGAGCGGCTCCGGCACCGAACCCCAGGAGAGAAAGCCGGCGACCGCTGCCGGGTCCACCTCGCGCGACAGGGCTCCGCCGGCCTCGAGAGCGCGCACCTGCGAAGCGAAGCGCACGACGCCGTCGACGACC
>JBPOHI010000006.1:0-1623 GCA_052035735.1 Acidobacteriota bacterium
GAACTGCGCTACTACGTCGCCGACCTCGCCCGCCCGGAGCTTCTCCCCGAGTTCGAACGCCGTCTCGCCAATGATGGCTACGACGAGGCGCTCCTCTGGATGGCGCTCGAACTCGACAGAAATCCGCCGGCAGGAGCCTCGCGGATCGGGGTCATCGCGGGTCTCCTGGCTCTCTCGGGGCAGCGGGACAAGGCTCTGACATGGCTCGAGCGCGGGCTCGAGCAGCGAGCCTGGGACCTCGGGTGGATCGCCGTGTCGCCTGACTACGCGAGCCTGCGCTCCGACCCGAGATTCACCGCCATCACTCGCCGCATCGGGTTGCCGGCTTCCGCCCCCTGATCGCGGCGTGCAGTAGCCGAAGTGTCAGGGCTTGACGTGAATCATCGCGCTCGCCCCGAACTTCTCGCCGAGGTACGAGCGGATATCGTCTTCGTTACCCTTCGACAGCAGATTGACCTCTTCCGGGGTCAGATTCGCTTCCGATCCGACGCCATCCGGATCGTTGTCGAACGCCTGGCGGAGAGACTTGTGCTTCGACATCGAGACGAGAAAATCGTGCAGATCCTTGACGGCCATATCCCCTCCATCAAATGAAGCAGCTAGGTGTTGCGGATACTATTCACAGATCGCCATGATACAAGGATCGCTCACTTTCGTCGGCACCGGCCTCACGGTCGCCGGCCAGGTCACCCAGGAGGCGCTTTCTTGCATCGAAGGTGCCGAGAAGCTCTTCTATCTCGTATCGAACGTGACGACCAGCCGCTGGCTCGAGTCGCTCAACGACTCGGCGGAATCGCTTCACGACGCCTACGGCGAGGGCAAACCGCGCGAGCAGACCTACGAGGAGATGGTAGCGCGCATTCTCGCGCCGGTGTTCGACGGCAACCAAGTCGTCGTCGCCCTCTACGGCCACCCGGGGATCTTCGTGACCCCTTCGCACGAGGCCATCCGGCGCGCGCGAGCCGCAGGCTACGAAGCCTCGATGCTCCCGGGAATCTCGGCAGAGGACTGTCTCTTCGCCGACCTGGGGATCGATCCCGGCGAGCGCGGTTGCCAGAGTTTCGAGGCGACCGACTTCCTGCTGCGCCGGCGCATCTTCGATCCGACGAGCACTCTCATCCTCTGGCAGATCGGCGGCATCGGAGTATTCGATTTCCACAGCCGGCCGCTGTGGAGTCGGCAAGGTTTGAAGGTCCTCGAACGAGCCCTGCTGGAGAGCTATCCGGCCACTCATGAAGTGGTGGTTTACGAGGCGGTACCCTACCCGACGTTGCCGCCGAAGATCCTTCGTGTCCACCTTTCGGAGCTGGCCGATACCGACGTCAGCATTCGCTCCACGCTCTGCGTACCGCCGCTTCCGGATCGCGAGAGCGACCTCGAGATGCGACGGGCCCTCGGGCTTGCTCCGGGGCCGGCGTGAAGCGGCCCACCGTCCGAGCCCGCGCCCACCCAGACGGACTCACAACCCGCGTCGTCACTGCCAGCCGATAGACTAGGCCGCGTGATCGGCAGCAGGCTGGCGCATTATCGGATCCTCGCCAAGTTGGGTGAAGGCGGCATGGGGGTCGTCTACCTTGCCGAAGACGAGCGTCTGCACCGCAAGGTGGCGCTGAAGACGCTGCC
>JBPOHI010000036.1:0-119782 GCA_052035735.1 Acidobacteriota bacterium
CTGCGATCCCGCCGAGCCTTTGCCGTAGCTCTGCGAGCCGGAGGAGCCCTGCGATCCCGCCGAGCCCTTTCCGTAGCTCTGCGAGCCGGAGGAGCCCTGCGATCCCGCCGAGCCTTTGCCATAGCTCTGCGAGCCGGAGGAGCCCTGCGACCCAGCCGAGCCCTTGCCGTAGCTCTGCGAACCGGAGGAGCCCTGCGATCCCGCCGAGCCTTTGCCCGAAGGCCGATACGGTTCAGACGGCTCGTATCGTTCGGTCGACTTGGGCTGGCCGTAGCTCGGAGCCTTCGACTCGCCGCCCGGGACCGGACGACGGACGCTGCCGACGACCTTCTGCACCGGCTCGGTTTCGCCGCCCTTCTCCTTCCACTGCTGGCGGTTTTCACCGCCGGCCGGTACCTTACCGGTGCCGTAGACCTTGGTCTCGGGCGTCCGAGGGTCCGCCTTCTTGATGGGGCTCTTCTCGCTCGAGCTCGCACTGCCGGTCGGCAGTCTGCCCTTCGACGATTCCGTGCCGGGCTTGTCGAAGCTGCTGCCGGCGGAGACGCCATCGCCCTTGCGCCCGGAGTCGGTACCACCGTAGCTGGGCCCCTTGGTCGAGGGAGACCGGTCGATTCCGCGCGACTTGGGCTGATCCTGGCCCTTCCAGCCCGGCGTCTCGGAGATCTTGGGCGAGTCACCGACATCCCGGATTACGCCTCGGTCCGAGCGACCCTTCGGATCGTAGCGGACGCCGGGGCCCGTGGGGTCCTTGAGATCGGGCACCAACACCCGGGCAACTTCGGTCGGGAGCCTGCCCTTGCGACCGACGAAGTCGGTGACGTCCGGAAGCTCCTGGCCGACATCGACGCGGTTGCGCTTGCCGATCTGGTGCAAGAGGTCTTCCGTACGGTCGATGCGGTCCGGCCGGAAGTCGCGCGTGTCGGTCGTCAGCAGACCTCGGGGCGGTTCAGGGAGACGCGTCTCGTGTTCGAGGTCCCGTCCGGTGCGCATGTGGCCGCGGAATCGGCGGTCGCGGAAGCAGTGCACGGGCGCGAAGTTCCACTCCGAGTAGATTCCCCAGCCGCCGCCGGCCCAGCCGTAGACACCGTAGCGAAATCCGCTGCGGTCCCACGGGTCGTAGAAGTGGCTGTAATAGCCCATCGGCACCCAGCCCGCCCAGCCGCTCGTCCAGTTCCAGTAGACCCAGGCCGGCGAGTACACCGCGCCCGGCCGCCAAGCCCAACCGTACCCGGGAAGGCTGCACCATCTTCCGTAGTGGTAGGGCACCCAGCCCCACGGCTCATACGAGATCCAGGTGTAGCCCGAGGGCGTCCAGGACCATCGCCCCTGCCAGTAGGGGCGCCAGCCCGAGGAGACGTAGGGGCGCCAATAGCGCACGCTTTCGTACTCCACCCAGTCGCCGGCCTGGTCGAGCGGGGCCGCATCGTACGCGAGATGCGGTTCGACGTAGCGTGCGCTGCGCGAAGCGGCGAGCGCCTTCTCACCGAGCGCGGCACTCCACCGTTCGATGGCGTCGGGCCCGTCCGCTGCGGCCAGCTCGAGCCGGGTCCAGCGATCCCCGAGCGCAGTCATCGCTTCGTCTTCCCGGACGACGGACGAGCCACGATCGGTCACGATCTCAGCGTAGCCCCGGCGAGTCACGACGCGCGTCCAGGACTGGCCGTCGGCTTCGACTCCGGCCTCGACCCGGTACTGCCCGGGCTGCTGGACGTAGATCGTGGCGTTGCCGGTGATGACGCGCGGCAGCTCGTCGCCCAAGGCGTCGTCGGAGACTTCGAGCAGCAGCTCTCCTGCTTCCAGGCGGAGGACCGTCGTGCGCTCCTCGCGATCGCCGGAGAAGGCGAGCCGTTCGAGGACGACGCCGCTCTCGGCATCGAGGTACAGCCGGTTGCGGTCGGCGAGCGCAAGCTCGACACGCGCCCTCGGGCCGACCTGGATCCGGTCCCCGGTGAGCAGGGGCTGGTTGACCTCGAGCTCCTCGCCGACGCCCTGTCCGGCAGCGGCGACGGTCGCCGCCCCTTCGAGGGTACGGAGGAAGGAATAGCTGGCGCGTTCATCGGAGATCGGAGCTCCGCTCGTAGCCCCGTCCGGGGCGCCCGAAGGCGAGTCCGGTCCGCTCCCGGCGGCCGAAAGCCGGCTGGGTACCGTCAGCAGCAGCGCCGCGGCAAGCGACCAGGCGGCCGCCGTCAGTCTTCGGAATTGCATCGTCGTCGTGGCCATTTCGTTCCTCCGTCTCCAACTCCAGAAAGCTGCAGAAGCAAAGTACGGGCCACCCAGTCGGGACTTCGGGTTGCTGGGAGGCGCCGGGTCGCCCCGGGGGCGACAGCGTCGAGGCAGCGCTGGTAGACTCCGCGCCGCAACCATGTTGAAGCGACTCTTCGGAAAGGCTGGCCCCGAGCCCGCGACGCACGAGCTCACGATCGAGGATCTGATCGTCCTCGAGCGTTACGAGGAGGCGATCGAACGTCTCGAGAAAAAGACGCACGACAACCCCAACGACTTGCACTCACACTTGCGCCTGGCGGAGGTGTACGCCCAGGTCGGCAAGGGTGCCAAGGCGCTCGATCAGTTCCTCTACGTCGCCGATATGTACACCGACGACGGCTTCTACGACAAGGCGCTGGCGCAGCTCTCCAAGGTCTCCCGTCTGGCTCCCGGCGACGACACGGTACGCGCCAAGATGCAGCGTATCCAGCGACTCAAGGACCTCGAGCACAGCCGCGTACTGGCGATCGAGGGACTGGTGGAGGCCGATCAGGAGAAGGACCCGCTGGCGCGGACCTCCCCGGTCGAGGTCGAACGTCTCTGGCAGGGACTGGCGAGCACCGCGATCGTCGAGAAGCTCTCGGGAGACCAGCTCAAGCGTCTCTTCTCCGGTTGCGAGCTCTGGTCCGTGGATGCTGGTACCGAGATCGCTGCGCGCGGCAGCCGCGAGGAGTTCCTGCTCATCCTGATCACCGGCGCCGCCGAAGCGACCTTCACGACCAGCGACGGCCAGACCTTCCAGGTCCGGGCCTTCGCGCCCGGCGACATTCTGGGAGAGCGCTCGCTGCTCGAGCACAAGCCCTGGCCGGCGAGCTACCGCGTGACGGCGCGGGCGAAATTCGTCAGGGTCGGTACGTCCGGAATGGAGCGCGCGCTCACCGGCAATCCCGATCCGCGGGCGCTCATCGATGCGCTGCGCTCGCAGCGTAGCGATCAGGCGGTCGCCTCCGCAGTCGAGAAGCTCGAGGCCGCGCCGACCGCATGACGCTGCGCCCGATTGTCCTGTTCCCGGATCCGATCCTGCGCCAGAAGACCGAGGAGGTCGCCGATTTCGGCAGCTCGCTCGCCGACCTTGTCCGCGACCTGGCGGAGACGATGTACGGCGCCCCGGGCGTCGGCCTGGCCGCGCCCCAGGTGGGAGATCTCCGCCGTGTGGCCGTCGTGGATCTCGACCCGTCGGGGCCGCGTTCGCAGCTTCACGTTCTGGTGAATCCCAGGCTCCTCTCCCGCGCCGGGGCCGAGACGGACGTCGAGGGATGCCTCTCGATTCCCGGCTTCACCGAGCGCGTGGAACGCCCGCTGGAAGTGCGTATCGCCGCACAGCGGCCTTCGGGCGAACCGTTCGAGATCGCTGCCGAGGGTTTTTTCGCCCGGGCCCTGTGCCACGAGATCGACCACCTCGACGGGATACTGTTCATCGATCACTTGCGCGGCCTGCGGCGTCAGCTCGCCATGCGCAAGCTGGCCAAGCTCGGCTATGCGAAGGAAATTCCGCCCGGCAACCCCGGGCGATAGCCGCACGAAAGGAGTCGCGTGCAGGCGAAAGAGGTGAAGTTCTTCAACACGCTCGGCCGCAAGCTGGTGCCTTTCGAGCCGCTCGAAGCGGGCAAGGTCGGCATCTACACTTGCGGCCCGACGGTCTACAACACGGTCCATATCGGCAACCTCCGGACCTTCCTGTTCGAGGATCTGCTCTGCCGTTCGCTGCGCTTTCTCGGTTTCGCGGTGACCCAGGTGATGAACCTGACCGACGTCGACGACAAGACGATCCGCGGCGCGGCCGACAAGGGCCTGGAGCTCGACGTCTACACCGCACCGTTCATCGCCGCCTTCGAGGCCGATCTCGCGACGTTGAACGTCGTGCCCGCCGCGGCCTATCCGCGGGCGACGCACTACATCGAGGGCATGCGGGAGATCATCGCCCGGCTGCTCGCCGGGGGCTACGCCTACGAGAGCGACGGCTCGGTCTGGTTCCGCATCGCCGCCGACGACGACTACGGCAAGCTGTCCGGTTTCAAGAAGGACGAGGCGCGGGTGGGGGAGCGCGTCGCCAGCGACGAGTACGAGACCGAGGACGTGCGTGACTTCGTGCTGTGGAAAGGGGCCAAACCGGGCGAGCCGAGCTGGCCTTCACCCTGGGGCCCCGGGCGCCCCGGATGGCACATCGAGTGCTCGGCGATGAGCGCCGCCTTCCTCGGCGAGACCTTCGACATCCACTGCGGCGGCGTCGACAATCTCTTCCCGCATCACGAGAACGAGATCGCCCAGAGCGAGTCGGCGAACGGCAAGCCGTTCGTACGCTACTGGCTGCACTCCGAGCACCTGATCGTCGATGGCCAGAAGATGTCGAAGTCGCTCGGCAACTTCTACACCCTGGGCGACCTGCTGGCGCGCGGCATCTCTCCGCGCGCGCTGCGCTATCTGCTGATCTCGGTGCACTACCGGCAGAAGCTCAATTTCACCTTCGCCGGGCTGGACGCGGCGCGCGCGGCATTGATCCGGCTCGACGACTTCATCGATCGGGTCGCTCATGCGGCGGTCGTGCCGCAGAACGAAGAAAAGCTCTCAGCAAAGGTAGAGACCTTGCTGGCCGGGTTTTCGGCGGGTCTGGCGGATGATCTGAACGTCTCTGCGGCGCTCGCCTCCCTGTTCGATTTCGTGCGCGAGGTAAACGGGATGATCGATCGGCGCGAGCTCGGCACCGGCGATGCGGATCGCGTGCTGGCGGCGTTGCGGCAGGTCGATTCGGCGCTCGGGGTGATCTTCATGCCTTGGGGCGCGGCGGGTGCGGCTGGCGACGAGCTTTCGCCCTCCGACGCCGAGATCGAAGCCGCGATCGCGGCGCGAGTGGCGGCGCGGGCGGCGAAGAACTTCGCCGAGTCGGACCGCATCCGCGACGACCTCGCGGCGCGCGGCGTGGTGCTCGAGGACTCGCCGCAGGGCACACGCTGGAAGCGGCGGTAGGCGGACCGGGCCGCCGGCGGGCGATCATGAGCTCGGGCCTCAAGGGCTTCGGCGACCTGCCGGACACGCATGCGCGGGGAGCGGCAGGCGAGGACGCGGCGGAGGGCTTCCTGCGGATATCGGGCTACCGGATCGTGGCGCGGAACGTCCGCACGAAGGTCGGCGAGCTCGACTTCGTGGCGCTCGATGGCGAGACGCTCTGCTTCATCGAGATCAAGGCCCGGGCGAGTGCCGAGTACGGCCGGGCCATCGAGGCGGTGGGCCCGCAGAAGCAGCGCCGGCTGGCCAAAGCCGCCTTGCTGTTTCTGGCGAAGAATCGCTCGCAGCGCCCCTGCCGCTTCGACGTCCTCGGCCTCGATCGCGGCCGCGACGGCGCCTGGAGCTTCACGCTGGTGAAGAACGCCTTCGAAGCGCCGGTCCTGCATCCTTGACAGCCTGCGCGACCGTTCGCTATCGTCCACAGGCCCGAGCGGGAATAGCTCAGTGGTAGAGCACAACCTTGCCAAGGTTGGGGTCGCGGGTTCAAGTCCCGTTTCCCGCTCCAATTTTTAGCCTTCGTTTTTGCCTCAAAGAAGGCCGCCTCAGGGCGGCCTTCTCCTTAAGGCGACGTAGCCAAGTGGTAAGGCAAGGGTCTGCAAAACCCTCATTCGCCGGTTCGACTCCGGCCGTCGCCTCCACAGTTTTTCCGCCCCCAGCGCTGCGCAGCGAGATTCGATTGGACGTCCTCCCAGGGTGACGCCCCGTGCGGAGCCGTGGGGTCAGTCTCCGCCGTCGCCCCCGCCATCCCCACCGCCGTCCCCTGAGTCGTCCCCGCCGGAGTCGTAGCTCTCACTGGCACCGCCGCCTCCGAACTCACCACCGCCGCCGGAGTAGGAAGGGTCGACGCCATTCGTCGGGGCGCCGTGGCTGAAGACCGAGAGCGAAGCCCCAGAGTGTATGGAAGCGACAGCGTCGTCCCCTTCGCGCCAACGTCGCCTCGTCGCAGCGCGCTGGCGCCTGAAGGCCCTGACGTAGACGGCGATGACCAGGATCGACAACAAAGTGAAACCGAAAGCGGCGAAGATGTTGCTCATCGGCGAAGGGAAGTGTTCCACGATGCGCGAAGTCTACGCGCTACAGCTTGCGCAGGACGGCGACGCCCCAGTCTTGCGCCAGCTGACTGCCGCCCCCTCCCGGAGTAGAGTCACGCTGCTGGAGAAACGCTCTCCAGCCCCACGCCGGAGTGGCGAAATGGCAGACGCAGGGGACTTAAAATCCTCCGCTCCGCAAGGGGCGTCCCGGTTCGACCCCGGGCTCCGGCACGATTGTTTCCTTTTCGGGGACTCCCGTCCGGGCTGAGGCGATTCGCGCTTCGGTCCGGCAGCAGGTTCTCACTTCGCGGCCTCGGTTTCGGGCCGGAGGCTGGAGCGCGCAGATGCAGATGCAGACGACTCAGAATCACTTCCTGGTAGCCGAGTGGCGGCGTCTGGGAGCGCAGGAGCAGAAGGAGCTCGCCCGGGACATGGCGCGTGCGGTCTTGCAGGGCGCCGTGGGTCGACCCGAAGAGGAGGAGTTGGCGCAGGCGCTGCGGTTTCGGGCGGCGGCGCTGCGTCGATCCTCGGAGGAGAGCCTTACGGCGGCGATTCGTACGGGTCTGGTGAGGCTGGCAGCGCGGCCGTTTCTCGACCTCCTGGTACAAGTCCACTTCAGCTCGCGCGCGGAAGTGCTGTCTCGCACCTACGATCTGCTGGGCGTCGAGCACGCTGGAATCGATATCGAGGATGCGGTGCTGAATGCTCCGTTGGACGAAGGCCAGGTTCGCGCTGCCTTCTCCGGCGTCGCGTCGTCCTCGGACTCCGTGCGTCTGGAGCTGTGCCTGGTGGTGATGAGCCATCTCTGCTCGCCCGCCTGGCAGGCGGGAGTCGCCGCCGCCATCGACGCCCTGCGCCACGCCGGAAACGCCTCGAACTGAACAGGGGCCGAGTCCAAGGCAGCGTCGCCGACCAGCTGAAGTTGGCGGCTTCGAATCCGTCGAAAAAGATCGGGCCGGGGAGGACGACTCGGCCGGGGCCGATGATGGAGTTGCTGAACGCTCCGTCGTCGGAGTTGCCGAAGCCGGTGGCGATGAAGAAGTAGCTCGTTGCCGCAGTGAGCACGGACGTGAAGCCGGACATCCCGGCGGTATTGGTGAAGTCGTCGTCGCCGATCCGCAGGACGGTTCCGGGTCGGGCCACCGAAACTTGGCTCGCACCTGTTCCGTTTCCGATCGAGAGTCACTAGGATGGCCGCCTCGAAGGCCGGAGCGCCGCGGCGGCCCGGGAATCGAAGCGTTGGGTGTGACGACACCAAGGAGAACGACATGGGCGACAAGGGCGGAAAGAAGGACAAGGCGAAGAACGACAAGCAGAAGAAGAGCGGTCAGGACAGCAAGAAGAAGGACAAGAAGAAGTAGAGGCGGCACGCGGACGGTAGGTCAGAGCGCGCAGACGCCTCCTGCTCGGCCGACCATGGCGGTTGCGAGACCGCAGGAGCTGGCGTGCACGTCGCAATAACCGGGGCGTCGGGCCATGTCGGCGGGAACCTCGTTCGGGCGCTCGTGGCTCGCGGCGACGAGGTGCGGGTGCTGCTGCGTTCGGACGATCGCGCGGTGCGCGGGCTCGCGGTCGAACGCGTCGCTGGCGATCTGCTCGATGCTGCGGCGCTCGCGGCTCTGGTCGCCGGGGCGGAGGTGGTCTTCCACGCGGCGGCTGAGGTGTCGATTACCGGCGACCGCGACGGAGCCATCGAACGGGTGAACGTCCTCGGTACGCGCCAGGTCGCAGCGGCCTGCGTGGCTGCAGGCGTGCGGCGGCTCGTGCACTTCAGCTCGATCCATGCGCTCGAAAGCCCGCGAGAGGATCTGCCGATGGACGAAGGGCGTCCCTTCGTCGTCGAGCGCGGAGCGCCGGCCTACGACCGCTCGAAGGCTGCCGGAGAGCGCGAGGTCCTGGCGGCGGCGGAACGCGGGCTCGGCGCCTGCATCCTGAATCCCACCGCGATCGTCGGCCCCTTCGACTTCAAGCCGTCGCATACCGGCAGGCTGATCGCCGCTCTGACGCGCCGACGGATGCCGGCCCTGGTCGCCGGCGGCTTCGACTGGGTGGACGTGCGCGACGTCGCGAGCGCCGCTCTTGCGGCGGCGGAGCGCGGGCGGCCGGGCGAACGCTACCTGATCTCGGGTCATTGGGTGCCGATCGCCGAGCTGGCGCGGGAGGTAGCGCGAGCCTCCGGTGCCGCCGCACCGCGATGGGTCGCGCCGCTCTGGGCGGCCCGCCTCGGCGTTCCGTTCGTCGCCGCTTGGGCCAGACTCTTCGGTCGCGAGGCGCTCTACACGGCGGAGTCGCTGCGCGCGATCCGGCTGAGCCGCACAGTGAACGGCACGAAAGCCCGCCGCGAGCTGGGCCACGCGCCGCGGCCCTTCGCCGAGACGGTTCGTGACAGCGTCGCCTGGCTGCGCGAGCAGGGATACCTGGCAGTTCGCTGACGAGGTGAGAGGCGCATGAGGCTGCCAGCGATCGACCCCGAAATCTTCGCAGCCTTCAACTGGGCGTGGCTCGGCGTCGCGGCCGTGGTGTTCGTGGTGCTCTTCTTCGTCACCGCGCCCTACGGCCGTCACCTGCGTGCCGGGTGGGGGCCGCTGGTGCCGGCACGGTACGGGTGGATGCTGATGGAGGCGCCGGCGCTGCTGCTCACAGGGCTCGGTCTGGCACTCGGCTCGCGGCCGCTCGACCCTTACTCGCTGCTGCTCGGCGCGATGTTCCTCGGGCACTACGTGAACCGCACGCTGATCTTTCCGTCGCGGTTGCCGCGGACGTCGCAACCGATGCCACTGTCGATCGTGCTCTCGGCCGTTTTCTTCAATCTCGTGAACGGCTCGCTGCAGGGACTCTGGCTGGGGGAGCTCGCGCCGTCGGCGGAGATCGTGCGCCTCTCCGAGCCGCGGGTCGCCCTCGGCCTCGGACTTTTCTGCGCCGGGGCGGCAATCAACCTCCACTCCGATGCCGTGCTCCGGCGTCTGCGCGCTGGCAGGACGACCTCCGGCGACTACGGCGTGCCCGAAGGAGGTCTCTTCCGTCTCGTCTCCTGTCCCAACTACCTGGGTGAGATCGTCGAGTGGACCGGCTACGCCCTGGTGATGGCGGCGTTGCCGGGCTACTGCTTCCTCGCCTGGACCCTGGCGAATCTGGTGCCGCGCGCTCTCGAGCACCATCGCTGGTATCGCGCCACCTTCGCCGACTACCCGCGGCACCGCCGGGCGCTGATACCGTTTCTCCTCTAGCCGGTCAGCGCAGCGCGGCCGCGGCGCGAGTGGCCTGGGCGAGCCATTCGCGGGCATCGGGATCGCCAGCTGCGAGGCGCTGTCGGGCGAGCGCTTCGGCCTGAGCGCAGGTCTGCGCGGCCTCGGCCGGAGTGCCGTTGGCGGCGAGCGCCTCCGCCAGGGCCAGGAGGTTGGGCGGATGGCCGGGCGCGCGTCGCACCGCCTCGCGGGCGCTGGCGAGACCCTGCTCGGGATCCCCGGGTCCGATCGGCCACGCAGGAGCGCGCAGCAGCACGAGGGCGAGAACGCGGTGACCCCCGGCCTCGTCCAGATCGGGAGCCTCGGCGACGACCTTCCGCAGCAGGGCGGTGAGCCGGGGCAGCGCGTCCGCCGCGGTCGCCGGGCGCTCGCGTGCCTGCTGGCCGAGGGCGAGCGCCAGGCGGTAGTCGCAGTCGATGCGCTCCGGGGCGCGCTCTCGGCACCCCTGCGCGAGCTGCACGCCTTCTGTCGCGAGCGCCGCACGGCGCGCGCCGTCGCTCGAATGCTCGATCAACCAGGCACCCGTGACGATGGCGGCGAGGAGCCCCTCGACCTGGCTCTCGTCGGCGCGGGCGGCGGCGAGAGCCAGCTCGCGCGCCTGCTCGACGGCCGCGGCGTCCGGGCGGAGGGCGAAGCGCGCCGCCGAGCGTTCGAGCAGTCCCCCGACCTCCTCGGGCAGCGGCGACGGAGCCGGGGCGCTGTCGTCGTCGCTCGCCCCGCTGCCGATCGTCGCGATCGGCGGTGGGGTTCGCAGCGACGACGCGCAGCCGACGGAGAGGACGAGTCCGAGCGCGGCGCAGGCGGCCTTCGGTGCGTGCATCTCAGTCCCGCGCCCGCTCGTAAGCGTCGCGCGCGGCGGCGAGCCCTTGGGCGTCCGCCGGCACGAAGCGCGCGAGGCGAACGCCGGCGAGTGCGGCGGCCCCGCCTGGCGAATCCGCGAGCCGCGGGAGTGCGGCGACGAGGCCGGCGACTTCTGCCTTGGGCAGGCGGTCGGCAATGGAGCAGAGGACAGAGACGGGGAGCGGCGGCGAGCGCGTGACGACCTCGAGCTGCGCAGCCGTGGGGAGAGAGGCGACGGCGGCGCTCTGGGCGCGATCGAGCAGCAGGGCGACCTTCTCGCCGGCCGCCGCGCGCCGGAGTCCCGAGAGCACCGCCCCCGAAAAGACGATGCGGAGATCCGACGGCAACGGACCCCAGGCCCCCAGCGCTGGACCGCGCACGAAGCGCGGCGTGTTCCCCGCCAGGCTGATGAGCTCGAAGCCGGCGAGAGCTGCGGGAGCCCGGACCGCCCCCTTGCCGGTGACCAGGCTCCAGACCTCGGCGGCCTCGCCCCCCTGCGCGACAGCCTGCAGTTGGGGAACGAGCTTCAGCCGGACGTGATGCTCGAGCCAGAAGTTCAACGGCACCAGCGCGAGCGTCGCCTCCGGCCCGGCCAGGCGCTCGACGCCGGCCGCTTCCTTCTCGAAGTAGATGCCCGCGAGGTCGCCGGCTTTCCATCCGGCCGCCGTCGCGATCGCCGAAGCCAGTCCGTCCATCGCCGGTTGCGCCTCGAGGGTCGAACCGGGATAGCCGGGAGCACAGACGACGAGGAGGTGGGGCGCGGCCGGCGAAGCGGCACAGAGGCCCGGCAGCAGCACCAGAATCACCGCCGCAACGCCGAGTTCAGCGAAAATCGAACCGGCCCAGGTCTCGAGGTTTGGCGTCCGCATGGCGTTCTCCTGCCCGGTAAGATGCTCGCGGATGATGACACCAACATCCGGGTCGCGGCTCGAGTCGACCTTCGCGCGCCTCCTCGGCTGGCGTTGGGGCATCGTCGCCGTCTACGCCCTGCTCCTTCCCCTGGCCCTGAAGCTCGCCCTCGAGATCCCGCGCGACAACGCCGTCGAGCGCATGGTGGTCGCCAGCAACCCCGATGTCGTGGCCTCCCGCGAATTCCAGCAGCTTTTTCCCGAGAAGCCGCTGGCGATCCTCGTCGTGCGGACCGCGGACCCTTTCTCCGCCGCGGCCGTCGCCGGCCTCGCCGGGCTGGAGCAGCGGCTGGCGAAGGTGCCGCAGGTGGTGCCGTATTCAGCGCTCACGGTCTGGGAGCGGTTGCACCCAGGTGCGACCGGTCGGGAGGAGACGCCGGCCGAACTGCGGCGATTCGTCACCGGCACGGATTTCTTTCGCGCCCAGGGACTCGTCGGCGACGATTTCTGGGCGGTTGCCCTCTCCCTGGACGTCGCCGGGCCGGAGGAGCGCGATCGAGCCCTGGCCGGAATCGATGCTGCCGTCGAAGCGACGCTGTCCGCGGCGACGGCGGACGCCTCTCCGGGAGGCATCACTGGCTGCGGCCGGGTCGGAGCGCCCTGGCTCGACTCCTGGCTGGAGCGCGAGACGGCCGCGGCCACGGTGCGCTACTTCCCGCTCTTCGGCGCTTTTGTCGTGCTCCTGGTGCTGGCGCTCTATCGCTCCTTTCGGGCACTTTCGGCCATCCTGCTCAGCCTCGCCATGGCGGTTCTGCTGGGGGTCGCTTTCGGTGGTCTCGTCGGGTTCGGCTTCACCATCGTCTCCTCGCTCGTGCCGTTGGCGCTCATGGTCACTGCGACTGCCAGCCTGGTCTACCTCCACTCGCGCTTCGTCGACCAGAGCGCGGGAAGATCCCTTGCCGAGCACCGTATCTTCGCGCTGGGCAACAAGCTGCTCGCCGTGTCGGCCTCGGTGTTCGCCGCGGCGGTGGGCTTCGCGGCTCTGGCCGTGTCGGAGATCCGGCCGATCCGCGAGCTCGGTATCTGGACGGCCGCCGGACTGGTTCTGGGTTGGGTCGTCTGCTTCACGCTCTATCCGGCGCTGCAGTGCATCTTTCGGGCCCCCACCCGAAGGGAGCGCGCCGTCTCGGGTGGCTGGGTGGAGCGCGCCGCCGATGCGATTCCCGGTTGGGCCTACTCCCGGCGCAGGACGATTCTCGCCGCAGCCCTGCTGCTGGCCGTCGCCGGCCTGATCTCCATCGTCGGGTTCCCCGGCCTCCTCTCGCCGATGCGACTACAGGTCGACGCGCTCGACTACGTCGATCCCACGCTTCCTGCCGCTCGCGACACGCGCGCCTATGCCCAGCAGGTTCTCGGGCTGACGTCGGTGGCGCTGCAGGTGACCACGCCGCCCGGCGCGCTGCTCGAGCCGCGAACTCTGCAGGCGCTCGACTCGCTCCGCCGCGAGCTCGTGGCGGAGCCTTCCGTCGGCTCGGTTGTCGGCCTGGCGGACGTGCTGCGGTTGCGGCGCTACGCTTCGGGTTCAGGCGACACCTTGCCGCAGGACGAGGCCGGATGGGCGAAGATGGCGGCCGACCTCGAACAGCTCCTGCTGGTCGAGCCGGCGTTGCAGCCGTGGGTGGACATGGCAGGACTACGATCGACCTGGCTCCGGGTCACCTCGCGTGCCGCGGAGAGCGGGGGTCTCGCAGCCCTGCGCGCCGGCATCGATGCAGCCTGGCAGCGGTCCTCGGTTCGGTCGCCGCAACTGGGCGGATTCAGCTACCGCCTCGTGGGCAGCGGCGTGCTGCAGGCGACGATCGCCGCCCATCTCGTGCCGACGCTGGTGGAGAGCTTCACGATCACCTTCACCATCATCTTCGTCACCTTCCTGCTCGTCTTCCGCAGCGGCCCAGCGCGGCTCACTGCCATGCTGCCGTCGCTCTTCGCCATTCTCGTCATGTTCCTGTTCATGCGGCTCACCGGGATTCCGCTCAACGTCGCGACGATTCTCATCGCGACCACGGTGCTCGGAGCGACAGAGAACGACCAGATCCACTTCTTCTACCATTTTCAGGAGAACCGCGCGGGGGCGACCACCGAACAGCGCCTCGCCCACGCCATTCGCGTCGCCGGTCATCCGATCCTCTTCGCCACCCTGATCAACGCCGGCGGCTTCCTCGCCCTGGTGCTGTCGAACCTGCCACCGATGCGCCAGTTCGGCGCCGTGACCTCGGCGGCGTTCGTCCTCGCGATGCTGGCCGACTTCACGATTCTGCCCGCGGCGCTTTGGCTGCTCTTTCGCGAGAGGCCGAAAACGGCTGGCGGATCGCGAACCGGCGGCTGAGGCTCGCCTGACGAGGCGCTCAGCGCGGCGCGCTCGCCATCTCCCTGCGGATCGCAGCGACGAACTCGTCGACGTCGGCCTCGCTGGTCGCCCAGCTGGTCATCCAGCGCACCTCGGTGTGCGAGTGGTTCCAGAAATAGAAGTGGAACTCCTCCTGCAGCCGCTCGCTCACGGCGCGCGGCAGGTCGGCGAAGACGGCGCTCGCCTCGACCTTCTGGGTGATGGCGACGCCGGGGATGTCGCGCACTCCGGCTGCCAGGCGCTCTGCCATGGCGTTGGCTCGGGCCGCGTTGGCCAGCCAGAGGCCGCCTTCGGCCAGCGCGAGGAATTGGGCCGCGAGGTAGCGCATCTTGGAGGCGAGTTGCATCGACTGCTTGCGCAGAAAGGGCATCTCGCGCGCGAGCTGCGGATCGAAGACCACCACCGCCTCGGCTCCCATGGCGCCGTTCTTGGTCGCGCCGAAGGAGAGGATGTCGACGCCGGCGTCGCGGGTGAACGCCCGCAGCGGCTTCCCCAGGGCCGCCGCGGCGTTGGCGATGCGCGCACCGTCCATGTGCACGCGCAGGCCGAGCGCATGGGCGGCCGCGCAGAGTGCCGTGAGCTCGTCGCAGGTGTAGACGGTGCCGTACTCGGTCACCTGGGTGAGCGAGACGACAGCCGGTTGGACGTGGTGCTCGTCGCCGAGGCCGGAGATCGCCTGCTGCAGCTGGTCGGGCGCGAGCTTGCCGTCGGCTGTCGGCAGGTCGATGAGCTTGCACCCGGTGAGCAGCTCCGGGGCGCCGCACTCGTCCACCTGGATATGTGCCTGCGCCGAACAGACGACCGCCTGCCAGGGCCGGGTCAGGGCGCGCAGCGCGAGCACATTGGCGCCGGTGCCGTTCCAGACCGGAAAGACCTCCGTCCCGGCGCCGAACTGTTCGCGAAACCAGGCGACGGCACGTTCGGTCCAGGAGTCATAGCCATAGGCCGGGCTCGGCCCCTGGTTGGCGGCCTGCAAGGCGGCGAAGACCGCCGGATGCACGGGTGCCGTATTGTCGCTGGCGAATTCGCGTGGAAGGCGCATGCGAGCTCCATGGAAGTGGCGGGCTCGAAGCGTGAAGTCCCGCGCCCCGAGGCTACCACCCGGCCCGCGGCGCGCGTCCTCTCCGCCCGCACCGGCCGGGCGCTCGCTGTCGCCGAGGTCACGCGGTCGCGAGTACCGATTCTTGTACGCTTGCCGCGCAGCGCAGGGGAATCCCGAACGATGACGGAGCGAGACGAGAAAGAGGGAGCGAAGGGCGCCGGCGCTGAACCCCGCGCGCACGGCTTGCGCCGCATTCTGGCCGTGGGGCTCGAAGCGGAGCTTTACGGGCGCGTCGAGGCGCTGCTTCATCGTGCCTACTTCGAGGTCGATACCGTGCCGCGAGGGGAGGCCGGAAGGGTCCTGGGCTCCGTCATCCCGTTCGATCTCCTGATCGTGCGCTTCCCGCTGCCCGACATGGAGGTCGCCGACCTGATCGGCGCACTTCGCGACGAAGAATCGCCCTGCGCGCGCGCCCATCTGCTTCTCGTCGCTGACCCGGACCGTCTGGCGGAGGCGCAACGGTGGGTGGGAGAGGGAGCCGACGCGGTGCTTCCGACCGACCGGACCGGCGATCTGATGTCGAAGCTGGCCGCAAGGCTCCTGCATGTCGCACCGCGCGTCGCGGCGCGGATCATGGTCCACCTGCAGGTCCGGATCAGCGATGGCGAGCGTCACGTTTTCTGCCAGACCGCCGATCTGTCGACGAGCGGCATGTTCGTGCGCACCGACGAGAACTATCCGGCAGAGACCAGGATGACCTTTCAGCTCCTCCTGCCGGAGGAGCGCGAAGCCGTCACCGGTACGGCTGCGGTCGTGCGCTCGGCGCCCGGGGGGGCCAACGGGCCGGAAGGGATCGGTCTGCGATTCGTCGACTTTCGTCCGGGTTGCGAAGCGCGGCTGAGGACCTACCTCGCGCGCGGAGGGGAGTGAACCTGGCGCGGGGAGATGCTCCCGGCAGCGATCCGGCGGCGGAGCTCCGCGACGCGATCGAGGGCGCGGACCTCGCCTTTGCCCGCGAGGTGCCGGGGGTTGATCGCCTGCGAGCGCTCGAACGCGGCCAGCGCTGCGTCGAGGTCGCCCTGACGTTCGTAGACCAGGCCGAGGTTGTAATGCAGGACGTCGTTGTCCGGCGCGGCTGCGGCCGCGTTCGCGAACTCCTCGGCCGCCGCCCTCAGGCTGGTGCGCTCGAGGTTGAGCCCGAGCATGAAATGAAACTCGCCGACGAGGTTCTGCGTCAGGTAGTCGCGCGGCACGCGCGGATCGTCTTCGCCCTCGAGCCGGCGTGACCCGAGGTCGATCTGCCGCGGAAGAATCCCGCGACCGACCACGTGGAAGACCAGTCCTTCGGGAACGATCTCGAGCTCCGGCAGATTCCAGTTCGGGTGGTGGGTGAAGAACAGGCGGCTCGCAGCGGGGTCGAAACGCAGCGACGGCAGAGCCGCGTCGCCCACTCCCTGGGCGATCAGGTGGACGTCGGGGCGCAGGCCTTCGACGTGATGCAGGTAGAGCAGCACGAAGAGGATGTTGTCGTCGGAGGCGGCGAGGTCGGCACCCGGCGGAAGGCCGGCGAGCAGCCGGCGGCTGTAGTCCTCGGCCAGCCGGTAGCGGCTCCGATCCTGCACCCGCCATCCGCCGGCGAGCTGCCACAACGGGATCGCCAGGAAGAGCGTCGGCAGCACCTTGCGCCACGCCGCCCGAGGCTCCGCAACGAGCGCGGCCAGAGTCTCGAGTCCACACGCTGCGAGGAGCGCACCGAGCAGATAGCTCGGGATGTAGTAGCGGTGCCAGATGAACAGATCCGAACGCGAACCGTGCAGCGCAAGGGCGAGGAGGTTTCCGAGGAGGGCGAGCGTCGCGAAGAGCGCCAGAGCTCTGCGGTGCGGCGGCAGCCGGCGCCGGCTGACTGCGGCGCCGAGGCCGACGACGGCGAGAAGCGTCGCCGCCCAACCGAGCTCCACGGGGAAGCTCGTCAGCCAGTCGGCGGCGATCGGGAGCAGGTCCCGGGGCGCTTCGAGCCATCGGCGCTGCCAGAACTCTCGGCGGGTCAGCACCGCCAGAAAGCGGTCGAGCGACTCCGGGTTCCCCCAGTCGAGCGCCGGGTCCTGCCGCGAGCGCAGCGGCAGATAGACGTAGGGCAGAAGACCTGCGACGAAGGCGGCCCCCGCCGCGAAGAGCTGTCGGAAGCGCAGCGCGAGCGCCGGCTCGTGGAGGACGGCAGCTATCGCGAAGGCGGCGGCGAAGATCGCCATGTAGGTGTGATTGGCAGCTCCGAGTCCGCAGAGAAAGGCAACCAGCGCCAGGCGGCGCCCGCTCGGCTCACGTCGCCAGCGGATCGCCGCCCAGGTCGCGGCGGCGACGAACATTGCGCCCAGAGTGTAGACCCGTTGCACATTGGCTTCGGCCCAGAAGCTCGGCGAGAAGGCGAGCAGCAGGGCTCCGAAGAGAGCGGCGACGCGGCCCAAACCGAGGGCGCGGGCCGAGGCGTAGAGCAGCGCTCCAGCGCCGGCCCCGGCAGCGGCGGAGAAGAGGCTCATGCGCCAGGCGATCGAACCGAGCGGGAGCGCCAGCGTCCAGAGCTTGCCGAGCAGGACGTAGAGGGGATAGCCGGTGGGATGAGGAATGCCCGGCAGGTAGACAGCGGTGACCAGCTCGCCACTGTCGCCGACGTAGATCGTGCGGCAGGCGCCGGCGGCGTAGGTCGCGAAGAGCGCCGCGAACAGCGCCAGGCCGAGCGGCCAGTCCCGGCCGGAGCCGGTCGCGGTGGCGGCGGTGCCGGTCAACGGCTTGAGCGCAAGCGCTCGAGGTTGGTGCGGAAGAGCGCGTTGTCGGGTTCGAGCGCCAGGCACCGCTCGAGCGCGCGCACGGCGCGCGACCGATCCCCCGCCAGGTAGGCGACGTTCGACTCGTACTGGCAGACGAGCGCGAGCTCGGGCGCGAGACGCTCTGCGGCAGCGAGCCGCTCGAGCGCCCGGGCGTAGTCGCCGCGACGAGCGAGGTTCGACGCCTCCTCGGCGATGCCGGAGGCTTCGCGTTCGCGTGGACTCGCCGTCCGCCGCTCGGTGGCCGGGGCGCCGAGGCGCGCCAGCGCCTGGAGGGAGGGCGCATAGTCGCCGCGATAGCGCACCGCTTCGCGGTAGGAGGCGATCGCCTCGTCGGGGCGGCCGAGGCGTTCGAGGGCGGCGCCGCGGTTGTGATGTCCTTCGGGATTGAGGGGGTCGAGGGCGAGCGATCGGTCGAGCTGGACGATGGCTTCGTCATAGCGCCCGAGAGCGCCGAGCGCCCCGGCGAAGCTGGCGCGCAGCGCCGCGTCGTCGGGATCCTGCTCCACCAGAGCCTGGTACATCTGCGCCGACTTGCGGTAGTCGCGGTTCTCGAAGGCGATCGCGGCGAGATTGCGATCGCCCTTCGACGACGTTCCGGAGAGGTAGCCGAGGCTCTTCAGGTGCTCGAGCAGCGCCTGGTCGGCGGCACCGGGTGCCGTCTCCTCGCCGGCTGCGGGACGCGGTTCGCTGGGCTTTCTCGAATCCTCGTAGGTCGCCACTCGCTCCGGCTCACCGAGGCGGACGAAACCTTCGCGCAGGACCCGCCCCGGCATGTCCGCAGCCGGGGGTATCCCGGCGAGGGCGAGCAGCGTCGGTGCGATGTCGAGCAGCGTAGGCTCGTCGAGCCGAGTGCTCGGTCGCACACCGGCGCCGTAGAAGTAGAGCACCCCGTGGTCGCGGTGAAACTCCTCCGAGACGCGGCGCATGTCGCGTAACCGGCTCGGGTCCTCGGGCAGGACTCCGAGCTCGAAGCCGTGGTCGGAGAGCACCGCGAGCGTGGTGTTGCGCTCGAGCCGGGCGAGGAAATCGCCGAGGATCCGGTCGGCGGCATCGTAGACCGACTCGACAGCATGACCGTATTTCTTCTGCTGCGCGGCGAGCTCGCCTTCGAGGCCCTGGCCGCGGAAGAGATGGCCGAAGAGGTGCGCCGTCGAGTCGGTGCCCTCGAAGTAGACCATCATCAGCTCGGGGCGCTCGGTCGTCCAGAGCTCGAGCCCGAGATCGCGGTAGGAACGCAGGGTCGCTAAGACCCAGCGGAAGTGCTGCAGGTCGTCTTCGAGATCGAACGGCCGGTCGAGATCCGCGGCCGTGACCTCGACGAACGGCGTCAGGTCGGCGAGCCCGATCTGGTCGGGACGGGTCATTTTCGGGCGCAGGCGCGCTTCGAGCTCCGCCGGCCAGGTGGCGCCGGCCGCGCCCGCCTGTTCGAAGCCCTGGGCGAAGAGAAAGTGCCAGGCCAGCCGGTCGCTGGCGATGAAGCCGTTCACCTTCTCCGGTGGGTAGGTTGCCCACCACCCGAGGACGCCCACCTTGCGACCGGCCTCCGAGAAGAGGTTCCAGAGCGCCTGGGTGCGGCGCATGTCGCTGGTTACCGGCTGCTCCTGCCCGCTCGCCCGGTCGCGCCCGACGAAATGGCCGATGCCGTGCTGGTCGGGAGTCTTGCCGGTAGCTAGGGTCGTCCAGAGGATCGGCGAGAGGGTCGGCTTGAACGTCTTCAGGCGCCCGTAGGCACCCTCGCGCCGCAACTTCGCAAAGTTGGGGAGCCTGCCCTCGGACAGCAAGAGATCCACCGCTTCCGGATCGAGCCCGTCGAAGCCGAGGACCAGCAGGCGCTCCGGCCGGTCCCGGCCGCAGGCGACCGCCAGAGCCGACAGCAGGAGCAGAATAGCCACGCTGCCAGATCGCGCCGGCCGCGCTCGAAGCGAGCGATTCATGGCGGCATCGTAGCAGCCTGCCGGTCGCGCGCTGCGCCCTGCCGCCGAGCCCGCGCAGGCTCCTCCGGGGTGTTCGAGGGCGATTCTGGGGCGGCCGGATTCGGTCTAGGATAGCGATCGCATGCTCGAAGTCCTCAAGGCCCCGAAGTCGATGCCGCAGAGCGAGGAGTCGGAGCGCGCCGTGCTGGCGGCGGTGCTGCTCGATCCACGGCTGCTGCCGTCGGTTTCCGGGCGGCTCAAGGCGGAGGATTTTCACGCCGAGCGTCACCGCCTGATTTACGCCACGATGCTCGACCTGCAGGACAATCAGGTCTCGATCGACCTGCGTACCGTGCAGGCGAAGTTGGAGCAGAAAGCGGCGCTGGAGAGCGCTGGCGGCCTCGCCTATCTCGCGGGCCTGGATGTCGATCTGCCCGACCTGGGTCGCTTCGAGCACTACGTCGAGATCGTCAAGGAGCGTTCGGTCCGGCGGCGTCTGATCGATGTCTGCCGCGAGATCACCCGCGACTGTCTGGACGGCGGCGTCGACGCTCAGAAGGCACTCGATCGCGCCGAGTCGGCAGTGATGGCGCTCGGCGAAGAGGCCGTCCGACGCGGCTTCGTGGCCTTCGACCGCATCATCGAAGAGACCCTCGAAATGCTCGAGGAGAATCCCGGCGCGGCGCTCACCGGCGTGCCGTCGGGCTTCATCGACTATGACCGCATGACCCATGGCCTGGGCAAGGGCACGCTGATCATCATCGGCGGCCGCCCCGGCATGGGCAAGACCAGCTTCGCGCTCAACATCGCTTCGCACGTCGCCATCCGCGAGAAGAAGACGGTCGGGATCTTCTCGCTCGAAATGGGGCAGCAGGAGCTCGCACTGCGGATTCTCTGCGCCGAGGCCGACGTCTTCTTCTCGCGCATCCGCTCCGGCCACCTGTCGCAGCAACAGTGGGTGAAGGTGGTGCAGAAGATGGGCGAGATCGGCAAGGCGCCGATGTACATCGACGACTCGGCGTCGCCGACACTCCTCGAAGTGGCCTCGAAGGCACGGCGGTTGAAGGCGGAAAAGGGGCTCGAAGTGCTAGTGGTCGACTACTTGCAGCTGATGCAGGCCGGGGGCCGCTTCGAGAACCGCAACCTCGAGATCTCGGCGATCACCCGCGCTTTCAAGCAGCTCGCCAAGGAGCTCGACATCCCGATCATCCTGCTGTCGCAGCTCTCGCGAGCGTCGGAGAAGCGCGGTGGCGACCATCGACCGGTGCTCTCGGACCTGCGCGAATCGGGCTCGATCGAGCAGGACGCCGACCTCGTGGCGTTCATCTATCGCGACGAGGTGTACAACAAGGACGATCCGTCCGTCCGCGGTCTGGCCGAGCTGATCATCGCCAAGCACAGGAACGGCGAGACCGGCACCGTGCAGCTCGTGTTCAAGGGAGAGACGACCCGCTTTCACAGCTACGACCCGAGTCACGCCGGGAGCGACGTTGGCTGAGGGCGAGGCCAGCCCGAATTCGCTGCGCCGTGCCTGGGTAGAGATCGATCTCGCGGCTCTCCGACGCAACTACCGCCGGCTGGCCGGCCGGGTCGCGCCGGCGAAAATTCTCGCCGTCGTCAAGGCCGATGCCTACGGTCACGGCGCCGTCGCCGTGGCGCGCGCGCTCGAAGCCGAAGGCGCGGAAGATGGCGATGGCTGCCTGGCCGGCTTCGCCGTCGCCACCGCCGAAGAGGCGATCGAGCTGCGCAACGGCGGAGTCCAGGCGCAGATCCTCGTTCTATCGCCGCTTCCGGACGAGGCGGCTTCGGTCTTGATGCAGCACCGGCTGGTTCCTGTGATCAGCAGCATCGAGAGCCTTCGGGCTCTCAAGGCCTTCAGTAAGGGGAATGGGTGGACTGCGCCGCTCCACCTCAAGTTCGATACGGGGATGACGCGATTGGGCATCGATGCCCGGGAGGCATCCTCGTTGTTCGATCTTTTTCGCTCTTCGCCGGAACTGCGGCTCGAAGGGGTCATGTCTCACCTCGCCGAGGCGGAAACGCCGGAGTCGGAAGCGAACTCGAGCCAGCAGCAGCGCTTCGCCGCGATTCTTGCCTTGCTGGCCCCGGCAGCGCGAGAGGCTGTCGATGTGCACCTCGCGAACAGCGCGGGCGCGCTGCATCTGCCGTCCGCGCGCTTCGACTGGGTGCGGCTGGGGATCGCTCTCTACGGCTACGACTCGGCGGGGAGGCTCTCGGCGGACCTCGAGCCGGTTCTCTCGGTGGAGGCGGAAATCGTCCAGGTCAAGTCGATCGCGGCGGGCACCCGGGTGGGCTACGGCGGCCGCTGGACCGCGGAGCGCCCGAGCCGGATCGGGATCGTGCCGGTCGGCTACGCCGACGGCTACTCCTGGCGGCTCGGCAATCGCGCCGAGGTGCTGGTTGCGGGGCAGCGGGTGCCGGTGGTCGGTTCGGTGAGCATGGACCTCCTCGCGGTGGACGTTACTGGCGTGGCCGCCGAAGTCGGCTCGCGGGTGACGCTGCTCGGCCGGCAGGGCGCGGAGTCGATCTCGGCGGTCGAGCTCGCTCAGGACGTCGGAACCATCCCTTACCAGCTGCTCTGTCTTTTCGGTTTGCGCCTGCCGCGGCGGCTGGTCGAGCACGCACCATGACGAGCCGCGCTCTTCCTCTCGAGGGTTACTTCACCGAGATGGGGAGGTTCTTCCAGATTCTCGGTCGCACGTTCGCCTGGACCTTCCGCCGGCCGTTCGACGGCCGGGAGCTGGTGCGCCAGATGGTGCGCATCGGCGTCGACTCGCTGCCGGTCGTGCTGCTGACCGCGCTCTTTACCGGCATGGTGATGGCGCTGCAGACCTTTTCGACCTTGAAGCGTTTCAATGCCGAGGGCTTCGTCGGCTCGCTGGTGGCGCTCTCGATGGTGCGCGAGCTCGCGCCGGTCATCTCGTCGCTGCTCATCGCCGGGCGCTGCGGCTCGGCGATGGGGGCCGAGCTCGGCACGATGCGGGTGACCGAGCAGATCGACGCGCTCGAGGTGCTGGCGACCGATCCGGTGCACTTTCTCGTCGTGCCACGCGTCTGGGCGACGGTCGTCATGCTGCCGCTGCTGATCGTCGTCGCCGATGCCATCGGCATCGTCGGCGGCTATCTGATCTCGGTGGTCTATTTCGGCGCCAATCCGGTCACCTATACCGAGAACACCTTCCGTTTCATGGACCTCGACGACCTCTCCTCGGGACTCATCAAGGCGGCGGTCTTCGGGCTCATCATCGCCGTGGTCGGCTGCCAGAAGGGCTACTACACTCGCGGCGGCGCCGAGGGCGTCGGCAGGGCCACGACGCGCGCCGTCGTGCTGGCCTCGATCGCGATCCTGATCTCCGACTTCTTCCTGACGAAGATCCTGTTTTGAGTCCTCCCGTCAAGATCGACCTGCGGCAGGTCTCGAAGTCGTTCGGCGGACGGCAGGTTCTCGACGGCCTCGACTTGGCGATCTTCGAAGGCGAGTCGGTGGTTGTTCTCGGCGGCTCGGGAAGCGGCAAGAGTGTCCTGCTCAAGCACATGATCGGGCTGCTCGCGCCGGACTCCGGCAGCGTCGTCGTCGATGGCGTGGACATCCAGTCGCTCGACGGGCGGGCGATCACCGACTTCCGCCGGCGCTTCGGCATGGCGTTCCAGGAGGGCGCACTCTTCGACTCGATGACCGTCGCCGAGAACGTCGGCTTCGCCCTGCGGCGCGCCGGCCGGCCGGCGGCCGAGATCGCCGCGCGGGTCGCCGAGTGCCTCGAGATGGTGCACCTCGAAGGTGCCGAGGGGAAGATGCCGGCCGAGCTCTCGGGCGGCATGCGGCGCCGGGTCGGCTTCGCCCGCGCCATCGCGCTCGAGCCCAAGATCCTGCTGTTCGACGAGCCGACGACCGGCCTCGACCCGGTGATGAAGGCGGTGATCGACGAGCTGATCCTCGAGCTGCAGGCCAAGCTCGGCTCGACGGCAGTCTCGATCACCCACGACATGGACAGCGCTTTTCGCATCGCCGAACGGATCGCGATGCTCTATCGCGGCAAGATCATCGCCTACGCGCCACCGGCGGAGTTTCGGGCTTCGCCCGATCCGCGGGTGCAGCAGTTCATTCAGGGTTTGGCCAGCGGGCCGCTGACGGAGTGATACCGCCGGCGGCCGGCGTGAAGGAGTCCTCGATGTCGAACGTGTCGCAAGCCGTCAAGGTCGGCATTTTCATGACGATCTGTCTGGTCATTCTCGGCTGGTTGATCCTGCGGGTCGAGGACTGGCGCCTGTGGGGACCCCAGGGGGCGCGGGTCGACGCCGTTTTCGACTCGGTGGTCGGTCTCGACGACAAGGCCGCGGTGCGGCTGGCGGGAGTCCGCGTCGGTCGGGTCGATGGCATTGCGCTCGAGGGGCGCAAGGCCCGGGTTTCGCTGCTGCTCGACCAACCGATCGCCTTCGTCGAGGGAAGCTACGCGGCGATCGCCAACCAGGGGCTGCTGGGCGACAAGTTCATCGAGCTCCGGCTGGGACCCGAAGAAGCAGCGCTCCTGCCTCCCGGCACGGTTCTCGCGGGCAAGACCCCGGTCTCGTTCGACGATGCGATGGCCAAGATCGAGGAGATCGGCAGCTCGGTGCAGGAGTTCCTCGGCGGCGGCAAGGGCGGGAAAAGCGGCCCGGGGACCGGTGGCGGCTTCTCGACGCTGATCGACAGCATCCAGGCGACCTCCGACGAGCTGCGTGCACTGATCGCGGAGAATCGCTCGAACCTCTCCGGCACGGTGGCGAACTTCGAGCGCTTCAGCGAGACTCTCGCCCGCGAGTTGCCGCGCATCACCGAGCAGATCGGGCGCGTCCTCGAACAGGTGGATGCCGTCCTGGCGGAGAACCGCGGCAACCTCAAGGACTCGATGGCGAACATCAAGGCGCTCACCGCGGATGTGCAGACGTCGGTCGACAATCTGAACGCGATCACCACCCGGATCGCCAGCGGCGAGGGCACGATCGGCAAGCTGGTCAACAGCCCGGAGGCGCACGATCAGCTGATGAGCGCCCTCGGCAGCGTCGAGAAGGGGGTCGATGCCCTGGGCTCGACGCTCAACCGGGTGAACGAGCTCGAGCTCGACCTGGGACTCGACGGCGCTTATCTTTCGGAAGTCGAGGATTGGCGCTCGGCGTTCCGCCTCGACCTGCTGCCGCACGGCGAGGAGAGCGAACGCTACTACCGCGTCGAGCTGGTGTCCGATCCACGCGGCCGCATCTCCGAGAAGCGCGAGATCGTCACCGTGACCCTCCCCGACGGCTCGACGGCGACGACGACGACCGATCGTCTGACCAGCGAAACGCGCCGCAACAACTGGTCGGCGCTGTTCGGCTTTCCCTTCGCTGACCGTCGCGGCTCGCTCTGGGTCGGCATCCTCGAGAACACGGCCGGGGCGCAGGTCGACTACACCTTCTTCGACCGCAAGGTGACGCTGTCGCTCGAGGCTTTCGATTTCGGCCGTGAGCTCGACCTCGATCCGCACCTGCGGCTCACCGGCCAGTGGAACTTCTACCGGCACCTCTATGTGAAGGGCGGCTACGACGATCCGCTGGTCGAGCAGTTCCGCTCGCCGTTCGTCGGCGTCGGCATCCGGTGGAGCGACGACGACCTCAAGTACCTCATGGGCTCGGTCCCGAAGCTCTGACGATGGCCGCTCCGCGCACGCTGTACGCCTGTCAGAGCTGCGGCTACCAGTCGACCAAGTGGCTGGGACGCTGCCCGGAGTGCGGCACCTGGTCGTCGTTCGTCGAGGAGGTCCGTGAGGCGCCGAAGCGCGCCGGCAAGGCCGGCGAACGCGCTTCGAATCTGCCGGTCGCGCTCTCGGAGATCGATCAGGAACAGGTCCTGCGCACGCCGTCGGGGATGCCGGCCCTCGACAGGGTGCTGGGTGGCGGCGTGGTGGCGGGAGGAGCGGTGCTCCTTGCCGGCGAGCCCGGGATCGGCAAGTCGACGCTCCTGCTGCAACTCGCGGCGCGCCTTGCCGGGCTCGATCGCAAAGTGCTCTATGCCAGCGCCGAGGAGTCGCCGCGCCAGCTTCGCCTGCGCGCCGAGCGCCTGGGCTGCGCCTCCAGCGACGTGCTGGTGGTGGGGGAGACGCGCCTCGAATCGGTGCTCGACGCGGCGCGCTCCGCAGAGCCGGCGGCACTGCTCGTCGACTCCATCCAGGCGATCGCCAGCGACGAGCTCGAGAGCCCGCCGGGGTCGATCGGGCAGGTGAGGCATTGCGCCAACCGGTTGGTGGACTTCGCCAAGCGTTCGGAGTCGACTCTCTTTCTCGTCGGCCATGTGACGAAAGAGGGAACGATCGCCGGGCCGAAGTCGCTCGAGCACCTGGTGGACACGGTGCTCAACTTCGAAGGCGAGCGCGAGTCGGACTACCGCATCCTGCGCGCGGCGAAGAACCGCTTCGGTCCGACCGGCGAGATCGCCATGTTCGAGATGCGCGAATCGGGCCTCGAACCGGTGCTCGATCCGTCGCAAGTGCTGCTCGCGCGGCGCCGCCGCGGCGCGCCGGGCTCGGCCGTCCTGCCGACGCTCTCCGGCGCGCGGCCGCTGCTCGTCGAGACGCAGGCACTGGTGAACCCGACCAATTTCCCGTCGCCGAGGCGGATGAGCGTCGGCCTCGACGGCAACCGGGTGATCCTGCTCGTCGCCGTCCTCGAACGCTTCGCCCGGCTCGGCCTCGCCGACCGCGATGTCTTCTTGAACGTCGTCGGCGGCCTGGCGCTCAAGGAGCCCGCCGCCGACCTGGCCGTCGCCGCGGCCTTGATCTCCGCCTACCGCGGCGTGGCGCTGCCGCCCGACGCCGTCTTCTTCGGCGAGATCGGCCTGCTCGGCGAAGTCCGCCCGGTGAGCCAGGCCGAAGCCCGCCTGCGCGAAGCCGCCGCCCACGGCTTCAAACAGGCCTACCTGCCGCGCGCCGAAGGCCTCGCCAAACGCATCGACCTGCAACTCACCCAAATTGCCACGCTCGAAGAGCTCGCCGAACAGCTGCCGGGGTAGTGCGGCGCTTCGGTGGAGTTGGTCAAAGTTCTGATCGGACAGAGTCTCGAAGATGAAGAAGCACAGAGAACAAGGCCGGAGCGCAACCCGGAAGATCGGGCGAAAGAGGGTAGTTGCGCCGGTCTTGACTGCAGGCAGTTCACCTGACGAGGAGCCGCCAGGTTCGATGAGTGTCCGCACGAGCATGTTGGTGGCACTGGGCTTCCTGCTGTGCCTGATCGCTCTTCTTGTCCTCGAGGAGCCGCAGAGCAGCGGGTATCGAACGTACTTGAGTGGGGTTGTCACTTGTTCGGTCGGAGTTCTCGCAATTCTTGGACCGGTCAGGTGGCGATTGTGGCGGCTCGCGGGACTGCTGCGAGATGGCGGCTGGTCGCTGGAACGTCGCAGCTACCTGGGTAGCGGGCGTTCCTGTGTCGACCTGGTGCTGGCCGTTTCTCTCGTAACACTCGTCGTTCTGGCCATTCTCGATACAGCTACAATTCCACTGGCAGGATTCAGAATTGCGTTTATCGCTGCGATCGGCGCTATTGGATTCTTCATCATGAAAACTTGGGCGTGGCTGCGGCGGCGACTTCGACGGTGGCGTCGATCTCGCCGTAGGGTGCGTTTTTCGCTCTGGCGGGATTCGAGCGCAGGGCATAGATTCTGTTCGATGTCTCGCGAAGATCGTGGTGGTTCACGCGACGAACTGCTGGTTGTCTCTAGAAGGGCATTCTCCCGAGCGATTTGCATCCCTCCAGAATCACTGGTTCGAAGCGGAGAGCGTGGTCCGGGCAGGAAGGCTAGCGGTGGAGAGAGTTCGCACGGGCACCGACTGGCAAGGTCTGGGACTCGTCAATCCGCCTTCGTCGATACGGATCCGGGTAAAGGCGATTCGCACGGTAGATTCGTTCGATGACATCGGGGCCAATCCCTCGGGCTTGAACTTCTACCGGGCACCCCGAGGGTGGGAGCTCTGGAAGGCTGCGTGGTGGTGGAATCTTTCGCCATGGTAGGCGTCGCGAGGCATCGCGGCTCGAGTAGGCTCCATGCAGGTGATGAGTGTCGGAGTGAGGCGGACATGAGCCGATTGGCGAAAGTGATTTTCGTTGCCACCGTCCTGGGGTGCTCTATCGAAGGACCTACTTGCGGACAGCCTGCCCAACTCCGGACGAAAGAGCAGCAGGTGAAGGATTTCGTCCTGGCTGCGAACCAGGGTTGGGTCGAGGCAGCTCGCACGTTGGACGATGAGCAGCTTCCGAAGTGGTTCTCGGGGAAGGCGCTGGAGGACGAGCGGCAACAGATCGCCGTCGGGCGAGAGCATCAGTTCCGCATCGACTACGAGCCGCCGGAGATCTCCTTGCAGTTGGTCCAGACCGCTGAAGGAGTTGGGGAGGCGACCGTCGTTACGGAGGAGGGCTGGGCCTATCGCACGATCGAAGTGCCGACGGAGAAGTGCCTTTTTCAAGTCGACCGTAACCGGACTCGCGTCACCTATCGCCTGAAGATCATTGGCGGAGAATGGAGCATATTCAGTTCCGAGAGCGAGCAACTTGCCGAGCGCCCGGCGAGAAAGCCGTGTGATCCCTAGCGGCTCGATGAGACGAATCGGGTGGAAATGAGGCCCCGCAGGCCGCCAGTCGCCGCTTCTACCGCGATGTCCCCGGCCAGATGAGGTCGGGGGCGGGGTAGGCGGGGCGGCCGAGGAGGTAGCCCTGGGCGTAGTCGACGCCGGCTTCGACGGCGGCTTCGAACTCCGCGGGGGTTTCGATCCCCTCGGCGACCGTCTTGGCGTTCATCTCCTTGCACAGACTGACGATCGAACAGAGGAGCTTGAACGGCCGGTTGCCTGGCGCGCAGCCGAGGATGAGCTCGCGATCGAGCTTGACGATCTCGGGCTGGAGGTCGGCGATGTACTTGAGGTTCGAGAAGCCGGCGCCCAGGTCGTCGATGGCGAGCGACATGCCCTTCTGGCGGATCTCCGCCAGCACGCTGTGGCACTGGGTGAAGTACTTGATCGGCACCGACTCGGTGATCTCCACCGTGATCGGGTGGCGGTGGCGGAACATCGGATCGTCCGGCCGCACCAGCCAGCCGTAGTCGAACTCATGCGGATCGATGTTGAGAAAGAGAGGGTAGTGCTGGCAGAGGCGCACCGCCTGGTCGCGGTGGAGGCGCCCGAGCTCGGCGACGCGTCCGGCCTGGACCGCGGCGTCGAACATCTCCGGAGTGCTCTTGAACAGCGGGTGCGGGTTCCTCGCCAGCGCCTCGTAAGCGAGGATCCGCCGCTTGTGGATGTCGGCGATCGGCTGGAAGACGATGCCGACTTTGGCGGCATCGACGAGCTCGTGAATCGCGCGGATCTTCTCGGCGGTCAGCATTCCCGGCTCCTGTCCTTCGTGACCTATCGGCGCAGCGCCAGACTCCGGCGTCAGAGCCGCGGCTCGCGCCCCGTCAGCCTGCGGAACGCCTCGACGTAGCGCTCGCGCGTTCCGGCGACCACCTCCGCCGGCAGCTCCGGCGGTGTCGACTCGTGATCCCAGCCGCTTTCGTCCAGCCAGTTGCGGACGAACTGCTTGTCGAATGACGCCGGTTCGCTTCCCGGCTTCCATGCCGCCGCTTCCCAATAGCGCGACGAGTCCGGCGTGAGCGCTTCGTCGATGAGCACGATCTCGCCCGCGATGACGCCGAACTCGAACTTGGTGTCGGCGAGCAGCAGCCCCAGGGACTCGGCATGGGCGGCGCCGGCGCGGTAGAGGTCGAGCGTGAGGCTTCGGAGGCGTTCCGCGGTGGCGGTGCCGACCCCCGCGGCCAGCGTCGCGAAATCGACGTTCTCGTCGTGTCCCGACTCCGCCTTCGTCGCTGGCGTGAAGATCGGCCCGGCGAGGCGGCTGGCGCGCTCGAGGCCTGCGGGCAGCGGGATGCCGCAGGCGGTGCCGGCAGCCTTGTACTCCTTGTACGCGCTGCCAGCCAGGTAGCCACGTGCGACGCACTCGAACGGCACCACCGCCGCCTTTTTCACCAGCACGGAACGACCCTCGAGCTGGCGCGCATGGCGTTGCAGCTCGGCGGGGAAGGCGCCGACCTCGGTCGCGAGCAGATGATTGGGGACGATCGTGGAGAGGCGGTCCATCCAGAAGTTGGTCAGCTGAGTGAGGATCCTGCCCTTGCCCGGAATCGCCGGGCGCAGGATGTGGTCGTAGGCCGAGAGCCGATCGGTCGCGACCAGCAGGATCCTGTCGCCGAGGTCGTAGATGTCGCGCACCTTGCCGCGCCGCGGGGCGGGCAGACCGGGGAGGTCGGTCTGCCAGACGGAGCCTTCGTCACCTGTCGTCACTGGGGTCGTTCTCCTTGCTCGTAGGTTCGCCTGGGTCACTTGCTCAACGCCGAACTGAACTCGCGTTCGATCAGCTCCATGATGCTGCCGCGCAGCTCGACCAGGGTATTGTCCCCCCAGAGCGCCGCGTCGACGATCTCGTAAACGGGCAGCCGGTCGAGGCCCTTCAGGTGGGCGACGCCGAGCTTGCGGATGCCGACCAGAAGGCTGCCGTTCGGCGTGTCCACCTTGACCGCGACGTAGGTCCGTTCGCCATCGAGCAGGCGGAAGATCCGGTTGCCTGCGGACTCCTTCTCGAGGCGCTGGATGAAGTCGAGCGTCGCGACGATGCCCTCGTTGACCAGCGAGCCGTTCGGATTGATGTAGGAGTAGAAGCCGCGGGCCTCTTCGAGCTTGTTGACGACGTCGAGGTTCTGCCGCGTCATCGGCGCGAAGAAGCGGTTGACGACCGTCTCCGGATATCCCAGGGTGATGAGCAGCGTCTTGATCTCGTCGATCTCGCGCGACGCCTTGCCCGAGGTCAGCCGGGTGAGCTCGACCACGCCGTGGCCGAAGAACTCGTAGCGGTCGCCGCCCTCCTCCTTGCCGCCGATCTGGATCGGCAGCAGCCGGTACTGGCCGTGGTTGAGCGCGATGCGCAGGCCGTTCGAGAACGGAAAGCCGCGCGCCAGCGCCTCGCGATAGGCGCGCTGGATGTGCATCGCGAGGATGAGCAGGTGGTGCGCCTCGCGGCTCGAGTAGAAGGCGCCGTCGCCCAGGTACTTCTCGAGCTTGGCCTTGTGCTGAAAGGCGAGCCGGTTCACCTTGCGCTGAAACCGGAACATCATGCGGAAGGAGCGGTCCTGCTCGAGCGCGCCAGAGCGCCTGAGCAGCGAGACCGTCTCGGTGAAGTCCGAGATGTCGTAAATGAGCCCGAAGCGGGCGACCAGCGGATCGACCACCCAGGGGGCCATGAAGTCGAGTGGCCGGGTGCTCGAGGAGAGGCGGATCGGCGCCGTCGTGTTGCCGATTCCGACGCGGGTCGAGAAGCGTTCGCGGCCCAGGACGTGGTCGCCGTCGCGTTCGACGGCGACGATGCTGCGCCGCAGCGCATGGAAGAGCTCGAACTCCTTGAGCTTGACGAGCAGACTCTCCCAGACCTGGATCCAGGCCGGAGGCAGCAGCCGGGCGGGGTCGTAGCTGGGGCGGCCAGCGAGGAAGGTCAGGTAGCCGGAGCGGTTCAGGTGCAGTCGCGGATCCTTGCCGGGCTCCTCGCCGAGCAGCCGCGCGAGGTGCTGCAGCTCGCTGTCCCTGCGCAGAAGATCGGAGTACCACTCATGGACCTGCATCAGGCGCAGACGGAAGTCCCGGCCGTCGAGTCTCAGGCAGCCGGCGAAGTACCCGGCAAGCTCGGCGAGATTCGGGCTGATGTGATCCTCGGTAAAGATGAGGACGTTGTCCTTCATCCGCGTGAGCAGGGCCGGGAAGATCTGCTGCTCGACCTCTTCGGTGTCCGTGGAGAGCCGGTTGACCAGGTCGTAGGTCAGATTCGACAGACGGTCGAGCGTCCGGTGGTAGACGCGATAGCGGAACTCGTCGCCGTTCTGCTTGGCCCAGACCAGGTCGCGGCGCAGCAGGCGCTTGGTGGTCTCCTTGAAGCCGCGGGCGATGGCGCCGGAGTGGTAGAGCCAGAGGATGCCCGGAAAGCTCCTGCCGTAGCTTGCCGTGATCGAGTTCTCGGTGGCGCGGGTGAGGAGCAGGCGGTAGCGCTCCCAGGCGCCGGCGAAGGCGGAGGAGTCGAAGGCGATCCGCTGCAGGGTGGCGTACTCGACCTCCTCCTCCTGGGCGAGATAGCCCTCGAAGGCGCGGTCCAGGGCAGCAAGCTCGGGTGTCATCAGCACGGGATACCCGTAGAGCGGCGTCGCGGACTCATCCTCCTGGTAGATGCGCAGCTGCGCAGGGAGGATCTGATCGGCGTCGGGCACGAGACGGCGGACCTCCTCGGGGTTTCTGCCGAGGAAGTTGAACGGGCCGGTCAGCTGTTGTGGAGCAGGGATCATCTTTTGATTGCTACAATATCGCGGCTGCCCCCGGGCGGCTCGCCCATGACCCGCCCAACTTCCCCCCAGCCCGCAGTGGGCACCCCGGTGCCCTCCGGCTCCCTGCCGGTCGACGTCTCCGTGCTGGTGCCCGTTCTCGACGAGGCCGGAACCGTGCTCGATCTCGCCCGTCGGGTGCGGGACGCCATCGCGCCGCTGGGC
The DNA here is from genome assembly GCA_052035735.1 of Acidobacteriota bacterium. Taxonomy (GTDB): domain Bacteria; phylum Acidobacteriota; class Thermoanaerobaculia; order Multivoradales; family JAGPDF01; genus JAGPDF01. The sequence goes on from JBPOHI010000036.1 coordinate 32,015, forward strand.
CTCGCCTACGAGATCATCTTCGTCGACGACGGCTCGCGCGACGCCACCTGCGAACGGGTGCGCGAGGCGCGCGAGCTCGACCCGCGGGTGAAGCTGGTTCGCCTGCGGCGCAACTTCGGCAAGGCCGCTGCCCTGACCGCTGGCTTCGACCTCGCTTCCGGGCGTCTGGTCGTCACCCTCGACGGCGACCTGCAGGACGATCCCGACGAGATCCCGCGCATGCTCGAGACCCTCGAGAACGGGAATTTCGATCTCGTCTCGGGATGGAAGCACGAGCGCAAGGATCCGCTCTCCAAGACGCTTCCCTCGCTGCTCTTCAACTGGGCGACGCGCAAGCTCGCCCAGGTCGATCTGCATGACTTCAACTGCGGCTTCAAGGTCTACCGGCGCGAGGTGCTCGAGGAGGTGCCGATCTACGGCGAGCTGCATCGCTATATCCCGGTGCTCGCCAGCCGCCGCGGATTCGCGGTGGGCGAGCTCGCGGTACGCCATCACCCGCGCCGGCACGGCGTCAGCAAGTACGGGTGGGATCGCTTCTACAAAGGGCTGCTCGACCTGTTGACGGTGCTGTTCATCACCAAGTACACGCGCCGCCCGCTGCATCTGTTCGGCGCGCTGGGGCTCGTGGGTCTGGGCTCCGGACTGCTGATCAACTGCTATCTCGCGCTGCGTTGGTTCATGGGCGAGCCGCTGTCGAACCGGCCGCTGTTGCTCCTCGGCTCGCTGCTCATGCTGATCGGATTGCAGGTGCTGATGACCGGGCTCCTGGCGGAGATGATGACCCACAAGACCTTCCGCCGCAGGGACAGCTATTCCGTCAAGGAGCTGCTCGATTAGCCCGGTTGCGTCCGCCGAGGCTCGCGACGCGGCCGGAGAACGCGCGCGCCGCGCGCTCGGTATCCTCTTCCTGACTCAGACTTACCCCCGGCGGGAGCACGACAGCGCCGGTCCATTCATTCGCGACCTGGCGCGCGCGCTGGTGCGCGCCGGCGATCGGGTCCGGGTCCTGACGCCGCACGCAGCAGGACTCGACGCCGGCTGGAGCGAAGGGGGCGTCGAGGTGCGGACGTTCCGCTATGCCCCAGAACGCTGGGAGCTGCTGGGCTACGGCCGTTCGCTGCACGCCGACGAGCGCATGGCCGGGGCCGCGGCGGCGGTCGCGCCGCTCTATCTCCTGGGCGCACGCCGGGCTCTGGGACGCGCGCTCGGCGAAGGCGGCTGGGACGTCGTGCAGGCTCACTGGGTGGTTCCCAATCTCTTCCCGGCAGCGTTCTGCGGGCGGCGCCTGCCGCTGCTCGTCGGGCTGCACGGCAGCGATGTGTTCATGGCGGAGAAGGGGCCGGTGCGGCCGTTCGTGCGCCGCGCCCTTCGCCGCGTCGAAGGACTGACGAGCTGCTCGCCCGAGCTCGCGGAGCGCGTGCAGCGTGTCGGATTCCCGGCCGAGCGCTCGCACGTCATTCCTTACGGCGTCGACAGCGTTCTGTTCGCTCCCGACCCAGCTCGTCGTGCCCTCTGGCGGTCGCGACTGGGCGTTCCGGCAGCCGCGCCGATGCTCCTCGGCGTGGGGAGGATGGCGACCAAGAAGGGTTTTCACCTGCTGATCGAGGCGCTGCCGGCGCTCTTCGCGGCGCTGCCGGAGGCGCATCTGGTGCTTGCCGGTGGCGGCGACCGCCTGGAGGAGTTCCGGCGCGGCGCGGCGGCGTTCGCCGACCGGGTGCACTTTCCCGGCGGCGTGCTGCATGACACGTTGCCCGATCTCTATCGTGCTGCCGATCTGTTCGTGCTGCCGGCAGTGCATGACGGCAAGGGCAACGTCGACGGATTGCCCAATGTGATCCTCGAGGCGATGGCCACAGGCCTGCCGGTCGTGGGTTCCAGGGTCTCGGGTCTGCCGACGGCGATCGGCGAAGGTGTGAACGGCTGGCTGGCCGAGGAGCAAAGCGTTCCGGATCTCGTGCGGCTGGTGGTCGAGGCCTTCGCCGACCGGCGACGTCTGGCGGCGTTCGGCGCCGCGTCGCGGGCTCGCGCAGAGCGGGAGTTCTCCTGGGAGAGCGTCGCCGCGCGCTATCGTGCCGCTTACCTCGCGGCTTGCGAACGTCGGAGTGCGCGCGCCACCGCCTGAAGTGCCAGGGAAAGCGACAGCTTGCGGAGGGCCTGCGGCTACGGATGCAGGATCACTTCGACGGACTTGCCGGCGCGCAGGACCGAGAGCTGGATCGAGATGCCGTGCGAGCTCTCGATCATCGCCCGCAGACCGGACGCCTGGGTGACCGGGCGGCCTCCGGCACGGAGCACGAGATCGTCGACCAGCAGGCCGGCGCGGTCGGCAAGACCGCCCGGTGCGACGGCCTCGACCAGCAGGCCGCGGATGCCGAGCGGCGCATAGTCGACCGCGGTCAGTTCGGCACCGAGCGCTGGCCGCTCGGCGCGCTTCGCCACCGGAGGTTGCGCGGCGGCGGGCTTGGCCGCGCTCTTGCGCCGCCCGGACTCCCGGCCGCTCTCCGCCGCGGCGCGCTGCGCCGCGAGCTGGGAGAGTGCGGCCTCCGCCTCGACCGCCTTCGGGTCGAGGGCGAGCGCCCGGCGGAAGGCCGCCTCGGCTTCGGCATAGCGGCGCTGCGCCAGATAGACCGTACCGAGGTTGTGCGCGATGTCGGCGCGATCCGGGGCGACTTCCGCGGCCTTCTCCAGGCCCTGCGCGGCTTCCGGCAGGCGGCCCGCCGCCTGCTCCGCCAGCCCGAGCAGCGCCCAGGCGCTGCCCTCCGACGGCTTCAGGCGCGCCGCGGTCTGCGCGGCGGTGACCGCGGTGCCGAAGTCCTTGGCGGCGAGCGCCGTCTGGGCGAGTTCCATCGCCGCGCGGAAGCCCGCTCCTTGCCCATTCGCCGGATCGAGCTCGATCGCCTTTCCGAGGCTCGCCGTCATGCCGGCCGAGTTCCCCAGCCCTCGTTGAGCGAGGCCGAGCTCCAGCCAGAGTGGGGCCGACCCGCCATGAAGTTGGGTCGCGCCGAGCAGCACCGACACGGCATCCAGGAAACGACCGGCGGCGCCGTAGGCGCGGCCGAGCTCGAGCGCGATCTCGGCGTCGCGGCGGTCGAGCTCGTGGGCCGTACGCAGGGCGTCGAGGCCCGGCCCGGCGAGGGCGAGCTTCTGGCGGGCGAGGCCCAGGTTGAACCAGATCTGCGGATCGCGATTGTCGAGCGCCGCAGCCTCGTCGAGAGCCTGCAAGGCGTCCTCGTACTGTCCGCGCCCGAAGTAGATGAAGCCGATGTTGTTGAGCACCTGTGCCTTGAGGTTCCGCGGCAGGCGCTCCGCCGCGCCGCGCTCGAGGGCCAGGACGCGCTCGAAGCCGGCCAGGGCGGCGTCGGTCGCACGGTCGGCGAGATCGACCTGGGCGAGAGCGAGCAGGGCGCGCAGTGAACCGGGAGCGAGCTCCAGGCTCTCGCCGACCGCTCGCCGCGCGGCTTTCGTGTCTCCGGCGGCGAGGGCGTCGATCCCCTGTTTGAGGCGTTGCGCGGCACGTCGCGCGCGCTCCTCGGCTGCGTCGCGTTGGGCGTCGAGGAAGAGCGCCATGAACTCCGGGCTGTAGATCTCGGCGCGCGGCTGATAATCGGGATCTTCGACCAGCGCTCCGGCGAGCGCGCGCCCGGCCCCTTCGGCGTTGCCGAGCTGGAATTCGAGCCAGGCAGCGGTGACCCGCAGGCGCGTCCCTTCGGGCGGCGCCGGATGCCCGGCGGCGAGCTCGCGATAGAGCGTCAGCGCGAGCGCCAACTCGCCGTTCATGAAGGCCTGCTCGGCGTCCTGCTCGCGCGTCGTACGAACCTCTTCGGGCGGCGAGGCGAGCGCCGGCGCGGCCGTCGGCTCCTCGAGGAGGTCCTCGCTGGTGACCCCCTGTGGCGGGGGAGCTTGCGCGGTCGCGGCAGAAGAGAGCGGGAGGAGGAGCGCCAGCAAGGCGAGAGGGAGAAGCGTCGCGCGCATCGGCAGGGAACCTGTCGGCGACTCTAGCAGACGCCTCGCTTCAGTTCGGGAGGATCGGGCGTTCAGCGAGTCGTTGCGGACTCCGCCCATCGAGGTCGAAGGTCAGAATCGACTCGTTCTCGCTCTGAATCTCCACCCTCTCCGAGCGCAGTGCCGGCGCGCCGGGCTCCTGCGAGGCGACGATCTCGACGACGTGCGGTCCGGGCGAGAGCCACCGCCCGCGCAGCGGCGTCGGCACTGGCGGCGCGCCATCGAGCCGCACGAAGGCCTGGCGGGCGTTGAGATGCGGTTGCACGGTGAGCTTGCCCGGCCGTTCGATTGGCGACACGATCTGCCGCTTTTCGCCCTCCTTGAGCCGGACCGTGGATTCGGCGCTGTGCGAGTAGACCGGCGTCTCGATGGCGAAACGCAGCCGGTAGGTGCCGGCGGCGAGCTCCAGGCGACGGTCGCGGTCGAGGTTCCAGACCTTGCCGCCGAGGCGCAGGGTCATCGCGGAATCCCAGGCCGCCGCGACGGTCAGGACCGCCGGCTCGGGCTCCGGCACGGGTGGCGCCGGAGCTGCGGCCGGGGTGACGGCGCCCCTTTCGGGCGTGGCGGCAGCTTCGCCCACGGTGGCGCCTGGGGCGGTGGTGCCAGGCGGAGTCGCGGGCTCCGCAGCGGGCGGATGGGCGACTTCGGGCATCCGGCTCTCGGGCGACTTCGGCAGCGCGTTCGTGACCGGCAGCGCGGCCGCCGCCGGCGTTTGGATTGCGGTCGGAGGCGGAGGGAGGGCGGGCCGGGACTCCTCCCAGTAGCGCCATCCGCCCCAGCCGGCTGCAGCGGCCAGGACCAGCGCGATCCCGGCTCCGGCGACTTTGCGCCCCGTTCGCGGGCGACGTTCGAACGCCACTGTGGCGGGTCCTTCGCTTGCCTGGAGCGGTGGCGAGGTGCGGGAGTCGAGCACGATTTCTCCCAGACTCAGGGGGCGCGCCGGCAGAGGGGTGGGGGCGGGCGTCGGGGGCGCGCTGGCGGCTGGACTCGCCGCCGCCGGAGGCGAGGCCTGCCGCGCCATGGCCGGCCGGCTGCTGAACTGGGCGGTCGCGAGCTCGCCATCGGCTTCGCGCGGGCGGCTGTGGGCGAGTCCCTCGATGTCGGACAGGAGCTCCGAGCAACCGGAGTAGCGCCGGTCCGGCTCCTTCTCGAGGCAGCGCCGAATGATGCGTTCGAGCTCCGGCGGGCACTCGGGTGCCTTCTCGCGCAGCGATGGCGCGGGCTCGTTGAGGATCTTGTAGAACACGGCGGAAATCTCGGCCCCTTGGAAGGGACGCTCGAGGGCGAAGAGCTCGAAGGCCAGGATGCCGAAGGAGAACAGGTCGGTGCGCGCGTCGAAGGCTCCGCCGCGGATCTGCTCGGGCGCGAGGTAGGCCGCCGTTCCCAGGGTGATGCCGGCCTGAGTGAGAGCCTGATCGTGATGGGCGAGCTTGGCGATGCCGAAGTCCATGATCTTCGCCGTGTCGTCCTCCAGGATGCGGATGTTCGCCGGCTTGATGTCGCGGTGGACGACGCCGCGCGAGTGCGCGTACTGCAGGCCGCGCACGATCTGCACGAGATAGAGGAGCTTCTCCGGCAGGCTCAGGTACTCGCGGCGCTTGATCTTGCGGTCGAGATCCTCGCCGGAGAGGTACTCCTGCACCAGATACGGAACGCCGTCCTTGAATCCGAAGTCGTAGACCGTGACGATGTTGCGATGGTGGAGATTGCCGGCAATCTCGGCTTCGCGCATGAAGCGCTCGCGCATCTCGGCGTCTTCCGAGGTGCAGGTCTTGATGGCGACCGCGCGCTTAATGAAGGGATCGTAGGCCTTGTAGACGACGCCGAAGCCGCCAACGCCTATCTTTTCAAGGACTTGGTACTTGTCCAGAGTCTGCATGGGCGAGAGCGAAATCGTAGCACGGAGGCCTGCCTTCAGGGCGGCGTCGCGAGACCCGCGGCGAGGAACTCCCACAGGCGGGCGTAGCTCTCTCCGGGCGCACCGGCCTCTGGCAGCGGTCCGTTCAGGAGCGGCCGTCGGCCGGAAGGCTGCGCCGGACGGAGCATCCGCAAGCGCTGGCGCCGGGCAGCGTCCGACGCCGGGTCGCCGAGCCGCGCGACCCACCAGGACTTGGCCGGCTCGGCGAGGGTCGGTACGAGGTCGAGCAGGTCCAGGGGATCCGGAGCTCCGCCAAGGTCGACCGCGGCGGCGAGTCTGCCGTGGCGTTCGAGCAGGGCGAGTGCGGCGAGGGCACCGTTCCACGGCCCCTCGCCGACGACCGCTACCCGCTGCGGATCGGCTCCGCGGCGCAAGAGCTCGGCGAGCGCGCTATCGAGATCCTCGAGGCCGGCGTCGGCGAGGCGGCCGTCGGCCGCGTGGCGGAATCGCGTTCCGAAGCCTCGCGAACCGCGCGGACGCAGGCGCAGCACGGCGACGCCGCGGTTGGCGAGGAACTGCAGGAAGGGATCGAACTCGAGCCAGGACGGCGGCTGCTGGTCGTTTTCGAGCCAGACGATGGCCGGAGGCCGACTGGCCGGCCTTGCCGGCCACCAGAGCTCTGCTGGCAGAGTCGCGCCCCCAGCGCTCTGTAGCGCGAGGCGCGCCGGTTCGACGAGATCGGCGGCAGCGATGGTCGGTGCCAGCGAGAAGGTCAGCGGACGTGCCGTGGCGTCCGGATCGAGACGGTCGGCGTGGAGCAGATCGCGGGGCAGTCTCGCGCTCGCCACCTCGTAGAGCGCTCCGCCTTCGGCGGGCAGCGCCCGGACGAGGCGAGTCCCGATCGGCAGCGGAAGCGGCCCGAGCTCCGCGCCGCTCGCGGCGTCGAACAGCGCCGCCTCGATGGCTCCCGTGCAACTCCACTGCAGCCCGTAGGCCGTGTCGTCCGGGCTGCTGTCGAGCCTCAGCGCGTCGCATCCGATGCGTTCGCGCCGCTCGCGCTTTCCGGTGTCGAGCTCGAGCACCTCGAGCTGCAGCGTGTCGGCGCCCTCGTCGGTGAACAGGAAGAGGCGACTGCCGTCGGCAGAGAAGCGTTGCGGCACGAATCGGGCGTCGCGGTCCACCGGCAACAGGAGCCGGGTCTCGAGTCGGGAGCGATCGTGGAGCAGGACTTCGGTCGAGTCGGGGTCGAGCTCGCGCACGAAGGCGAGCCGATCGCCATCGGCGGAGACGGCGCCGACGTGGAAGCCGGGCGGTGCCGGCACAGGGATCCGCGCGGCGGGCGGAGGAGGAGCAGAGGGCCAGTGGATGCCGCGCCCTGCGAGAAGCAGCAGAGCGGCCGGCGAATCGGGGCCGACCGGCGCGCTGGCGAGAAAGTCAGCGAACTCGTAGCGGCCCGGCTGAAGGTGAGGGCGGGAGGCGGACGGGTCCGGAGGGGCATCGCGCCGGCAGCCGACGGCGAGAAGGATCAGCAGGGCGAAGCCGCAGCGGGTTCGACGAGCCTGCCGATATACTCGCTTCATGAGTGACCGCAAGTACAAACAGAGCGGCTACCAGGACTCGGGATCATCGTCGCGCGACGCCTCGCGCCAGCAGGGCGAGCGTCCTGCCGGTACGCCGCGCGCCGCCAACGGGCCCCGGGATCCGCGCGACGCACCGCGCGGCCGCGGTCTCGGTGCTCCCACGTCGAGCGCTTTCCGCTGCGCGAGCTGCGGTGAGCTCCAGAGCGTCGGCGCCGCAGCGGGTCTCGCAGCGCGCTGCACGGCCTGTGGCGCCGATCTGCATACCTGCACCCACTGCACGCACTTCGATCCCGGTGCGCCGGCGCAGTGCCGTCAGCCCCAGGTGGTCTTGGTGATGAAGAAGTCGAAGGCGAACGACTGCGCGCTCTTCGAGCCCCGCGAAAGGCAGGAGTTCGCCGCCGAGAAGCCCGCGCCGGCAGCCAAGGATCCGCGCGCTGCCTTCGACGCGCTGTTCAAGTAGCCCTCTCTGCCGTCGCCCGCGCCCCATCGCCCCGTTCAGCCTCCGATGTAAGACATCTCGACGCGATTGCGGAGACCCGCCGTCTCGCGCGAGCGGAGCTCCGAGTAGCGGTCGGCGCGGCGGGCCCAGATCTCTGCCACGACGTTCGCAAGCTCGGCATCGGTCGCGCCGCTCCGTAAGGGCCGCTTGATGTCGTTGCCGTGACTGGCGAAGAGGCAGGTGAAGATCTTGCCGTCCGCAGACAGGCGGGCGCGCACGCAGTCGCCGCAGAACGGCTGGGTCACCGACGAGATGATCCCGACCTCCCCCGAGCCGTCGCGGAAGCGGTAGCGCCGCGCCACCTCTCCCCGGATTTCAGCGGCGACCGGCTCGAGCTCGGTATCCGGGGCAGCCGCCGCGATGCGCTGGAGGATCTCCGCCGCCGGCACCACGTCCTGCAGCCGCCAGCCGTTCGATTCCCCGACGTCCATGTACTCGATGAATCGCAGGACGTGGCCGCTGCCGCGGAATCGCTGCACGAGGTCCGCGATCCCGTTCTCGTTGACACCGCGGCGAACGACGGCGTTGATCTTGAGCGTCTCGAATCCGGCCGCCTCTGCCGCTGCGATCCCGGCGAGGACGTCCAGGGGTCCGAAGTCGGCGTCGTTCATCCTCAGAAAGGTGTCCGGGTCGAGCGTGTCGAGACTGACGGTGATGCGATCGAGGCCCGCCGCACGCAGTGCCGCGGCTTGGAGGCGCAGGAGCGACCCGTTCGTGGTCAGCGCGATCGGGGCGCCCAGAGGCGCCAGGCGGCGCACCAGTGCCGCCAGGTCGCGCCTGAGGAGCGGCTCGCCCCCGGTGAGGCGCAGCTTGCGCACTCCGAGCCCGACGAAGATCCGCGCCAGGCGTTCGATCTCCTCGAAGGTGAGCAGATCCGCGCGGGCGAGGAACGGATGGTCCGGTCCGTAGACGGACCGCGGCATGCAGTAGGCGCAGCGGAAGTTGCACCGGTCGGTGACCGAGATGCGGAGATCGCCCAGCGGCCGTCCCAGAACGTCGCGCGACGGACGGTCGGTCAGCTGCGACGGCGCGGACGGCGGATCGGACACGAAGCGGATTCTACGCCCTGGCGTCCGGACGCTATCGGTCCTGCGGCGCGAGTGCGGGCAGGCGGGCGGTCGCGGCGGCGAGGTCGCGCATCCGTCCCGGTACGTCCGCGGCGACGTCCGAGTGCCGCACCCGCCAGCACCAGTTCCCACTGCTTCGTCCAGGAGTGTTCATACGCGCTTCGCTGCCCAGGCCGAGGACGTCCTGCAACGGCAGCATGGCGAGCTCGGCCACAGAGCCGTAGGCGGCGCGGACCATCGCCTCCGGGACGGCTTCGGGAGGACCGCCGAGGTAGGCGAGCACTCGCCGGCGCTCGTCCTCGCCGGCCTTCGCGAACCAGCCACAGGTGGTGTCGTTGTCGTGCGTTCCGGTGTAGACCGTCGAGCGCCGCTCGTGGCGGTGCGGGCAGTGGTCGCTGTCGTCGGCGGCAAAGCCGAACTGCAGGACGCGCATGCCGGGCAGATCGAGCCGGCGCCGCAGGTCGTGGACCGGCGCGTCGATCTCTCCGAGATCCTCGGCCAGCAGCGGCAGGCCGCCGAGGCCGCTGCGAAGGGCGCGGAAGAGCGCCTCGCCGGGTCCTTTTACCCAACGGCCGCGGCGCGCCGTGCGTTCGCGCTGCGGAATGCGCCAGTAGGCCACGAAGCCGCGGAAGTGGTCGAGCCGCACGAGGTGGGTGAGCTCGAGCTGCGCCGCGAGCCGCGCCAGCCACCAGGCGTAGTTCTCGTCGCGCAGCAGGTCCCAGCGGTAGAGCGGATTCCCCCAGCGCTGGCCGTCGGCGCTGAAGTAGTCGGGCGGGACTCCGGCGACGGCGCGCGGCTGCCCGTCCGGCGTGAGGTCGAAAAGCCGCCGGTTCGACCAGGTGTCGGCGCTGTCGGGAGCGACGTAGATCGGGACGTCGCCCAGGATTCGGATCCCGCGCTCTTCGGCAGCGCGCCGCACCGCGGCCCACTGGCGGTGAAAGAGAAACTGGCAGAAGACGGCGAAACGCAACTCGCCGGCGAGCGCCGCCGAGCGACGGGCGATCGCCTGCGGATCGCGCAGCCGCAGGCCGGGCTCCCAATCGGTCCAGGACGCTCCGCCATGCTCGCGTTTGAGGCTGGCGTAGAGCGCCCAATCGTCGAGCCAGGCGGCTCTCCTGCCGGCGCTGGCAAAGCTCCGGAGAGCCTCGGCGAGAGCAGGGAACTCCCCCGACTCGAAGCGGTCGAAGGCCAGCCGCAGCAGAAGTTCCTTGCAGGCTGCTGCCGCAGGGTAGTCGACGGAGGAGCTTTCTCCGACCTCCCAGTCGGCGAGCGCCTCCGCCGGCAAGAGACCGTCCGCGACCAGGGCCTCGGGCGAGACCAGGAGTGGGTTGCCGGCGAAGGCGGAGAGCGCATTGTAGGGCGAATCGCCCATGCCGGTGGGGCCCAGGGGCAGCACCTGCCAGACGGTGAACCCGGCGCCGACCATCCAGTCGAGCATGGCGTGCGCTGCCGGGCCGAGGTCGCCTATGGCGAAACGGCCGGGCAGGCTCGTCGGATGCAGCAGCAGACCGGCCGCACGCGCCGGGCGAGCGGCGGCCGCGGCCTTTCTGCGCCGGCTCACTCGTGCTCGAGGTAGGTGTAGCCGGAGAGCCCCTGCTCGTAGACGCGCAGGAGATTGCGCGACTCCTCGAGCGTGATGCGCTTGGCGCGCAGCGCGATCTCGGAGAAGCGACGGACGTTGGCGACCAGGTCGTCGCGGTCGTAGCTCACGTACTTGAGGACGTCGGCCACCGTGTCGCCGGCGAGCACGTGGTCGATGTGGTAGCCGCCCTCTTCGCCGAGCGAGACGTGCAGCGTGTTGGTGTCGCCGAACAGGTTGTGCAGGTCGCCCAGGATCTCCTGATAGGCGCCGACGAGAAAGACGCCGAGGAGATAGACCTCGCCACCGACCTCATGCAGCTCCAGGACATCCTTCACGTCGCGGCGATCGATGAAGTGGTCGATCTTGCCGTCGGAGTCGCAGGTGATGTCGGCCAGCACGCCGCGTCGCACCGGCTCTTCGTTCAGGCGATGGATCGGCACCACCGGGAAGAGCTGATCGATCGCCCACGAGTCGGGCAGGGACTGGAAGATCGAGAAGTTGCAGAAGTACGTGTCGGCCAGCGCGCGCTCCAGGCCGGCGAGCTCCTCCGGAACCTCGGGGAGCTCGCGGACCATGCGCAGGATCTTGATCGCCAGGGCCCAGAAGATGTCCTCGGCGAGCACGCGTTGCGACAACGTCACGTGATTGAGGTTGAAGAGACTCAGCACCTCGTCGCGATAGCCGGCGGCGTCATGGTAGGCCTCGAGGAAGTTCTTGCGCGAGACCTCCCGGTAGGTGTCGAGGAGATAGCGCACGGGCGCGGGCGTCCCCTCGGGCAGCACCTCGGGGAGCTGACCGACGGTGAACTCGCCGACGCCCAGAACGTCCACGATCAACGCCGCATGGTGCGCCACCAGCGCCCGTCCCGACTCGGAGACCAGGGTCGGATGCGGCACGTTGTCGGCGTCGCAGAGCTCCATGGTGCCGAAGACGATGTCGTTGGCATACTCCTGCAGCGTGTAGTTCATCGACGACGTGAAGTTGGTCTGCGAGCCGTCGTAGTCGATGCCCAGGCCGCCTCCGACGTCGAGATAGCGCAGCGGCGCGCCGAGCTTCGACAGCTCGACGTATGTCCGGCCCGCTTCGCGCAGGGCCTCCTTGACGTTGCGGATCGAAGAGATCTGGCTGCCCAGGTGGAAGTGGAGCAGTTCCAGACAGTCGAGCAGGTCGTGTTGGCGGAGGAACTTCATCGCCTGGAAGAGACCGCGCGCGCCGAGACCGAACTTCGACCGGTCGCCCGCCGACGCCTCCCAGTGGCCGGCGCCGCGCGCCGACAGCCTGGCGCGCACGCCGATCGCCGGGCGCACGCCGGTGCGCTTCGAGACTGCGGCGATCAGCTGGAGCTCGGAGAACTTCTCGACCACCAGGATGACGTGGCGCCCGAGCTTCGAGCCGAGCAGGGCGGTCTCGATGTACTCCTCGTCCTTGTAGCCGTTGCAGATCACCAGCGCATCTTCGTCCTCGAGCATGCCGAGTACCGCCAGGAGCTCGGGCTTCGAGCCCGCTTCGAGGCCGAAGTGGTAGGGCCGGCCGGCTTCGATCAGGCGCTCGACGACGTACTTCTCCTGGTTCACCTTGATCGGAAAGACGCCGCGATAAGTGCCCTGGTAGCCGTATTCCGAGATGGCGCGCAGGAAGGCCTCGTTCAACTCGACGATCCGCGCCTTGAGGATCTGGGAGAAGCGGATGAGCATCGGCGCGCCGATGCCGCGCTGACGGACCTCGTCGACGAGGTCCTTCATGTCGACCGCCGGAGCGCCCGGACCACCCGGCTGGACCACCAGATTGCCTTTTTCGTTGGCCGAAAAGTAGCCGTTGCCCCACTGGCGGATGTTGTAGAGGTCGAGCGAGTCCTCGATCGTCCACTTGCGATGATTCAAAGTCGTCAAGTCGCCTTCTCCCTCGCTCTTTCGGAGCATCCGCCGGCCGAATGGCCGACGAAACTTTAGCATCTTCTCCGCGGCGATCGGCGGAAGAAATCGGCGGCGTGACGGCGCTTCAGGGCAGCGTCGCGGCGGCGAGGACGCGCACGCGGGTGCTCGCTGGCCCGGTGACCAGCGCCGCGGCGGAGAAGCGGATGCCTGCCGGAGCGAACGTCGCCTTGAAGGGCGCCGGTCGCTGGGAGAGATTGCGGAAGAGATCGGCCAGGGACCGGAGGCGAGAGGTCCGGGCGGCGAGCTCGAGGACGCCGGAACCGATGTAGGCGCCGCTCGCGTCGGTGAGATCGAAGCTGACGGTGCCCGCGATCTCGTCGAGGTTCGCTACGACGAGCGTCGCGGAGGTCGTCGTGCCGAAGGGGATGTCGAGAATCTGCTTTCCGGCGTTGGTCCACGAGGCTTCGGGCAGGGCACTCACCGCTGCACCCTCGCTGCCATCCGGATCGCTCGCGGCGCGGACGACTGCGCTCGCCGCGAGGGTAGCTGGAGGAGTACCGGGGAGGCCGAAGGTCTCGACACGGAACGCCCCTCTTCCGGCACCGATGCCGAAAGTGCTGGCCAGGACTTCGTCGATGCGGGTCGTCGCCTGCGGCTCGAGGACGAAACGCCGCACCGGCGGTGGCGTGTCGTAGGTCACCTCCGGGACGAAGGTGACTTCGATCACGCCGAAATCGCCGCTGGAGTTGTCGAGCAGGAGGTCGGAAACGAGCAGGCCCTCGGCGGATTCGGCGATCGCCGGAAGGAGGAACGTCGCGGTCTCCCAGGCCGGCTCACTGCCGGCGACGACGACCACGACCGAGTCCTCGGAAACCGCCCCTCCTGCCGTAATGCCACGCACGGAGACGGTGTAAGTGCCGGCATGCAGGTACATATAGAAGGTGCTGAAGTCGGCCGGCGGAGGGGTCGTGGCGTACCCGCCGTCACCGAAGTCCCACTCGATATGGACGAACTGATCCAACGCGTTGCCATCGACGCCGAAGGCCGACAGGGCGCCCACCGCGAGTGGGCTCGGTGGCGGGACGATCTCGATCGCCGGCGTGTCGAGCAGCGGCAGCAGGGTCTCGAGGAAGAGTCCGGCGATCTCGATGTAGCCGTCGGTGTTGGGATGCCCGACGATATCGATGACCTCGGGATCGTAGTAGTAGTAGTTCTCGAACAGGTCCGGGAGACCTTCGAAGAGGGTGAACTGGTCGGCGACAGCCCGGTGAAGCTCTTCGCCCGTCGTTCGGAGCGCCAGCGCCAACGCTGAGGTCGCGGAATTGCTGGCGTCGGCCGGTGCCGTCGGGACCCGGGGGATCACCGAGGCGTGAACCGCGACCATGCCGAGCGCCTCCGCCCGGCTGGCCATCTCGTCGAGGTTGAAGCGGATCGACTCGACCCCGACGCGCTGCGAAATGTCGTTGGTCCCCTCCATGAGGAGGAGGAAGTCGCCGCCGTCCGCGAGCACGGAGTCGATCCGCGACAGGCCCGAGGAGGTGGTTTCGCCACCGATGCCATGGTTCTCGACGATCGCGTCGTACCCCTGTTGCCGCAACCAGCGCTGCAAACGCGGTGGGTATCCGCCGCCCGGATTGGAGGTGTCGCCGTACCCCTCGGTGATGCTGTCGCCGAACGCCAGGAAGCGGATCTCCTGGCCGTTCGCGGCGGTCGCCGCACAGACGGCGAGACCGGTGACGAGGAGGGCGGCAGGGAACAGGCGAAGGCGCATGGGGTCAGGGGGACGACGAGATCAGCGTGCAAGTCTAGGGATCCGCGTCGATGCCTGTCAACGACAGGCGCACCGTACGCGCTAGAATGTCGCCGCCGTGAACCGCCCGAACCCAGCCGAGCCACGCCCGTTGCCTCCCGGTGTTTCTGCCGCCGAGGCCGCTGCCATCCGCAGCGCCGTCGCGGAGGCCGAGAGCCGCACCGGCGGAGAGATCGTCGCGTTGGCACTCGCCAGCGCCGACGACTACCAGGTTGCCTACTGGAAGGGAGCCGCGTTCGTGGGGTTGACGGTCGCCACCGGCGCGGCGGTGCTCGACCAGCTTCGGCCGCTCTGGGTCGGCCGGCCGGCCTGGCTGCTGCTGGTGGTGGCGTGCGGAATGCTCGTGGGCGGTGTCTCGGCGCGCCTGCTCGCGCCCTGGCGGCGTTGGCTGTGCGGATCGGCGCTGCTCGACAAGCGCCTGACGCAGCGGGCTCGCGAGGCCTTCCTCGCGCACTCGGTCTTCGCCACCCGCGACCGCACCGGCATCCTGGTTGCAGTCTCGGCGTTCGAGCGCCTGGTGGTCGTCATCGCCGACGAAGGGATCCACGCCGTAGTGCCCGCAGGGACCTGGGAGAGCCTCGCCCGGGAGACCGCGGCGACGGTGCGATCCTCCGGCCCGGGAGCCGGCCTGCTGCAAGCGGTCCGCCGCGCCGGAGAACTTCTGTCCGCCCACGGTCTCGCCCGCCGCGCCGACGATCGCAACGAGCTCGGCGACGAGCTGCGCGGTTGAGCGCGCGTGCTAATCTGATTTTTCGTCCTTCCATTCAGCTCAAGGAGCCCGCACCATGAACCAGCCTCTCACTCCGGAAGTGGCCCCGAAGAAGGGCATGTCGACGTTCGTCAAGGTCCTGCTGGGCTGTGGCGTCCTGCTGCTGCTCGGCATAGGCAGCTGTTTCGTCGTCTCGGGCTACTTCCTGAAGAAGGGCGTCGGGAAGCTGTCGGACTTCGCCAAGGAGATGGAGAGCAATCCGGATTCCGCGATGGTCAAGGCGGCCGAGGTCGCCTTGCGCCTGAACCCGGAAGTCGACGTGATCTCTTCCGATCCGGCTGCGGGCACCATCACGGTGCGCGAGAAGAAGACCGGCAAAGAGGTGACCTTCAATCTCGAGGACATCAAGGCCGGGAAGTTCTCGATCTCCACCGACGGCGAGAAGGCGAGCATCGATATCGACGCTTCGGGGGAGAACGGCGGGCAGATGAAGGTCGTGACCGACCAGGGCACGGCGGTCTTCGGGGCCGGAAGCAGCCAGACCCCGGATTGGATTCCGTCCTATCCCGGCGCGCGCACCGAGGGGATGGCGAACATCGAGGCCAAGGGCGAGAAGTCCGGGACCTTCACCCTGCGCACGGCCGACGCGCCGGACGTCGTCACCGCGTTCTTCGAGGCCAAGCTCAAGGAGGCCGGCTTCGAAGTGCAGAAGGCCAGCATGTCGTTCAACGGCGCGCCCAGCGGCACGCTCTCGGCGACGATCGATGCGGGAAAACGTCAGCTCTCGATTACCGCCGCTGCCCAGGACGGCGAAACCCAGGCCCTCGTGGCTTACAACGAGAAGCCCTGAGCCGCCGGCCCTGAGCCTCTTCGCACGCCAAACCAGCGGCTCGGTCGTCTGCGCATCTTGCGGGCGACTGGTCGGCGTCAAGGACGAGCGCTGCTTTCATTGCGGCGCTCGCAACCCCTCTCTCTGGGGTTTCGCGCCCCTCCTGCGCCGCCTCGGCGCCGATCTGGGATTCGTCCAGTTGCTGATCGGCGGCTGCTCGATCCTCTACATCGTCAGTGTGCTCATGTCCCCGGGGGCGCTCCAGCCCAAGGGAATCATGCAGCTCTTCGCCCCGGATACGCGGGCTCTCTTTCTGCTCGGCGCGAGCGGTCCGCTGCCGGTCTTCGGTCTCGGCCATGTCTGGACGCTGCTCAGCGCCTCGTGGCTGCACGGCGGTCTGCTGCACATCGTGTTCAACATGATGTGGGTTCGACAGCTCGCCGGCCCGGTCGCCGAGCTCTACGGCGCCGGCCGGATGATCCTCATCTGGACAGCAGCGTCGATCGTCGGCTTCTCGATGAGCTCCGCGGCCGGCGCGTTTCTGCCGTCGATTCCGTTCCTGAGCTCTCACGCTCCCTTCACCGTCGGCGCGTCGGCCTCGATCTTCGGCCTGCTGGGGGCGTTGGTCTGTTACGGGAGGCGCACTGGGCAGCGCGCCATGCACCAGCAGGTCTGGACCTGGGCAGTGGTGATGTTCCTCTTCGGCGTCATCATGCCCGGGGTCGACAACTGGGCCCATGCCGGCGGGTTTCTCGGCGGCTACGCCGCGGCCACGGCGCTCAATCCGCTCAAGCCGGAGCGCACCATGCACATGGCCTGGGCGCTCGTCTGCCTGGCGCTGACCGCAGTGTCGATCGTGCTGTCGATCGTGACCGGAGCGCAGATCCTGCGCGCCATCGAGGGTTCGTGAGCGAAAAGCCCGCCAAGCCGAAACTGAAACTCGAGTCGGTCTGGCGTGAGGCCAGGACGCTGGTCTGGGCGCAGCGCCGGCGGCTGGGTTGGGCGCTGCTGCTGATGCTGGTCGGCCGGCTGGCCGGACTGGTGCTGCCGGCGTCGTCGAAGTTCCTGATCGACGATGTGCTCGGCAAGGGGAACCGGGATCTGCTGCTGCCGCTGGCGCTCGCCGCAGGCGCGGCGACCCTGGTGCAGGCGGCGACGGGATGGGGTCTCGCCAATCTGCTCGGAATCGCCGCCCAGAAGCAGATCGCCGAGATGCGCAAGCGCTTGCATGCGCACGTCCTGCGGCTGCCGACGAGCTACTTCGACGGTACCAAGAGCGGCGAGCTCATCTCGCGCGTCATGACCGACGCCGAAGGGATCCGCAACCTCGTCGGAACCGGTCTGGTGCAACTGATCGGCGGGCTGGTCACCGCTACCCTGGCGCTCGGCGTCCTGTTCTGGCTCAACTGGCGGCTGACGACCGCGATTCTGGTCGTGCTCCTCCTGTTCGCCGGCATGCTGGCCTACGCGTTCGGCCGCCTGCGGCCGATCTTCCGCGAGCGCAACAAGATCCAGGCCGAGATCACCGGCAGACTGGCGGAGTCGCTCGGCGGCGTGCGGGTCGTCAAGGCCTATACCGCCGAGAGGTTCGAGGAGGGGGTCTTCGGCGGCGGCATCGACAAGCTGTTCGGCAACATCCGCAGCACGATGAGCGGCATCGCCGGTGTGACCAGCGCCTCGACCGCACTCCTCGGCGTCGTCGGCGTGATCATGATGCTGGTCGGCGGGCACTCGATTCTCGCCGGCGCGATGACGCTCGGCGACTTCATCATGTACATCTTCTTCAGCGGCCTGCTGGTGGCTCCGGTGGCGGAGATCGCGGCGATCGGCACCCAGCTGACCGAGGCGTTTGCAGGACTCGACCGCATCCGCGAGATCTTCGGCAAGACCACCGAGGACGACGAGGACGCCGCGCGCCGGCCGGTGGAGAGGCTGCGCGGGGAAGTGGAGTTCGAAGACGTCTGGTTCGAATATCAGACCGACACGCCGGTGCTGCGCGGGATCTCGTTTCGGGCCGCGGCGGGTTCGACGACGGCTCTCGTCGGCTCTTCGGGGTCGGGCAAGAGTACGCTCATCGGGCTGGTGATGGCCTTCCACCGGCCGACTCGCGGGCGGATCCGGGTCGACGGTGAGGACCTCGCGAACCTCCGCCTGCGCGACTACCGCGCCCACCTGGGGGCGGTCTTCCAGGACAATTTCCTCTTCGACGGCTCGATTGCCGAGAACATCGCCTACTCGCGCCCGCAGGCGACGCGCGACGAGATCCTCGCAGCGGCGATGGTGGCTCACTGCGACGAGTTCGTCGAGGGCTTCGACAACGGGTACGAGACCATCGTCGGCGAGCGCGGCGTCAAGCTCTCCGGCGGGCAGCGACAGCGGGTGGCGATCGCGCGCGCGGTGCTCGCCAACCCGACGATCCTGATTCTCGACGAGGCGACTTCCAGTCTCGACAGCGAGAGCGAAGCGATGATCCAGGACGGTCTCGCGAAGCTCCGGGCGGGGAGGACGACCTTCGTGATCGCCCACCGCCTGTCGACCATCCGCAGCGCCGATCAGATTCTGGTGATCGAAGGGGGCGAAGTCGTCGAGCACGGTACGCACGCCGAGCTCATCGCCCGCGACGGGCGCTACAAGCAGTTGCACGACCGGCAGTACAGGCTGGAATCGGACCGCTTCATCAATCCCGGCGAGGACTTCACTCCGCCGGGTGGTGACGGCGAGGCCGCGCCGGTGAAGGTCACGCCCACCGGCCGGCTGTAGACCGACCGGCAGGAAACCGCCTGGGGTAGGATCGCTCCATGCGCAAGACAGCTCTTCTCTTGGCGGCGCTCGTGTTGCCGGCCACCGCCGGCGCTCAGGATTGGCGCGGACCCGCAGCAATCGAAGTGCAGGTCGAGGACGCCAGAGGCAGGAACCTCGCCGGCGCCGAAGTTCTGCTGGTCTATCTTTCCCCCGACGGCGGCGGCAGCCTTCCGTCGGTGCTGACCGACGCTGCCGGCAAGGCGAATGTCGGCGGGCTCGCTGCCGGTCGCTGGAGCGCGGAGATCCGCCACGCCGGCCACATGAGCTACCGCGCGGAGCTGTCGATTTCGGCCGACGGCAAGCCGGCGACGCTCTCTGCGTCGCACCTGATGGCTCCGGGAGCCACCTCGACGATGAAGGTCAAGTTCTCGCGCGGCCGGTCTGCTGTCGCCGCGCCAGCCGCTCCGGCGCCTGCAGCGATCCCACCGGCACCCGCGGTGGCGAAAGAGAGAGCTCCGGCGCCGCCCGCGCCGGTCCCTTCGCCAGTCCCTGCACCGGCTCCGGCCACGGCGAGCGCGCCTGCCCAGGATCGGCCTCCGGTCGCGGCGCCTGCGCCGGTGGCGGCTCCCGTTGCGGCGCCGAAAGAGCCGCCGGCCAGAGTCTCGCCTCCGGTCGCCGTGGCGCCTCCTGCGCCAGCGGCTGCCAGCGCTCCGGCGCCTGCGCCAGCGAAAGCCTCGGCGCCTCCGGTCGTCGAACCGCCGCCGGCGACGCCTGCGCCGCTGGCAGGCGCTGCGGCCCCCGCCGCACCTGCCCCTGCCCCGACTCCTGCACCTGTGATGCCGCCCGCTCCCGTGGCCGCGGCTCCCGTGGCGCCGCCGCCCGCGGCTGCGGCGCCACCGGCGCCAGCCTCGCCGCCGACGGCTCCGGCGCGGGCGCGGCTTTGTGGCGAGTGTCCGCCAGGCGAGAGCGCGGCGTGGGCGGAGGCGGCGATCGCCGGCGCCGCGCCGGCGGGCTGTCCGGCGGACCTGCAAGCGAAGCTGAAGGCGGTCGAGCTGTCCGCTGTCGGAGCGCTGTCGTCGGAGCTCGCCGCTGCCGGGCTCGGTTGCCGTGTGCTCGCCGTCGAGCTGCCGGCGGGCGCGCGGTTCACCGGCTTTCGCTACGAGGCGCAGAGCGGCACGGTGGTGGCGGACTGCCTGCCGGGGCGCAGTTGCCCGGCGGGAGACTGCCGCTTCCCGCACGAGCCGGTGCTGCGGATCGAAGGCAACCGCACGACGCTCCTGGTCTCCTTCGAGAGCACGGCAGCCGAGCCGCGGCGTGCCGTCGTCGCCGGCTACTCGACCTACAGCAAGCGCTGACGCGCCTCAGGCCGGGCTGACTTCGACCCGGGCGTCGTTGAAGCAGGCCCCCTGGCCGAGGTCGGTGAAGGTGTCGGGTGCGAGCGCGCAGGCGGTGGCGCCGTTGTCGGTGTTGTGCGACCACAGCCCCTTCGGCAGCTCGACGACTCCCGGACGCTGGTCGTGCGACAGGTGGACCCGGCAGTGCACCTCGCCGTAGCTGTTCGCGACGCGCACCCGCTGCCCGTCGACGAGCCCGCGGGCGGCGGCGTCCGCCGGGTGCATCTCCAACGCCACCGGGCCCTTGCGCAACTGTCCGAGCGTCGAGCTGATGGTCCGGTTGGTCGCCGGCGAGATCAGCGCAAGAGGCGTCGCGGGAGTTGCCGGATCCTCCTGATAGACGTAGAGGCCCTCGTGTGCCTCGGCATCGAGCTGGACCGGTACCAGGTGCACTTTGCGGTCCTCCGTCTTCGGGAAGACGTCCACGAACTGCACCGGATGGTCGCCGGAGAGCGGCGTGGCGTAGCCCTTCTTCGAGAGCGCCTCTCGCAGGTCGAGTCCGCGGCCGCTCGAGTCGAGGAGCAGGGCGATGGCGTCCTCCTCGCTGGGGATCTCCTCTGCCGATGCGACACCCGTGCGCAGGGCGAGGTCGGCGAAGACGGCGTAGTTCGAGCGTGCCTCGCCGACCGGTGCGATCACCGGCGCGATCTCGTGCAGAACGAAAGAGCCGTAGCCGCGCGCGAGCTCGCGGTGCTCGAGGAAGGTTGTCGCCGGCAGCACCAGATCGGCATAGCGCGCCGTGTCGGTGAGCACCTGGTCGAAGACGATGGTGAAGAGATCCTCGCGCGCGAGGCCCCGGCGCACCAGTGCCTGGTGGGGGGTGGTCGCGAGGGCGTTCGAGTTGTAGACGAAGAGCAGGTGAATCGGTCGTGCGCTGGTCGTCGTCAACGCCTCGCCGAGACGGTTCATGTTGATCGTGCGGGTGGGCGCCTCGGGTCCCGCGATCGCCTGCGCGCTCATCTTCCAGGCGGCGGAGTTGGACAGCGTGTAGCCGCCGCCGCGCACGCCGAACTTGCCGGCGACGGCGGGCAGGGCGAGCACCGCGGCCACGGCAGAGCCGCCGTTGCGGTTGCGCTCGAGCCCCCAGCCGCAACGGATGACCGCGGGAGAGGTCGCGGCATAGAGCTCGCAGAGGCGCGCGAGGTCGGCCTCCGGTACCTCCGCGACGGCGGCTGCGCGCGCCAGGGTCCACGGCGCCGCGCGGCGTTCGAGCTCGTCGGCGCGGGTGGCATGGCGGGCGAGAAACTCCCGGTCGGCGCCTCCGGACCGGAAGAGCTCGCGGATCATCGCCAGAGCGACGACGAGGTCCGTCCCCGGCCGGATCGCGAGGTGGAGGTGGGCCTGCTTGGCGATCGGCGTCGCGCGAGGATCGATGACGACCAGCTTGGCGCCGGCCTCGCAGGCCGCCTGGATCGGCGGCACGAGGTGAATGCCCGACGCCGCCGGATTGCAGCCCCAGACCACGACGAGGCGTGCTGCCGGGTAGTCGGCGTAGGCGACGCCCTCCATCTTGCCGTAGAGCCCCATCGCCGCCCGGCCGGTCGCCGCTGCGCAGACCGTGCGCGCGAGGCGCGAAGCGCCGAGGCGGCGGAACAGCAGCGCGTCGGTCGTGTCCTGCGACAGGTAGCCGTTCGAACCGCCGTAGCTGAACGGCAGAATCGCCTCGCCGCCGAAGTGGTCGCGGGTTTCGACCAGGCGTTTGGTGGCGAGCGACAGCGCCTGCTGCCACGAGAGCGGTTCGAAGACTCCTTCACCCTTCTCGCCGACGCGAAGCATCGGCTGGAGGATCCGTTCCTTGCCGTAGAGCTGCTCCGGGAACTTGCGAACCTTGGCGCAGATGTACCCTTCGGTGACCGGATTGCGGTCACGCGCTCCGTCGAGCTTGGTCACCCGGCCGCCTTCGACCGTGACGTCGAGGCTGCAGGCGTCGGGGCAGTCGAGCGGGCAGGCCGAGAGGGCCTTCACAGGAAGAAATCCGCGATCAGCGGCTGTCCGGGCTGAACGGCGTAGCGGTCGAGATCGGTGACGCCGGCGCGGGTCAGCACCTCGTCGTCGATGAAGAAGTTGCCACTGCACTGGCGCGCCGGCTGGTTGAGGATCCAGTGTGCGGCGTCGGCGAGGATCTCGGGCTTGCGGCTGTTGGCAGCCGAGACGAAACCGCCGAGCATGGCGAGCGCCGCGGTGTCGATGGCGGTACGCGGCCAAAGTGCGTTGACCGCGACGCCGTCGCCCGAGAGCTCTTCGGCCATGCCGAGGACGCACATGCTCATGCCGTACTTCGCCATGGTGTAGGCGACGTGGCCGGCGAACCACTTCTTGTCCATGTTGAGCGGCGGCGACAGGTTGAGGATGTGCGGATTCTCCGCCTTCTTGAGCTCCGGCAGGCAGGCCTGCGAGCAGAGGAACGTGCCGCGCACGTTGACCGAGAACATCAGGTCGAAGCGCTTCATCGGCGTATCGAGGGTCGGCGTCAGGCTGATCGCGGAAGCGTTGTTGACCAGAATGTCGATGCCTCCGAAACGCGCGCGCACCGCCTCGACCGCTGCCAGGACCTGGGCCTCCTCGCGGATATCGCAGGCGACCGCCAGGGCACTGCCGCCGGCGGCTTCGATTTCGGCGGCGGCGGTGTGAATCGTGCCGGGCAGCTTCGGGTGCGGCTCCGTGGTCTTGGCGAGGATCGCGACGTTGGCGCCGTCGCGAGCGGCGCGCAGGCCGATGGCGAGGCCGATGCCGCGCGAGGCGCCGGTGATCAGGAGGGTCTTTCCTTGCAGCGTCGTCATGGCGGCTTCCTTCCAGGGAGGTCGAGAGTGGCATTTTAGCCCGGCGGGACCTCCTCGTGCCTGCCCGATCGGTCGGCTAAGCTCGCACCATGAGTCTCGAGCGCTTCGATCCGCGGATCCGCGACTGGTTCGCGGCCCGGTTCGGCGAGCCGACCGAGGTGCAGCGTCTCGCCTGGGGCCCGATTGCGGACGGCCGGCACGTGCTGCTCACCGCGCCGACCGGCAGCGGCAAGACGTTGACCGCGTTCCTCTGGGCACTGCAGCAGCTCGCCACCGGCGCCTGGGAGGAGGGGACGACCCGGGTTCTCTATGTTTCCCCCCTCAAGGCCCTGAACGCCGACATCGAACGCAACCTGGCCGAACCCCTGACAGGAATTGCCGCCGCCTTTCGTGCAGCGGGCGGAGACCTGCCGCGGATCCGGGTGGCGACGAGGAGCGGCGACACTCCCGCAGCAGAGCGCCAGCGGATCGTGCGCCAGCGGCCGGAGATCCTCATCACCACGCCCGAGAGCCTCAATCTGCTGGTCCAGTCGAAGGCCGGTCCGGCGCTCTTCGCCGGGCTTCGCACTGTCATCCTCGACGAGATCCACGCCGTCGCGGGCAGCAAGCGCGGCACACACCTCATCACGGCCGTCGATCGACTGGTGCTTTTCGCCGGCGAGTTCCAGCGCATTGCGCTCTCGGCGACGGTGCGACCTCTCGAGCGTGTGGCGGCCTGGGTGGGGGGGTACGAGCTGCAACGCGGCGCCGGCGACGAGCCGCTCTACGTTCGGCGGCCGGTCACGGTCATCGCCTCTCGACAGGCCAAGCGCTACGACGTTCAGGTCCGGTTTCCGCCTTCGGTGGCCGCCCTGCCGGCGGAGGAGCGCTCGGGCGACGTCCTGTGGACGGCGGTCGCAGAGGATCTTCGGCAGCGCATTGCGGCAGCGCGGTCGACGCTCGTCTTCACCAACAGCCGCCGCCTGTCGGAGAAGCTCACCCGGCTGATCAACGATGGCAGTCCGCGCGAAGTCGCCTGGTCGCATCACGGATCGCTGTCGCGCGAGCTGCGGGGAGCGATCGAGCAGCGCTTGAAGGCCGGCGACCTGCCAGCGCTGGTGGCCACCAGCTCGCTCGAGTTGGGCATCGACATCGGCGCCCTCGACCAGGTGCTGCTCGTGCAGTCTCCGCGCTCCTTCTCCTCGGCGGCGCAGCGGGTCGGACGTGCCGGCCACGGCGTCGGCGAGGTCAGCCTGGCGCGCTTCTATCCGACCCACGCGCGCGACTTCCTCGAGTGCGCCGTGGCGGCGCGAGCGGTGCTCGACGGAGAGCTCGAGCCGATCGAGCCGGTGCAGGCGCCGCTCGATCTGCTGGCGCAGTGGATCGTGGGGATGGTGGCGCACGAGCGCTGGCGGGCCGACGACCTGTATGCGGTGCTGCGGGCCAGCGCGCCGTACCATGACCTGCCGCGCCGCCAGTTCGACCTGGTCGTCGAGATGCTCGCCGGGCGCTACGCCGAGGCACGCATCGCGGAGCTCAGGCCGCGGATCGCAGTCGATCGCCTCGACGGCACGATTGCCGCGCGGCCCGGCTCGGCCCGCCTCCTGGCGCAATCGGGCGGGACGATTCCCGACCGCGGCTACTTTCAGCTCCGCATCGAAGAGTCCAACGCTCGCCTCGGCGAGCTCGACGAGGAGTTCGTCTGGGAGCGGTCCCTGGGTGACACTTTCGTCCTCGGGACCCAGTCCTGGCGCATTCACCGCATGACCTCGAACGAGGTTTTCGTCGCTCCGGCGCGCGGCGGCGCGATGCTCGCGCCGTTCTGGCGAGCCGACGCACGCGATCGCGGTGCGGTTTTCTCCGAGCGGATCGGGCGGCTGCTCGAGCGCGCCGACCGCGAGCTCGACCGGCCGGACTTCGCCTCCGCCCTGGCAGAAGAGCACGCCCTCGACGCCGCGACGGCCGGCGAGCTCAGCCGTCTACTGCGCGAATCGCGGGCAGCGCTCGGCGACGTCCTGCCGCATCGGCACCGCTTGGTCTTCGAGGAGACGATCGACCGCCCCGGCGGTGGACCGGGGGCAGGCTCCGAGGGGCGGCGGCAAGTGATCCTCTACACCTTCTGGGGCGGGACGCTCAACCGGCCTCTGGCGCTCGCGCTCGCAGCGGCCTGGGAGGAGACGGAGGGCGGAGCGATCGAGACCCTCGCCGACGACGACGCCGTCCTCATGGTCCTGCCGGCCGGGGCGGATCCGCGCGCGCTGCTCTCGCGCGTCTCGCCGGCACGGCTCGACGCGCTGCTGCGCTCCCGTCTCGAGTCCTCCGGTTTCTTCGGTGCCCAGTTCCGCCAGAACGCACAGAGGGCCCTGCTGCTGCCGCGCGCCGGTCCGCGCCGCCGGACGCCGCTCTGGGTGTCGCGCGAGAACGCCAAGAAGCTCCTCGAAGCGGTCTCGCATTTCGACGACTTTCCGCTCACTCTCGAGACCTGGCGAAGCTCGCTGCACGACGAGTTCGATCTCGAGAGCCTCAGGCGCCGGCTGGAAGAGGTCGAACGCGGCGAGATCGAGCTCCGGTCGGTGCGCAGCGAGCGCCCTTCGCCGCTCGCCGCCGGCCTGGTGTGGCGGCGGACGAACGAGCTCATGTACGAAGACGACGTACCGGGGGCGCGGCGCGGCACGGCGTTGCGCGGCGACCTCCTGCGCGAAGTGGCGCTCGGCGGCGACCGCCCGCGGATCTCGGCTGCGCTCGCCGAGGAGCTGCGCCGCAAGCTCCAGCGCCTCTTGCCAGGTTATGCGCCGCAGAGTGCGAGCGAGCTGCTCGAGTGGGTCAAGGAGCGCCTGCTGATTCCACCGGGCGAATGGCAGGAGCTCTTGGCGGCGATCGAGCGCGATCGTCCCGGAGGCGCGGCGGAGATGCTCGACGAGCTCGACTCCCAGGCCAAGCTCGCGCGGCTCGCGCAGCCGGCGGGGGGTGCGGAGGCGGTGGTCGCACGCGAGAATCTGCCTCGGCTCGAGCGGCGCTTCGTGGGCGGCGAGAGTCTCGCCGGGTTGCTCGAAGAGTGGCTGCGCTTCGAGCCGCCGTTGACGATCGAAGCGATCGCCGGCAGCTGGGGTCTTCCTGCGCCCGGCATCGAGGAAGCGGCCGCCGTGCTGGTGGCTGCGGAACGCGGCGTTCTCGGCTCCTTGCTCGAGGATTCGAAGAGTGCCAACGCGCGGCAGCTCGCCACGATGGGCGTCGTAGAGACGCTCCTGCGCTGGCGCCGGGCCGCGGCGCGGCCGGCCTTCGAGACGCTGCCGCTCGCCGATCTGCCGCTCTTTCTCGCCTCCTGGCAGGGTCTGACGGAGCGCGGCTCCGGCGTCCGCGGCGCTGGCGGCGAAGGACTCCAGGGGGTACTCGAGCGCCTGTTCGGTTACGCTGCGCCCGCCGCTTCTTGGGAGAGCGACCTGCTGCCGGCGCGTCTCGATCCCTATTTCCCGGCCTGGCTGGATGGCCTGTTCGAGGACAGCGACCTGGTCTGGTTCGGCACCGGACGCGAGCGCCTGGCCTTCGCTTTCCGCCCTGACCTCGACCTCTTTCTCGGCGCGGCGGACGCCGGCACCGGCGAAGCGCCCGGGAGCGCCGAGGGACCCGACCCGGCGGAGCTGGCGTTGCGCGACCTCCTGCGCGGCGAGCCGCGCGGGCTCGAGGCAGGCGAGATCGCTGACCGCACCGGCTTCTCGTCCCGCGAGGTCCAGCGCGCCCTCTGGCAGCTTGCCTGGCGTGGAGAGGCCTCGTGCTCCTCGCCGCGCGTCCTGCGACAGGCGATCCGCAACGGCTTCAAGGTTGAGGAGCCGGAGGCCGTGCCGGCATCGCCCGCGGCCACGCGCGCCGGGCGGCGCGGCCTCTTCCGCCGCTGGCAGGCGAGCGCTCCTCCCGGCGGACGTTGGCGAGCGCTCGCCGCCGCGACGGCTGCGGTCGCGGACCCGTTCTCAGACGAGGAGCGCAGTCGCGAGCGGGCGCGGCTGCTCCTCGACCGCTACGGTGTGCTGTTTCGCGAGCTGCTCGCGGCCGAGCTGCCCAGCGTCGGCTGGAGTCGCGTGGCGCGCTCCCTGCGCGCCCTCGAGCTCGGCGGCGAGATCGTCACCGGGCGCTTCTTCGAAGGGGCTCCCGGTCTCCAGTTCGCGCTGCCGGGGGCGGTGCGCCGTCTCCAGGAGAGTCTGCCGCGCGCGGCATTCTGGTGGTGCGCGGCGATCGATCCTGCGTCGCCTTGCGGACTGGAGCTCCCGGGCCTCGAGGGGGAGGTCCCGCGGGTTCTGCTGCGGCGGGTGCCCACGACCCGGCTCTCCTACTGCGGCAACCGGCTCTGCGCCGTCTTCGCGCGCGGCGGGCGGGAGATCCACTTCGCCGTGCCGCCCGACGACCCGCGTCTGCCGGAGCTGCTCGAACCGCTGCGTTCGGCGCTCACCCGCGCCGTCGATGCCGAGCGTGGCATCGACGTCGAGCGGATCAACGCCGAGCCCGCCGCGACGAGCCCCTACTTCGGCGCCTTTGCCGCCTTCGAGCGCACCCGGGACGGCGGTCTGTTGCGGCTCAGGCGGCGCTATGCCGGCCGCGACTCCGGCGGATGAACCAGGCGCGAATCCGCTGCCGGTCCCGCGCAGGCGCGGCGATGCCGCTTGTTGGTAGTCTCTCGCGATCGCGGGCGGGTCTCGCGGTGCGTAGCGAACGAACGGAAAGGACCGAAGAGCGATGAACAGGATGAAACGATGGATCGGGCCACTGGCCTTGCTCGCTGCCGTTCTGCTTGCCCCCGGCCGCGCCGCTGCGGGTGAGCACCGCCTCGGAGGCGGAGTGCACTACTGGCAGAGCCTCGACAGCCTCGATGACGACTTTCCGGAGTTCGACGTCCAGGACGACGGCTTCTCGGAGGTGGTCTCGTATCAGTACCTCGCCGGCTTCATCCGGTTCGAGGCGGCAGCGGAGTACTTCGACAAGGGCTTCCAGGGTTCGGCCGACTGGGCGATCTCGCCGCAGGTCTACGTCCTCGCCGGACGCGGAATCTACGGCGGCCTGGGCGTCGGTGTGACCTACTCGGACTTCGCCCACGGCAGTTGGTCGGATCCGTTCTACATCGCCAAGGCGGGGGTCGACTTCCTCCTCCTGCCCAAGCTCCACCTCGACATCAACGCCGACTACCGGTTCCTGAACTGGGAAGATCTCGACAACTACGACAGCGACACCATCACCTTCGGCGCCACCGTGCGCGTCGGCTTCTAGGAAAGGGAAGATCATGGCCATTCGCAAGGCGAACGCCGTCTGGAACGGCGGACTGCAGGACGGCAACGGCTCGATCAAGCTCGGCAGCGGTGCGTTCGAAGGGCGCTACTCGTTCTCGTCGCGCTTCGAAGAGGGGACTGGAACCAACCCCGAGGAGCTCCTCGGCGCGGCGCATGCCGGCTGCTTCTCGATGGCGCTCGCCGCCGGCCTCGGTCGGGCAGGCTTCTCGCCGAAGCGCGTGGCGAGCGAGGCGCGCGTCCAGCTGCTCAAGAACGACGCCGGCCTGGCGATCACCCGCATCGAGCTCGACTGCGAGGCGGAGGTCCCGGGAATCGACGCCGAGACGTTCGCCCAGCAGGCGGAAGGGGCCAAGGCCAACTGCATCATCTCCCGGGCGCTCTCGTCCAGCATCGAGATCGTGCTCAACGCCCGTCTGGTCTGAGCGGGCGATGCGTCGCTGGGTGACGGCGATCGGGAGGACGCGCCAGTGAAACCGGCGGTCGTCCGGATTCTCGCCGTCGTCGCCCTGGCGGCGGCCCTGCTCGCGATCTTCCGCTGGTGGACGAGCGATCGCCGGCGGATCCTGGGGCGGTTCGAGGCGCTTCAGGTCGCGATCGAAAAGGGCGGCTCCGAAGGGGCGCTCGACCGCCTCGCCCACGCCCGCGAGGTGACGCAGTTCTTCGCCGACGGATTTGTCATCCTCGCCCAGCCCTATGAGGGCACGGTGTCCGATCGGCAGCAGCTCATGGGGATCGTCGATCGATACCGCGCGAGTGCGGAGACGATCGCCGTCTCCGACTCGGAGGTCGAGCTCACTCTGCGCCCGAACGCCACCGGCGAGATGACCGCAGTCGTGGAAGCGTTCGGGATCCGGCCTCAGGGTCCCGGGCGGGAGCGGCTGCGATTGCGCGTCGCCTGGCGCGAGGATGACGGACAATGGCGGATCCAGGAGCTCGAGGTGCTCGAAGTCCTCGACACCTCGGGTCTCTTTTTCTGAACGGCTGTCCGGCTCAGAGCCACCAGGCGAGAACGAACAGACCGACCATCAGGCAGAGAATCGCCAGCTTCCCGACCGCGGCGAGGAGCATGCCGAGCCAGGTTGCGAGGCCCACCTTGCCTGCCTGGCGGAGGTCCTTGCGCGCGATCCACTCGCCGGCGAGCGCGCCGGCGAACGGTCCGAGCAGGAGACCCGGCAGACCGAAGGCGAGACCGACGAGCGAGCCGAGAAGCGCTCCGAGGATGGCGAGCTTGCTGGCGCCGGCGCGCTTCGCACCGAGCGCGGTCGCCGCGATGTCGATGCCGAACGTCAGGCAGGTGAGCAGGAAGAGGGCGGAGAGCGTCCCCCAGCCGACGCGCTCGAAATCGTCCGCGGCGGCGCCCGCCAGCAGCCCGAGGAAGACGAGCGGCGGGCCGGGGATCGCAGGCAGGACGGCGCCGGCGAAGCCGACCGCGACGCACAGGGCGCAGGCGATCCACAGCAGCTCCATCAAGTTGTCCCCTCGCCGGCGGCGATTGCCGCCGGAGACGGGGAGGCGCTCGCCGCCGCGGCGAGAACGATCAGCCGCCCGGTGCGCGGCAGGACGACCTGCGAGCCGCCTGCAGCCACCGCGAGCTCG
Source organism: Acidobacteriota bacterium (assembly GCA_052035735.1). Classification (GTDB taxonomy): domain Bacteria; phylum Acidobacteriota; class Thermoanaerobaculia; order Multivoradales; family JAGPDF01; genus JAGPDF01. The sequence goes on from JBPOHI010000036.1 coordinate 61,589, forward strand.
ACGGTGAAGAACTGTACCGGCGCACACGGTTCGATCCGGCCGCGCCGATCGTGGCGATGCGGAACCGCCAGCGCGACGGGCTCGGTGCGGGAAAAGCCAGCGACCACTCCGCCCGTCGGACGGCCCCAGAAGCCGCGTTCGAGTTCGTCGAAGCGGCCGAGCGACGCGAAGCCGCCGGCGACCCGTCGCACAGCGGCCACGCCATCGACGAGAAACTCGACCGGAGCCGCGTCGGGAAAGCTCGCGGCAAGGAGCACCAACCGGCAGAACCCGGCCGGAATCGCGATTCGCTGTCCGCCACAGTGCACCGCGGAAGGCGACTCCGCGCGGTGTGCCTGCGCGAGATCGAGCTCCACCCCTGCGCGTCGCAAGGATCGAGGCAGTAGCTGGCGGGGGATGGCGTGGCCGCGGCCGTCGAGTCCGCCACTGCGCGCGCGCTCGCCCGGCGAAGTGACGGCAGTGCAGTTCCAGGGCAGGCCCAACACCAGCTGCTTCGGAGGTCGGGGCGAAAGGACCGGTAGAGGAGAATCGAGCTCCAGGGCGACCGCAGCGAGTCCGAAGCCGACCAGAGAGCGCAGCGTCTGGAGGTGTCCATCCGCCGGAGCTCTGCGCGTCGCGTCCGGCGGTGGCGCTGCGGACTCGAGCGGGCGCTCGCAGCCGTCGACGAAGCGCAGGTTCGCGATGTGCAGGTGAGATCGCAGTTCGACCTCCCGGGTCTCGCCGGTGAGCTCGCGCAGGCGCAAGATCACTTCGTTGCTTTCTTCGGCGAGCTTCAACGCCTGGACGGCGACCTCGCCCCGGTCGAGGGCGAGGAAAGAGAGGCCCCCGGGCTTGCCGACGCGGCGGGCCGGCGTCGCCGAAGCCGCGGGGGAGGCCGACACCGGCGGGAGGAAAGGCATCGGTGGCTGGGTGAGGCGTTCTGCGAATCGCACCGTGCCGGCAAGCGAGTCGCCGGCGCGGATGGGCGTGATCGCCACACGGACTTGATGGTGTCCGAAGTCCTGCTTCGCCTGGTAGCGGAACCGGCGGCCGATGCGCGGCGTGTGCAAGATCGTCAGGCGCAAGGTGTCGGCACTGGGATGGTCCCAGCCGTACTTGCAGTCGTTGGCAATCGCGGTGCCGGCACCGTTGGCATCGGGTCCAGCGCGCAGCGCTGCCCAGCGATGCGCCGGCACCTCGTAGAGCTGGGCGGACGCCAGCGGTCGGCAGGCGACGCCGACCCCCTGGTCGAAGAGCGCCTGCTCGGCCGGAGTCGAGAGCGGGAAGCGCATCTTGAGCAGCGCGCCGTCCGTGCGCCAATCGATCGCCGTGTCGATGACGACGTGGTCGCCGGCCTCGCCGGCGGCAAGGGAGAGCGTCTGGCGGAAGCGCGAGCCACAGGCGCTGCGCTCGAGGGTGAGTGCGACGCGCGCCGCCCCGCGTTCGACGGCGACCGTGCGCACCGGTCCGGCGACGCGCGTGCGGGAGGGCCGGGAGGTGTCTTCCCAGCGGATCTCCCAGGACGGAAAGCGGTCGGAGAAGTTGTCGAGGATTTCGAGGCCGACCGGCGCGGCGAGAAGCTCGCGTGCCGCCACTTTGTCGAAGATCCGCCCGATATCGCCGTTGGCGTCGATCTCGACTCGCAGGCGTGCGTTCTCGAGGAACGTCTCGCCGGCGGCCAGCTCTGCGACCTCGACCGCGGCGGGTCCTGGGGCTGGTCGCAGGTCGAAGCGCGAAAAGCCCAGCGCCTGGAGGGGACTGACGAAACAGCCGCGCCAGTGCTCGCCGTCTCGTCGCCACTGCGATCGCAGCTCTCGCCCTTCCGGGTCGAAGACGGCGAGACTCTCCGCGTCGGCTTCCGTCGCGGGAAGCTGGACTTCGACGAGATCGGTGCGTTCGCACCCCAGGGCATTGAAGACGACGAGCGCTCTCTCCGCCGCCTCCGGTGCGGTTGCGAAATCGAGCCCTGAGGCGACGGCGCCCACCGCCTCTGCGAGCTCCTGCCGCAACTCGTTGCAGGACAGCGCGAGATCGTGGGCGGAGTAGCGGTAGGCCTCGACGAGACTCGTGCCGGTAAGGTCGTCGTGCATCTCGTGGGCGAGGATCCGCAGCCAGGCCTCGCGGAGGCGCTCGCGATCGGCCGTTCGGACCCCCAGGGAGTGGGCGATCGTGGCGGCGCGCTCGGCGGCGTGCGCCAGTTGCTCGGCCTGACGGTGACGGCGCTTGAGCTCGGCGCGCGAGCTGTAGCAGCCGGTGGCGTGCAGCCGCAAGAGAAGCTCGCCGTCGTAGACCGGCAGTCGGGAACGCTCCCCGGGCTCGAGCTCGCGGAAGATCTGCTCGGAGTCGGCCAGACGGACGTCGAGCGCGCCGCCCCCTTTGCCGGCCCTCTCCAGCCACGCGATGGTCGCCTTTGGGATCGCGCCCCCCTTGTCGCCGAGTCCCTGCAAGGTCATCAGCTTCGGCGGCCGGTTCTCGGCCGCCAGACCGCGGAAGCGCTCGATCCAATCCGGATCGCGGCTGAGGTCGGCCTGGGTCTGGGCGCCGTACTCGCCGGGATCGAGCACCGCCGGCAGGAGCGAGCCGTCGGGGCCTGCCCACAGGCCGAATGGAAACGGGACACCGAAGGCGGAACGCATCTCGCTGCCTCGACGGAGCTTCTGGGTGGTGAAACCGAGGATGCCGCAATGCACGGCAAGTGTCGGCAGCGCCCGGGAGAAGCCGAAGCAGTCCGGCAGAAAGATGTCGCGACCGGCACGACCGACGGCGCTCTCGAAGAATCGCGTGCCGTAGAGCAGCTGGCGCACGATCGACTCCGGCGCCGGCAGGTGGGTGTCGAAGGCCTCCCATGCGGCACCGGCCGGGAACCAGCGGCCCTCAGCGACCCTCTCCCGCAGCCGGGCAAAGAGCGCGGGGTGACAGTCGGCGAGCAAGCGGTAGCGGTAGGCGCCCTCGAAGCTCAGGCGATAGCTCGGGAAGCGCCGGAAGCGATCCTCGTTGTCACGCACCGTGCGAGGCAGGTATTCGGCCGCGGTCTCGCGCACCGTCCAGCGCCATTGCGTGTCGAGGTGGGAGAGCGCGACGACGTAGAGGCGCGGCCGGGCTGCGGCTGCCGTCGACTCCGGCGAAGCGGACTCTCGGTCGGACACGGGAACGGGAGTCTATCGGCTCCGAGGTCGCTCCGGTGCCGGGTGGGTCTATACTTCGACCACTCGAGAAAGGTATCTATGACCGATCTGGCCGCGCGCGGCTACGCTCACCCCGAGGCCCTCGTCTCGACCGACTGGGTCGCTGAACATCTGGAAGATCCGGCGGTGCGGATCGTCGAATCGAACGAGGATCCGCTGGTCTATCCGTCCGGCCACCTGCCCGGCGCGGTCGAGATCGATTGGGCGCGCGATCTCAACGATGCGCTGCGACGCGACTACCTCGACCGCGCAGGCTTCGAGCAGCTCCTGCGTCGCCACGGCATCGCCAACGACACGACGGTGATCTTCTACGGCGACAAGAACAACTGGTGGGCCTGCTACGCCTTCTGGATCTTCCAGCTCTTCGGACACACCCGGGCGCGGGTCATGGACGGCGGCAGCGTGAAGTGGGCGCAAGAGGGGCGCGCGTTGTCGCGCGAGACTCCGGTCTGGCCGGCCTCGAGCTACACCGCGCAGGAGCGCGACGATTCGCGCATCCGTGCCTTTCGCGACCAGGTGCTGGCGCACGTCGCGGCTGGCCTCCCGCTGGTCGATGTCCGCAGCCCGGAGGAGTTCACCGGCGAGCGCCTGCACATGGCGGCCTATCCGAACGAGGGCGCCCTGCGCGGCGGGCACATTCCTGGCGCCTGCAACGTACCCTGGGCGCGCGCTATCGTGCCCGAGACCGGCGAGTTCCGGAGCGCCGCCGAGCTCGCGAAGATCTACTTCGAGGAACAGCATCTGCCGCGACAGGAGGCGGTCGTCGCCTACTGCCGGATCGGGGAGCGCAGCAGTCACACCTGGTTCGTGCTCACCTATCTGCTCGGACATCCCGATGTGCGCAACTACGACGGCAGCTGGACGGAATGGGGCAACCTGGTGGGCGCGCCGATTGAGCGCTGACCTGCTCTCGCCGAGTGCGGGCGCGGGAGAGTCGCTCGCGGCGGTCCCGGAGCTCGCCGAGCTCGTCGATACGCTCGGCGGTCTCGACCGCAGCGGAAGGATCGAAGCCCTCATCGCTCTTGCCGAGGGCTATCGCGAGATCTCGCCGCGCCTCGCCGCGCGGCCCTTCCCCGAAGCGAACAAGGTCCCGGCGTGCGAGTCGCAGGCGTACGTCTTCGCCGAATCGAGACCGGACGGCACCCTGGATTTCCATTTTGCGGTCGAGAACCCCCAGGGGATCTCCGCCAAGGCCCTGGCGGCCATCCTCGCCCGCACGCTTTCGGGTGTCGATCCTGCGGCGGTGTCGGCGGTGCCGGTGGAGGTGGTCGAGCGGCTCTTCGGCCGCGAGCTTTCGATGGGCAAGTCACTGGGCTTAGCCGGCATGCTCCTCGCCGTTCAGCGCGCGGCGCGGGAGCAGTTGGCCCGGAATCAGGACGTGAAGAAGGCCGGAGCAGGATGAAGCACCCACGGTCGGTCGGCTTCCCAAGGAGAATCCCATGAAGAGATCTGGATGGAAGTGGATGGCTGCGATGGTCCTGGCTGGTGAACTCGCTCTCCCACAGAGCGGGTCCGCGGCCGAGCCGCCGGCGGCAGTGGGTGCGCTCACCCAGGCTCGTGCCGCTCTCGACCGCGGCGAGCTCGACGCCGCCCGACCGGTGCTCGCCGCTGCGGCTGCGGAGAGTCTCTTCGAGCTGGCGCTCAGCGAGCGCGGCGAGCCGCGCAGCGCTGATCTCGCGCGTGCCGGGGCGCTCGCCCCCGAGGGGCATTGGCTGCGCCCGGCGGCCGCCGGTGCCGCCCTGCTCGATCAGGAGAAGGCGAAAGAGGCGACGGCAAAGCTGCGCGAAGCGATCGCCGCGAAGAGCAACGAAAAGCGCCTGCACAAGCTGCTCGGCGATGCCTTGCGCGCCCAGGACGACTCCGCCGGAGCGCTCGCGGCCTACAACGCGGCGGTCGCACTCGACCCGGCCTACGCAGCAGCTCTGCTCGCCGTCGGCGACCTGAAGCGCGCCGCGGGCGACTTTGCCGCCGCCTACAACGCCTACAACCACGCCGTCGACGATCAGGGCCGGCCGGTGGCCGGCCTGCTGGGCCGGGCGGCGGCGCGCCTGTATCTCGGCGACAAGGACGGCACCTTCGCTGATCTGCAGAAGGCCGCGGATGCGGCGTCGCCGGGAACCGAGCGCTATCGCGCCCTGATGTCGTTCGTCTATGCGCAGACCTACCTCCGCCAGCTCCCCGAGGGCCTCGATCGCGCCGAGCAGGCGGTGGCGATGTGGCAGAACCTCGGTCGCCCCGACATGGCTGCGGCGGCCTGCAACGCCGTCGGACGGGTGCTGCTCGAGACCGGCAGCAGCGGTCCGGCGCTCGAGTGGTACGACCGCGGCTGGGCGATCGTCGAGGGTTCGACGATGAAGGCCGAGGAACGGACCATCTGGCACGTTCGGCAACTGCACGGCGCGGCGCGGGTCGCCGCCTTCAGGCGCGAGGTCCGCAAGTCGCAGGCGCTCGCCGACGAAGCGAAGGTCCTGATGGACTCCGATGCCGCGAACGCCGAGCACTACAAGTGGATCTATCCGTACCTCATGGGTTACCTGCGTTACCAGGACAAACGCTATGCCGAGGCGATCGAGCTGCTGCTGCAGTCGGAGACCGACCGCGCCTATATTCAATTCCTGATCGGAGACTCCTACGCCCGCGACAAGCAGCGCGAGAACGCCCGTCTCTGGTTCAACAAGGCGCTGGCAGGCGCCTCCGGGCTCGATCCCGAATCCGCGATCGTGCGCCCGCTGGCTTCGGCCTGGCTGGCCAAGAACCCCGCCGGCTCCTGAGCCCGACAGGAGAGCGTCTGACGCCGCGCGCAGCAGAGCGAAGGCCGGGGGGCGCCCTCTCCGTCGCTGCCGGGATCTTCTGCAGCCGCTTCGCTGGGCTGCTGCGGACGAGCGCTCTCGGTGCTTTTTTCGGTGTCGGTCCGCATGCCGACGTCTTCTCGGCGGCGCTACGCCTACCCAACCTGCTGCAGAATCTACTCGGTGAGCAGACGCTCTCGGCCGCCTTCATCCCGGTCTATTCGCGTCTGCTCGCGGCGGGCCGGAAGGAGGAGGCCGGACGGCTGGCGGGGGCGATCTTCTGGCTGCTCGTCGCTGTCGCTGGGGGGGCCGCGGCGCTCGGCGTGCTCTTCGCCCGCCCCATCGTCGGGCTGCTCGCGGCCGGTTTCCTGCGCGATCAGCAACTCGTCGCACTCGGCCAGGCGAGCGTCGACCGCTACGAGTTGGCCGTCGCCGCGGTGCGTTGGGTCTTTCCGATGTCGGCGACACTGGTGCTTTCGGCCTGGGCGCTGGGGGTGCGCAACAGCCATGGCCGCTTCTTCCTGGCCTACTTCTCGCCAGTGTTCTGGAATGCGGCCATCGTCGGCGCCGTAGCCTGGACCGCCTATCGGTCCGGCGACGTCGCCTCGCCGCCCGGCTCGGTGCCGGAGCTCGCGACCGCGGATCGGCTGCTCGAAGCCGCCTGTATCGGCGCCCTGGTCGGCGGTTTGTTGCAGTTCCTGGTTCAACTTCCTGGATTGCGCCGCGACCTGGAGGGCTTCGGATTCGGCTTCGGCCTGTCGTCAGGACCGGTACGCGAGGTGCTGGCAGCCTTGGGCCCGACCCTTGCCGGACGCGGAGTGGTGCAGCTCTCTTCCTACCTCGACCAGCTTCTCGCCTCCATGCTGGCCGCCGGAGCCGTCGCAGCGCTGTTCTACGCGCAAACGCTCTACTTGCTGCCGGTCAGCCTGTTCGGCATGTCGGTGGCGGCGGCGGCGTTGCCGCGTCTGGCGAGGAGCGGCGCGGCCTCCGAGGGAGACCTCGCCGCCGGAACGGCGCAGGCGCTGGAGACTGCCGCCTTTTTGAACCTTCCGAGCTTTCTGGCGTATCTTTTGCTGGGTCTACCGCTGGTGGAGGGAGTTTTCCAACTGTTTGGAAAGGGCTTCGGTGTCGCGGAGAGTCGTCTCGTCTATCTCGTCCTCGCCGCATACTCGCTGGGGCTGCCGGCCGCGACCTCGTCGCGCATCCTCCAGGCCGGGTTCTACGCCCGCGGTGACACGCGAACGCCTGCGAGGATCGCGGGCTTGAGAGTCGCCGTGAGCCTCGTGATCGGTTTCCCGGCGATGCTCTGGCTGGATCGCGGACGTCTCGGCGACCTGGCGGGCCTCGGAGCGCCGGGCAGCTCTCTGCGACTGGGCGCGGTCGGTCTCGGACTTGCGGCGACCCTGGCGGCCTGGCTCGAGCTCGGCGCGTTGCGGCGCGCCGCCCGTCGCGTCCTGCCCAGCCTCGCCTGGCCGTCGCGCGCCTTTCTCCGTTTCGCGCTCTACGGGATCGCCGCGGCGCTCCCGGCGGCGCTGGCGGCGAGCGCGACACAGGGATCGGGACTTCATCCGACGCTGCGGGCCGCCGGGGTCGCCGGGCTGTTCGGCTGCGGGTACTTCGGTCTGGCGACCGCCTTCGGCGAGGCCCCTGCGAAGGCCTGGCTGGCGCGGCTGCGGCGGAGGGGCGCATGAGACCCGCAGTTGCGCGGTGGACGCTCCTCGCCCTGGCCGCGCTCGGCGCTGCCGGTTGCGCCTCGCAGGGTCTGGGCGAGCGCAAGCTCGCGGAGCTGCAGCAGACGATGCGTGAGCATGGGGTCGATCCGGCCAAGGTGGAGATTCCGTTCACCGCCACCGATGAGATGCGCCTGTGGCTGGCGAAGGAGGTCCCGACTGCGACGCGCGCCGAGACCCAGCTCAACTGGCTGTTGCAGTCGCTGCTCAATCGTTCCGAGGCGCCGCTGACGTACGTCGCCGGGCACACCGGCACGGCGCGCGAGGTCTTCGCCTCCGGCACCGCCAACTGCCTGGGTTTCTCCCAGCTTTTCGTCGCCCTGGCCCGTGAGCTCGACCTTCCCGCCTATCTGCTGCGAGTCTCCGACCTGCAGAGCTTCGAGCGCGAGGGGGACCTGATCGTCGCTTCGGCCCATATCACCGCGGCTTTCGGTACGCCCGATCGCCGGCGGATCCTCGACTTCGCGCGCCGGCCGGTGCGGGCCTACCGCTGGGTCGAGGAGATCTCCGACCTCACTGCCGTCTCTCTTTACTACTCCAATCGAGGAGCGGAGGAGTTGCGCGACGGCAACACCGACTCCGGCCTCGACCTCTTGCGCACGGCGGTGAAGCTCGATCCGGAGCTGGCGGAGGCGTGGATCAATCTCGGCGTCGCCGAGCGCCGCGCCGGCGACTTCGCGGCGGCCGAGATCGCTTATCGCAAGGCCCTGGAAGTAGATCCTTCGACCGTGACCGCGTACCAGAATCTCTCCGCGCTGCTGCGCATGGTCGGGCGCGAGCAGGAGGCGGAGGACCTCTTGGCGCTCGTCGATCGCTCGGGGAACCGCAACCCGTTCAGCTATCTCGCATTGGGCGACCTCTCGTTGCGCCAGGGACGCCTCGAGGAGGCCGGCCGTTTCTATCGCCGCGCGGTCCGCCTGGACCCGACGCTGGCGGAGAGCGAAGCGGCTCTGGGCCACTGGGCGCTCGCTTCGGGACGCACCCGCGAGGCCCAGAAGCACCTGCGCAAGGCGCAGCAGATCGACCCCAAGAACACGCGCGTCGACGACCTCGCCAAGCGGCTGCGCGGCTGAACTCTCACCCTGCGTCCGGGCGTCCCACGCCCCGCGCCTGCCACTGCCGCCGGACCTCGTAGAGCGCGATTCCCACCGCTGTCGAGAGGTTGAGCGAGCGGATGCCTCGATCGAGCATCGGTAACCGCACCAGACGGTGCCGATAGCGCTCGCGCAGGTCCTCCGGCAGGCCGCGGCTCTCGCCGCCGAAGACCAGAGTAACCGGCGAGGGGTATTCGACGTCCCAATAGGCGAGCTCCGCTTCGGCGGAGAAGAGGTAGGGCGAGCCGAGCTCCGGCAGATGACCCTCGAAGGAGGACCAGTCCGGCCAGCGGCGCACGGCGACGCGCTCCCAGTAGTCGAGACCCGCCCGGCGGACTTCGCGCTCGGCGAGCGAGAAACCGAGCGGCTCGATGAGGTGCAGTTCCGCGCCGGCGGCGAGACAGCTCCGGCCGGCGTTGCCGGTATTCCAGTGAATCTCGGGCGCGACCAGCGCCACGTTGAGAAGCGGCATGAAACCTCCGTAGACGGGGGGCGTAGTGAGCACCAGGCAGATCTTACGAGGAGATGACTATGGGCAAGCCGATGAAAATCTTGGTCGGATCGCTGGCAGTCGGCGTCGCGGCGGTCGGGCTCTTTCTCTACAGCCGCAACGCCTCGGCCAAGCAGGAAGGGCTGAAGACGGTCGAGATTACCCGTGGGGCCATCATCGACAAGGCGCTGGCCGTCGGTCAGGTCGTCCCCGACCAGGAGATTCAGGTCAAGTCGCAGATCTCCGGCATCATCGACGAGTGTTTCGTCGAGGTGGGCGATCGCGTCGAAGTCGGTCAGCCGCTGTTCTCGGTCAGCCCGGATCCGACGCCACTCGAGCTCGCCGACGCCGAGCGCCGCGTGCAGCTGACCCAGGTCGCCTACGATCGTGCGCAGCAGGACCTCGAGCGCACCCAGTCGCTGTGGAGCGGCGGCATCCTGGCGCGCGACGCCTTCGACGCGCGGCAGAAGGATTTCGACCAGGCCCGCATCACTCTCGAGCAGGAAAAGGACAAGCTGGCACTCCTCAAGGAGGGGCGGATCGTGCGCAAGGTGAACGGCGTCGATTCGGTCATCCGCGCTTCCGCGGCCGGCACGGTTCTCGAGCGCAAGGTGAATCCCGGCGATCCGGTCGTGCCGCTGACTTCGTTCCAGGAGGGTACGGTCCTGATGACCCTCGCCGACATGAAGACGCTCGAGTTCAAGGGGACGGTCGACGAGATCGACGTCGGCAAGCTGCACGAGGGGATGGAGGTGCGCATCCAGATCGGCGCGCTGCCCGGCAGCTCGGTGCCGGCGAAGCTGACCCGCATCGCCCCCAAGGCGCGTGAGAAGGAGGGCGCCACGATTTTCGACGTCGAGGCCGAGATCGACACCGCGAAGTCGACGGTCACCCTGCGCGCCGGCTATTCCGCCAACGCCGACGTCATCATCCAGGAGAAGCAGGGCGTGCTGCTGGTGCCGGAGCGCCTGGTGACGATGGAGAAGGAGAAGGCGACGGTCGAGGTCCCCGGCGCCAAGCCGGACGACGAGCCGGTCAAGAAGGAGATCGAGGTGGGACTCTCGGATGGCCTGAACCTCGAGGTCGTCGCCGGTCTCGCGGAAGGCGACAAGGTCGTCCAGCGGCCGGCCAAGGAAGTCGAGTGATCCGATGTATCTGCGCAACTATCTGCGGCAGTTCCTGCGCGACGTGCGCGCGCAGAAGCTGCGGCTCTTCCTGACCGTCTTCGGGCTCGTCTGGGGCACGGCCGCGGTGACCCTGATGCTGGCGTTCGGCGAAGGTCTTCATCGGCAGGTACTGGTGGCACAGAAGGGCCTCGGCGACGCCATCGTGATCGCCTGGCCGTCGCGGACGAGCAAACCGTGGCAGGGTCTGCCCCGCGGCCGCCGGATCCAGCTCACCGACGAAGACGTCATCCTGTTGCGCAACGAGGTCGAAGGCATCCGCAACATCAGCGAGGAGTACTCGCAGGACGGGGCGCGGGTCAGCTACGGCAAGAAGACCTTGTCGGTCGACGTTTCCGGGGCGAACGTCGAGTTCGGCGGAATGCGTTCGATGAACCCGCAGGAGGGCGGCCGCTTCCTGAATCAGCTCGACATGGACGAGCGGCGCCGGGTGGTGTTCCTCGGCGACCAGCTGGCGATCGACCTGTTCGGCGCCGGCGTGAACCCGGTCGGCGAACAGGTCCGTCTCGACGGCGCGCCGTTCAGGGTCGTCGGCGTGATGGTGCAGAAGGAGCAGGACTCCTCCTACAGCGGACGGGACAAGGACAAGGCGCTCATTCCCTCGACGACCTTCCGGGCGATCTACGGCGCCAAGTACATCGAGAATTTGATCTTCCAGGCCAAGGACGTGCAACAGATCGCAAACGTCAAGAAGGCGGTGATCGCCACCGCGGCGACCAAGTACCGCTTCGACCCCTCCGACGAGGAGGCGATCCAGATGTGGGACACGACCGAAGGCACCAAGTTCCTCGACACCTTTTTCCTCGCCTTCCGCGGCTTTCTGGGAATCGTCGGCGCCCTGACGCTGGTGGTAGGTGGCATCGGCGTCAGCAACATCATGAACGTCGTCGTCGAAGAGCGCACCAAGGAGATCGGCATCAAGATGGCGCTCGGTGCCAAGCGGCGCTACGTCGTCGGACAGTTCCTCTTCGAGACTCTTCTGATCACGATCGTCGGCGGCATCACCGGCTTCCTGATCTCGTGGAGCGTCTGCGCGGTCTTCCCGAGCTTCGGCTTCGAGGAGTTCATCGGCACGCCGCGGATCTCGTTCCAGGTTGCCGCCATCACCACCGCGATCCTCGGCGCCATCGGGCTGCTGGCGGGTTACTTTCCGGCACGCACCGCAGCCAACCTCCGGCCGGTCGAAGCCCTGAGGATGTGACCATGTGGAATCTGCCGTTGATTCTCAGACTGTTCCGGCGGACCGCCGGCATCAACCGCAGGCGGATGGTGATGACCGTCGCCGCGATCGCCTGGGGAACACTCTCGATCGTTCTCCTGCTGTCGTTCGGCGAGGGATTGAAGCGCAACCTGACGAAGGGAAGCCGCGGTCTCGGCGAGGGCATCATCGTCATCTGGCCAGGAGCGACCTCCAAGGCGTTCGCGGGCTTTCCGCAGGGCCGGAACTTGCGCTTCCTGCCGGAGGACGCGGCGCTGCTCGAGGCCAACATTCCCGAGCTCGCGCTCACCTCCGCGGAGATGCGGCGCTGGGGCAACACGGTGACCTACGGCCGCACCACGCTGACCAAGCCGGTGGTCGGCGTGGAGCCGGCCTACGGCGAACTGCGCAACCAGAATCCGCAGCCGGGCGGACGCTTCCTCAACGAGCGTGACGAAGAGCTCAAGCGCCGGGTGGTCTTTCTCGGCAACGACCTCAAGGACGAGCTCTTCGCCGACAAGGACGCGATCGGTGAGACCATCTTCATCAACCAGGTTCCGTTCACCGTCGTCGGCGTGATGCAGAAGAAGATCCAGATGGGGACCTACGGCGGACCCGACGCCAACAACGCCGTCGTGCCGCTCGCGACCTTCCGTGCCCTGTTCGGGCGGCGCTACGTCTCCGACCTGGTCGTCCGGGCGACGAGCCCGGAGGTCAACGAGGCGGTGAAGAAGCGGCTCTACGAGATCCTCGGCGCGAAGTACCGCTTCGACCCCTCGGACGAGCGCGCGCTGGCCATGTGGGACACCGTCGAGTCGCAGAAGATCACCGCCAACATCGGCATCGGCATCGAGATCTTCCTCGGCATCATCGGCGCGCTGACGCTGCTCATCGGCGGTATCGGCGTGGCTAACATCATGTACGCCGTGGTCAAGCACCGCACCAAGGAGATCGGGGTGCAGATGGCGCTCGGGGCGCGGCGTTCGTACGTCATCGGTCCATTGGTGGTCGAGTCCCTGTCGCTGACCGCGATGGGCGGGGCGATCGGCATCGTCGTTGGCGTCGGACTCGTCGAGCTTCTCGCCTACGTCCAGTCGAAGGCCAACAGCGACGCGCTGGAATTCCTCGGGGCGCCCACCTTCTCCCTCGGAGTCGCCTTCACGACGGTCGCGCTCCTTGGATCGATCGGATTTCTCGCCGGTTTCTTTCCTTCCCGCCGCGCGGTGACGATTCAGCCCGCGGTCGCGCTGCGCTACGAGTGAGGTGACGGGTCATGAACTTGTTCGTCGGCAGGAACAGTAAGAAGATCGCCGCCGTGGAGACCGTTCCGGCGATCATCGACATGCGCGACCTGCGCAAGGTCTACGACACCGGCGCGGTGAAGGTGGAGGCGCTCAAGGGGATCGACCTCAGGGTCGAGGCCGGAGAGTTCGTCGCCATCGTCGGGCCGTCGGGCTCCGGCAAGTCGACGCTGCTCAACATCGTCGGCTGTCTCGACACACCGAGCGGTGGGTCCTACAAGCTGCACGGCGAAGAGGTCGCGGAGCTCGACGTCGACGAACTGGCCGACATCCGCAACCGCAAGGTCGGCTTCGTCTTCCAGAGCTTCAATCTGCTGCCGCAGATCTCGGCCTACGAGAACGTCGAGCTGCCGCTGCTGTTCCACGGCACGGGGGCGCGCGAGCGCAAGGCGCGCGTCGAGCTGCTCTTCGAGCAGGTCGGCCTCGCCGACCGCATGCACCACCGGCCGACCGAGCTTTCGGGCGGGCAGATGCAGCGCGTCGCGATCGCCCGCGCGCTCGCCTGCGAGCCGGCGCTGGTGCTGGCCGACGAGCCGACCGGAAACCTCGACTCGTCTTCCGGCAAGGACATCATGTCGCTGTTCGAAGACCTGTCGGCGAAGGGCCACACCCTGGTGCTCATCACCCACGACAACGCCCTCGCCAAGAGAACGCGGCGGATCGTGCGGATTCAGGATGGCCGCATCGTCGAGGACCGCCCGACCGAAGCCGCCGCCTGAACTGGGATCTCCCACAGCGCGAAAGGGAGCGGCAGCCAGGAGCGGCAGCGAAGGGCCGTGAAGCCGGCCTCGGCGACGAGCAGTTCGATCTCTTCTCGGGCAAAGCCGCGCAGATAGGCGGTCTCGTACCAGGCGAGCGCGCCCACAGTCAGGCGGCGCCTCCACCCAGCGCGCGGAAAGGCGTAGTCGAGAACGACCACCTTCTCGCGCGCGACGCGCACTGCCTCCTCGAGGACCTGCAGGCGGACCGGTCGCGGCATGTCGTGCAGCGCGAACGACAGGACCGCGGTATCGAAGCTCGCTGAAGCGAAGGGCAGGGCCCGCGCGTCGGCGAGATCGAGCCGGACACCGAGGTGGCCGACCTTGCGCCGGGCGCGCTCGAGCATCCCGGGCGTCAGGTCGATGGCAGTCACCGCGGCGCCGGCGCGGGCCGCACGCCCCGCGATCTCCCCGGTGCCGGTGCACAGATCGAGCAACGATCGCCCAGGCGCGGCGGCGGCGGCACGCACCGTTGCGCGATAGGCGAAGGCGACCGGAGCCGCGAAGAGATCGTAGACCGGCGACCACCTGGCGAAGAACCGATGGAGATAGGCGACGTAGGGGTCGGCCGCTGCGTTGGTCGGCTTCATCGCGGCGCTCACAACGGCGGCGACAGGGCGAGCCATGTGGCGAGGAAGAGAACCATCGAGACGCCTGCGTTGAGATGGAAGAATGCGATCTGCACGCGCGCGAGATCGTCGGGACGAACGAGGGCATGCTGGACGACGAAGGCCCCGGCCGCGATGACGAGCCCGACCCACCAGGGCAACCCGAGAGCCGCCTGCCATCCGGCGAGTGCGAACAGGAGGAAGGCCGCGAGGTGAAAGAGACGGGCGAGGCGCAGCGCGCCACGGCGACCGAAGCGCGCCGGCAGCGAGTAGAGGCCGGCGCGGCGATCGAAATCGGCGTCGAGACAGGAGTAGAGAACGTCGAAACCGGCGACCCAGAAGAGCACGCCGGCGGCGAGCGCCCACGGAAAACCGCCCGGTGCGCCGTGCGTCGCCAGATAGCCTCCGAACGGCGCCAGGGCGAGCGCCGCTCCGAGGACCAGATGCGAGCCGGAAGTGAAACGCTTGGTCAGCGAGTAGCCGAAGGTCAAAGCGACGGCGAGCGGCGCCAGGCCCAGAGTCCAGCCGTTCAACATCCGGCAGGCGACGAGAAAGACCAGGAGTCCGCCGGCGATGAGCACCCAGGCTTCGCCCGGAGAGACCCTGCCGGCCGGCAGCTCGCGCCCCGCAGTGCGCGGGTTGGCGGCGTCGAAGCGGCGATCGACCACCCGATTGAAAGCCATGGCCGCCGTGCGCAGGCCGAACATCGCCGCTCCGACGGCCAGGAAGGCGCCGAGGGAGGGGATGCCCCGAGCGCCGAGGAAGGCGCCGGCGAGAGCGAACGGCAGTGCGAAGAGCGTGTTCTGGAGCTGCACGAGGCCGGCGTAGGTCGCGGCGCGGCGGGCGAGAACGCTCACTCCGAAGCTCCGTGGCGAGGGCCGGCGTCGAGCAGCCGCCCGGCGGCGAGCTCGAGGACCGTCGGCAGCACCAGCATCGAATTCACCAGCACGGTGGCGAGGCCGAGCGTCAGCAGCAGGGCGAAGCTCGCGAGCCCGCGATGCTCGGAGAATGCGACGAGGCCAAAGCCGGCGATCGAGGTGACAGCGGCGAGCGCCAGCGAGCGCCCGGTCCCGGCGAGCGCGCGGCGCAGATCGCCCCGCTCGGCGAGGAAACGGTGCACGAGCTGGAGGCCGTTGTCGACCGCGCCGCCGATGACGACCGGCAGCGCCATGATGTCGAGGGGGTTGAACTCGAGGCCGGCGAGCTGCATGAGGCCGGGCAGGGCGAGCAGGGTGAGGCCGGTCGGCAGGAGGGCGATCGCGGTGCGCCAGGGGTCGCGGAAGTCCCAGGCGACGATGAGGAGAACCAGGATCGCGGCCACGCCGACGCCGATCCGGAAGGCGTGACGCGAAAGCTGGATCATGAAGGCACCGACGAACGGCATGCCAGTCGCACCGGCATCGAGTCGTTGCATGTGGGCGATGAACTCGTCCCGGCGCACGGGGTCCCAGATGTCCGCAGCCGGGTAGGCGTAGACCGCCGACCGTCCGTCGGCGGCGACGAAGTGGGAGCGAAAGGAGGCTGCGTCGGCTGCCGGACGGGCGCCCAGCGCGGTCAGACGGTCGAGCTCCGCGACCGAGCTCACACTGCCGACCGTCGGGTCGAGCGCCAACGCCCCGGCGAGCGCGCGTGCCGCGGCGGGGGAGGGAGCAACGAAGGCCGCGAACTGCGGCGAGTAGGCCGAACGCTCGACCATGGCGCGCTCGAGGCGGACCGCCGCGGAGTCGGCCGGCTGCAGGTCGAGGTAGTCCTCGTTGAAGCGCGGCAAACCGAGCGCCGCCAGGGCGACGGTGGTCAGGACCAGCGCCGCGGCGAGCGGGCGGCTGTGGATGGCGAGAAGGAAGCGGCCGAAGCGCCGGTCGAGGAGGGCGACCTCCCGGCCGTGTCGCGCCGGGAACAGCACGAGCAGGGCAGGCAGGAGCGTCACCATCGCCAGCAGGCAAAGGACGATCCCCGAAGCCGAGATCGCGCCCAGCTCGGCGAAGCCGCGAAAGCCCGAAAACGTGAGCGCGAGAAACGACGCGACAGTGGTCCCGGCGCCGGTCGTCAACCCCGCATCGAGCGCCGCCACCGCTTCGACGATGGCCGGCGCCAGCGGGCGGCCGGCGGCGAGCAGCTCCTCGACCCGATCGACGAGATGAATGCCGTAGTCGATGCCGAGGCCGAAGAGAAACGACCCGGCGAAGGCCGACAGGAGAGTCAGGTGACCGGGCCAGAGGGCGGCGAATCCCTGCAGGGTCGCCACGGCGACGGCGAGGGTGACCATGGCGGCGAGCGGACGACGGAAGGAGACGAAGGTCAGTGCGAAGAGGGCGAAGATGAGGACGAACGAAAGGGCGGTGATGCGCGACACGTCGTGCTGAATGACGTCGCGGTCGTCGATGGCGTACTTGGGAAGCCCGGTCAGGCTGGCCCGGATGCTGCGCTCGGCAGGTGACAGGTGCGCGACCTCCGCCTCGACCGCGGCGACGAACGGCGCGATCGTGGCGGCGCTCGACTCGGGATCGTCGGGTTGGACGAAGAGAAAGTAGAGCCCGCGATCCACCGAGGCGAAGTAGGGCTGGAAGCCCGGGAGGGCGAACTGGGCGAAGTCGTAGGGCAGGCGGGCGAGCACCGAGCGGACGCCTGCGAGCCGGGCGAGTCGCGGTGCCAACTCGTCGACGGCAGCGCGCAGGCGCTCCTCGTCGTCGCCCTCGAGCCCGATCACCAGGACGTTGGGAGTACCGAACTGCGCGGCGAAGTTGCGGAAGGCCGCGATCGCCGGGAGGTCGGGATCGACCAGATCGAGATTGGAGGTCTTGAGCTCGAGGCGGCTCGTGGCCAGGGCGAGCGCCAGCAGGAGGAGGCTCCCCCAGAGCGTCAGGACCGCCCGCGGCCGCGCCACGGAGACCGCCGCCAGTCGCCCGAGCGGTCCCGGTCCAGACGGACTCACCGCTGCACCTCCAGGGTTCCGGCGGTATCGCCCGCGTGCGCGAAGCCCTCGACGGTCGCCGCGAGCTGCGCGAGCTCGCTCTCCGAAAGCGTCTCATGGCCCGCCATCGCCGTCCCGGGGGCGCCCCAGCGTATGAGGCGGGCGAGCGCCGCCGGATCGCGCCCGCCGTCGCCGCGGTTCGGTACCCAATGGAGCCGCGGCTTGGCGAGGTCGAGCACGGGACCGGGAAAATGGCTGGCGAGCGGCCCGTCACCGTGACCGGTGAGGCCATGGCAGGCGGCGCAGAGCTCCCGATAGCGGCTGGATGTCGTGACCGTTCCGGGTTCGCTCGCGGCCGCGGGCGGCGCACCGGAAACGATCGCCAGGCGCTCTTCCCCGCGGCCGGCGCCGAGCGTCGCCAGGTACTCGACGAGGTCGTCGCCCGGGCCGTTGTCGTGCGCGAACAGATGGGCGTAGGAGGGCATGCGCGAGGCCGGCGAGAGCGCCTGCGGATCGATCAGGTGGAGCCGGTTCCAGACCGGACTTCGGCGCAGGCCGACGGCAGCGAGATCGGGACCCTGGCGGCGATTGCCCACCAGCGGCGGCCGTTCCTGGCGATCGAGCGGCCGCGCCGGCCCCCAGAACGCCACGTCCCGGCTTGCCGGGCGGACATACTGCGAATGGCAGTGGATGCATCCCTCGGCGACGTAGACCGCCCTGCCACGAGCGGCAGCGGCGGCGCGTGCGGCGATTTCGGAAGGAGCCCTTTCGTCCAGCCGCCTTGCCGCGCCATCGGCCGCGCCCTCGACGATCGCCGCAAGACCGAAGACGAGCGCGATGGTCAGCGCCGGCGCCGCCCGTCGCACGAGAAGCTTGGTTGCCGAACGCGCTCCGGCGAGACCCGCCAGGGCGAGGAGCGTGAACGCCGCAACGAGAAAGGCGCCGGGGATCCGATGGAGGTCCTGTGCCATGCCGACGCCCGCCGCCGATCCGATCCAGCCGGCGAAGCCGTAGAGCTGTGCCGCGCGCCGCCCGGGGGGCGGCAGATCGCGTTCCAGCCGGGCACCGGGCGCAAGCACGAGAGCGACCGAATAGAGGGAGACTCCGGCGGCGTAGAGGACGCCGGCGACGATCGCCGGGGCGAGGCGATCGAGCAGTAGCGCCGCTGCGGCGAGCGCCGCGAAGCCGGCCCACGGCAGGCGGAGAAGTCCGCCGCGGTCGGCGACCCAGCCGGCGACGAGTGCGGCCGCAAGATGAACGGCTCCGAGGAGCAGCTTGATGTTCCCGTTCGCCCAGGTCAGGCGGCGCAGCGTGTCGCTCTCCTGGATGATCGCGAACGCCGCGGAATCGAGCCAGACCAGGGCCAGAAAGGAGGCGACGACCGCGGCCCAGCCTATGCCGCGGAAGTGTCGCGTCGCTGGCGCGCGAGGCAGCGCTTCAGGCGATCCGGAGACGGGCGCGCCGAGCCACAGGGCGAGGGCCGCGAAGACGCAGACGCCGGAGGCGACGATCGCCTGGAAGGCGGGCGGGGCCTCGAACAGCCAGGGCAGGTTGCAGACGAAGTAGGCGATCCCGGTCGCCGCGCCGACGGCCAGGCCGCGCCGGCGCGGAGCGACCAGGCCGGGAAGGGCCGCTGCCAGGGAGACCGTCGCCAGGGCGGTGGCGGCTCCGACAGCGACCGCAGCCGCGGCGAAGCCCGCTACGGAGCCGGCGACGAGGGAGCCGAGCGCGGCGGCAGCGCATCCTGCGAGACCAGCGGCGACGCTCGAGCGCCCGGCTGGCAGCCGGGCGGCGCCCAAACTCGACGCGAGGCCAGCCAGGCCCATCGCGGCCATGACCAAGCGGATCGAGCCACCCGCGAGGCCGGCGTCGCGCATGCGCGCCAGCAGTCCGAACTGCGCCCAGATCAGGAAATAGACGTACGTCGCGGCGACGGCCGCAAGTCCGGGGAGACCGGCGAAGCGGTGGCGCAGCGACCTGGGCTCGCTGCGCGCTTCCCTCATGGCACAGCCGGCGATTCCGCACGGCAGGCGGCTCATCCGCTGCCCTCGCGACTCGCCAGCCGCAGCCAGTTCGCGGCGGCGAAGAGCATCGCGCAGCCGCCGGCGCCACGCAGGGCAAGCAGCGCGCTCACCCGACCGTCGGCCCGAAAGAGGACGCCCACATCGCCGGCCTCGAGGACGCCCAACAGGACGAGGGCGGCGACCTGAGCTGCCGTGCCGATCTGCCACGAGGCGAACGGCACCCGCGCCGTGAAGGTGGCCTCGGCGGGCGAGCCGGAGAGGAGTGCGTGCAAGGCGAGAGCGGAGAAGGCCGAGGTGAATCCGCCCATGGCGAGGTGCGCGTGCCCGACCAGCGCATGGGTGAACTTGGCGGCGTCGAGCACTCCGGGTAGAAAGGTCACCAGGGCGGAGGTGGCGAGAGCTGTGCCCCAGGCTCCGAGAGCCCAGAGCCAGGGAGTGCTTCCGGCGGGCCAGCGATGGGCGAGCAGGAAACGGGCGAGGGGCAGTGGCCAGATCAGCACGCTGGCGATCGCGGCGATCTGGAGCGGGCTCTGGTGGCTGCGATCTCCGAAGCCGAACAGCGGCAGGCAGGCTGCATGGAGGGCGAGCAGCAGCCAGAGCGGTAGCGCCCGAGGCGCGCCGTCGGGACGCTCGAGTCCGAGCAGCGTCGGCAGGGCGAGGAACATCGGCACGATGGCGACCGTGCTGGCGGCGAGATCCGTGCCGGTCGGTCCGCCGGTCGTCGGATCGATCGGCGGATAGCTCTGCGGATCGAGAGCCCGGGCGATCGCCCACGGCACACCGGCAAGCAGAAGGAGGAGAGCGCTGCGCAGGCCCAGGCGCCGGGCGCCGCTCGCCCGCGGCTTCCGGCGCCAGGCCAGGAGGAGGCCGAAGGCGAGCCCGCCCCAGAGCACGACGAGCGCGCCGAGCCAGAGCAGGCGAATGCTGCCGCTCCAATCGAGAAACAGCTTGCCACTCGAGCCGCCGGCGAGGAGCGCGACGGCTCCGGCGCCGAGCGCACCCGACCAGACGGCGAGCGCGAGGCGTCCCGGGCCCGCGCCGGGTCGCCCCGGAAGATAGAATCGTAGCAGCAGGCCGACGAGGGGCAGGGCGGTCCAGCCGTAGAGCAGCAGGTCGAGGTGCACCGGAGCCCAGCGGCCATAGGTGAGCGGCGCAAGCAGGGCGTTGCCTGCCGGCCAGGCGAGCAGGGCGGTGAGCAGAACGCCGACAGCGCAGCCGGCAGTGAGCCAGCCGAGGGCGTGGATCGCCAGGTCTTGCGCCAGGTCGGGAGCGAGATCTTCCGGGAAGTCCGCGACGGGGGCCGGCCTCATCCCCGAATTGCGAGCCGTCCCGAAATGCGATGACTCTCACTGCGGAGCAGCTGGGTGAACTGTTGCAGCGGCGCCTGCAACTCGGCCGTCTTGTCCAGGCGGTCGAGCTCGCGCGCTGCCGCCGCGAGATCCTCTGACAGAACGGAACAGGCGCCTTCCGGCCCGTACGCCCGGAAGAGATTCGGCCGGCCGAGCGAATCGTCGCGACGTGTCGTCTTGCCGCTGTCGGCGTCGGCGGTAAGGAGGTCGCGGAAGTCGTCGATCGCCTGGTAGGCCTGTCCCCAGGCCGCGGCGAGACGGTCGAGCGTCTCCTCGGTCTGCGGGCCGGCGCCAGCGAGCGCGGCCGGCAGCAGAAGGGCGAGCCGCAGCAACGGCGTCGTCTTGCCGGAGGCGACGCGGCGCGGATCTTCGCTGCGCGCGAAGTGCAGATCCCGCGCCTGTCCGTCGAGCAGGCCTTGCAGCCCGACGTTCTGCTCGAGCCGCAGCCAGGCGCGGCGCTCGCGCGCGGCGGGGAGACCCGCGGCTGCCACGGCGACCAGGGCGTGGGCGCGATGGACGAGCGCCAACCCGGCGAGGATCGCCGCGCCCTCGCCGTAGAGCAGGTGGGGGCAGGGCCGGCCGCGGCGGACCTTCGCATCGTCCATCGAGGGCAAGTCGTCGAAAACCAGGGAGGCCGTGTGGAGGTATTCGACGGCGATCGCGGCCGAGGTCGCGGCCGCGCGCTCGAGACCCAGGGCCCGGCCGACGCCATAGGCGAGCTGGGCGCGCACCAGCGTACCGGGCGAACCCAGGAGGTCGTCGATGGCGGAGCGGAGGTGCGCTTCGGTTTGCGGCGACGCCTGGAGCGCCCGGCGGTAGCTCACCCAGACATGGCGGAACTCGGCCGGCGACAGGAGGCGGACGAGACGCGAAACTCGCCGGGGCGTGCCTTGGCCGGCCTGGCCCGGTGGAGGGCTGGCGGCAGGGGAACCGAGCTCCGCTGTCGGCCGCAGGCCGGGCTCAACGACCATGGCTGGCGGCGACCGCCGCTCCCGGAGACGACAGAGTGCCCTCTCCCTCGACGTGCACCTGCACGATGTCGGCGACCTTGAGGAAGAGGATGCTCGGATTGTGCAGGCCCCACTCGACATAGGGAATGGCGAACTCGGCGTCGACCTTCAGGCGTTCCCCTTCGAGCCGGATCTTCGCCGGCAGGGTCAGGGGGTGCGAGGCACCGTGCAGCGACACGAGGCCGCGGAGCTCGACCTGTCCTTCGCCGCTCGCCGGCAGGTTCCCGACGAAGCGCTCGGCAGTGAAGACGAAGAGCGGGAAGCGCTCGGTCTCCAGCACGTCGTCGCGCAGCGTCTTGTCGCGCGACCCGTTGCCGGTCTCGGCGGAGAGGGCATCGACGCGAATCTCCCCGGAAGCGACTCCGGTGGCGCTGTCGAAGCGCACGGCGCCGCTGGTAAGGTGGAAGGACCCCTCGACATCGTGACCGGTGGCGGTGACGCTGAAGTGGACTGCGGTCTTTGCGGGATCGAGGCTCAGCAACTGCTCTTCGGCGCCGACCGCTGCGGGGGCGGTTGCGAGGGCGACACATGCGAATGCGGCTGCGGCGGAAAGGGTGGTCTTCATCTCTTCCTCCTGGCGGGAGCTTCCTCCAGATTCGGCCGGAGCCTAGGGGGGTGAGATGAATGCCTGATGAACAGGAGTGCGACCACTTCCTTCTTCGAAAGAAACCGGGTCGAAGAGCTGTTCCGGCGGCCGGTCGGAGCTGTCTCAGGAGGCAACAGGCCTTGCGCCGCCACCTCGACAGGAGAGACCGTGACCCTACGCCGCCGATTCCGACTGATTTCCGCCCTGACCTTGATCTATGCCGCCTGCACCGCGCAGGCCTTTGCCCAAACCGGTGTCCTGGGTCTGGTGATCGACGAGACGCGGGTGCGCGAAGGCGCGGCCGAAGCCACGGTGGTCGTGCGCTCGACCGACGCCCGTCTCCTGTCGGCGGGCGCTCTCGCCATCGAGATGCGCGACAAGGACGGCCTCCCGGGAAGCCCATACACCTCCCTGCTCGGCGTCGAGATCCGCTCGCAAGCGGGCGATGCTGTGGCCGATGCGACCTTCGATCCCGCCACCCTGCGCACAGAGGTCACGTTCTCGTCGGCGAGCGGCACGGCGAACCCGGAGTTCGGGCCACTCGTCGTACTGCGCTACGCCCTCGATCCGGCGCTCGAGCTCGACCGGCGATTTCTCCTGCAGATCGACCCGGACACGCTGACGCTCGAGGCCGCTGACGGTCTGCCAGTTTCCTATTTCACCGAGAAGGGTCGCCTGCGGGTCGACGACTTCGATGCCGACATCGACCTCGAGGCGGCCGCGGATCACGCCGTCCCGGGTGCCTTGGCGGTGATCGGCGCCGGCACCGATATCCTCGGCGAGATCGCTTCGGGCACCATCGAGATCCTCTTCGAACCCGGGTTCGCAGACGGTCCCGCTACGGCCACCATCCACCCGGCCTACGGCGCGGCGGTCGTGGACTCGGTCGTGGAGCCCGCTCCAGGGGTCGTGCAGGTGACCTTCCACTCGACCGGGGGCGATCTCAACACCCTGCTTCCGGGTCCGTTCCTCGCGGTGGCGATTCCGACCCGTGCCGACGTCGAAGTGGGGAGCCGCTATGAGGTGATTCTCGGCGCAGGCACCGCCGTGCTCGACGGCGACGGACAGCCGGTCCAGGTCGAGATGACCGAGCCGGAGATCCTGCGCTTCGTACAGGCCAATCTCCAGTTCCTCTCTGGATTCGAAGACGGTTCGACGGACGATTTCTGGCCCGGCAACTGATCGCGGCCCGGCGCAGGTGACGCAACGCCGCGTCAGCGGACGCGGATATCGCAACGCCGCGTCAGCGGACGCGGCTTCGGCGGTTGCGGATGTAGTCGGCGAGGAGGAACTCGCCGAGGTTGTCGGGGGAAGCGAAGTAGGCCCGGCCGCGATTGATCTTGGTCAGCTGGTCGACGAACTGCTGCAGGAGGCCGTCGGTAGCGATCATGAAGGTCGTGATCACGATCTTCTGCCGCCGGCACTGCTCGGCCTCCGCGAGGGTGAGGTTGACGATGCGCAGGTCGAGACCGAACGGGTTCTTGTAGATCTGGCCGTTCTCGGTGATCGCGGAAGGCTTGCCGTCGGTGATCAGGATGATCTGCTTGTTGGGCTGCTTCTGACGCGCCAGCAGGCCGCGCGCGAGCTGCAGCGCCTCGCGGGTGTTGGTGTGGAACGGACCGGCCTCGAGGTAGGGGAGGTCGCGCAGGGCGATGCGCTCGGCGCGGTCACCGAAGGTGATCACCGCCAGGTGGTCTTTCGGGTACCGGGTGGTAATCAACTCGGTCAGGGCGAGCGCCACGGTCTTCGCTGGCGTGATGCGGTCTTCGCCGTAGAGGATCATCGAGTGACTGATGTCGATCGCTACGACCGTCGCACAGGCCGTCTGGTGCTCGGTCTCGAAGACTTCGAGATCCTCTTCGGCGAGCTCCAGCTCGCCCTGCGAGCGCTTGAGGGCGTTGCCGAGCGACCGCACCGAATCGATCCGCGCCAGGTCGTCGCCGAAGGCGTACGGCTTCGACTCGGGCAGCGCCTCCACGCCCTCACCGCTCGCCCGTATCGCGTGGTATCCGGGCGCCCCCTTGGCGAGACCGGAGAAGATCTGCTCGAAGGCGCTGCGGCGGACCTGACGCTCGCCGGCGGTCGACAGCACGAGGCCGCCGTCGGCGTCCCTCTCGAGGAGACGCTCCTTCTCCAGGGCGGCGAAGAAGGCGTCGAGGTCGACCGACTCGTCGATGTAGCCCTGCTCCTGCAGGTACCGCATCCACTCCATCGCCTCTTCGGCGTTGCCAGCGGAGGCGAGCAGCAGCTGCTGGAACAGCCGCATGAGGTCGATCCCCGCCATCATCTGGCGCAGCAGATCGGGATCGAGATGGAAGTAGCGGTGCCTCATGGCTCGCCCGGCGGTGAAGTCAGTTGATCTCGCCGGTGCCGCGCCGCGGCCCGCGCCGCGGCGGCTTGAGGAGTTGGAACTTCAGCAGCTCCTTGTAACTCACCATGCTGTCGAGGTCATGGCGGGCGAGTTTGACGCTCTGGTGCAGACCGTCGAGGACCAGCTCGCTCCAGAAGGCGAGCTGCTCCCGACTTGCGGATGGACCCGCCGCCTGCGCCGCGAGCCCCTGGAGGCCCGGCACGCGGGCGAGCTCGGCCTCGTAGTCGGCGAACGGCATCTCGTCGGAGAGCGTCACGGCGTTGCCGGCCGCGAACCAGGCGAAGATCGGAGCGTAGGGGCCCGGCTCCTCGGGCGTGCCGGCAGGGGGTTCCTTGTCGAGCTCGGGGAAGCGCGCTTCGAAGAGCTTCCTGACCGCGGTGCCGATGAGCTTTCGCGCCACCACCTCGGGACCCTGCTGCTCTCCTTCGTAGACCATTTCCAACTTGCCGGTGAGCGCCGGCAGTAGCGGTGGCAGATCGCACAGGCGGGGAAAGACCGGACGGTCGCCCGAAGAGAGGGCCCGCCGCTCGAGGTTCGAGGCCAAGAGCTCGAGCGCCGAGATCGCGACCCGCGCCGAAACGCCCGAGGTCTGATCGACGAGCTCGCTCTCGCGGGCGGCGATCGAGATCTCCTCGACCAGAATGCGCGCTTCGTCGGTGAGGACGATCGGCGAGCCGTCCCGCTCGGTCCATGCCTCCTGCGCCGTGATCTGGGCGGCAAGCGCGGCGTTCGGCGGATAGTGGGTGAGAATCTGCGAGGCGATGCGGTCGCGCAGCGGCGTGATGATCGAGCCGCGGTTCGTGTAGTCCTCGGGATTGGCGGAGAACGCGAACAGCATGTCGAGCTCGAGGCGCACGGGAAATCCGCGGATCTGGAGGTCGCGTTCCTCGAGCAGGTTCAGCAGCCCGACCTGGATGCGCGGCGCCAGGTCCGGCAGCTCGTTGATGGCGAAGATGCCGCGATTGGTGCGCGGGATGATGCCGAAGTGGATGACCTCGGGATCGGCGTAGGTCAGACGGCGGGTCGCCGCCTTGATCGGATCGATATCGCCCAACAGATCGGCGATCGACACGTCGGGAGTCGCCGTCTTCTCGCTGTAGCGCGCTTCGCGGCCGAGCCACTCGATCGGCGCGTCGTCTCCGGCCTCGGCGATGCGGCGTGCCCCCCAGGTCGAGATCGGCGCCAGCGGATCGTCGTTCACCTCGCTGCCGGCAAGCACTGGAATTTCCTCGTCGAGGAGTGTCGTCAGCTGGCGCAGCAGGCGGGACTTCGCCTGGCCGCGCAGGCCGAGGAGGATGAAATCGTGACCGGCGAGCAGCGCGTTGGCGATCGCCGGAATCACCGTGCGGTCGTAGCCGACGATGCCGGGGAACAGCTCCTGGCGCGCTGCCAGTTTGCGCCGCAGGTTGCCGCGGATCTCGGCGCGCACGGATTGCGAGCGATACGCCGTGCGTCGGAGGTCGCCGAGGGTCTTCGCCTGCCGGCTCATCCTTGCTGTGCCTCCAGCCAGCGTTCGGCGTCGATCGCCGCCTTGCAACCGCTGCCGGCGGCAGTGATCGCCTGGCGGTAGCTCGGATCGGTCACGTCGCCGCAGGCAAAGACTCCCGCGATGGCGGTGCGGGTCGTCGGCTCTTCGACCAGCAGGTATCCGGCCGCGTTGGTCGGCAGCTGGCCTCCGAAGACCTCGGTGTTGGGCTGGTGTCCGATGGCGACGAAGAGGCCCTGGGTGGAGAACACCGACTCCGCTCCGCTCGGCCGATCGCGCAGCCGGAGGCCGGAGACGCCGGCGTCGCGACTGCCGAGAATTTCGATCACCTCGGCGTCATAGATCCAGGCGATCTTCGGATTGGCGGCCGCTCGCTCTTGCATGATCTTCGACGCCCGCAGCTCGCGGCGACGGTGGATCACCGTAACCTTCGCTGCGAAGCGCGTGAGGTAGGTGGCCTCCTCGAGCGCCGTGTCGCCGCCACCGACGACCGCCACTTCCTTGCCCTTGAAGAAGAAGCCGTCGCAGGTCGCGCAGGCGGACACTCCGTAGCCCATCAGCTCGCGCTCCGAAGGCAGGCCGAGCAGCTTCGCCGAGGCCCCGGTCGAGAGAATCAGCGCGTCGGCGGAGTAGCTCTTGTCGTCGGTCCGGAAGCGGAACGGGCGGCTGGAGAGATCGACCGCGGCGACCAGCTCGAACTTCGCCTGCGCTCCGAAGCGCCGCGCCTGCTCGCGCATCTGGTCAATGAGCTCGGGGCCCTGGATGCCGTGCACGAAGCCGGGGTAGTTCTCGACCTCCGTGGTAATGGTCAACTGCCCGCCGGGCTGATTGCCTTCGAAGACGACCGGTTCGAGGCCGGCGCGTGCGGCGTAGAGCGCCGCGGTCAGGCCCGCAGGACCGGAACCGAGGATCGCGACGCGAAAGTGACTGTCTGGGGACGGCGCTGCGTTCGTCATGCGACCGAAGAGCTCCTTTCAGGGGGAGATACGCGGTGAGGGGCGTTCCGGACGCGGACGCCGCAACGCAGCGACTATAACAACCGTTGGCCGGGCTTCATCTCCCGGCGCTCGCGCGGCGTCGGACGAGTCAGGAGGCAGTGCCGGGGCGGAGAACGGTCTCGGCCAGCCGGAGGACGTTGCCGGCGCCGCCGACGGTCAGATTGTCGATCGTCGCCCAGATCCAGAAGCCATGGTCGCCGGCGGCCTGCACCTCGCCGACGAGCAGCTCCTCTTCGCCGGCCGCCTGCACCGGCCCGAGCGCCCCGGACTTGCGGGCGAGGGTGCCGGCGCGGCCGAGGAGCTTGCGCAACGCTGCCGGTTCGATCGCCTTGCCGAGCTCGACGAACAGACTCAGGGTGACCGCGTGGAAGATGCCGGCCTGGGCGGTCTGAACGGCGATCCGACCGTGGGCCGGACGAGCGGGATCGCCGACGAGGCCGAGCGCGAGCTGCGCCTGGCGGGCGATCTCGGCGCCCGGAAAGAGCCCGGGCAGGAGATTGAACGCGATCTGCGCCGGGAAGTGCTCCGGCTTCGCCGGCTTGGCGAGCGCGAGCAGGGCCCGGCTCTCTTCGAACAGCGCGTCGATTCCCGCGGCACCGAGCTCGGACGCCGGCAGGACCGCGGTCGCCACCACCCGGTTGAGGTCGAGGGCGCGCAGCGGATCGAGCAAGCGGGTCAGTCCGACGGCGGCCGGCGAAGGGGCAAGCAGCCGCTCCTGCCCGAGCCAGGCGAACTCCTCGACACCGGCGACCGCTGGAAAGGCGTCTTCGACGGTCGCGCCGTGCGACGCGACGATGGCCCGGGCGCCCGGCGGCAGCAAGGCGAAGGCCTTGCGGTCGAGCTCGATCTCGCCGCAGAAGATGGTGAGATCGGCGCCGTCGAAACAGTCCTCCTCGACCCGGCCGACGAAGGCGGCCCCATCGAGGCCATCGGTCAGCGTACCGACCATCTCCTCGTCGAGCGCGAAGAGGCGCAGGTCGGAGCACAGGTCGGGTCGTTGCGCGAGGCGCTCCGCGACCTCCTTGCCGAGCAGCGACAGCGAGTGCACCAGGGCGATACGGCTCATGTGGCGGGCGCCTCCGGGGAAGAGCTCCGGCCGATGCCGGCTCGATTCGCCAACCAGAGGACCGGCCCGGAGAGAGCGTAAGCCGAAGCCATCACCGGCAGGAAGGCTTCGGGGTAGAAGGCGAGCAGGAGGATCATCGCGGCCAGCGGGAGCGCCATGCGATAGCTGTGCGGCTGGCGGAGGTCGAGGGCTTTGAAGCTCCAGTAGCGGAAGGTCGAGACCATCAGGCTGCCGAGCAGGGCGAGCGCTGCGGCCATGCCCACGAGCAGCCAGCGCCGGCCCTCCGCCTGGGGAGCCGCGAGGAGGATGCAGGCGATTCCGCCACCGGCCGCTGGACAGGGCAAGCCGACGAAGTAGCGCTTGTCGGCGCGCACGGTCTGAACGTTGAATCGCGCCAGCCGGGTGGCGCAGCAGACCACGTAGTAGAGCGGCACCAGCCAGCCCAGGCGGCTCCACACCGAGAGGCCCCAGAGGTGGGCGACGAGCGCCGGAGTCGCGCCGAAGGTGACGACGTCGGCGAGGGAGTCGAACTCGCGCCCGAAATCGCTCTCGGTGCCCGTCATCCGGGCGATCCGGCCGTCGAGATTGTCGACGACGGCGGCGATCAGGATACAGCCCGCCGCCCAGAGAAACCGCCCGCGCAGGGCGAGGACCATGGCAAAGAAGCCGAAGAAGATATTGCCGATAGTGAAAGCACTCGGCAACAGGAACGCGGCACGCCGGCGATGGCGAACCAGGCGCGATTCGGGCGCGCTCATGGCGCTGCCGGCGCCGTTACGGAGACACTGGGATCACGCGCCATCGGCGTTTCCCCGACCCGCACGCGGTCGCCCTTGCGGACCAGGACCTCGTAGGTTGACGGCACATAGAGATCGACCCGGGAGCCGAACTTGATGACGCCCATCAGCTCGCCGCGTTGACGCCGGTCTCCCTTGCCGAGATACGAGACCACCCGGCGCGCGATCAGGCCGGCGAGCTGGCGGACGCCGATGCGGTCGCCGTTCGGCCGCAGAAAGACGTTGGTGTAGCGCTCGTTCTTGTCGCCGACGTCGGCGCGGTAGGCGGCGAGCTTCTGGCCGCGGAGAAGCGCCGAGAAGACGACTTCGCCTGCCACCGGGCAGCGCTGGACATGCACGTCGAAAACCGACAGGAAGGTCACGATTCGCCGGTATGGACCCGGGCCGATCTCCGGATCGACGACCTCCTCGACCGCCGTGACGAGACCGTCGGCAGCGGCGAGCACGACGCCCTCCGGCCCCGAGTAGTGGCGCCGCGGGTCGCGGAAGAACAGCAGGACGAGGAGACTCAGCAGCGCGAAGGCGATCGCGGCGATGCGGCGCTCGAAAAAGAGCAACGCCGCCGCGATCGCCACCAGCGGCAGGACGAAGGCCCAGGCCTCCTTGGCGAAACTCATCCGCGGCGGACCAGAGGCGGGCGGGAGCTACGCGCGGTCGGACTCAGGCGCCGACCCGGGTTTCCTGATGCTCGCGCATCATCGCTTCCATCCGGTCCTTGAGCGCGAGCTTGTGGATCTTGAGACGCTTCTCCTCAGCCTCGTCCTCCTGCGACGGGAGAGTCCTCTGGGCGATCTGCGTCAGGCGCTCCTCGCACTCGTGATGCTCCTGGTGGAGCAGGCGGAAGGCCTCGCTGTTGCGCAGGAACTCCTGTCTGAGGGCGTCGAGGTTCGGCATAGGCGAGCTCTCCTTTCTGCGGTTGGAAACGATCCGAAATGAGGATAGCACCCGGCATTTGCGCTCTCAACCGGAAGCAGCGTCAGATCTTCCGCAGGAAGAGCCAGGCATCACAGCCGTCGGGGTAGTAGGCCTGGCGAAGGCCGCACGGTTCGAAGCCGAGGCGGCGGTAGAGGGCGAGCGCGGCGAAATTATCGGCACGCACCTCGAGGAAAGTCGCTATGGAAAGGCGATCGAGCTCGGCCAACGCCGCCCGGAGCAGGCCGGAGGCGACGCCGGCGCGCTTCCACTCCGGCGCGGTGCCGACCCGCAGCAGCTCGGCCTCGAGCGCGTGTGGCACGACGGCGAAGAGCGCGAAGCCCACGGCCGCTCCTGCGGGGTCCAGGGCGAGCCAGGCGCGGGCGCCGGGGGACTCCCAGAATCCCGCGAGCGCAGCGGCCGACCAAGGCTCGGCGAAGGTCGCCTGCTCCAGCGCAGCGAGCGCGGGAAGGTCCGAAGGCCTGGCGGCGCGGATCTCGAAGGCCCCGGTCGACGGGGTCAAGACTGCGGCGTCCGCGGGGTGAAGGCGCGCAGATAGAGCGGATCGAGCGCCTCTTCGAACAGCTGCCGGAGGATGCCGGCCGAAGCGGCCGCGGCCACAGCCGGGGCCAGGTCGCGCGCCTGGCTGAGCGCGAGCCCAGCGAAGGCCGGCGGGACCTTCTGGTCCTGGTGGACCGCGAGCTGCACCCCGTCGGGCCGCGGAGGCTCCGGAGCGGCCGTGCGGAAAGGCGGCCCGGCGGCGCGGAGCTCGCCGGCTCCCTGTCGCCGGAACTCCTGCACGAACCACTCGTCACGCAGGGCGTCGATCAGCGACAGGATCGTCGACTCTTCCGCGGGCGCGACCTGCAGGGCGAGCGCGGCGAGATTCGACAGCGCGACGACCGGAGTGGGGAGCGCCGCACGCAGGCCGAGCGCGGTCGCGAGACCGACCCGGATGCCGGTGAAGCTGCCTGGGCCGCTGAGCACCACGATGCCGTCGAAGCCGTCGAGGGAGACGCCCGCGTCGCGACGGACGTTGTCGAGGTGTTGCAGGAGCGAGGGACCGGTGCGGCTCTCGCCCGCACTCGCGGCAAGCACCGCACCATCGCGCGCCACGGCGGCACTGGTCACCGGAGAGCCGGAGTCGAAAGCGAGCCAGACGGGCATCGAACGGAAGTCTAGCTCGACCGGTCGCGGCTATACTCGACCACTCATGCGCCCAGGGGTCGAGATGACGCCGATGCTCCGCCACTACCTGGAGCTCAAGTCCCAGTATCCGGACGCCATCCTGTTCTACCGCATGGGTGATTTCTACGAGCTCTTCTTCGAGGATGCGCTGAAGGTCGCGCCCCTGCTCGACCTCACCCTGACGGCGCGGCAGAAGGGCACGCCCAACGAGGCACCGATGTGCGGCGTCCCGCACCACGCGGTGGCGGGATACATCGGCAGGCTGATTCGTCAGGGGCTCAAGGTCGCCGTCTGTGATCAGGTGGAAGATCCGGCGCAGGCCAAGGGGCTGGTGCGCCGCGAGGTGACGCGGGTGGTGACTCCGGGGACGATTTCGGAGCTCGCCCTGCTCGACAGCAAGGAAGAGAACCTCCTCGGCGGGGTGGTGTGGGACGGCGTTGCGGGCAAGCCTGCCGGCGGCGGGGCCGGCGCGTTCCTGGAGGTGTCGACCGGCGCCTTCTTCCTGCGCCGCTGGCGCGACTCCTCCGAGGCGGTCGCCGAGCTCGAGGTCCTGCGTCCGCGCGAGCTGCTGTGCGAGGTCGAGGCGTTGCCGGAGGCGGTCGCCGCCTGGGTGGAACGCGACGTGGTCTGCCGTACGGCCCTGACTGGCCTGCTCGAGTCGGCAGAGAAGTCGGCCGCCCGACTGGCACGGCAGTTCGGCGTCGCCACCCTGCGCGGGTTCGGGCTGGCAGAAGAGGAGCCGGGCGTGCGCGCCGCGGCGGCGGTCCTCGCTTACGCCCAGTCGACGCAACGCAGCCGACTCGATCACGTGACCGAGATCCGTCTGCGGAGTGCGTCCGACCGGCTGATTCTGGATGCCACGACGCTCGCCAACCTCGAGGTGCTGCGCACCCAGCGCGACCCGGAACGGGGCACGGCGCTGCTCTCGGTTCTCGATCGCACGATCACAGCGCCCGGTGGGCGGCTGCTGCGCGACTGGCTTCGCCGGCCGCTGCGCGAAATCGGGGAGATCTCCGAGCGGCACGACGGCGTCGGCTCGCTGGCCGCGGATACTGGCGTGCTCGCGCGCTTGCGCGGCGACCTGGCGCGCATCGCAGATCTCGAGCGCCTGGCGACGCGCGCCGTCGTCGGATCGCTGACTCCGCGCGAGGCCGCGGCGCTCCGCGACACTCTGGCAGCGGTGCCGCAGCTCTTCGCCGGCCTCTCCGGCCTGGCCAGCCGGTTGATCTCCGCCGCCGCGGCGACCGATCCGGTGGCGGACCTTGCCGCCTTCCTGGTCACCGGACTCGAGGCAGAACCGGCAAGTCACCTGGACGACGGCCGGGTGATCGCCGCCGGCGTCGATGCAGAGCTCGACCAGTACCGGTCGCTCGCCTCGGATGCCAAGCGGCACATCCTCGAGCTCGAGGAGCGTGAACGCAAGCGCACCGGCATCGCTTCGCTGAAAGTGCGCTACAACCGGGTGTTCGGCTACTCGATCGAAATCACCCGCGCCCACCAGGCGGCGGTGCCGAGCGACTATGTGCGCCGGCAGACCCTGGCCAATGCCGAACGTTACGTCACCCCCGAAGTGCAGGAACTGGAAGAGCGCATCCTGCACGCCGAAGAGCGGCGGCTCGCCCTCGAGCGGCGACTCTACGGCGAGCTTGTCGCACGCGTGGCGGCCGACGCCACGAGGCTGCAACGTCTCGGGCAGGCGATCGCCGGCGTCGACGCCATCGCCGCTTTTGCCGAAGTCGCGGCGCGGCGCGGCTACGTTCGTCCGCAGCTCGGCCCGCCCGGCAGCGGCCTGGCGATCGAAGAGGGACGCCATCCGGTGCTCGAGGCGGCGCTCGGCGAGAGCTTCGTACCGAACGACCTCGAGCTCGATCCGGCAGCTTCGCAGATCGTCCTGCTCACCGGACCGAACATGGGCGGCAAGTCGACCTATCTGCGCCAGGCTGCGTTGCTCGTGCTGATGGCGCAGGCCGGGAGCTTCGTGCCGGCGAGAAGCGCCACGCTCGGCA
Organism: Acidobacteriota bacterium; assembly: GCA_052035735.1. Lineage (GTDB taxonomy): Bacteria > Acidobacteriota > Thermoanaerobaculia > Multivoradales > JAGPDF01 > JAGPDF01. Next base: position 94,609 of record JBPOHI010000036.1, read on the forward strand.
TCGTCGACCGGATCTTCTCGCGCGTCGGCGCCTCGGACGACCTGGCGCGCGGCGAGTCGACCTTCATGGTCGAGATGATCGAGACGGCGAACATCCTGCGCTTCGCCAGCCGCGAGAGCCTGGTCATCCTCGACGAGGTCGGGCGCGGCACCGCCACCTTCGACGGACTGTCGATCGCCTGGGCGATCGTCGAGCATCTGCACGGAGAGGTCCGGCCGCTGACCCTGTTCGCCACCCACTACCACGAGCTCACCGAGCTCGCCGAGCTCCTGCCGCGGGTGGTGAACCGGACGATGGCGGTCAAGGAGTGGGAGGACCGGATCGTCTTTCTGCGCCGGGTGGCCCCCGGCAGCGCCGACAAGTCTTACGGCATCCACGTCGCCAAGCTCGCCGGTCTCCCGGACGGCGTCGTGCGGCGGGCCGAACAGGTGCTCGCCAACCTCGAGGCCAAGGAGTTCGATCCCGAGGGGCGGCCGCGTCTGGCGCGCGGCGAATTGCCGGCCGATCGCAAGGCCGCGCAGCTGCCGCTGTTTTCGGCGCCCTCGCGCAACGAAGAGGTCGTGGCCGGCATCGTCCGCGAAGTCGACCTCGAGCATCTGACCCCGCTGGCCGCGCTCAATCTGCTGGCCAGCCTCAAAGAGAGGCTCCGATGAAGGGTGGAGAGGTCCTTTTCCTCGGCATCGAAGGCACAGCGCTGAGCGGCGACGAGACCCGACTGCTGGGCAAAGTGCGGCCGGCCGGGATCGTGCTGGTCACGCGCAACATCGCGGACGAAGTTCAGCTGCGGCAGCTGGTCACCGATCTCCGCGCCGCAGCGCCGCAGGCGCTCTTCTGTCTCGACGCCGAAGGAGGACGCGTCGACCGCCTGAAGAACGTCGTCGGGCCAGCTCCTGCTGCGGCAGCGCTCGCGCACTGCCCGCCGGCGATGGCGAAGCGCGCCGGGAAGCTCCTCGGCCAGGAGCTCCGCGCCTTCGACTTCGACCTCGACTTCGCTCCGGTGGTCGATCTCGATCACGCCATTGCCGGCAACGCCCTCGATGCTCGCACCTTCGGCGCCAGGCCTCGCCAAGTCATCGCACGGGCGAAGGCGGTTCTCGAAGGCCTGCACGAAGGGGGAATCGGCGGCTGCCTCAAGCACTTCCCCGGCCTCGGAAGGGCGACCGCGGATACCCACCTGAAAGGCGCCCAGGTCCCAGCGACGCGAGCCGAGCTCGAACGGGATCTAGTCCCCTTTACCGAGCTTTGTCCTTCTGCCGAGTCCGCGATGGTCGGCCACGCGATCTACCCGGGATGGGGGGAGATCTCCTGGCCGGCAAGTCTCAGCAAGAGGATTGCGACACGCTTGCTCCGAAGGGAATCAGGCTTTCGCGGAGCGCTGTTCAGCGACGACCTCGAGATGGGTGCGCTGGCGGGGTTCGGGGAGTTGCCTGAGCTGGGTGCGCGGGCCCTCGCCGCGGGCTGCGATGGCCTGCTCTTCTGCCGGCAGCTGGAAGCGGCCGACGAGATCGCCGCTGCGGTCAGGGGAAAAGCGCTGCGCCCGCGGCTCGAGCAGGCCGAACGCCGGCTGCTGCGATTGCGCGCGCGCCTGCGTTTGCTGAAGAACGCAGCCGCGCCGCCTCCGCCGCTCGCTGCCATGCGGCAGAAGCTCGCACGCCTGGCCGCCGACGTCGCTCGGCAGCAGCCAGGAGTGCCTGCCAGTTAGAACGGGATGTCGTCGTCCTGGAAGTCGCCGGCGCCTTCGTGGCCGCCGCCCGCAGGAGCGCTGCCTCCGAAGTCGCGTCCGCCGCCACCGCCGCCACCGCCGTCGCTCTTCGAGCCCAGCATCTGGAAGTTCTCGCAGATGATCTCGGTCTTGTAGACCTTCTTGCCAGGCCGCTCCTTGTCGTCCCACGAGGCGGTCTGGATGCGTCCTTCGATGAAGACCATCTTGCCCTTCTTGAGGTACTGCCCGGCGATCTCGGCTTGCTTGCCGTAGACCACGATGTTGTGCCACTCCGTCTCGTCCTTGCGGTTGCCGTCGCGGTCCTTGTAGCGCCGCGACGTGGCGACGGAGAATGTCGCCACCTGCTGCCCGCTGGGGAGCGCGCGCATCTCCGGATCGCGTCCCAGATTTCCCACCAGAATCACTTTGTTGACCATGAAATTGCTCCTTCTCGGCGTGGCCGGGACGGTATCATACGCATCGCGGACCCTTGCCGATTCCCTTTCTGCAGAGATAGGACGGATTTCTTGCGCATCGTCTTGCAGCGCGTCGCACGGGCGGCAGTCGAAGTCGGTGGGGAAGAAGTGGCGCGGATCGGCGGCGGATTCCTCGCGCTGGTCTGCGTGGCTCGCGGCGACGATACCTCGACAGTCGAGCGTGCCGCCCGCAAAGTAGCCGGCCTGCGGCTCTTCGAGGACGACGGCGGCCGGATGAACCTCGACCTCGCGGCCGTCGGCGGCGAAGTCCTGGTGGTCTCGCAGTTCACCCTGCTGGCGGATACCGCACGCGGCCGGCGGCCCTCCTTCGAGGCTGCGGCGCCAGGCGACGTCGCCGCGCCGCTGGTCGAGCTCTTCGCCGGGGCGCTGCGCGACGCCGGTCTCGCTGTCGCGACCGGGCGATTCGCGGCGCACATGCAGATCGAGCTGGTGAACGACGGGCCGGTGACGCTGGTCCTCGACTTCTGATTCAGGGGAGGCCGATGGCGATCGTCGAGATCGGCACCGGCATGAAACAGAGGACGAAGATCGCCAGCGCCGCGACCGCCAGCCAGCGGCGGCGCCGGTCGAGCGGCTCGCCCTCGTCCAGGACCGGCGGGTGGCGCAGGCCCATCACGAGCACGATGAGAGCCCACAGGAACCAGCCCGGCCAGAGAAGACCGCCGGCGAGCAGCAGGAGCCAGAGTGCCGGCGCCAGCCGGGCCTGCCGGCGTCCGACGACCGCGTACAGGAGATGACCGCCGTCGAGCTGTGCGAGTGGCAGGAGATTTAGCATCGTGGCGAAACAGCCCACCCAGGCGGCGAGTGCAAACGGGTGCGGGTTGAGCAGGACGTGCTCGGGCAGAGGACCGTGGAAGTACCAGGCGAGCGCCGAGTAGAGCAGGCCCTTTCCCGGCAGGTAAAGAAACATCGCCGCGGTCTCCTCCGGCACGCGCACCACCGCTGTCGGCTCTGAGTGGGCGATGCCGTAGACCAGAAACGGCAACAGGGCGACGAAGCCGGCGATGGGCCCGGCGACGCCGACATCGAAGAGCACCCGCTTGTCGCGAATCGCGCCGCGGATCCGGATGAAGGCGCCGAAGGTGCCCAGGCCGATCGGCGCCGGCAGGAAGTAGGGCGGCGTCGAGGCGATCCGGTAGCGCCGGCAGAGCAGATAGTGGCCCAGCTCGTGCACAAGCAGGATCGCGAGCACGGGCAGGGCGAAGGCAAACCCCCAGCGGAGCAACTCGGGGTCGGTCCACACCCTGCGGATCGTCTCCGGGAGGAGCAGCGGAACGAGATCGGTGACGACGTCCGTGCGTGCGGCGAGCAGGAAACCGCCGCCGAGCGTCACGCAGGTGAAGAGCGAGATGAGGAAGAGCCCGAGAGACAGCCACAGGGCACCGGGATCGATGGGGAGCGCCGGCGCAGATTCTCCCGTTCGGGGCGGAGCGGCAAGCGGACTGGCCCACCAGTCCTCCGGTGCAGGGGGAAATTGTTTGCGGCTCGGCGGCAGGCTGGAGTCCGGCAAGGCCGGCCGGCTCAGAGGTTCTTCAGGTCTTTGCCGGGCTTGAAACGCACGGTGCGGCCGGGGGTAATCGCCACTTCGACGCCGGTCTTGGGGTTGCGGCCGACACCCTTCTTGCGGTCGCGCACCTGAAAGACTCCGAAGCCGCGCAACTCGATCCGCCGGCCGTCGCACAGGGCGTCCTTCATCGCGTCGATGATCGTGTCGACGGCCTGGACGGCCTTCATCCGCGGAACGTTGGAAACGTCCGAGACCTTCATCACGATGTCTGCCTTGATCATCTGCGCTCTGACCTTTCCAGGAATCTAGCCGCAACCTCGGGGTGTGTCAACGCGACCGTCGACGAATTCATGCCTGGCGCAACTTCGTTCGCATGATGCAGACCTCGAAGGCGATCTCCGCCTTGGAGATGACGCGCTCGAGGTTCGCCATGGCGGAGGGCGCGAGCGCCCCGCCGGCCGGGGACTTCGACTCGAAGAGCAGCGCTCCGACCAGGCGGTCTTTCACCCTCACCGGGAGCGCCCGGACCTCCGCCGCGATAGGCGGCTTCGTGAAGCAGGCCGCCACGGCGCGGTGTGCCGGCAGGGGTGCGAGGCGGCCGCTGAAAGCGGGCTCCCGTTCGCGGAGCCCCTCGAGGAACGAAGGCTCGCCGAGCTTGAACCGCAACGCCGCGAGCCGGTCGGCGTCCAGGCCGGAGCCGGTCCACAGCCAGGCTGAGACCTCTTCCTTGCGCACCACGAACAGGACTGCGCGCCCGACCACTCCGGCCGCGAAATCGACGATGGCGCGCGCGACCTCGTCGCGCTCGCGCGGCAGCAACAGACGGCGCTCGATCTCCTCGACGGAAGGTGGTGCGGTCTCCGCAGCGATCGACGGTGGAGCGGCGGCAGGAGGCGCAGCGGCGACGGGCGGCGCGGCGGGCGGTTCGATGGCCGGCGGCGGCGCCTGGACCGCGACCGACGGCAGCTCGAGCGGAGCATGCTGGAAGTGGGGAAGCTCGACCGAGATCGAGGAGGGGGAGTCCGCCCCCGTCGACGCGGAGACTCCGGCGATCTGCGTGTCCCAGTGCAGCTGGTCCGCAGAGGGCCGCAGCACGGGCGTTTCGGTGCTGGCGGAACGCTCGCGAGCCCAGAGGAAGCGCGAGCGGTTCATCTTGTCGAGCAGCTTCGCGAAGCGCGAGGGACACTCGACCCCGTAGTGTTTCTCGAGTGCCTCCATCACCCGCAGCTCGGGCGCGACGTGCCAGTGGATCCGCCGGCCGACGACGAACGAGATCTCGTCCTGGTGGGCGAGGTTTCGGGCGTCGATCAGCGCGACCTTGACCTGGGTCGAACTGGCGCGGAACGCCACCGCGTGGCAACGTCGCGCTACTTTTGCCGGCAGCATCTCGAGCACATCGTCGGGGATGCCGCGTAGATCCTCGGGTGTGGCGCAAGGCATGCCGTACTGTTCGGCGAGGGTGGCGCAGAGCTGTTCTTCGCTCAGGGCTTCGATTTCGAGCAGACAGGTGCCCAACCGGCCGCCCAGGACCTTCTGGTTTCGCAGCGCGCGCAGGAGCTGTTCGCGCGTGATCTGGCCGCGCTTCTCGAGGAGCTCACCCAGACGGGCAGGAGCGGTGCGCAATTCGACCCCTAACTGTAAGAATCAAAAAGGACTTCTTTTCGAGATCAAGATATCAGAGTGGGGCCGGCGGGAAAAGTCCCAGTCCGGCTATGATTCGCCGGTGTCCGTTCTCCGCCGCGCCGCCGCTCTGCTGAGTCTTCTGCTTCCTTGCGCCGGGGTCGGGCGCGCGGAGGTGCCCCAGTCCCGGGCCGCCTATCCGTTTCTCCTCGCCGGCACCCTGCTCGCGGACGGCGAGACCGAAGCGGCCCTCGCTGCGTATGCCGAAGCCGCCTCGCTGGCCCCGGACGACCCCTGGGTGCGCCTCGAGTACGCCTCGGTCCTGGCGCGCGCCGGGCGCTTCGTCGAGGCGGCAGGCCAGGTCCGGATCGCCAGGCAGTTCGCCCCGCACGATGCCGAGGTGCTGCGGACGCAGGCGCGCATCGCGATGAACCTGGCCGACCGCGACCTCGCGGCGCGCAGCGAGGCGCAGCAGACGTTCGAGCTCCTGCTCACCTTCGAGCCCGAGGATCTCGAGGCGTTGGTCGGCCTGGGCCAGCTCTATCTCGGCGCCGAGGCGCCGCAAAAGGCGGTCGGTGTCCTCGATCGCGCGGCGGAACTGCGACCCGGGCAGCCGATGATCGAAGCGCTCCGGTCGCGGGCGCTGGTCGCCGCAGGAGACCCGCTGGCGGCCGAGTCCGTCCAACGTTCGATGCTGGCCGCTCATCCGGATCGACTCGAGACCCGGCTCGAGCTCGCCGAGCTGCTTTCCAGCCGCGGAGAACATTCTGAAGCGGCAGCGCTCCTCGCAGCGGCTCCGGATGCGCAGCAAACGTCGCCGGAGCTTCGCCGGCGGCGGGCTGTGGAGCTCTATCTCGCCGGCAACCTCACGGCAGCGGCCGAGCTGGCTCGCCCGCTGCATGAGGAGCTGCCCGACAACGGAGCCGTGTTGGTGCTGCTGGCGACGATCGAACAGGCCGACGGACGGTGGGCGAGCGTGCTCGACCTCATCGAAGCCGCTGCGGCGCTCAATCCCCTGCACGAGCAGTTGAGCTTCCTCGAGGTGCGCGCCTGCGAGCGACTTGGCCGGGTCGAGGATGCCCTGGCCGCCCTGCGGCGGCGCCGGGACGCGTTGCAGGCTGCCGGCCGGCCGGGGGAAGCGGTACTGGTCGAGGCGAGCGCGGCGCTGTTGGCGGCGAGAAACGATCGCAGCGCCGTGGCAGCGGAGCTGGCCAGGCATGTGCTCGCTGCCGGCTCCACCGCCGATCCGGAGATCCTGCTCGACGTTCGGTTGCTGCTGGCGGACATCGAGTTCGAACGCGACGGCCTCGCAGCGGCGCTCCAGGCGCTGGGAGAGGGCGCAGGAGCCGTCTTGCAGGCGAAGCGCTACGAGCTCACGTATCGGGCGCGCGACCTTCGGGCGGCGGCGGAGTTTCGCCGTCCGCTCGCCGACGGTTCGCTCGAGCAGGCGATGGCGCTCGCCGAAGCCGAGGAGAGGCTCGAGCAGTTTCCAGCGGCGCTGCCGCTGATCGAACGTGTCCTCGCCGCCGATCCGACCTCCTCCTCCTGGTTGTTCCGCAAGGCGACTGCGCTCGAGCGCAGCGGGAAGTTCGACGAGTCGGCGGCGACGTTCGAGGCGCTGATCGCGGCGGAGCCGGACCACGCGCCGGCGCTCAACTACCTGGGATACATGCGGATCGAACGCGGCGCCGAAGTCGAGAAGGGGTTGGCGTTGGTGCGGCGAGCCCTCGAGGTCGACGCCAACAACGGCGCCTACGTCGATTCGCTCGGTTGGGGGCTCTATCGTTTGGGGAGATTCGCCGAGGCGAGCGAGGTGCTCGAGCGCGCTGCGCGCCTGCTGCCCAGCGATTCGACGGTGCTGGAGCATCTGGGCGACTCGCTGGTCGCTCTCGGCGCTGTGGACCGGGCACGCGACGCCTACCGGCGAGCCCTAGCGCTCGGCCCCGAGGGTTCGAGCGGCGTGGCCGCGAAACTGGCCGGCCTCTCCGGGGCTTCGTAGCCTGCGCCGCGCGGTTCTGGCTCGGCTTGCCCTCGCCGCGCTGGCCCTCACCGGCTGCGCCGCCTCGGCCAGACGTCCCGTCGTGGCCGGCAGTGCAGCGTCGGAGCCGGTCCCTGCCGCGGGTCAGTGGCTTTTCCGCGCCGAGCTCTCGGGAGAAGAGGGATCGGCAAGTCTCCGTCTCCTGCTGCGGCGTTTCGACGCCGCGAGCTTCTGGCTGACGGCCACGGACGCGACCGGTCAGGCGCGATGGGAGCTCCGGCGGGAGAGCTCGACGGCGTTCTGGCTCGATCGGCCGGGCCAGCGATTCTGCCGCCTCGATCCCGAGGGCCCCCTGCGCGCCCGCCTCGCGGTGCCGGCGATTCGCATCGCCGATCTGCCCGGGCTGCTCCTCGGCGAGTGGCCGTCGGCTGCGCTCGTTTCCGGCGAAGAGGCCGCCGCAGCGACCGGCGCGCGGCCGTTCACGGCGCAGGCGAGCACGCCGGCCGAGGCTGGGCGAGGGGTCTGGGAGTCCTGGACGCTCTGGCAAGCGGGAGAGCCCGCCGCCTGGTTTCGACGATTCGCCGACGATTCCCTGCTTTCGGCCAGGCGCCCTGCCGTGCAACTGCGCTGGCGCCTGTCGGCGAGCGGGGCGCTCCGTCCGCCGACGGAGGGTGGGGCTGCGGCTGCCGGCTCGCCGCTGCTCGGACCCGCGGGGGCGGAGTGGCCACGCGGGATGCAGGAGATGGACTGCCCTGACAATGAAATTCCTTAGTTTCGCCAAGATCAACCTGCACCTCGAGGTGCTCGGCCGACGCGAGGACGGCTTTCACGAGCTGCGGACCGTGTTCCAGACCGTCGATCTGGCGGACGAGATCGACCTCGCGGTGCATCGCGACGGCGTCGAGCTGACCATCGAGGGTGCACCTGACCTTGCGGCCGACCCGACGAATCTGGCTTTTCGGGCGGCAGAGGCCTATCTGGCTCGCTGGGGACAGCGTGGGGAAGGTGTGTCGATCCGCCTGAAGAAGCGGATTCCGCGCGGCGGCGGCCTCGGCGGCGGCAGCTCCAACGCCGCGACTGTGCTCGCCGGCATGGCCGTCCTGCTCGGCCGGGACCCCGGCGGGGCAGCGCTCGCCGAGCTCGCGGCGGAACTGGGATCCGACGTGCCGTTCTTCCTGTACGGCGGCACGGCTCTGGGCACCGGGCGCGGGGAGCGCATCGCGCCGCTGCCCGATCCGCCAGCGCCGCCACTCGAGATCTGGCTGGCGGTGCCGCCGGTGGCCGCCGCGACGGCGCGTGTCTTCGCTGCCCATCGCCTCGCTGCGGAGCGCCCGGGCCTCGCCGCGACGCCGGTCGGGGCGCCTCCGGGCGACGGTCCGCAGGCGGCGATTCCGCCGGCCTGGGCAGCGCTCGTCGGCCGCAACGACCTCGAGCCTACCTGCATGGCTCTCTATCCGCCCGTGCGCACCGTGTATAATCAGCTTTCCGAATCGGGGGCGGCAGCCGTCCGCCTTTCCGGTAGCGGCTCGACGATCTTCGCCCTGTTTGCAGATGGGGCCGCTGGACTGGCGGCCGGAGATCGTCTCGACAACGACACGATCTGGATGCCCGTCAGGACGTTGAGCCGTTTCGAGTGGCGGCGCCGGAGCGGTCTGGGCGTACTGTCGGGAGGGAGCTGACGTGGAGATCACCGACGTGCGGGTGTTTCCCGTACGTGACGAGAAGGTTCGTGCGTTCGTCTCGATCGTCTTCGACCGGTGCTTCATGGTCAACGACATCAAGGTCATCCAGGGCAAGGAAGACCTGTTCGTCAGCATGCCGAGCCGCAAACGCAAGAACGGCGAGTTCAAGGACGTGGCGCACCCGCTGAACGCCGAAACCCGGAAATGGGTGGAGGAGCGGATCCTGGGGGCCTACCGCGCGCATCTAGCGGGCGCCCCCGCCGAGGGCGACGTCGCGGCTTCGCCCCGGTCTCCGGGCGACCTTGGTTCGGTGATGGAGACGAAGGGCGTCGCGGAGCGGTCGCTCGAAGAGGTGGAGCGGCTGCAGTTCGGAGATTCCTTCTGGGGTGTTACCTGAGAGGGAGATAAGATCTCCGGCCTGCGGAAATCAGGCTGCAGTTCGTGGGGCGTCGCCAAGCGGTAAGGCACGAGACTTTGGATCTCGCATTCGGAGGTTCGAATCCTCCCGCCCCAACCAGATTCGGCATTGTGGCTTTCTGAACACGGTGAACGTTGACTCCGAGATCGAAGCTCCCATGAGACCAGCGCGAAGCGACGGCGACCATTACGGCGAACTCAAGATCTTCAACGGACGCGCCCATCCGGCGCTGACCCAGGAGATCTGCGAGTACCTGGGCGTCTCGCCGGGCAACTCGTCCGCCTACAACTTCTCCGACGGCGAGACGTTCTGCCAGATCGACGAGAACGTTCGCGGCTCCGACGTCTTCATCGTCCAGCCCACCTGCTCGCCGGTGAACGAGAACTTGATGGAGCTGCTGATCCTGCTCGACGCCTTCAAGCGCTCTTCGGCGTCGCGCGTGACCGCCGTGCTGCCCTATTACGGCTACGCCCGGCAGGACAAGAAAGACCAGCCGCGGGTTCCCATCACCGCCAAACTGGTCGCCGATCTGATCTCCCGCGCGGGTGCCGATCGCGTTCTGTGCATGGACCTGCACGCGCCGCAGATTCAAGGCTTCTTCGACGTGCCAGTGGACCACCTGTTCGCGGCGCCGGTGCTGCTCGAGGCCATTCGTGCGCTCGAGATCCCGGACCTCGTGATCGTCTCCCCCGACGCCGGCGGCGTCGAGCGCGCGCGCGCGATCGCCAAGCGGCTGTCGGCCGGACTGGCGATCATCGACAAGCGCCGGACCGCTCCCAACGTGGCGGAAGTGATGCACATCATCGGCGACGTGGCCGGCCGGCACGTGCTCATCCTCGACGACATCATCGATACCGCCGGCACGCTTTCGAAGACCGTCGAGGCCTTGCGCGCCCAAGGCGCCCAGCGCATCCTGGCGGCGGGCGTCCACGGAGTCCTCTCCGGACCGGCTCTCCAGCGCATCGAGCATTCCCCGCTCGAGCAGGTCCTGATCACCAACACGACTCCGGTCGAAGAGAAGCTCCAGAAGAGCTCCAAGCTCCGTTCACTATCGGTCGCGCCGCTCTTGGGCGAAGCCATTCGCAGAATCCACGAGAACAGTTCCGTCAGCTCGCTGTTCGTCTAGACGAGAAGGGATCAAGACAATGACTCAGGACCTCACCATCGAAGTGAACCGCCGGGAACAGACCGGCAAGTCCGCCAATCGTCGCCTCCGGCGCGAGGAGATGATTCCGGCCGTGGTCTACGGCGGCGGAAAGGAGCCGATCTCCATCCAGGTGCCGCGCAAGACGCTGATCGACCTCTTCAAGTCGGGCGGCAGCGAGAACCGGATCTTCCTGCTCAAGCTCGCCGACACCGGGCAGAGCCGGCACGCGATGATCCGCGACATCCAGGTGCATCCGCTGACCCGCAAGGTGGAGCACGTGGACTTCATGCGCATCGACATGTCGAAGCGCATCCGGGTGCGCGTGCACGTTACGCTCGAGGGCGTGGCCTACGGCGTGCGCACCGAAGGCGGCCTGCTCGACTTCGTCACCCGCGAGGTCGAAGTGGAGTGCCTGCCGACCTCCATCCCGCAGGAGATCAAGGTCGACGTCACGGAGGTGCGAGTCGGTCAGCACCTCGAGGTGAAGGACCTCGATCTCCCCGAGGGCGTGAAGCTGATCGAAGAGGCCGACCGCGTCATCGTGTCGGTCGCCCACGCCAAGGTCGAGGCCGAAGGGGCGGCGGCCGGCGCCGAAGGTGCGGCGGAGCCCGAGGTCATCTCCAAGGGCAAGAAGGACGAGGAGAAGGCGTCGTCCTAAGTCCGGCCGGTACCTCTCGCCTCGTCGTCGGACTGGGCAATCCGGGCGCCTCGTACCTGCGGACCCGACACAACGTCGGGTTCCGGGTCGTCGACCGGCTGGCGGTGCTGCATCCGTTCGGGCCGCCGGTGGAGGAGTGCGGCGCGCGGGTGCGCACGCTCGGCGCATGGCGGATCTGTCAACCGCAGACGTTCATGAATCGCAGCGGCAGCGCGGTGCGCTGCCTTTGCGAGCGGCACGGCTGCGATACGGCTTCGGTCCTGTTGGTCTACGACGACATCCACTTGCCGCTCGGCCGGCTGCGCCTGCGCGCCGGTGGCAGCGCGGCAGGCCATCGCGGCCTGGAGTCCGCCATCGAGGCTTTGCAGACCGAGGCGCTTCCGCGCCTGCGCCTGGGGGTCGGGGCGCCTCCGGCCGGGCTCGGTGACGTCAACCTGGCCGACTATGTCCTGGCCGATTTTCAGCCGGAGGAGGAGCCGCTGGTCGCGGCGATGGTCGAACGCGCTGCCCGCTCGGTCCGTGAGTGGATGGAGGCGGGGATCGACGCCGCGATGAGGCTGGCCAACGCTCCTGAGCCCGAGGCTGCCACGGACCCCGAGGCCGGCTTGCCGGAAGTACCCGGAACCGCATAGACTTGCGGATCCCCGCGGGTGGATCCCAAACCCGCCGGTGACGAGGATGGTCCGAGTCGCTGCTCCTTCCTGTTCCGCGCGTGCGCGGGACCTCAACGGCCATAGGGAGGGCTAGAGTGAGAACGTATGAACTGGCGCTGGTCGCCGATCCGAGGCTCTCGGACGACGATGTGACGGCGCTCTCCACGGAGTACAAGCAGCTCATCACCAGCCGCGGCGGCGAGATCGTCCGCGAAGAGAGCTGGGGGCGGCGCAAGCTCGCCTATCCGATCCGCAAGCTCACCGAGGGACGCTACCTCTTCCTCTTCCTGCAGATCGAGCCCGCCAAGGCCGGCCTGCTCAAGGAGGTCGAGATGCGGCTCAACCAGAACGACAAGATCCTGCGCTACCTGACGGTCCGGACCGACGAAGACCTGAAGCGCGCCGCCGGCCGGGCCAAGCCCGGCGAAGCTCCGCCGCGCACCGGCGGTTACTACGATGTCGATCCTGCGGTCGCCGCGGCGGCTGCCGGAGCGGCAGCTGGTAGCGACGAAGCCGCCGCCGTCGTCCCGGCGGAAGCCGTGCCCGCCGCTCCCGAAACCGAGGCCGCCATCGGCGGCGCCGAGGAGGCCTGACGATGCAACCGTTCAAATCGGGTCCCCGCGGGGGCAAGAAGGGTCCGGGCAAGGGCAAGCCGGCAGCGAAGAAGAAGACGTTCTTCCGCCGCAAGAAGGTCTGCCGCTTCACCGTCGAGCACATCGAGTACATCGATTACAAGGACGTGAAGCTCCTGCAGCAGTACATTCTCGAGCGCGCCAAGATCCTCCCCCGGCGGATCTCCGGCAACAGCGCCCGGCACCAGCGAATGGTGCAGGCGGCCATCAAGCGTGCACGTCACCTGGCGCTGATTCCCTACACGACCGACTAGGAGCCGGAGATGAAAGTCATCCTGATGAGCGATTTGCGTCACCGCGGCCGGCGCGGGCAGGTGGTCGAAGTGAAGCCGGGCTTCGCACGTAACTTCCTGCTGCCCCACGGCCTCGCGCTGCCGGCCTCGCCGGGCAACATCAAGCGCTTCGAGCACGAGAAGAAGAAGATCGACGCCCGCCACGACGAGGCGCTGGCAGCCGCGACGGCGGAGGCAGCCCGCATCTCCGGCGTCAACTTGACGCTCAAGAAGCGCGCCATGGAGACCGGCACCCTGTACGGCTCGGTCTCCGTCTCCGACATCGTGGCTGCGCTGCACGAGAAGGGGATCGAAGTCGATCGCCGCCAGGTCGACCTCGTGGGCGGAATCAAGTCGGTTGGCGACCACGTCGTTCGCATCGAGCTCCATGCCGACGTCGTGGCAGAGCTCGCCGTAGCCGTCGCCGCCGAAGACTAGTTCCGTGAAGGGGAGCGATCCGCATCGCGATCTCAAGCCGGGTGCGGGCGCTTCCGAACCGACGATCGAGCGTTTTCTCGGCGATCCGACCAGAAGCATCGAAGACTGGCGATGGCTGTGGGCCGGAGACGAAGCGTTTCCGATCCGCAGCCATCGTGGTTTTTTGGGCCGCCTGGTGGTCTTCTTCAAGCGTCTCGTGCGCCCCGTGGTGCAGGCGCCGCAGCGCGACCTCTGGGACCGCCAGCGCGTCTTCAACCTCGTCCTGCTCGAGTATCTGCAGCGCGGCGAGGACGTACGCAAGCAGGTCACCGAAGTTCACGAGCACCGCATCAATCACCTCGACGCCGTCTACCGCGAGGGCCTGAACGAGATCATGCAGCACAACGACGCGCTGTTCTCGCGCGTCGACCAGAAGCTCGACTTCCTCCGCCGCGAGACGCGCACCATCTGGGGCCGCCTGGGCGCTGCGCTGGCGATCGCCGAGAAGGGCGGCTTGCCGGCGGTCGTCAAGGCGCAGGAGGAGCATGTCTACGTCGAGCTCGAGCGCCGGTATCGCGGCACCGAGGAGGAGATCGCGGAGCGCATCTCGCGCTTCCTGCCGAACCTCGAGGGGCACTCCGAAGTCCTCGATCTGGGTTGCGGGCGGGGTGAGGCGCTGGCGGTCCTGCGCGGCAAGGGCATCGCCGCCCGCGGCGTCGACCTGTCGGCATCGATGGTCGCCGAGTGCCATCGCAAGGGGCTCGACGCCGAGGTGGGAGACCTGCTCGAGTACCTGGCCGGCGCTCCCGAGGGTCGCTTCGGCGGAATCGTCTCGTTTCACGTCATCGAGCATCTGCCGCCGCAGGTTCTCGACCGTCTGGCGCGTCTCGCCTGGCGTGCGCTCCGTCCCGGTGGCCTGCTGATTCTCGAGACGCCCAACCCGCTCTCGCTGGTGGTGGCGGCGCGCAACTTCTGGCTCGATCCGACGCACCAGCGGCCCGTGCATCCCGAGAGCCTCAAGCTGAGCCTGGAGCTCGCCGGCTTCGACCCGGTCGAGCGGGTCGATCTGCGGCCTTTCCCCGAGGTCGATCGCCTGCCCGAGATCCGCGTCGACAGCGTGGCGGCGGATCAGCGGCCGCTCGCTTTCGAAATCAACTCGCTGCGCGACCGGGTGGACGACCTGCTCTTCGGCTGCCAGGACTACGCGGTACTCGCCCGCAAGCCCGCCTGACGGGGTCCGCGGCGCCGCGGCTCAGTTCGCTTCCGCCCCCTCCTCCGCGGATTCGACCGGGAAGTTCTCTTCCGTCAGGCCGTCGGGCATGCGCTCGCGATCCTTGGAGTTGTAGAACGGTCGCTGTTGCGCCCACGGCAGCTCGAGGATCCGTGCCCAACGCGCCTCGTAGGGGCGGTCGGGTCCGCTGCCGGCGAGGAAGGCCTCGTTGATCGTCTTTTCGGCGGCGGGCGTGGCGGCGAGACCCGTACGGTGCTCGACGGTGCGGAACTCCACTCCCGGCGGCACGGGGAAGTGCTCGCCCTCCATCAGCCAACCCTCCTTCAGGCCGGTCTCGGCGAGCTCGCGCCAGATCGGAATCGCCGCTTCGGCGCCGGTCATCTTCTTGCCCAGGGTGCGCTTCTGGTCGTACCCGACCCACACCAGCATGGTGTACCGCGGCGTATAGCCGACGAACCAGGCATCGGTGTAGTCGTTCGTCGTGCCGGTCTTTCCGGCGATGTCGAGCGGCAAGTCGGCCAGTTTCGCACCCGTGCCGCGATCCACCACGCCTTCGAGCATCGAGGTCAGGACGTAGGCGGTCGCGGGCTCGAGCGCCTTCGTCGCCTGCGCCTCGTGCTGCTCCAGGGCGGCGCCGCTGCCGGAGAGCACGCGATCGACCAGATACGGCTTCACCAGCACGCCCTGGTTGGCGAACGCCGCGTAGGCTGCGGCCACTTCGAGCGGCATGAGGTCGGCAGAGCCGAGCGCGAGGCTGGGGTAGGGAGGCAGCGCGGAGGTGATGCCGCAGCGCCGGGCGAAGTCGATCGCCTTGCCGACGCCGACCAGGTCCATGAGCTTCACCGAGGTGACGTTGACCGAGAGCTCGAGCGCCCGCCGCAGGGTGAGCATGCCGTAGTAGCGCCGATAGTAATTGCGCGGACTGTAGGTCGGCAGACCGTCGGCACCAGGGAACAGCGCCGGGGCGTCGAACAGCGTGTCTGCCGGGGTGAAGCCGTTCTCCAGCGCGGCGCCGAAGACGAACGGCTTGAACGACGAGCCGGCCTGGCGCATCGCCTGGTTGGCGCGATTGAACCGGCTGCGGCGGAAATCCCAACCGCCGACCATGGCGCGAATCGCTCCGGTGGCCGACTCGAGGACGATGGCGGCGCCCTCCACCTGGGGCTCCTGTTCGAGCATCCAGTAGGAGACCTCCGGCTTCTTCGCATCCTGCGCCGGACGGAACCAGGCGATGTCGCCGACGCGGAGAATCTCGCCCGGCGATCGCCGCGAAGTCCAGGCGACGCCGGCCGCATTCACCGTCACCTCGCCCTCCGGTGTGCGGACGCGGGCCTCCGGACCGGTCGCGAGGACGAGTCCGGGAACCCAGGTCTCGGGTGCCGGATTGCGCCCGGCCAAGGCCTCGATGGCTTCGCCGTCGAGATCGCCGCGCTGGCCGCGCAGGATCGCGCCGCGATAGCCGCGCCGGTGGTCGAGCCGCAGCAGGCCGTTGCGCAAGGCCGTTTCCGCGGCCCCTTCGATGCGCAGGTCGAGCGTCGTCTGGACCTGCAGGCCTTCGTGGTAGAGGCGGTCGACGCCGTAGGTCTTCTCGAGGTGCTTGCGCACCTCCTCGGCGAAGAAGGAGCCGACTTCGGCCTGCCGCGGGGCGCGCGTGACCACCAGCGGGCTGGCGATCGCCTGGGCATGCTGGCCGGCGGAGATGAAGCGCTCCGCGAGCATCCGGTTGAGCACGTAGTTGCGCCGCGCGACGACCTGATCGGGATGACGGTAGGGGCTGAACTGGCTCGGGCGCTGGACGATGCCGGCGAGCGTCGCGGCCTCCGGCAACGAGAGCTCGGCGACGCCGTGGCCGAAGTAGGCGCGCGCGGCGCTCTCCATGCCGTAGTTGCCGTGGCCGAGAAAGACGACGTTGAAATACATCGCCAGGATCTGTTGCTTGGAGAGCTGCTTTTCGAGCTCGACGGCGAGAAAGGCCTCCGAGATCTTCCGCCGCCAGCTCTTCTCGTCGGTGAGAAAGAGCTTGCGGGCGAGCTGCATGGTGATCGTCGAGGCCCCCTGGGCATGGCGGCCGCGGCGCAGGTTGACCAGCACCGAGCGCACGATGCCCAAGGCGTCGATGCCGCCATGGCGGAAGAAGTTGCCGTCCTCGGCGGCGAGCAGGGCGTCGCGAAGCAGGGGCGGGATCTCTCCCTGGTCGAGCATCAGCCGGCGCTCGCGGGCGTAAGAGGCGAAGGCGACCTTGCCTTCGCGGTCGTAGATCTGGGTGACCAGCTTGGGGCTGAAGCTCGCCACGGCGTCGACGCGCGGGACGTGGATCGCCGCTGCGACGGCGATGCCGACGCTCACGCCAAAGACCGCGGCAGCGAGGAACTGCAGCAGCCAACGTCGCTTGCGGACGGGGCGTTGGCGACCGCCCCAGCCGGCTCGCGCGGCACCAGCTGACGGAGCGAGCGAGACCCCGGCGCGCGCGGGCTCGTCCGGGGGGACCGACGAAGAAGGCACGATCGCCATTATAGTCTTCCGTCCGATGGAGGACCGACCGATGAACGACTCCCCGCCGCCCCCGCCGACTCCGGACGCGAAGCCCTTTGCAGCTGCACCCGTAGGCGGCGGAGGGGGCTGCCAGAAGCCGCTGCTGATCGGCTGCGGTCTGCTCGCGCTGCTGCTCGGCATCGGGGCGGTGATCTTCGTCGTCAAGGCCAAGGACGTTCTCGCCTATGCCATGAACCAGCTGCGGACGCAGGTGGTCGCCCATCTGCCGGCCGACGCACCGGCGAACGACCGCCAGCGGGTCGACGACGGTTTCGACGCGGCACTGGCCCGGATCCGCAGCGGAGAGCTCGACCCCGCCGCGCTCCAGGAGCTGCAGAAGAAGCTGACCGCGGCCGCCTCGGCCGCCGCCAGCCGGAGTCTGACGCGCGACGAGCTCGACGGACTCCTCACCGCGCTGGACCAGTTCAACGGAAAGGCCGGCGCGGAGACGCCCGAGGATGCCTCCGGCGTCGCGCCGCCAGCGAGCGCCCCGGGCGGAACGGGTGAGGCCGAGACCGCCGCACCCGCGAGGCCGCCCGCACCTTGAACCGGTTCGAGCTCGTCTCACCCTTCTCGCCCCAGGGCGACCAGCCGGCAGCGATCGACCAGCTCGCCGCCGGGCTCGAACGCGGCGACAAGGAGCAGGTCCTGCTCGGCGTGACCGGCTCGGGCAAGACGTTCTCGATCGCCAAAGTGGTCGAGCGCGTCAACCGGCCAACCCTCGTCCTGTCGCACAACAAGACCCTCGCGGCGCAGCTCTTCCAGGAGTTCCGCAGCTTCTTTCCCCACAACGCGGTGGAGTACTTCGTCTCGTACTACGACTACTACCAGCCCGAGGCCTACGTTCCGCAGTCGGATACCTACATCGAGAAGGAAACCAACATCAACGAGGAGATCGACCGCCTGCGCCTGCGCGCCACCAAGGCGCTCTTCGAGCGCCGCGACGTGCTGCTGGTGGCATCGGTCTCCTGTATCTACGGCCTGGGATCCCCGGAGTCCTTCTTCGGCATGCTCGAGTTCTTCGAGCAGGGGAGCCAGGCGGGGATGGACCGCGCCCTGGCGCGCCTCGTCGCCATGCAGTACCAGCGCACTTCGCTGGATCTGTTCCACGGCAGCTTCCGCGTGCGCGGCGACATCCTCGAAATCCTGCCGGCGTACGAAGACACCGCGCTGCGCATCGAGTATTTCGGCGACGAGATCGAGCGCATCACCCGGTTCGACACCCTGCGTGGCGATGCCCTCGAGGAGCTCGGCCGCGTCGCTGTCTTCCCGCGCACCCACTACGTGACGCCGAAGGAGAATCTCGAACGTGCGATCGGCTCGATCCAGCGCGAACTGCGCGAACGGCTCGACGAGCTCGAGGCGGAGGGCAAGCTCCTCGAGCGGCAGCGCCTGGAACAGCGCACGCGCTTCGACCTCGAGATGCTGAAGGAGACCGGCTACTGCCATGGCATCGAGAACTACTCCCGGCATCTCTCCGGACGCGCCGCCGGCGAACCGCCGCCGACGCTGCTCGACTACTTCCCGCAGGACTTCCTGCTGATCGCCGACGAGAGCCATCAGACGATCCCGCAGGTGCGCGGCATGTACCACGGCGACCGCTCGCGCAAGCAGACTCTGGTCGATTTCGGCTTCCGTCTGCCGTCGGCGCTCGACAACCGGCCGCTCACCTTCGAGGAGTTCGACGCCCGCATCGGCCAGCGGATCTACGTCTCGGCGACTCCTGCGCCCTGGGAGCTGACGCGCGTCGGCGGTGTCGTCGCGGAGCAGCTGATCCGGCCGACCGGGCTGCTCGATCCGGAGATCGAGATCCGCCCGGCGAAGGGGCAGGTCGACGACCTGCTGATGCGGATCCGCGAGGTCTCCGCCCGCGGCGAGCGCGTCCTGGTCACCACCCTGACCAAGAAGATGGCGGAGGAGCTGACCCAGTACCTCATGGAGTGCGGCGTCCGCGTGCGCTATCTGCACAGTGACGTCGAGACCCTGGAACGCTCCGAGATCATCACTTCGCTGCGCCGCGGCGAGTTCGACGTGCTGATCGGCATCAACCTCCTGCGCGAAGGCCTGGACCTGCCCGAGGTGTCGCTGGTCGCCATTCTGGACGCCGACAAGGAGGGCTTCCTGCGCAGCGAAACGGCGCTGATCCAGACCTCCGGCCGCGCCGCTCGCAACCTCAACGGCAAGGTGGTCCTCTATGCCGACGTCGAGACCAACTCGATCCGCCGGACGGTCGAAGAGACCCGGCGTCGCCGGCTGCGCCAGGAAAGTTACAACCAGGAGCACGGCATCGAGCCGCGGACGATCCTGAAGGACATCCACAGCCCGCTCGTCGCGATGAGCAACCTCGACTACTCGGCGAGCCTGAGCCCCCGGCTGCTCGACGTGGCGGACGGCCCCGAAGTGCCGTTGGCGCAGCGCATCGCGAGAGTGGAAAAGGAGATGAAGGCGGCCGCGAAGCGCCTCGAATTCGAGGAGGCGGCGGCGCTGCGCGATCGCCTGAAGGAGCTCCGCGAGCTGCAGATCTATGCCGGGTGAAGCCGCGCAGCCGGGCTCCCGGAGCTGAGGGTCCGATGCACGCCGACCTCCGCCGCCAGATCGAAGAGCTCCCCGACTCGCCGGGCATCTACGTCTTCCGCAACGCCGCCGGGGAGGCGCTCTACGTCGGCAAGGCGAAGTCGCTGCGCAAGCGTGTGCCGAGTTACCTCGGCAAGGATCTCGAGCCGCGCCTCGCGGCGATGGTCGCCCTCGCGGTCACCGTGGAGTGCGTGGCGACGGCGACCGAGGCCGCCGCCCTGATGCTCGAGAACAACTGGATCAAGCGTCACCGGCCGCGCTACAACGTCCTGCTGCGCGACGACAAGACCTACCCCTACCTCAAGCTGACCCGCGAGCCCTGGCCGCGTCTGGTATTCACCCGCCGCATTCGTCAGGACGGCGCCGAGTACTTCGGCCCCTACCTGCCGGCGGGCATGGCGCGGCGGGCGCTCAAGCTGGTGCAGAAGCTCTTCGGGGTCAGGGTGTGCACGATCGAAATCGACGGCGGCTTGCCCCGCCCGTGCCTCTACCACGACATGAAACGCTGCCTGGGCCCCTGTGTGGCGGGCCTGACCTCCGCAGCGGAATACGCCGCGGCCGTCGAGGCCGCGAGTCTCTTCCTCGCCGGCAAGACCGCGCCGCTGGCGAAGAGCCTGCGCAGCCAGATGGAGGCGGCGTCCGAAGAGCTCGAGTTCGAGCGCGCCGCGCGGCTGCGCGACCTGCTGCTCGAGATCGAGCGCCAACCGGCACGCTCGCCGTTGTCGTCGGTCCACGACGAGGACCTCGACCTCTACGGCGTCGCGGTGCACGGCAATCAGGCCGCGGTGTCGATCCTCGTCATGCGCTCGGGGCAGGTGCTCGACCGCCGCGAGGTCTTCTGGGAGGGCGAGAGCGCCGCGAGTCCGCCGCAGCTGCTCTCCGAGCTCCTGCCGCAGCTCTATGCCCAGACGACCTTTCTGCCGAAGGAGCTCCACCTGCCGTTCGAAGTGGACGGCGAAGAGGCGCTCGCGGAGTGGATGTCGGAGCGCAAGGGGGAGCGCGTCTACCTCCGCCACCCCGAGCGCGGACCGAAGGCCGAGCGCCTGCGGATCGCCGCCAAGGACGCCGAATTCGCTTTCCGCCGGCGCTTCCGGATCGATCCGGCGCGCGATGCCGCACCGCGGGCGCTGGCGCGCCATCTGGGCCTCGCTGAGCCGCCACGCTGGATCGAAGGCTTCGACATCTCGAACCTGCAGGGGACGGCGGTGGTCGCTTCGATGGTGGTCTGGAGGGACGGGCGGATCCGCAAAGGGGAGTATCGCAGCTTCAACATCCGGGGATTCACCGGCCAGGACGACTTCCGCTCGATCGCCGAGGCAGTGGGCCGGCGCTACCGGCGGTTGCGCGAGGAGTCGGGACTCCTGCCCGACCTGGTGATGATCGACGGTGGCCGCGGGCAGCTGGGGGCGGCGGCGACGGCGCTCGCCGGGCTCGAGCTCGAGGAGCTGCCGCTGGTCGCGCTCGCCAAGCGTGAAGAGGAGCTCTATCTGCCCGGCGCGCCCGAGCCGCTGCGTCTGCCGCGCCGCGACGACGGCCTTCGCCTCCTGCAGATGCTGCGCGACGAGGCGCACCGCTTCGCGGTCTCGCGCCATCGCCGGCGGCGCACGACCGGCGCCCTCCGCAGCCGCATCGAGGAGATCCCGGGCGTCGGTCCGGCCCGGCGCAAGCTGCTGGCGAAGCGCTACGGCACCTGGGAGTTGCTCGGCGCGGCGCCGCGCGACGAGATCCAGGCGCTGCTCGGCGAGGCGGTGGGCGCCGCCGTACACGACTACTTGCACGGGGACCTCGCCCCCGAGATCGACTAGACTGAGGCCAACATGCACGGGCGCGAGATCGAGTTGCGGGGCGAGTTGAGCGAGCGATCGATCTTCGATCTGCTGCGCGAGCTGCACTTCGAGAAGGCCACCGGCATCCTCGAAGTCGAAGGCGGGGAGCACAAGCGCCGGCTCCTGCTGCGCGACGGCAGCCTCTTTCTCGCCGGAACCCATCCGCTGGCCCGCCGACTCGCCGAGATCGTGCAGGTACTGTCGGATCCGACGCAGACGGCCGCCGCGATCGACGCGCGGGCGCGCTGCATCGACCTCGTCGAGCGCATGGCGAAGGTGATCGGCGAGTGGCGCAGCGGTGCGTTTCGTTTTCTCCACGAACCCGGCGCCCTGGGTGTCGATCTCGTCGGTCCGCTGCCGACGCGTCGTCTGCTGATGCTGGGGGCGACGGTCGGGGCCACGGCGGCCGAGCTCGCCGCCCGGCTCGGCGACGAACGTACCCAGCTGGCGGTCGCTCCCGCCGAGGACGCCGCGGAGGGCCCGGAGGATCTCCTCGGCCTCGGACCCGAGGAGCACTTTCTGCTCGAACGGCTGCGGCAGCCGATGACGCTGGCCGCCATCGTCGCCGAGAGCCCATTCGACCGCGAGACGACGCACAAGCGGCTCGTTCAGCTGCTCGCGGCACGGAAGATCCGCCTGCCCGAGCGTGGCGACGGTGCTCCGTCGGACGCACCGCAGCAGGAGTCGGCGCTCGTGCGCGGTCTCTCCCAGCGATTCGCGCGCAACCTCAAGGAGGAGCCGCTGGCGCTGTCGCAGGAGGAGTTCCGCGCCCGCGTCGCAGAGCTCTTCGCCGGTCTCGGAGCGATGACGCACTACGAGCTGCTCGAGGTCGAACCCGCCGCGCCGACCGAGCTGGTGCAGTCGAAGTACGAGCTGGTGGCGCGCCAGGTCCATCCGAGCAACGAGGCCGCCTACGGCCTGACCGGCCTCAAGCCGATGCTCGACCTGCTCTTCGAGCGCGCGACCCAGGCCTACCTGGTGCTGTCGGATCCCGAGCGCCGGCGAAAGTACAACCTCAGCCAGGCGATCGATCTTTCGGCCTCGCAGGTTACCGGCGCCGAGCGCGACGTCGAGTCGAAAGAGCTTGCGCGGCAGTACTTCGAGCAGGCGCAGGCGCTCGTCGCGCGCGGCGATTTCCACTACGCCATCGAGTTGCTGCAGCTCGCCGCCAAGCTCGACCGGCGGGCGGAGGTGCTGCTCACCCTGGCGCGGGTGGAGGTGCGCAATCCGAAGTGGCTCGACCGCGCCGTCGCGAACTGCCGCGCGGCGCTGGAGCTCGACGCTCACAACGCCGAAGTTCGCTTCCTGCTCGGCGAGATCTACGAACAGCAGGGCGATCCGGAGCGCGCACGGGCCCAGTACGCCGCCGCCGTGCGCGAGGATCCGCAGCACATCCAGGCCGGGGCCAAGCTGCGCAACCTGAACTCGACGAAGGCGCCCCGTCCCGAGGCCGACAACGGACTCTTCGGGCGCATCTTCCGGCGCCGCGACGGCTGACCGGCGCGAGGTGCTATCGTCGCCGCGGTCGAAGAGCCCGGCGCGGTCGCTCCACGTTCGCGTGGAGAGGAAAGTCCGGACTCCAACGGGTGGCATGCTCGCCAACGGCGAGGCGCAGTGATGCGACGGAAAGTGCAACAGAAAACAGACCGCCCCGCCTTCGGGCGAGGTAAGGGTGAAACGGTGCGGTAAGAGCGCACCGCCCGGCCGGCGACGGTCCGGGGCACGGCAAACCCCATGCGGAGCAAGACCAAATAGGGGGATGGCAGTGCGGGCCGCCCGTCCCGCCCGTTCCGGTTCGCCGGGACGACTTCCCCGGGTAGGTCGCTCGAGGCCGGCGGCAACGCCGGTCCCAGAGGAATGACCGTGACCGGCGGCCGCGAGGCTGCCGGCACAGAACTCGGCTTATCGGACTCTTCGACCCTTTTTTCATGAACCCGCGGATCCCCATCCTCCCCCCAGCCGTGCGGCCCGGCGACCGGGTCGGCGTGGCGGCCCTCTCCGGGCCCGTCGACCCGGTGCGTCTCGCCGCCGGCATGGACGAACTCACGCGCCTCGGATTCGTTCCGGTGCCGGCGTCGAACCTCGCTGCGAACGACGGCCTGTTTGCCGGCGGCGACCGCGAGCGCGTCGCCGCCTTCCACGAGCTCGCCGACGACCCTTCGCTGACGGCGATCCTCTTCGCGCGCGGCGGGCACGGGATCTTGCGCGCCCTGCCGTGGATCGACTGGGACCGTCTGGCGCTTCGTCCGCGCGCCTACGTCGGCTACTCGGACCTGACGCCTTTCCTGCTCCAGGTCGTCGAGCGCCTGGGCTGGGTCGCCTTTCATGGGCCGATGGTGGCGGCGGACATGGCGCGCGGCCTGGGCGAGGAGGAGGAGCGCAGCCTGCTCGCCGCGCTGGCCGGCGATCTGCGCCAGGAGCTCGCGCTCGACGCCGTCATGCGCGGCCCGGCGCCCGCAGAGGGGCGGCTGCTCGGCGGCTGCCTGAGCCTGCTCGCCGCGGTCGTCGGTACACCGTTCGCGACGCCGCTCGAGCGCTCCCTGCTGCTGATCGAGGACATCGACGAGCCGCTCTACCGCGTCGATCGTATGTTGACCCAGTTGTACCTGTCCGGTAGTCTGACGGCGATCCCTGCCATGGTTCTCGGAGCCTCCATGCTGTCCGTGCACGACGCAGCCGCGGCAGCGCGGATGCGCGAGCGCACGGGAGAGACGACCCTCGGATTCGGGCTCGCAGCCGGCCATACGACACCGAATCTCACCCTGCCGCTCGGGGCGTTCGCGCGCATCGACGCGGACAGCTCGCTCCTGCTCATCGACTATCCACAGGCTTAGCGCGGGATCTTCCATGGCGACCTCCAAACCGGTCTTCAAGACGACGAGCAAGAAGCCCAACCTGCCGAACTACACCGTCGAGTTCAAGGACGGCGAGTTCATCTTCAACGAGGGCGACCTCGGCATGGAGATGTTCATCATCCACGAGGGCCGGATCGAGATCCTCAAGCAGATCCAGGGAGAGCGGAGCCAGCTGGCGGTGCTCGAGAAAGGGGACTTCTTCGGCGAGATGTCGATTCTCGAGGATCTGCCGCGTACCGCTTCGGCGCGCGCCTTGGGCGATGTCAAGCTGCTGCTGATCAACGGCGCCACCTTCGACCAGATGCTGCGCTCGAACCCCGAGATCGCGGTGCGGATGATGCGCAAGCTGTCGCGCCGGCTGCGCGAGACCGACCGGATGCTGCGCGAGGTGCCGGGCGCGCTGCCGGGGGCCGTGCACGCGGCGATCGACGAGCCGGTGCCGGCGAAGCCGGCGACCGCCGAAATGGCGATCGGCAAGGGGCCGCAGTGCCTGGTGCACGACAAATCGGGCATGGAGTTCGCGCTCGCCAAGGGCTCCGAGACGATGATCGGCCGCCGCGATCCGGTGACCGGCATCGACCCCGACATCGACCTCACTCCGGCCGACACCCAGCGCTCGATCAGCCGCCGCCACGCCAAGGTCTACCGCCGCGGCGGCAAGTTCTTCATCGCCGAAGAGATCGGCACGATGAACGGCACCTTCGTCAACGGCACCCGCCTCGAGACCGGCGTCCCCACCGAGATCAAGTACGGCGACGAAGTCCGCTGCGGCCTCGTCAACCTCAAGTTCCGCGCCGAGTAGCTCCCCAGAGTCCTTCTTCTAGTTGCCATCGAAGCGGCGGTGGTCGCGCTGCTCCGGCACTCGGGATCCAAGGCGGGCTCCCATTTGAAGCGTGGGAGGCCACCCTGGATCCCCAGCGCCCGCGCGTCGCGGGGAAGCGCAGGCAAACGACGGCCCGTCCCCCCGTGGGTT
>JBPOHI010000118.1:0-23473 GCA_052035735.1 Acidobacteriota bacterium
GGGTCATCGCGTCGTGCTGCTCGAGAAGGAGCGCTTTCCCCGCTTTCACATCGGCGAGTCGCTCCTGTCGACCGCCAACGACGCCTTCGCCACACTCGGCGTCGCCGATCAGATCGAGGCCGCCTGCTTCCCTCGCAAATGGGGGGCGCGCCTCTACACCTACGACGGCAAGGCCGGCCGCGGTGTCGATTTCACCATGGCGAAGGGCATCCGGCGAGCGCAGACCTTTCAGGTCAGCAGAGACCGTTTCGACACCATCCTGCTGCAACGCGCTCGCGAGGTGGGAGTGGACGTGCGCGAAGGGCACCGTGTCGCCGGATGCGACTTCGACCGCGCTGCAGCGACGCTCGACGTCGCCTCGGACGAGGGCGCGCGGGCCACCCTGCGTGTCCGCGCCCTGGTCGATGCTTCCGGCCGTCACGGCCTGGTGGCGAAGAAGCTCGGCCTGCGCTCCGACGAGCCGAAGCTCGCCAACGTCGCGGTCTATTCGCACTACCGCCGCGTGCCGCGCCTGCCGGGCGACCGCCCCGACGACATCCGGCTGGTGGCACGTGCCGACGCCGGCTGGTTCTGGCTCATCCCGATCTCGGACGAGCTCACCAGCGTCGGCGTCGTACTGCCGATGAAGCGCTACATGGAGCTCGAGCACGGCTCGCCGGAGGCGCTGCTGCAGGCGACCTTCGACGACACGCCGGTGCTGGCCGAGCTCATGCGCGATGCCGTCCGCGAGTGGCCGGTGCGGGTCGAGAGGGATTTTTCCTACAGCTCCTCCGCCTATGCCGGTGATCGCTGGGTTCTCGCCGGCGACGCCGGATCGTTCCTCGACCCGGTCTTCTCGAGCGGCGTATCGATCGCCATGGAGTCGGGCATCGAGGCCGCGGAGGCGCTCGACCGGGCGAGCGCCCGCGGCGCCTTCTCGAGCCGGGAGTTCGCCGCCTTCTCGCGACGCCAGACGGAACGCTTCGAGGCCTTTCGCCGCTTCGTCGTCGGCTTCTACTCGCCCGAGTTCCGCGACCTGTTCTTCTCCTCCGAGCCGCCGGCGATGCTGTTCCGCGCCGTGGTGACGGTGCTCGCCGGCAATTGGAAACCAGGACCGTGGACCCGCGCCATGAACCGGCTGTTCTTCTTCTTCGTCGCGCTGCAGCGTCGGTTCTCCCCGTCGACGCGCCTGTTCCGCCGCGACGCCGCCGCCGGCTATCCGACCGAAGACCCGGCGTGAGATCTCAGGGCGGGACCACGACCTCCGCGGCGGACTTAGCGCCACGCCTGAAGCGCCTCATCGTCGCGACCCTGCGCCTCGAAGGCCTCGATCCGGAGTCGATCGGCGACGACCAGCTGCTCTTCGGCGAAGGCCTCGGCCTCGATTCGATCGACGCCCTCGAGCTCGTCGTCGCAATCGAGCGCGAGTTCGCCGTGGCGATTCCCGAGGGGAAGGTCGATCACGACGTGTTTCACTCGGTGCGCACGCTGGCACTCTGGCTGGCCGACCGCCTGGCGGAGCCCGTGCAGAGCGCGCCTGGCGGGAAGCACCGAACGGAGCGGCCGTGACCGCCGCCCACCCGGCCGCTGGCGCCCCGGTCGCGATCACCGGGCTCGGCGCGGTGAGCGGCTACGGCGACGGCACGGCGGCGCTCTGGGCGGGTCTCGCCTCGGGCCGCTCGGCGATCGGACCGTTCGCCCGCTTCGAGCATGCGCGCTTTCGCACCCAGCTCGCCTCGGAAGCCCGGATGCCGTCGGCCTCCCCCGGCGACGAGCGCAGCTCGATCGCCGACCGCTTCGCGCTCGCCGCAGCGCGCGAGGCGCTGGCGC
The DNA here is from genome assembly GCA_052035735.1 of Acidobacteriota bacterium. Classification (GTDB taxonomy): domain Bacteria; phylum Acidobacteriota; class Thermoanaerobaculia; order Multivoradales; family JAGPDF01; genus JAGPDF01. Next base: position 1,810 of record JBPOHI010000118.1, read on the forward strand.
AGGCCGGTCTGCCGTCGCGCCTCGACGAGCTCGACTGCGGCATCTACTTCGGCAGCTCGACCGGCGGCATGTTCGAGTCCGAGGGCTACTTCGCGGAGCTCCTCGGCGAGCCACGGCGTGCCTCGCGCATCGGTCTGTTGAGCGCGCAGCAGACCTGCTCGCCCGGCGAGAGCGTCGGCCGCGCGCACGGCGTTTTCGGTCCGGTTCAGACGGTCGCCTCGGCCTGTGCTTCGGCGACTCTCGCGATGGGCAACGCGCTCGCCGCGCTGCGCGCCGGGGAGATCGACCTCGCGCTCGCCGGCGGCAGCGATTCGCTCTGCCGGCTCACCTACGCCGGATTCAACTCGCTGCGCGCGGTCGATCCCCGGGCCTGCAGGCCGTTTCGCGCCGAACGCGAGGGGATGTCGATCGGCGAAGGGGCGGCGGTGCTGGTGCTCGAAACGGTAGCGAGCGCCCGGGCCCGCGGCGCGCGCGTGCTCGGCTGGCTGCTCGGCGCCGGCGCCTCCTGCGACGCGCATCACATGACCGCGCCGGATCCGGCCGGTGCGGGCATCGCCCGCGCGGTCGAGGCGGCGCTCGCCGACGCCGGGTTGAACGCGGCGGCGATCGACTTCGTCAACGTCCACGGCACCGGCACGCCGCACAACGACGCCGCCGAGGCCGGCATGCTGCGCGCCATCTTCGGCGATCGCCTGGCTGCGCTTCCGCTGACCTCTTCGAAGGGCGCCATCGGGCACTACCTCGGCGCCGCCGGTGCCATCGAGGCGGTGGCGACGATGCTCTGTTTTCTGCACGGAGCGGTGCACCCGACGCCGGGCGAAGGCGCGGTCGATCCGGCGCTCGGCCTCGACCTGGTGACCGGCAGCGCCCGCCCGCTCGCCGGCGCGCGCTTCGCGTTGTCGACCAATCTCGCCTTCGGTGGCACCAACGCGGCGATCGTCCTCGGTTCGAACGCGGCATGCTGACGGAAGTCGTGGTCACCGGCATCGGCGTCCTCGGCGCCTTCGGCGCCGGCCGCGCGGCGCTGCTCGCGGGCCTGCGGGCCGGAGCGCCGCGGATGTCCGAAATCGACCGCAGCGCCGGCTACCACCGCGCCGGCGGCTCGCGCCGCGCCGCGCTCGCCGACCTCTCCGAGCTCTCCGCCCTGGTGCCGCCGGCACTCGCCCGGCGGATGAGCCCGCCGGCGCGGATGGCGGTGGGCGCCATGCAAATGGCGCTCGCCGACGCCGGTCTCGCTCCCGGCAGCGACCATTCCGCGACCGGAATCGTCACCGGCACTGCCTTTGGCCCGGCCTGGGTCACCGAACAGCTCCTGCGACAGATCCTCGCCCAGGGCCCGGAGCAGGCGTCGCCGGCGCTCTTCACCGAGTCGGTGGCGAGCGCCAGCGCGGCGCAGATGGCGCTCGTCATCCGCGCCCGCGGTCCGAACCAGACCCTCACCCAGCGCGAGGCCTCCGACCTCCTGGCCCTGGGCGAGGCGGCGCGGTGGATCCGCGACGGACGTTGCGAACGGGTCCTAGTCGGCGTGGTCGAAGAGGGCGTGCCGATCCTCCACGCCCTGCTCGACCGCTTCCGTGCCCTTGCGCGCCCCGATCGCTCCGGGAACGAGGTGGCGCGCCCGTTCGACCGCCAACGCAACGGCCTCATCGCCGCCGAAGGGGCTGTGGTCGTGGTGCTCGAGAGTGCGGCTGCGGCGCAAGCACGCGGCGCCCGAGCGCTCTGCCGCCTGCTCGCGCACGGCGCGGCGTTCGACCCCACCGCCCCGGCGCACGACTGGGGCCGGGGCGAGCTCCGGCTGGGCAGGTCGCTCGGCCGCTTTCTCGAGCGACAGGCGGTCGCCCTGGAGGCGATCGACCTCATCGTTTCCGGTGCGTCGGGCGCGCGCCTCGGCGACCGCGTCGAGGCACTCACCCTGCGCGCCGCCTGGCAGGACAGACCGCTCCCGCCGGTGCTGGCGCCGAAGGGCGTCACCGGCGAGTACGGCGGCGGCTTCCTCGCCGCGGCACTGCTCGCCGCCGCCGGCGAGCGGCCCGGCCCGACGGCCGGCTTCGAGGCCGTCGATCCCGAGCTGGGGGTCGCGCCCTGGACCGGCGGCGAGCTCGCCGCCCCGCGCCTCACCCTGGTCAGCGCCACAGCCTCCGGCGGCGCCGCAGCCTGGGCGCTGATCGCGCCGGGCGCCGCCGGCCCGGCCGTGGCGAGAACCTGAAGCCGCCGCCGCCGTATCTCAGACGTCGTGCGATTCCGCGTCCGCCTCGCGCTGCTCTTCCTGCTGCTGTCGGCCTTTCCGCTGACGCTGCTCGCACTCTATTCGTTCACCACTTCGAGCCGGGCGCTGCGCCAGGCGGCCGAAGCGGAAGCCAGACTCATGGCGCGCGAGCTCGAACAGCGCGTCGAGGGCGTCTCGTCGGAGATCGACCGCAGCGTCAAGGCGCTGGCGCGGCTTCCGGCGGCGTATTGGATGCAACCCGAAGCGAGCCCGGCACCCGACGGCGAGGGCAGGCTCGACGCCCAGGTGTTCGCGGGGCTCGCCCAGGCACTGCCCTTCATCGAGAACTTCCGTTTCGTCCCGCGCGCCGATGCCGGACGCAGCGACAGTCGAGCCGACGCGGCAGCGCACGTGCGCGCCGCCGAGAAGAGCCTCACGGCGACCCTCGTCCATCTGCCGGCAGGTCTCTCCCAGGCCGATCGCGAGCGGGTCCAGGCCCAACTCGAGCAGGTGCGCGCCGAGATCGGCCGGAACTTCGCCGCCCGACGCGACCTCGAGCGGCTTCCGCCTGCGGCCGCCGCTCCCGCCGCGCCGCCGGCGCCTGCTGCACCGGCGACCGCGGAGATCGCGCCGGTCGCGCCGGTCGCGTCCGTCGGGCGCACGCCGGCGCCCTCGGCGCCCACGCCACCGGCGCCGCTCGCCGAAGATCTCTCGTGCCAGGTCCGCGACGGCGACCGGGTCGTGGGCGAGATCCAGGGGCGGCTCAAGGCGAAAGAGATCCTGCGCTCGGTGCTCGCCCAGACCCACCGTGAGCAGGGCGAGATTCCCTTCGCCATCGATACCGAAAACAAGCTCTACGTCGCCACGGGCAGCGACGGCGACACGCTGCAGCGACTGCCTTCGGTGGCCGCCCTGCGCGGCGAGCCGCGGGCAGGCGAGGCGGAGCCGGCGGGCGACGACTGGGTCGTCGTGGCTCGCCGCGACCCCGCCACGGGCCTGCGCTTCGGCATCGCGCGGCCGATCTCCGCGGCGATGAAGGAGCTGCGCCGCGCCACGGCCGTGAACTTCCTCGCCGGCTTCATGCTCGTCGGCTTCGCCACCATCGGCATGATCCCCCTGACCGGCGGCCTGGTGAAGAGCGTCCATCAGCTCGCCGCCGGCGCGGCGAGGATCGCCGACGGCGACCTCACCACCCGCGTTCCGGTGCGATCGCGCGACGAGTTCGGCCGGCTCGCCGAGAGCTTCAACCACATGGCGGCGCAGCTCGCAGAGCACCAGTCGCGGCTGATCGAGCAGGAGCGCGTGCACAAGGAGCGCGAGATCGAGCGCCGCCTGCTCGAGGCGGAGAACGCGCGCAAGAGTCAGGAGCTCGAAGAGGCGCGCGACTTCCAGCTCTCGCTGCTGCCGCGCGAGCTGCCGCGAGTGCCGGAGTTCGAGCTCGCGGTCGCCATGTCGACCGCTACCGAGGTCGGCGGTGACTACTACGATTTCCGTACCCTGGCGAACGGCGATCTCCTGCTCGCCGTCGGCGACGCGACCGGCCACGGCGCCGCCGCCGGCACCATGGTCACCGTCGTCAAGAGCCTCTTCATGGCGGGCGGAGACGATGCCGCACCCGCCGCCTTTCTGCGCCGCGCGACCGGCCTGGTGCACGGCATGGGCCTGTCACGAATGGCGATGGCGCTCGCCGTGGCGCGCCTTTCGGGGCGCTCGCTCACGCTCTCCTCGGCCGGCATGCCGCCGGCGCTCTGCTGGCGCGGCGCCACCAGCGAGATCGAGGAGATCGCTCTCGCCGGAATGCCCCTCGGCGCGAGAAGCGACTACTCGTATGGCGAGCGAGCGCTCGAGCTCGCTCCCGGCGACGTCGTCCTGTGGATGAGCGACGGTTTCCCGGAGCTTCCCGATCCAGCCGGGGAACCCCTCGGCTACGAACGGGCGCGGGCCCGCTTCGCCGCTGCGGCCGGCACCGGCGCCGGGGCGCGCGAGATCGTCGCCGCCCTCGAGCGCGCCGCCGGTGAGTGGACGGGAGCGAATGGCGCCACCCCGGCACCCTCGGACGACGTGACGTTCCTGGTGCTGCGCGCGACCTGAGTCCGCCTGACAGAATGGAGCGGTGACCCGAACCGACGCCGCACCCGAAGCTCAAGCTGACCTCTTCCTCTCGCTCACCCCGGAACGGGTGCTCGACGCCGTCGAGGCCGCGGGAGTCGCCGTCCGGCCGCTCTGCTATCCGCTGAACTCGTTCGAGAACCGCGTCTACGAAGTGGAGTTGGCCGACCGTTCGCGGGTCGTGGCGAAGTTCTATCGCCCTCAGCGCTGGAGCGCGCGCGAAATCCTCGAGGAGCACCGCTTTCTGGCCGAGCTCGACGCCGAGGAGATCCCGGTCTGCCCGGCGCGTCCCTTCCCCGACGGCACGACGCTCGCGACGACCGCGGGCGGCATCTTCTACACCCTGTTCGATCGCAAGGGCGGACGTGCCCCGGCCGAGCTCGACGCACGCGGCGCCGCGCGCCTCGGCATGCTGGTGGGCCGCCTGCACGTCGTCGGCGCCCGCCGCCGCGACGCCGAGCGCCTGCCGCTCTCCAGCGAGGCCTACGTCCGGCGGGATCTCGACTGGCTCGAACAACGGGAAGTCGTGCCGCGCCGCCTGGCGGCGCGCTACTTCGGCGCCGCGCGCGCGATCGCGGACGCCTACGACCGCATGTCCGCCGGCGTCGCCGTGCTGCGCCTGCACGGCGATCTTCACCTGGGCAACGTGCTCGACCGCGACGGCGAGCTGCGCGTCCTCGACTTCGACGACTGCATGATCGGACCGGCGGTGCAGGATCTCTGGCTGGCGCTCGGAGGCCGCGATGCGGGCACCTCGGAGCTGCGCGAGATCTTCCTCGAGAGCTACGAGCAGTTCCGCCGCTTCGATCGTACCGAGCTGCGCCTCATCGAGCCGCTGCGCGGCCTGCGCATGGCGCACTACGCCGCCTGGCTCGCCCGCCGCTGGCACGACCCGATCTTCCCCAAGAACTGGCCCCACTTCGGCAGCGAAGAGAGCTGGGAGCGCGAGACCGTGGACCTCGAGGAGCAGGCCATCGTCGTCGCGCGTGTCGAGGGTGGCGGCAGCGTCGCTCCGCCCGCGGCGGCCGCGGACGAAGAGGCCCTGACCAACAGGGACCTCTTCTGGGACTGGGACGGGTAGCGCTTTCCTCCGGCGGCCGCCGCCGGCTTCAGTCGACCAGCGTGTCCATGAGATCGATCATGAAGAGCGCGTCGTCGAGAGTCATCTCCTCCCAGCCGTCGAGGAAGCCCAGGTCCGAAAGCAGCTGGCTGCTGCGCTCGGAAAGATGCATCGAGAGGAGCGCGGAGAGCAGTCCCTCGCGCATCTCCGCGAAACGGGGCGAGAGCAGCAAGGCGTGCTGCACGACGTAGATGCGGCTCGCCACCAGGATCCTCATGCGGCTGCGCACCAGATCGGAAAGCTCGGCGAAGCTGCGCTCGAGGAAGAATGCCGCGTCGGCTTCGGCGGCGAGCAGCTCCTTGGCGACCAGGACGTAGTTCGCCTTCCGCGCGAGCGTGATGTCGCCACGCCCCAGACCCGCCGGCTCGAGCAGGATGCGCCCGATCATCTCGACGTCGGGAGCGGCCGTGGCGGCGACGCGCAACGGCGAAGCCAGATCGGTGACGCGCCGAGCCGCGCTGCCGGCGGCCACCGCGACCAGCGCTTCGTCCGAGCGCCGGCGCGCACGCGCCACCGGCAGGAAGCCCTGTTCGCGCACCAGGAAGGCGGTGTCGAAAGGATTGGCGTAGATCAGGTCGACCTTCCCCTCCACGAGCGCGCTGCGCAACGCCGCGAAGTCGTCGAAAGGCTCGAAGTGGATCGGGCGGGAGAGCGAGCGCTGCATCCAGGTGTTGAAGATGAACCATTGCGAAAGCTGATCGGCGTTGAAGTCGGGGCTGATCGAGAACTGGAGACTCATCGCTCCTCCGCCAGGAGACCTGCGTAGACCGCTGCCAGCTCGACCACCTTGGCTCGGCTGGGCTCGCGGCGGACCGAGCTGTAGCCCACCAGCTTGCCGTTCCGGACGTTGCCGACGACCGTCGCGTAGACCCAGTAGAACCCGCCGTCGCGGCGCAGATTCTTGACGTAGCCGTGCCACTTGATGCCCTTCTCGATCGTGTCCCAGAGCCCTTTGAAGGCGACCGCCGGCATGTCGGGATGGCGCAGGATGTGGTGCGGCGTACCGAGCAGCTCTTCGCGCGAGTAGCCCGACATGAGCACGAAGGCGTCGTTGCACATGGTGATGACGCCCGCGAGATCGGTCTGCGAGACGATCAGCTCTCCGGCCGGAAACGGCGTCTCGACTTCGGTGACGAACACCCGGCGAGTCGTGCCGTCGTGGTAGTGCAGCAAGTGCTCCCGTGCCGGTGCCTGGACATCGGCGGGGGTCATGTCTCTCATCTCTGGCCTCCCTGAGGGCGCGTCACGAGACGTCTCAGATCGATTCGGCGACCTTGGCCGCCGCCCGCTTCGCGTCGAGAAACACCAGCCCGAGTTTGGCGCCTTCGGAGGCCACGACGACGAGCACGGCCTCCGGTCCCGCGCTGGCGAGCAAGACGTAGCCGCGCTCCCCCTTGACCATGACCTGATCGAGCTTGCCGCGCCGCAGCTCGGCCGAGGTGCGGGTGCCGAGCGACAGCATCGCCGCGGTCATCGCGCCGACCCTGTCCTCGTCGATGCCCTCGCTCAGGGCGGAGGCCATGGTGAGACCGTCGATCGACACCACGGCCGAGGCCTCGATCTCGGCCGAAGAACTGTTCAGGCTGCGGAGGACTTCGGTGAGCTTGTTGGCGAGCATGTTCGGACTCCTCTCGGGTTCAGGACGTGGTGTCTCGGGCGAAACGCGGCTGGCTTCAGCTTTCTTCGGACAGGACGGACGCGATGAGATCGATCGACAGCTCGACCTCGCTGCGTTCGTCGATCGATTGCGGGCAGACGAGCAGCAGGAACGCGGGCTGGTGGACCAGCGTGAACTTGCGCACGACGATCTTCTCGACGTAGTTGATGTCGAGCGCCAGGTTGTTCGCGTCGCGCTTGCCGAGCAGGCGTTCGGCCTGATCGAGGATGCCGCCGACGACCGAGGCGAAAGCCGCCAGTGCGTCGATGTCGAAAGGCGAGTTGAACTCGGCGAGCGCCAGGCCGGAGCGGTCGGCGAGGACGGCACCGGAGAACCCGCCGCGCTTGCACATGTCGGCAAGCAGCTGGCGGACGCGCTCTGCACGGTAGACCGGCTGCCGGCCAGGCGCCGGGGGCGGCGCGGCCGGGGCTTCGTGTCGCGCCGGCGGGCTCGCCGCCGGTGGGGCTGCGAGCGGCGCGGGCTGCGGCAGCGGCGGCGGAGGCGGCGAAGCCGGACGCGCTGGAGCCGCCGGCGCCGACCAGTGCGAGGCGGTAAGGAGGAGTCCCGCCGCGCGCAGCTCGGCGAGGAGTGCGGCGGTCTTGCCGAGCTCAGAAGAGGCTGATTTCGTCATCTTCGGGCCGTCCCTGCATCAATTGAAGCTCACGCTCGCGCAGCTCGAGTGCGAGATCGAGGTAGAGCCTGGACATCGCTTCGCCGCCGCGGTGCAGAGCGATCGGGATGCCGCGCAGGCTGGCCTCCTCGACTACCTCGTCCTGCGGCAGAACGGTACGGAAGAGCAGATCGGAAGGCAGAGTCGCACGCACCTCTTCGAGCAGGCCGGCCTCGGAAGCCGAGCGCGCGTCGAACGTCGAGATCAGCACGCCCTCGAGCCTCAGCCCCGGGTTGGTGCTGCTGGCCACGTCGCGCACGAGGGCGAGGAAGGTCGGAATGGCGCGAACCGTGATCGCCCGGCAGTTGATCACCAGGATCGTGCCGTCGCTGCCCTCGAGAATGCCGCGGACGACCGCTCCGACGCCGGCGGGCGCGTCGATCACCACGTAGCGGAAGCCCTCGGAGAGCGCCTCCACGGCGGCGCGAAGCGTCCCGTCGACCGCCGCCCGCTCGAGCAGGCCGACGTCCGCGGGCGCGACTTCGCCGGTGCCGACCAGGGTGAGCACCCCGTCCCGTGTCGTCGCCCGCACCTCCTCCGCCGTCGCCTCCCGCTTGAGGAAGTCGACCAGACCGCGGCGGGTCCGGCGGTGCAGATTGGTGGCATGCGCCAGGCCGCTCTGCGGGTCGAGGTCGACGAGCAGGACCTGCCCGACGATGCGACCCAGCGAGTAGGCCAGGTTGAGAGCGGTCGTCGTCTTGCCGACGCCGCCCTTGTGACTGGCGATGGTGAGCACTCTCTTCATCTCGAAGGCACCTCTCCTTGCACAAGCTCAATCGCTCCGGTGAGACGGGCGGCATCCAACGCCGCGGCCGCCTCGCCGATCGCGAGGGTGGAGCGAATCAGCACCTGACGGGGCGTCGCAAAGGCGCCGGGCGCGACCCAGCCGAGCAACTCGCGAGGGACGCCGGGAGGGGCACCGGGCGCGATTCGCAGCGCGGCGTCCAGCCCCCCCAGCACGGCCAACCTCGCCGCCGCTTCGTCGAGCTCGACGAGCAGGTGGAGGATCAGGCTGTCGACCGGTTGCCCTTCGCCGGCGAACGGCTCGATCGCCTGATCGAGCTCGGTCTCGAATCGTCCCGACCGGCAGAGCAGCAGCCGGGAGAGCGCCTGGCGATCGCGGTGCGGACCGAAGCGGGCGGCGAAGAATCTCCCTCGCGCCATCAGGATCCAGGCCCACAGGCCGAGGCGCCGCAGCGACGGCTCGCTGTCGCCACTCTCCAGATCGCTCACCGACGGCTTGGAGCGGCGCTCGGGGAAGCGCACCGTCGCCGGACGATCGAACAGCGCCAGCGTCTGCAGCAGGACCGGCAGTTGCACGCGCGCGAGATCGCCCTCGAGAACGCCGCTCGGCTCGACCGCACGGCGTCCGCGGCGCAGAACCGCGCGCACCCGCGCCACCAGCTCCGCCGAGTTGAAGGGCTTGACGACGTAGTCGTCGGCGCCGAGGTCGAGTGCCCGCACTTTGAGGTTCGGGCGATCGAGACTCGACACGAAGATCACCGGTACATCGCGCAGCTGCGCCACGTCGCGCAGCGCGGCGAGCGTTTCGAAGCCGTCGAAGCCGGGCATCTGCACATCCAGCAGGATGAGATCGGGCGGGCGCTCCATCATGCGCGGCAGCGCCTCCGGCCCGGACAGGCTCTGCGCCGTCTCGATGCCGGCGTGTTCGAGGTAGGTCGCGAGCAGCTCGACGGCGTCGGGATCGTCGTCGACGAGGTGAACGAGACGGCGGGTCACGGGCCGGGTTCCCCTGCGACAGGCCGAGCGAGGCTCCGGCGGACGTTCTCCACCAGCGCCGGCGGGCCGCCGGAGGCCGAGACGGCGAGACCGGACGGCGTTCGCGCGAGCAGCATCACCGCGGGCTCGCTCCCCCCGGCCGCCGATGCGCGCGACTGCTCGCGCAGCTCTGCGAGCCCGATGATGCCCTCGGGGGCGAGCACGACATTCGGCAGCTCCTTCTCCACCAGAAGCCGTAGGTCCGCGAGCGAATGCGAGGCGAGCACCGGAATCTCCAGCTCGCGCAGCCGGGAAGAGAGCTCCGCCCAGATCTCCTCGGCCGGATCGAACACCAGCGCGACCCAGGGAGCGCGATCCCAGACGCCGTCGAGCGACCGGAAGCGCAGGCGCATCCTGCAGCCGCCGCGGGGCGCGTCGAGCGCCACGAGCTCGCCGCGGTGCAGCTCCAGGACGCGGCGGGCGATATAGAGACCCCAACCCGAGCCCTTGCGTTCGTGCGCCGGCCGCGCATCGACGCCCGACTGGAAGTAGAGCTGAAAGACGGATTCGCGATCTGCCGGAGGTATGCCCGGGCCCTCGTCGTCGATCAGAATCTCGTGCTCGCCGGTCGCCGAGCCTTCGAGCCGGACCTGGATCGTCGAGCCCGCCGGGGCGAATTTCACGGCGTTGCCGAGCACGTTCGAGATCGCCTCGCCCAGACGCAGCTCGTCGTAGAAGCCGGGCAAGGCCGGTCCCGCCTGCGCGAGCTCGATCGTCACCTTCTTGCGCGCCGCGTGGACACGATGCAGCTCGACCTCCGAGCGCAGGACCGCCGAGACCCACAGACGCGACGGGGCGAGCTCGAGTCGCCCCGAGTGCGCGCGCTGCGCGTCGAGCAGGCTCTGGATGAGGCTCTCGAGCCGCTCCGCGGCGTCGCGCGCACGTTCGAGACGCTCCGCGGCGCGCCCGCCACCGCTCGCCGCGAGATCCATCTGCGCCAGCTCGATGAAGCCCAGCGTCGCGTGCAGCGGCGAGCGCAGATCGTGCACGGTCATCGACAGGAGCTCCTCCTGGGCGCGCAAGCGCGCCGCGAGCTCCTCGTTGGCGCGCAGCATTCCCTCGCGCAGGTCGCGGTGTGCGGTCATGTCGCGGGTGATCCCGAGGTAGCCCGAGACCGCCCCCGACTCGTCGAGGAAGGTCGTGATCGTCTGCCAGACCTGGATCAGCTCGCCGCTCTTGCTGCGGTTGAAGATCTCGCCGCTCCAGGTGCCCACCTCCGGGTCGATCAGCTGGGAGAAGAGATCGCGGAAGAACGAGCGCGGATGCTGCCGCGAGTTGATCACCCGCGGGTTCTCGCCGAGCACATCGAGCGGCACGAAGCCGTAGAGCGCCATCCATCGCTCGCTCGCCCCCAGGAGGGTGCCCGCGGCGTCGGTATAGACCACCGCGTCGCGGCTGCGTGCGAGCGCGGAGAAGACGTGCGACAGGCGCGCGAGACCCGCGGCATGAGGACGCGAAGGCCGGGCGAGCAGCACCCAGTCGTGGCGCGCGCGGAAGATCGACAGGTCGAGGGCCGGACCGTCGTGCGAGGCGAAGCAGAAGGTCTCCGACTCGAAGGGCCGCTGGAGCGCGGCCGCGCTCGCGAAGCAGCGCTCGCCCAGGTCGGGCGGGACCGGCGCACTCTTCCCGCGGGCGGCCAGGAGCTCCTGCCAGAAGCGCGCCGCATTGCTTGCGAGCCGTTCCGGAGAGGGTTCGACCGAGAGCGTCCATCGGCGCGAAGCTTCGCGCGCCAGCAGGCTCCGCCCGGAGTCGGCGGCGAGGCCCTGCAGGTCTTCGTCCGGGCGGCTGCTGTCGTCAGCAGCTCCGGGCGGGCGCGGCGGGCGTACGGAAGACAGGGACACCTCCTTCGCTGCTCGCCGTGCCTAGATTCGGCGGGTCGGAGCGGCTCGCTGCGTTCTAGACTGAGCCTCTTCCCACCGCCTCGAAACATACCACCGGGTGGCTCGGGCGCCATCCCGAGAGGCGGGGCCACCACGACGGACCTCTTGATTCGATAGCGCCGGCGCACCGCCCGGCAGACGCCTCTGAGCCGCTGATTGCGGCCGCCAGCCGGTGGACATAGGATCGTGCCGCCCATGAGCGACCAACCTGAGGGCGGCGCCGCCTGGCCGGATGCCGGTGACGCTACGCTGAGTGCTCCGCCCGCCGGCTGGCAGACGCCCCCTGCCGCGGTTTACGGACTCGAACATCCGCTGCGCTGCCCGGCGTGCAAGGCCGAGATCGATCAGCTGTTCGTCGTCCGGCTCGTCCGCCTCCGGGTCAACTTCATGTCGTCGTTGCCGCGCAGCGGGCGGGTGCTCGCCTGCCCCAAGTGCCGGACGGTTCTGCCCGGGGAGCTGGGCGCCGTCTTCTGAGCCGAACCCCGCCGACTACCTCGGCGGACCCTCGAGCAGGAAACGGATCGCCAGGCGGGTCTCCATCTCGACCGCTTCGCCGTTGCGCGTACCGGGCCGGAAGCGCGCCGAAAGGGCGGCCTCGCGCGCCGACTCGTCGAAGCCAAAACCCGCCGGCGGCCCTTCCGCGGCGACTTCGACCACCTTGCCGGTCGCATCGACGCGCACCCGTAGCTCCACTGTCGCCATCCGCCGGCGCGCACGGGCCATCGGCGGATAGGCCGGCCGGATCGCGCGCAGCAATTGCGGCAGCTCGACGCTGACGCCGGCTACTGCCTTCCTCTCCGGGATCTCCGCCGCCACCGGCGCCGGAGCCACAGCCTCCTCCCGCCGCGCGCTGGACGCCGATGGAAGATCCCCACCTTCTCGCTGGCGGCGTTCGCCGATCTGCATGCCGGGGGGATTTTCGATCGCGCCGGGAATGCCGGCGCCGGCGGCGGCGACCGGGCCGACTTCCGGCAGCGCCTCGCGCGGCAGACGCTCGTCTCCGGCCTCCCGCAGGCGCGCCTCGAGCTCGAGAATGCGCGCTTCGTCGCGCCCTCGATCGCCGGTCGGCCGCGGTTCCGCGAGCGCGGCCTGCAGGCGCTTCACCTCTTCGCGCAGCCGGACGAGCTCCGCTTCGTCGCGGACGACGATTTCGGCGAGCGGCGGCGGCTCATCGGCCGGCTGCGCCGCCGCGATCCCGCCCAGCGGCGGCGGCGGCGGAGCGGCGCTCAGGCGGCGCCACTCGAACCAGCCGAGCGCGGCGAGCGCCGCTACCGCCAGGCCGGAGGCAAGCAGGAGCCTCCTGCGCCCGCGCACGGCGGCGGTCGCCGCCGGCCTGCGCGCGCGCTTCTCCTCGTAGAGACGGCGATCGGCGACGGCGAGGATCTCTTCGCCCGACACGCCATCCGCCGGGAAGCTCGCCACCCCCATGCTGAACGACAGCGGCAACCTGACCGGCGGCGCGCCCGCTGCGCCAGCGACATCGACCGTCGCCAGCGCGCGGCGGGCGCGTTCGGCGAGTGCGCGCGCCTCTTCCGCCCCGGCACCGAAAAGCGCCACGACGAACTCGTCGCCGCCGTAGCGGATCAGGCGGTCTTCGGCCCGGAAGTTGGCGCGCAGCTGGTCCGAGGCCTGCTGCAGGACGACGTCGCCGGCGCCGTGGCCGTAACTGTCGTTGATCTCCTTGAAAAAATCGAGATCGAGGACGAGCAGGGTGATCGTCCCCTGGGTCGTGATCAGCGACTTCCAGTCCTCGCCCAGCAACTGACGCAGATAGCGCCGGTTCCAGGCGCCTGTCAGGTCGTCGCGCAGCGCCAGGTCCGAAGGCTCGGAGGGCGGAGGGGGGGAAGATCTTTCCACGCGCCGAATCGTAATGGAAAACCGAGAGTGGAATACGATTCCCTGCCGGCCACCCGAGGAGCCTCACCCATGCGCGCACGTCCCATGCTTGCAGTGCTTTCCCTCTGTTTCACCGGACTCTCGGCAGGCCCGGCGCCGGGCGCTTCGGCCCCGGCGACGCTCGCCATCGAGACCATCATGGCGCGCGACTGGATCGGAACGCCGCCGGAGAGTCCTTACTGGTCCGACGACGGCCGCTCGATCTTCTACCGCCAGCGCCGCGCCGGCAGCCAGATCGTCGACCTCGTCCGCGTCGACCTGGCGAGCGGACGCGCCGCGGTCGTGCCGGCCGACGAGCTCGGCAAGGCCGACGCCCCCGGGGGCTCGTGGTCGCGCGATCGCAAGCTGAAGGCGTTCGTGCGCGACGGCGACCTGTTCGTGCGTGAGGCTGGCCGCGCCCTCCGTCAGCTGACGCGTACCGGGGAGGTGGAGAGCTCGCCGCTCGTCCTCACCTCCGGCGCCCGCATCGCCTTCCGCCGCGGCGACGACTTTCACGCCATCGATCTCGCTACCGGGCTCGACACGACCCTCGCCGAGCTCCGGCTCGGCAAGGACCCGAAGACGAAGCCGGAACGAGAGGCCTTTCTCGAGGCGCAACAGGTACGCCTCTTCGCCGTGCTCGCCGAGCGCGAACGACTCGCCGAGGAGCTCCGGGCGGAGGAGACGAGCCGGCGCTCCCGCGATGCGTCACGTTCGCCGGCGCCGTTCTATCTCGGCGAAGACCGCGCGCTCCTCGCTGCCGAGCTCGCCCCCTCCGGGACGCACCTGCTGGTCGTCCTCGGGCCGTCGCGTCCGCCGGCACCTGCCGGCGCCGAGGACGAGGATGGCGGAAAGCCCGACACGATGCCGGTGTTCGTCACCGCCTCGGGCTACGTCGAGACGAAGCCGATCCGCGCCAAGGTCGGCACCGGAACTCCCGAGACTCCGACGCTGATGCTGCTCGACCTGCAGCGCCAAACCCAGGTCACGCTCGACCTCGGCACCCTGCCCGGCCTCGCCGACGATCCGCTCGCCGAGCTGCGGCGAGCGGCGCAAGCCGCGGCGGATGCGAAAGCACCCGCGGCCAAACCCAGGGCGCTCCGTCTCGGCGAGGCGCTGTGGAACGAAGACGGCAGCCGCCTCGCGCTCCAGCTCTTCTCCGCCGACAACAAGGACCGCTGGCTGGCGGTCGTCGACCCCGCAGCCGCAGCGGCCCCCGCCGCTCCTCCGCTCGCTCTCGTCCTGCACGAGAACGACCCGGCCTGGCTGGGCTGGCGCTTCACCGACCTCGGCTGGATGAAGGACGGTCGGACGGTTTGGTACCTCTCCGAGAGCTCGGGCTTCGGCCATCTCTACCTCCAGGCGCCGGGCAGCGCGGCGCGCGCCCTGACCCGGGGGCCGTTCGAAGTCGATCGGCCGCAGCTGGCGCGCGACGGCAAGAGCTTCATCGTCTCCGCCAACCGGGAGGCGCCGGGGCGCTACGAGGCTTATCGCGTGCGCGTCGACACCGCCGAGCTCGAGCCTCTCACCGCGTCCGGCGGAATGACCTACGCGCTGCCCTCGCCCGACGAAAAGCAGCTCCTCCTCACCAGCTCCTGGCCGACGCGGCCGCCCGAGCTGTTCGCCCAGGCGGCGCGCGCCGGCGCGGCGCCGCGCGCACTCACTACGACCACCTCGGCCGCCTTCTCCGCGGTCGCCTGGAGTGCGCCGGAGATCGTCCAGATCCGCTCCACGCACTTCGCCGGGAATCTCCAGGCTCGCGTCTACATGCCGCCGGGCGCGACCGCCGGCGCCAGCTATCCCGCCGTGGTCTTCATCCACGGCGCCGGATATCTGCAGAACGCTCATCAGGGTTGGTCGGACTACTACCGCGAGTTCATGTTCCACACCCTGCTCACCCGGGCCGGGTACGTCGTGCTCGACATGGACTACCGCGCCTCCGCCGGTTACGGGCGGGATTTCCGCACCGCGATCTACCGCCAGATGGGAGAACCCGAGCTCGAGGACCTGGCCGACGGCGTCGCCTGGCTGGTCGCCCAACGCGGAGTCGATCCGAAACGGGTCGGCGCCTACGGCGGGAGCTACGGCGGCTTCCTGACCATGATGGCGCTGTTCAAGCAGCCGGAGCTCTTCGCGGCCGGAGCGGCTCTGCGTCCGGTGACCGATTGGGCGCACTACAACGAGGGCTACACCTCGGCGATCCTCAACACTCCCGAAGTCGATCCGGAGGCCTACCGCCGGAGCTCGCCGATCGAGTTCGCCCAGGGTCTCGCGAAGCCGCTGCTGATCTGTCACGGCATGGTGGACGACAACGTCGCCTTCCAGGATACGGTGCGCCTGGTGCAACGTCTGATCGAGCTCGGCAAGACCGACCTCTTCCAGACGGCGATCTATCCGGTCGAGCCGCACGCCTTCAAGGAGCCGGCGAGCTGGGTGGACGAGTACCGGCGGATCTACCGTCTGTTCGAGACCCACCTCAAGTAGACCGCTCCGTACCTCAGCGCGGCGGTGGCGGCGAAGCGGGCGGCGGAGCGCTCGCCGGCGGCGGTGTCGAGCCGAGATAGCCGAGTGCTTCGAGCTCCCGGCGCAGATTCTCGTCGAGCCGGTCGCGCGTCCGCTGGTCGGGGGCGCGCGGATTCCGGCGCGCCCAGGCGCGCAGGAGACCGCGCAAACGCTCGACCTCGCCGGGCAACTGCGCGGCGAGATTCGCCTGCTCCCCAGGATCGGCCTTCAAGTCGTACAGCTCGGTGCCGGTGGGTGAGGTCGGGTCGACGATCAACTTGCGGTCTCCGTCGACCACCGCCCAGCGCAACGGCTTCGGCGGCGCGAGCTCGAGATAGACCGGCCGGCGCTCCGCGCCCGCCGCCCCCGCTGCGACCGTCCACAGCGGAACGAGCGACCGTCCGGCGAGGCCAGGCGGCGCTGGCTCGCCGAGCAGCTCGAGGATCGTCGGCAGAATGTCGAGCGCGCTCACCGGCTGCGCGATCCGTACGCCCGCGGGAATACCCCGTGGCCACCAGAAGAAGAGCGGCGTCCGCGTCAGCTCGTCGTAGAGACTCTGCGAGTGACCCAGACCGCCGTGATCGGCGAGCTCTTCGCCGTGGTCGGAGGTGAAGATGAACAGCACGTTGCCATCCGCTGCGAGCTCCTTCCACAGTGTCTCGAGCTGCTGGTCGGTGCGGCGGATCTCGGAATCGTAGAACGGCCGGATGGCCTCGGCGAGCGCGGCGTCCGGCTTCGGGAAGCGCCGCCGGAGATCGCGCATCACCTGCCGCGCCGGCGAGTGCGGTCCGCGGGCGTCGGCCCCCGGGGCATGGGCGGCAATCCAGGGGTCGAAGGGTAGGTAGGGATCGTGGGGGTCGAAGTAGTGCAGCCACAGGAAGAGCGGCCGGTTGCGCCAGGTGCGCCGCCAGTCGGCGCCGTACTCGGCGGAGAGCAGCATTCGCGCCTTGTCGTTGACCACCGGCGCGGTGACGAAAGTCGGCGGATCGAAATAACGATCGAAACCCTGGCCGAAGCCGAGATCCGTGGCCAGGTGGCGATTCGACGCCACACCGACGGTACGGAACCCGCTCCGGCCGACGAGCTCGGCGATCGTCGCCAGCGACTCCGGCAGGATCGGCTGTCGCAAGGCCGAGTTCTCGACGATTTCGCCGGAGACCACGCCGTGGGTCATCGGCGGCACGCCGGTGAAGATCGACGCCATCGTCGGCGGCGTCCAGGAGCTCGTCGCATAGGCGCGCTCGAACACCACGCCTTCAGCCGCCAGGCGGTCGAGAAACGGCGTCGTCGGGAGGCGATAACCGTCGAACGACACCCGGTCGGCGCGCAGCGTGTCGACGGTCACCAGCACGATCGCCGAGGGCCGGGCGGCCGCGGCGGCAACCGTCGCGGCGCCCGGGGCCGGCGTCGATGCTCGCAGCGCCGCCGGCGTCGCGACGGCGAACAGACATCCGAACGCGCCAACCGGCAACCAGATCTTCGCCAGGGTGCTCACGGCCGCCGATTCTCCCCTGCCGCCGCGGCGGCTGTCGACACTGCGAGCTCTCGGCTGGCGGCTACCCCGACTTCGCCCGCCGGCGCCTCGCGCACCAGCGCCTCGTACTCCGCCCTCGCCTCCGACGAGCGCCCCGAAATCGTCCAGAGCTTCGCCCGGTTGAATCGCGCGCGCGCCGCCAGCGGATCGATCGCCAGGGACTTCTCGACCGCCGCGAGCGACCCGCGAGGGTCGCCCTGGGAGAGCCGAAGCGTCGCAATGTGATTCCAGATCCGCGCATCGAGAGCATCGCCGCGCAGCGTCGCCGCGAAGAGCGCCTCGGCCTCGTCGAATCGCCGCTCTGCGGTGTAGAGGCCGGAGAGCGTCTCGACCGCGCGCAGGTCGCGTGGCCGCAGCGCGAGATAGCGCAGGTAGGCCGCGACCGCGGCCTCACGATCGCCCTCGGCGCGTTCGATCTCGGCGATGTTCAACCACGGATCGGGGTAGCTCGGCAGCCGCTCCGAGAGCTCGGAGACCATCGCCAACGCCTCCGCCGTGCGGCCGTTCGAGCGCAGCAGGAAGGCCAGGTTGTTGGCCGCCAGCGCGTTGCCCTTGCGTTCCAGGCGCACGACGCGCTCCTGCAGCGGCAACGCCTCGGCGTAGCGGCCGGCGAGGGTGAGCCACTGGGCGCGCACCGCCAGCACCCAGGGGGCCTGCGGAGTCAGCCGCTCGGCATGGCGAATCGCGCGTTCCGCCTCGGCCGGCCGACCAGCGCGCATCTCGGCCTGCGCCAGGTTGGTCCACAGCAGCGGCGCCCCCGGAGTCTGCGCGCTCTCGCGTTCGAAAAAGGTCACCTCGTCCCGCCAATCGCGATTGCGTTCGACCGTCGTCCAGGCGTAGATCGGCGTCACCACCAGTAGTCCCGCCGCCGCCAGCGCTTTCCGCCGGGCGGACCGGCGTAGCCGCGCGAGTGCCATCTCGCCGATCGTCACCAGCAGGAGCAGGAAGACGAAGGAGGGCAGGTAGGCGAAGCGTTCCGCCATGAGCGCACCCATGTCGGGCGGTCCGGCGATGCGTACGAAATTGAGAATGGGTGCGAAGGAAAGGACGAGCATGGCGGCGAGAAGTCCCAGCTCTGCTCGCGCCCGCGACAGCCGTGCGATCAGTGCGGTCAGGAGACCGAGGGCGACGAGGCTCCCCAGAAGCCGCGGATCGGCGAGACGGTTGACATACGGATTCTGCACGTAGGCGGAGAGTTCGCCCGGAAGTACCAGCCAACCGAGATAGCGCAGCATGCTCCATGGCGCGCTCGCTACCGCGCGCGCCAGCGAATGCTCGAGCGGGGCGTCGGGAGGCGCGACGTCGAGGACGACGAAGCGCAGAAGCGCGTAGATTCCGACGACGGCCAGCCAGGGCAGCGCGGCACGCAGACCGTGCGACAGCCGCTCGCGCAGCCGCCCGCCGGCGCTCCGCCATGTCGCGATGGCGAAGATCCACAGCGGCACCACCGCGGCCATCTCTTTGGCGAGCAGGGCGAGCGCGAAGCAGACCAGCGAAGCGGTCAGCCAGAGCCGACGGGCGCCGCTGCCACGCGCCCGCTCACGCGCGAGGAAGAGCCCGAGGCTCGAACCGGCGAACAGAAAGCAGAGGACGTCCGTCCGCCCGGCGATCCATGCAACGCTCTCGGTGTGGATCGGATGGACCGCGAAGAGCAGGCCCGCGATCCAAGAGACGGGGCGACTCGCGCCGAGACCGAGAGCGAGCAGGCAGACGAGCAGCGAGCAGGCCGAATGCAACAGGACGTTGGTCAGGTGGTAGCCGAACGGATTCGATCCCCAGAGAGCGTAGTCGACGGCGAGGCTCAAGCTCGCAAGCGGACGGAAGTAGCCGTAAGAGAGATCGGTCTCGGCGACGAAGACGTAGTCGTGCGTCACCAGTTCGGGGAGCCGCGCGAACGACTGCACGCGCGGATTGTCGACGATGAGGAAACGATCGTCCCAGACGAAGCCGCCGGCGAGGCTGTTCCAGTAGACGAGGAGAGCCGCGCAGGGAATCAGCAGAAAGACTGCCGCCCGGACCCAACGAGCCCTCGGCGAGAGGACCGGCCGGGAACCGGGCGGAGATCCGACTCGCCGCCGCTCCGGAGTTCCCGGACCGGCGGCGACGCGAGGCGAACGGCGCGGGCTCAGCTCTGGCGGCGCAGGACGAGGAATCCGGCGCCCGCAAGGAGCAGGGCGAGGCCGCCGAGACCGACCTCGGAGAGTGTCGGCACCTCGACGGGCGGCGGTCCGCTGCCCACGGTGGCGGTGACGACGACATCGTCCACCATCGCGTACCAGTCGAAATCGCCCTGGTTCGGATCGTAATAGTGGAAACGGAACATCACGTTCGCCTGGCCGACGACGGAGGCGATGTCCAGATTGACCGCCTCGCCCGGGGTGGAGTCCTGCGTCCCGTGATCCTCGTTCCAGGTCAGCAGGTTCGTCCACGGTCCGGCAGCGCCGTTGGTCGAGACGTCGACGTCGAAAAAGTCGAGGTTGGCGAAGTTCTGATAGTTGGCGTTGAAGGTCAGCGAGGCGGGAGCGACCGACGAGCTGAGGTCGATGACCGGAGTGCGCAGCTCCGTGTCGAACTCCGCGACCCCGGCATCGTCGCTGCTGACGCAGCCGAGATCCCCGGCTCCGCCGGTCCAGTTACCGGGTTCGCCGCAGTTGGCGAGATTGGTCCAGACGACGCCGGAGCCGGCGTTGTCCACCACCGCCCAGCCGGCCGGAATGCTGGTGTCGAACGACTCGGAGAGCAGCACCCCGCCGGTGACGATCTCGGGCGAGGGCTGCACCTGCAAGTCGCGGCTGTAGTCCTTCGGCCGCTGCCCCTCCTGCGCCCGGTCGACCGCGCGCACGGCGGCCTGCTTGGCCTTCGCGGCGCGCTTGGCGCCATCAGCCAGATGCTTCTGGGCACCGGCGCGCTTGGCGCCGCGGCCCTTTCCGGGCGCAGCGACGGGGCTCTCGGCGTAGGCCGCTAGCGTCATCAGTGCACCCAGCGCGAACACGAGAATGGACCGCTTGCGCATGGTAGTTCTCTCCGGATCTGTGAAGGAGTGCATCCTACCTCCGCCCGGAGCGCGCTGGGAAGCCTCTGGCCGGGGCCAGCCTCCGGCGCCGGCTCAGGCGAGGCTGGGAAACTCGAAACGCACGTCGACGCGGGTGCCGTCGGGGAGGTCGAACGCCTTGGTCATCTCTCGCGGCCCCTTCTCGAACAGCTGCTCGGCGTAGAGGGCCACCCGCTGGTTCAGACGCGGCCAGCCGAGATCGCCGAAGGTATGGCCCGCCGGCCAGACGAGCAGGACGTGCTCGCCGCCGCCCGGGACTGCCACGACCGCCCGCGCGACACGTTCGCCGCGCGCCAGGCTCTCGGCTTCGAGCGCCGCCACGCCGCGGTTCATCGCTTGCCCCGGCGCCTGCGGAGCTCGGCGACGAGCGTTCGGAAGTCCTCCGGCAGAGGTGCCTCGAAGGTCACCCGCCGGCCGGTCGCGGGGTGAGCGAAAGCGAGCTCGGCGGCATGCAGCGCCTGGCGCGGCGTCTTCACCGGCGGCTCGCCGAGCGTGCGCTTGCGATAGACCCGCTCGCCGACGATCGGATGTCCGGCGGCCGCGAAGTGGATGCGGATCTGATGGGTGCGTCCGGTCTCGAGCCGCACGCGCACCTGGGTCGCGACGCCGAAACGCTGCACCACCTCCCAATGCGTCACCGCGGGCTTGCCGCGCTCGTTCGGGCGCGCCACCCAGCGCTTGCGATGGGTGCCGTCGCCGACCAGGTCTTCACGGAAGGTGCCGCTCTCGCCGGCGACGTTGCCCTCGACGAGGGCATCGTAGGTGCGCGCCATGCTGTGGTCTTCGAGCTGTTTCTGGAGCGCGGCAAGGCCGCGCTTGCTGGTCGCGAAGGCGACCAGGCCGGAGCTGTCCTTGTCGAGCCGGTGGACGACGGAGACGAAGGCGCGGCCGCCGGTCTTCCGCGCCAGAGCCTGGGAGACCCGCGACAGCAGGGTGTCCTTCTCGCGGTCGGTGGTCGGCTGGGTGAGCAGCCCCGCCGGCTTCACCGCCACCACGACGTCGGCGTCGGAGTGCAGGAGCTCGACCTTCGGCCCCTCGACCGGACGCTCGAGCTTGCGGTTCGGATCCCAGACCAGCTGCGCCTGCGGCGCGACGTACGCCCCCGGGTCGAACAGCAACTGCCCGTCCACCGTCACCTGCCCGCCCTCGATCACCCGCTTGGCGCGGGTGAACGAGAGCTCCGGATGGACCTCCGTCAACCGCCGCGCGAACCGCGCCGGATAGCGCTCCGTAGCCTGCTCAGTCATTCACCGCTTCTCCACCCGACCAGCCTGTCACAT
>JBPOHI010000291.1:0-3918 GCA_052035735.1 Acidobacteriota bacterium
GGGCGCCGGGGGGGGCGTTGGCCGCGGGCCTCCCCCATGGCGCCGTCGGGGGGGGGGCCGGCGGGGGCCCGGCCGGGAGCCCCCGGCTATGGGCCGGGACGGCGGGGGGAGGCGTCTTCTCCATCCCCCTGCCTTAGCCGACCGCGATCCCGCGGAAAAGTAGGGACAGTCCCCATTTTTCCGCGCAGCTGAAAATGGGGACTGTCCCTACTTTTCGAAAATGGGGACTGTCCCTACTTTTCGGATTGCGGGTCTTCGACCAGGCCAGGGAGGTCGTTTCGCAGGTCGCCTCCCTCTCCGCGCTCTGCCAGGCTGGCGAGCCAGGACGCTCCGGCCGGCGTGCGCAGAACGGCCTCGAGGTCGGGATCGCTCTCCGCGAGACGGCGCAGGACGAAGCCGTTCGCACGAGCCCGAACGAGCCCCTCGAGGGCCGCCTCGAGGTCTCCCGAGACAGCGTCGAGACAGGCGAGGTTGTAGAGCGGCACCCAGGCGTCCGGACGCAGGCCGACGGCCCGTTCGAAATAGCCCCGCGCTGCAGCCCGGTCACCGGCGCGTCGAGCTGAGTTGCCCGCCTGGATCAGGGCATGAAGATCGCCGGGCAGGATCTCGAGCGCCCGGCGGTAGGCCGCCAGAGCTTCCGCGAAGTCGCCCTCCTCGAACGCGGCGTCGCCCGCCAGCCGATGGGCCCGGGGGAAGCTCGGGTCGGCGGCCTGTGCACGGCGATACCACTCCTTGGCCGCGTCGGCATGGCCGCGCAGTGATTCCACGAGGCCGAGCTGCGCCATCGCCTCGACGAAGCCGGGCATCTCCTCGAGCGCCCGCCGCCAGGAGCTCTCCGCGGCATCGAGGTCCCCGGTCGCGATGGACAAGCTGCCGAGCATCGCGTGCACGCGCCCCTGACGCGGCTCGATCGCGAGCGAATGCAGGTAGGCGTCGCGTGCAGCCGCATAGTCCCGGCGGCGGAGCTCCACCAGCCCGAGGATGTTCCAGGCCGACAGGTTCCGCGGCAGATCCTGGACGAGCTGCCGCAGCTTCGCCGCCGCGCCCTGCCAGTCGGCGGCCTGCGCCAGATGCCGGGCCGATTCGAGCGCTTCGTAGTAGACGATGCCGTCCTTGGGATCGACACCGGAGAGACTGTCGCGCATCCCCTTCGGAGCGAGATAGCCGAGCGCCTGCAGCGTTTCCAGAGTCTCTTCGTCCATCGCCTGCGTCCGCGGCGTGAGCTTGCGGCGTTCGGAGTCGGCGAGGAGCTCGGTGAGCGCGCGGTCGAGTACGCGCGCCCGCGCGCTCGGCGGACCGGGAGGCGGCGGCTCGAGATTGACGAGCTCGCGCGGATCGGCCGACAGATCGTAGAGCTCCGGACGCGGCACGCGAATCCACTTGTAGCCGTCCCGGCGCACCGAGAGCAGCGGGGCCATGCCGAATCCGACCTCGGAGAGGAGCGACTCGCCGTAGCGCAACCGGTGAGCCGGCAGCGGTTTTCCGGCGAGCACCGGCAAGAGGTCGAATCCCTGGGTGGTCTCGCCTCCTGGGAGGCCCAGTGCCGCGAGGACCGTGGGCACGACATCGACGTGATGAACCGGGTCCGCGCGCCGCGCGCCGGCAGGGGCGAGACCCGGGAAGCGCATCAGGAGCGGTACCCGCATGGTGGCGTCGTAGACGAAGATCGCGTGCGTCTTCTCGCCATGCTCGCCGAGGCTCTCGCCGTGGTCGGCAGTGACGATGACCAGAGTGCGGTCGAGCTCCCCGCTGGCGCGGAGCGCGTCGAGGATCTCCTCCAAGCCAGAGTCGGCCGAGGCGATCTCAGCGTCGTAGGGCGAAGGGGCCAGGGCTGCGAAGCGAGCCTCGGAGGCGTAGGGCTGATGCGGGTCGAAAAAATGCACCCAGGCGAAGAACGGTCGCCGCCCGCCGGGCGAAGTGCCCAGCCGGCGGGCGTACCAGTCGGAGAAGTGCGCCGCGGTCCGCGCCGCCGGCCGGTCGCGGATCATGAAGAGCTTCGGCTGGTCCTCGCTCCACAGCTCGTCGTCGTAGCTGTCGAATCCCTGCGCCAGACCGTAGCGGCGCTGCAGCACCAGCGCCGAAACGAAGGCGCGCGTCTCGAAGCCTTCGGCTTGCAGCCGTTCGGCGAGCGTCGTGGCGTCGTCGCCCAGGGCATAGGCGCCGTTGTCGCGCACGCCGTGCGCTGGTGGCAAGAGGCCGGTGAACAGCGTCGAATGCGCCACCAGAGTGATCGGCGCGGCCGTCGTCGCGTCGTCGAAGGTCGTCCCCTCGCGGGCGAGGCGGTCGAGCGCCGGGGTTCGAGCGAGACGGAAACCGTAGGGGCCCAGATGGTCGGCCCGCGTGGTGTCGAGGGTGACCAGCAGCACATTCGCCGGCCGCGGCTCCGCGCAACCGAGCAGCCCGCAGCAGACCGCCGCCGCGAGGAGTACCCCGCCCAAGTGCAGCTGCTTGACCCACGCCCCGCCGCGCCGTACCATTCGCGGACAATACCTGCAGCTTGCCTTGCTCCAGGAGGATCCGATGAAGAAAACTGTGAACTTTGCCGTCATGGCCCTGGCGGGGTTCGTCGCCGCGGCTCAGGCCGATGTCCATTTCTCCGAACGCCACGCGCTGAAGCAGAGCCTCAAAGCCGCAGGTCAGCATCGCTCGGGAGGTTCGGGTGAGGCGACGGGCTCGGTGGCACTCACCGACGCGTCGGGCTTCCAGTACTTCCTCAACACGGACATCACGTTCACGACCTCGAGCTCCGCCTCCGGCGCCGCTTCCGAAGCGAGCTACACGGCGGCGGTCTCCGCCGACACGTCCGGCGGCGGTACGACTGCGTCGACGCTGAACGATGCCTTCGACGGCTACGGCGCGATCTGCATCTCGACCGACGGAGCGACCGGCCCGTGCGGAAACGCCCCCGACCTGGGTTCCTCGACAACGATGTACAACCTGAACGGTCCCGCAACGACCGATTGCGGCGGCCGGCAGGTGGTCTACCCGGTCCAGTCGATCGGGTCGCTCGCGGTGTCGCGCAAGGTCTACGTGCCGGACGCGGACACGTTCGTGCGCTGGGCCAACATCGTCAGCAACACCGGCGGTGCGCCGGTCAACGTTTCGCTCATCACCTCGAACAACCTCGGCTCGGACGCGAACACCACGATCTCCACCACTTCGGATGGCGACGCCGTCGCCGAGGCTTCCGATGCGTGGATCGCGAGCTTCCAGGCGTTCAGCGGCTCGACCTCCTCGGATCCCCGCCTCGGGCACGTCGTGCAGAACAGCGGCGGCACGATTCCGGTCGCCAGCATGTCCTTCATCGATGGCAACGACAATGGCTTCTGGAACTACGCGTTCACGCTCAATCCCGGCGAGACGCGGCTGATCCTGACCTACGCCACCGGCCAACCGACGCGTGCGGCGGCCGCCGCCAAGGCTGCCGCCATTGCGGCGGCGCCGGACTACTCCTGTCTCTCTTCGACCGAAATCGGCCAGATCGGCAACTTCGGCGCCGGCGGCCCGACGCCGTCGATCGTCGAGGTGCCGGCCCTCTCCGCCGTCGGACTTGCGGCCCTCGCGGCGCTGCTCTGCGGCGCGGCCTTCCTCGTCCTGCGCAAACAGTAAGCGCTCCCAGCGGCCGCAGAGAGCCGCGTCCTCCCCACCCGTCGCGCACCGGCCAACGCCGTGCCCGGGTGGGTTTCTCATTTCCAGAGAGAAAATAGGGACAGTCCCCGTTTTTCTAGTCCGCGTTTTTCTAAGAATGGGGACGAAAAATGGGGACTGTCCCTCTTTTTGAAAAATGGGGACTGTCCCTCTTTTTGTCCCGCGGGCCGGGGGGACGACGTTAGGCTCTGGTGAGGAGGTCGACCATGAGCCAGATGCATAGAGGAGCGCGTTGGCTGTTCGCTTTGAGTCTCTTCGCCGGGATGGCCT
>JBPOHI010000254.1:0-1603 GCA_052035735.1 Acidobacteriota bacterium
CTGAGGCGGTATGCCAGTCCTCGGCATCCTGGACGGCATCGTCCAGACCTTCGAGCTCGCCACGCAGACGTGGTTCACGACGCTCTTCCCGATCGCGCAGAACCTCTTCTTCGCGCTCATGGTCATCCAGATCGCCTGGGTCGGGATCTGGTCGACGCTCGGCCGGCACGAAGGCGGCGAGCAGGTGCTCGTCCACATCCTCCGCCAGGTCTTCGTCCTGTCGATTCTCTACACGGTGCTCGTCTTCTCGCCGATCTGGGTGCCCACGGTCATCGGCTCGTTCGAACAGGCCGGTGCCGCGGCCGGCGGCATCGACGGCATCAACCCGTCGTCGGTCTTCTCCGGAGGGTTCCTGCTCGCACTCGGCCTGCTCGACGGGCTCAACAACTGGGGCCTGCTCAACCCGATCACCGGGCCGATGATTCTGTTCAC
Source organism: Acidobacteriota bacterium (assembly GCA_052035735.1). Classification (GTDB taxonomy): domain Bacteria; phylum Acidobacteriota; class Thermoanaerobaculia; order Multivoradales; family JAGPDF01; genus JAGPDF01. The sequence goes on from JBPOHI010000254.1 coordinate 433, forward strand.
CTGCCTGACGCTCATTCTCTGCTACGCCTGGATGGCCGGAATGCTTCTCGTCTACCTGGTCGAGAGCTACATCGTCCTCGGCGGCGGCGTGGTGCTCCTCGGTTTCGGCGGCTCGCGGTTCACGGCCGGGCTCGCCGACGGCTACCTCGTCTACGTCTTCCGGGTCGGCGTGAAGCTCTTCGTCGCCTATCTCATCCTCGGCATCGCCGGCTCGCTCGCCGCGCAGTGGGCGGGAATGCTCAACGCCGTCGCGCTCGACAATCCCGGGCCGCTCTTCGAGGTCCTCGGTGGCGCCGTCGTGCTCGCGCTCGTCACCACCAAGGTGCCGATGTTCGCAAGCCAGATGCTGGGCGCAGGCCCCGGCTTCAGCCTGCGCTCCCTGTTCGTGGAGGGTCAATGAAGCTGAACCGTTTTCTCCGGCGCGACCGCGCCGCCTCAGAACCGACGCCAGAGGATCCGAGCCTCGCTCGGGGACGTCGCGAATGGGACGACCGTTACGCCGGCCTCTCGCGCGGCAAGCGCAACTGGCAACTCGCGGCGATCGGCCTTCTCGCGGTGGACGGCATCCTGTCCGTCGGCTTCATCCACCTCGCGAGCCAGAGTCGTGTCTCGCCGTTCGTCGTCGAGGTCGACCGGCTCGGCCAGGCCGTGGCCTTTGGGCCGGCCGAGCAGCTCCGGAAGACGGACGAGCGCCTGATCCGCTACCAGTTGAACCTCTTCATCCGCGACGTGCGCTCGGTCTTCTCGGACTCCGAGGTGCAAAAGACGGTGATCAACCGCGCCTACGGCCACGCCAAGGACGGCGCGCTCGGCTTCCTCAACGACTACTTCAAGAGGAGCAACCCATTCTTGCGCGAGGCCGAGGGCACGGTCGCCGTGCAGGTGCAGTCCGTGCTTCGCCTTTCGGCGTCGAGCTGGCAGGTGCAGTGGCGGGAAACCCAGATCGCCCAGGGTGGCCGGATCCTCTCGGAAACCGCCTGGCAGGCGGTGCTCGGCGTCGAGCTGACACCGCCGGAGACCACCGACGTGCTGCTCGTCAACCCTCTCGGCCTCTACGTCACCGAGATCAATTGGACCCAATCCCTGTGAGGAGAACCTCGATGTCCCGATGCTCGACGTCTCAGCCCAAACGCTTCGCCTTCACCTGTCTCGCCGTCCTCGGAACCTTCGG
>JBPOHI010000262.1:0-9109 GCA_052035735.1 Acidobacteriota bacterium
CTGGGGCAGGGGCGCCGCGGCGTCGACATGGGACCGTCGGCGATCCGCTACGGCAGGTTGCACGAACGGCTGGCGGCGATCGGCTGCGACGTCACCGATCTAGGCGATGTCGACGTGCCGGGGGCCGAAGAGCTCGGCGTCGAGCATGCGCAGCCCGGCGGTGGCATGGGCTATCTCGACGCCATCGTCCACGCTTGCGAGGCGACGGCCGAGAAGCTCCTCGCGCTGTCGCCTTCGACCTTCCCGGTCATTCTGGGCGGCGACCACTCGATCGCCATGGGCTCGGTCACCGGCGCCTCGCGACGCCTTCGGACCGGCGTCATCTGGGTCGACGCGCACGGCGACTTCAACACCACCGAGACCTCGCCGTCGGGCAACATCCACGGCATGCCGTTGGGAGCCCTGTGCGGCGTCGGCGACCGGCGGCTGGTCGACATCGGCTGGCCGGGGGCGAAGATCCGCCCGGAAGACGTCGTGCTCATCGGCGTGCGCGATCTCGACGGCGAAGAGGCCAAGCTCATGCGGCAGGCGGGAGTCACCGTCTACACCATGAAGGAGGTCGATCACGTCGGCCTGCCGCGAATCGCCGAGGAGACGCTCGCCCGGCTCGGCCAGCTGCCGCGTTTGCACGTCTCGTTCGACGCCGACGTGCTCGATCCGGAGGTCGCTCCCGGCGTCGGCACGCCGGTGCCCGGCGGCTTCACCTACCGCGAGGCGCACCTGCTGATGGAACTCTTCGCCGACTCGGGGCACGTCACCAGCCTCGACCTCGTCGAGGTGAATCCGATTCTCGATCGCGAGAACCGGACGGCCAACACGCTGGTCGAGCTCGCGGCAAGTCTTCTGGGAAAGCGGATCTTCTGACCGGCTAGCCCGCCTGCAGCCGCAGCAAGGCGGCCATCGCGCGCTCCGCCATCGCCTTGGGTACGAAGAGGTGGTCGTGGTGAAAAGCGGCGATGGCGTTGCAGGGAATCGACTCTTCGGCGAGCGCCCCGGCGACGGCGGCGAGGAACCCCACCGCCGCGAGATCCGAGTGCACGCGCAGCGTGATCCACGCGCACTCGAACGATCCGGTGAGACCCGCGCCGCGCGCCTCCGCTTCGCGGAGCACCAGCGTCCATCCTTCCGCCTCGCGAAAGGTGGCGACGGGCGCGAGCTCCGGCGGCAGCGCCGCGGCGCCCGTCGTACAGAAGAGATAGGTCCCTTCCTGCAGCTCCGGCCGCATGCCCGCGAGCAGGCGTCCGAGGTCGCGTTCGCCGCCGCCCGCGGTGCTCAATCGATCTCTTCGAGCTCGGTGTCGACATCGACGACGTCGCGCTTGGCGGAGGGCGTGACGACGACCTTCACCCAAACGGTCCGGAAGCCCTCGAGAGAGAGCTTCACCAGGTGTTCGCCGGGGCCGGAGAAGTAGTAGGTCTTGCCGCCGCCGGCGCCATCCCAGTCGTCGGCCTCTCCCAGCAGCTGGCCATCGACGGTCACCAGCACCTCCTCCGGATCGACCCTGAACTCGGCACCGCGGCGGCACTGGAAGACCGCCGCGATCGGCGGTGCCGGTGGCGGTGCGGGTTCGGGAGCCGGCTCGACCACCACCGGCGGCGGTGCTGCTTCCGTCGCGGCCACCGGGATCACCGGCAGCGGCTTCGGCGCCAGCGTCGCGGTCGGCCGGTCGGATCGCACTCCGGCGACGGGGGCCGGCGTCTCCGCGGGGACCTCGCCCACCGGCGCGGGGCCGGGCGCTGGTGCCGCAAGCTGCACCGCGGAGGTCACCACCGCGCCGGAGCCCTGGCTCGCCGGGGTGCGCGCGAGATCGGGCGGCGGCGCGGGAGAGCGCAACATCAGGCCCCCGACCAGAGCGGCGAGCAGCAGACCCGCGCCGGCCCACGGCAGCCAGCGCCGGAAGCGCCTGCCCGCCACGCTCCGGCGGGCGACGACCTCGGTCGGAGCCGAGGTGGCATAGCTCGCCGGCGGCAGCGGCCCGGGTGGCGCGACGCTCTCGCGCTCCGGAAGCAACGCGCGCGCCGGCGCGGTCGGCGCGGTCTCGGCGACGGCCGCGCTGCGCGAGAACTGGGCCGCGAGAGCGCGGGCGCGGGCGGCAAAGGTCACCGCATCGGGAATCCGCACGTCGCGCGCCTTGGCGAGCGTCCAGCGCAGCAGATCGACGAGATCGGGGTGCAACTGCGCCGCCACCGTTTCCGATTCGAACGGATCCTGATGCAGGATCTGGAAGACCAGTGTGGTCAGCGTGTCGGCCGGAAAGGGCTTGCGCCGCATCAGCAGTTCATAGAGCACGACGCCGAGAGAGAAGAGGTCGCTCCTGCCGTCGAGATCTTGCCCCTGGACCTGCTCCGGCGCCATGTAGGCCGGGCTCCCCACCATCATGCCGGTGCGCGTCAGCTCGGTCGATTCGCCGACCGCCTTGGCGACGCCGAAATCGCTCACCTTGACCGGGCCGGCGGCGGGCAACAGCAGGTTGCCCGGCTTGATGTCGCGATGAATGACCCCCGCGCGGTGCGCCGCAGCGAGCGCGTCGGCGACCTGCGCGACGAGCTCGAGCGCCGCCGTCGTGCCGGGAAAGTCGCCGCGCGCGAGCCGCTGTCCGAGCGTCTCGCCAAGGACCAGCTCCATGACGAGGAAGAGCTGATCGGCCTCTTCGCCGAAGTCGTAGACCGCGACCACATTGGGATGCTGCAGACGCGCGGCGACGCGGGCCTCGCGCGCGAATCGCGCGGCCGCCTCCTGCGGGTCGCCCTGGCCGGTCGCGAAGGCGAGCGAGATGAGCTTCACGGCGACGTCGCGCTGGAGTTGCGGATCGCGGGCGCGGTAAACCGCACCCATGGCGCCGCGCCCGATCTCGGCTCCCAGCCGGTAACGGCCGATTCTCTCCGGGGGGATCACACCGGCGATTCTACGGGAGTCGCGCCGCGACGGCGTGCCGCGCACCCTTTCGCGGCACGGATTCGCGTAAGATTGCCCGCGAGGTGTCGATGCTCGCGAACCGCATTTCCGACATTCAAGCCGCCCTCGCCGAAGCGGAGCTCGATGGCTGGTTCTTCGCCGTCTTCCAGGCGAACGATCCGATCAGCCTCGATTTGCTCGGCCTTTCCGACCGCAGCCTGGTGACCCGGCGCTGCTACTACCTCGTGCCGCGCCTCGGAGAGCCGCGCAAGCTCGTCTCGACGCTCGAGCCCGCGATGCTCGATCATCTCCCCGGCGGGAAGGCGCTCTACACGACCTGGCAGCAGCACCGCCAGCAGCTGGAGGTACTGGTGCGCGACTGCGGGCGGCTCGCCGCGCAGTACAGCCCGCGCAACGAGATCCCCAGCGTGTCGCGCCTCGATGCCGGCACGGCCGAGCTTCTCGCATCGTTCGGCTGCCGTCTCTCCTCGGCGGCGGACCTCGCGCAGCGCTTCGCCGCGGTCTGGACGCCGGAGCAGCTCGCCGGGCATCGGCGCGCCAACGTGCACCTCCACCGCATCGCCCTCGAGGCCTTCGCCATGGTCTCGGCGCATCTCGGTGCCGGCCGCGAGATCGACGAGTATCGCGTGCAGCGCTTCATCCTCGAAGCCTTCGACCAGGCTGGCCTGCATACCGAAGCGGATCCGATCATCGGCGTGAACGAGCACAGCGCGGATCCGCACTTCGAGCCCACGCCCGAGACCGCGAGCCCCATCCGGCGCGGCGACTTCCTGCTCATCGACCTGTGGGCCAAGGAGAAGAGCGCCGGCAGCGTCTATGCCGACATCACCTGGTGCGGCGTCTGCGCCGACGCTCCCACCGACCGTCAGGAAGAGATCTGGCGCATCGTGCGCGACGCACGCGACGCCGGCATCCGCCTGGTGCAGGAGCGCTGGCCGACCACGCCGATACACGGCTTCGAGGTCGACGACGCCACCCGCAACGTGATCCGCCAGGCCGGCTATGGCGACGCCTTCTTCCATCGCACCGGCCATTCGATCGGCATCAAGGATCACGGCCAGGGCGCCAACATGGACAACCTGGAGACTCACGACACCCGGCGGCTGATCGCCATGACGGGCTTCTCGATCGAACCCGGCATCTACCTTGCGGGTGAGTTCGGCGTGCGCAGCGAGGTCAACATCGCGCTCACCCCGACCGCCGCCGAAGTCACCGGCGGCGCGCCGCAGCGCGAGTTGCTGCGCCTGCTCCCCTGATGGGCCAGGCCTCCGCGGAGCCGGTCGCGAACGCCGCCGGCCGGCAGATGGGCGCCGGCAGACCGGCGCTCTTCGATCGCCCCAACTGGGGCGCCGACAGCCCCGCGGGCCGGCTGTTTTCGGCCGGCGAGCCGGCGGGCGGCGAGACCGCCGTGCGGCGCGCCTGCCTGCGAGCCGCCGAGGAGCGCGCCGGGCTCTTCGCGCGGGCGCTCACCCTGCTGCCCGAGCGCGAGCAGGATCGGGCAGCACTGCTGCTCGCCCTCGCCGACGCGCTGTTCGCCACCGCCGCTGGCCCGGGCACGCCGGAGGAACGCATCGAGGACCTCGATCGCATCGCCTTCGCGATCGCCCGCGCCTTGCGCGGCGAGAGCTCCGGCGAAGACGCCGAGAGCTTCGCCCACCGCTTCGGCCTCGAGTCGCGCCGCCGCAGCTTCACCCGCCGGGCGCTCGACGATCTCTTCGACGCAGCGCGCGGCGCCGCCCTGCGACGGCGCCCGGAGTCAGGAGAGGAGCTCGCCCACCGGGCGCAGTTCCGCGCCGAGGCCTTCATCACCGCCCTGTTCGGCGCCGAACCGACGCCGGCGGTCACCGATCTCGGTGCCGGACTGATCCGGCTCATGGCGCTCCAAGGTCTCGCCGGCGACCTGCGGGTGCGGCACTGCCCGCTGCCCGAGAGCGACCTCGCCGAACCGGTCCAGTACCGCACGGCGGAAGAGGTCGGCGCCGCCGCGGCACGTGAATGCGCCGAACTGCGCAAGCTCCTGCTCAAAGGGGCGCGGGCCGCGGGAGAGGTTCCGCTGTCGTTCCGCCGGCCCGTCGTCTTCCTTCTTCCGGTCGCCTTGTCGCTGCTGGGCCTGCTCGAGGATCGCCCGCCGGAGCTCGCCCGCCGCACTCTCACGGTGGGCACGTGGACGATCCGCCGCGCCTACTGGCGCGCACGCTACACGCCGCTCGGCTAGACCGGCCTTTCCCGCGGCCTTCAACCAGGCCAGTTCAGAGACGTTCGACGAAGATCTTGCCGGCGGCGCGCAGGCCGAGGCTGGCGCGGCGGCCGCGGTCGAGCTCGATCTCGAGGGTGTCCGCAGCCTCGTCGCGCGCGCTGATGCGAAGTTTCCGCCCCGGACGCAGGCCGACCTTCTCCACCAGCCGCAGGAACTCCGGCGACTGGTCGGCGATCCGCGCCACCCGGCAGCGCACGCCGACCTCGCCGTCGCCGACATCGGCGAGCGTCGAATAGTCGAGCGTCTGGACCTTGAGCGCGGCGGTCGGAATCGGGTCGCCGTGCGGATCGACGGCCGGGCGGTCGAGCATCTCGTCCATACGCTCGATCAGGCGCTCGGAGACCGCGTGCTCCAGCCGGTCCGCTTCGTCGTGAACCTCGCTCCAGTCGAGGCCGACGACCTGTACAAGAAAGAGCTCGATCAGACGGTGGCGGCGCAACACATGCAGACCGAGCTGCCGGCCGGCGCCGGTCAGTTGCGCGCCCGCATAGGGCTCGTAAGCGACCAGGCCGCTGTCGGCGAGCGTCTTCAGCATCGCGGTGACGGTGCCCGGGGTGACCGCGAGCAGCGCCGCCAACCGGCCCGTCGCCACGGGCAGACCGGGCCCGCGCTCCTCTTCGAGCAGAATCGCCTTGAGGTAGTCCTCGACGGTGGAGGTCGCCACGGCGGAACTCTAGCCCGAAAACCGCGCCCCACCCCACGAGTTGACACGTGGACTGCTACGGGTCGATAATTTTGGCAAGTCAAACTTTTCCAACGCCAACCCTCCAACTTCACCGAGATCCATGAGCGCTCCGCAGCCCGCCGCCGACCCACACCACTCCCTGCCAGAAGTCCATGGCAGCATCGCCCTGGCCACCCACAAGACCTGGTGGCGCCGCTTCCTCGCCTTCGCCGGCCCGGGCTACCTGGTCAGCGTCGGCTACATGGACCCCGGCAACTGGGCCACCGACCTCGCTGGCGGCGCCCAGTTCGGCTACGCGCTCATCTGGGTCATCCTGCTGTCGAACCTGATGGCGATGTTCCTGCAGTCGCTGTGCGTCAAGCTCGGCGTGGTCACCGGCCGGGACCTCGCCCAGGCCTGCCGCGAGCAGTATTCGAAGCCGGTGGCGGTGGTGCTCTGGTTCCTGTGCGAGATCGCCATCATCGCCTGCGACCTGGCCGAAGTCATCGGCTCGGCGGTCGCGCTGAACCTGCTCTTCGGCATCCCGCTGGTCTGGGGCGTGATCCTTACCGGCTTCGACGTGATGCTGCTGCTCGCGGCGATGCACTTCGGTTTCCGCAAGATCGAGGCGATCGTGCTGACGTTGGTCTCGACCGTCGCGCTCTGCTTCGCGCTGCAGATCTTCCTCGCCCAGCCCGACTGGGGGGGCGTCGCCCTCGGCATGCTGGTGCCGACGCTGCCGGGCGGCGAGGCCTTCTACATCGCGCTCGGCATCCTCGGCGCGACGGTGATGCCGCACAACCTCTACCTCCACACCGCACTCGTCCAGACCCGCGACATCGGCCCGACGGTCGCCGACAAACGGCAGGCGGTGCGCTACAACATCACCGACACGGTGATCGCCCTGGGCGCGGCGTTCTTCGTCAACGCGGCCATCCTCATCGTCGCCGCCGCGGTCTTCTTCCGCAACGGCCAGCATGGCGTGTCGGAGTTGCAGGAAGCGCACCGCCTGCTCGCGCCGCTGCTCGGCGCGCCGATCGCCTCGACCGCCTTCGCGGTGGCGCTGCTCGCTTCGGGCCAATCCTCGACGATCACCGGCACGCTCGCCGGGCAGATCGTCATGGAGGGCTTCCTGCAGATCCGCATCCGCCCCTGGCTGCGCCGGCTGATCACGCGCCTGCTCGCCATCGTGCCGGCGATCGTGCTGATCTCGATCTCCGGCGGCAAGGACACCGTCGGCCTCCTGGTCTTCTCCCAGGTCGTGCTCTCGATGCAGCTGTCGTTCGCCATCTTCCCGCTGCTCGCCTTCACTTCGAGCAAGCGCCTGATGGGCGAGTTCGCCAACTCGACCAAGGTCAAGATCCTGGGCTACACGATCTGCACCCTGATCGCGGGGCTCAACATCTCGTTGCTCTGGCAGACGATCGGCACCGGCTGGATGGCGCTCCTGATCGGAGCGGCGGCGGTCTTCACCCTCTGGGTGCGCTTCGTCTATCCTCGGAGGCATCGTGTACAAGAAGATCCTGGTCACGCTCGAAAATAGCCGCACCGACGAAGCGATCCTGCGCCACATCGAGCTGCTGGCGAAGCCGCTCGGCAGCGCGCTCCTGCTGGTGCACGTCGCGGACGGCTGGATGGCGCGCCACCGCGAGCGCCTCAACCTCGCCGAGTCGGAAGAGATGCGGGTCGATCGTGCGTACCTCGAGACCGTTCGCGGCCGCTTCGCCGCGGCGGGGATCCCGGCCGAGACCCAGCTGCTGTGGGGAGAGCCGGCCGACGAGATCGTCAAGATCGCCGAAGCCTCCGGCGTCGACCTCATCGCCATGAGCACCCACGGCCACCGCTTCCTCGCCGACCTCGTCTACGGCTCGACGGCCAACAAGGTGCGCCACACCGTGGACATCCCGGTCCTGCTGCTCAAGGCGCCGCCCGATCTCTGAGAGGATCTGCCCGCCGCGGCTCTCCTGACAGGACGCTGTCAGGAGGACCGCGCCAGACTGCAGCCGCGCCGCGAGCCGTTCCGTTCGCGCCCGTTTCTCCGGAGGAGTCCCCGATGAGCCTCAAGTCCGACGCGTTGTACGAGATCCAGACGACCCGACACTTCTTCCACCGCAGCACGCGCTGCCTGACCGAGGCCGAGTCCGGCTTCCGCGCCACTGCCGAGACGATGACCGTGGCGCAGCAGGTGGCGCACACCGCGCAAACCCTCGACTGGATGCGCGACGGCATGTTCGACGACCACTGGGACATGGACTTCGAGAAGGCGGTCGCGGTGACGAACGCCTGCACCTCGCTCGACGCCGCCCGCAAGGAGCTCGACGCGGCCTGGGACCGGCTGCAGGCGCGGGTCGAAGCCGCGACCGAGGAGGAGCTCGCCAGTCCGCTGGCGGACAACCCGATCCTCGGCGTGCGTCCGCGCTACAGTGCGCTGAACGCCGTGGTCGACCACACCGGTCATCACCGCGGCGCGCTCACCGTCTATGCCCGCCTCGCCGGCAAGGTCCCGGAGATGCCCTACGGCGACTGAGGCGGGCCGGCTTCGCTCTCCATGCGGCGCAGGTAGTCGGAGAGCGACTTGCCGGGCTCGTCGGTGAAGTGCTCCTCGGCCGGATCGCAGGTCGCGATCCGGTCGAGGCGGAAGTTCCGGAAGTCGCCACGCAACTCGCACCAGCTGATGAGCAGCCAGACCGGCGGATGGAAGGCGAGCGCGAGCGGCCTCACCGTCCGCTCGCTCTTGCGCTGCACCTCGTCGGCGTAGCGCAGCGCGACCTTCAGCCGCTCGCGGATCGCCTGCCGCAGCGCGTGCAGCGGCAGCCGGTCGGCGCGCCGCTCGCCGAACCGCGGGACGTAAAGGCGGGTCTCCTCGACCAGATGGGCGCGACCGCGGGGCAGCGCGGCCTCGATCTTCGCCACTGCGGTCGCCGCCGCACCGGCAAGCTCGCCGTCTCCCCACGCCTCCACGACCCTCGCACCGAGCACCATGGCCTCGATCTCCTCGCGATCGAACATCAGCGGCGGCAGGTCGAAGCCGCGCAGCTGGTAGCCGACGCCCGCCTCGCCGGCGATCGGGATACCGGAAGCCTGCAGGTCGGCGACGTCGCGGTAGATCGTGCGCTCTGAAACGGAGAGCCGCTCGGCCAGCCGCCGCGCCGTCACGACTCGCCCCCGGCGCAGCTCGAGCAGCAGCGAGAACAGCCGGTCGGCTCGTCGCATGCGGTGAATCTAGCGCACGAGGGCGCCGCCCCCGATCAGGCCGGGCCGGCCCACTCCCA
>JBPOHI010000025.1:0-4697 GCA_052035735.1 Acidobacteriota bacterium
GCCTTCCGGGTCGCCGGCCTGGACTGCGCAGAGGAGATCGCCGCGCTGCGGCGGGAGGTCGGTCCGCTGGTCGGCGGCGAGTCCAGGCTCGGTTTCGATCTCCTGCGCGGCCGGATGACCGTCGCGGCGGACGAGTCTTCCCTGCCTGCGGTCTCCGATGCCGCGATCGTCGCCGCCGTGGCAAGAGCCGGCCTCGTGGCCGAACTCTGGGGGGGCAGCGACCCCGACCGCGCCGGCGATCGCCTGCGCCGCCACCGCCTGCTCTCGACACTCGTCGCCGGCCTCGCCACCGCGAGCGGTCTGCTTCTTCACCTCGCGCTCTCCGGCAGCCTCGCTGCCGCCCTGGGCCACGCCGCCACGCCCGCTCTGCCGGGAGTGCCGCTCGCCGCCCGGATCGCCTACTCCGTCGCCGTCCTTTCCGGGCTTCTCACTGTCGCGCCGAAGGCCTGGCTCGCGCTACGCCGTCTGCGGCCCGACATGAACCTGCTGATGACGATCGCGGTCGCCGGTGCGATCGCCATCGGCGACTGGTTCGAGGCGGCGACGGTCGCCTTCCTCTTCGCGTTGTCGCTCGCCCTCGAGGCATGGAGCATCGGCCGCGCGCGGCGCGCGATCGCCCGCCTCCTCGACCTGATGCCGCCGACGGCGCGCCTCGTCACCGCGCAAGGGGAGCGCGAAGTGCATCCCTCGGAGGTCCCCGTCGGCGGACGCATCATCGTACGGCCGGGTGAACGGCTGCCGCTCGACGGCCGGATCGTCGCGGGGCGCTCGGCGCTCGATCAGGCTCCCATCACCGGCGAGAGTCGTCCGGTCGCACGCGCTCCCGGAGACGAGGTTTTCGCCGGCTCGATCAACGGCGCCGGGGCGCTCGAGGTCGAGACCAGCGCGCTCGCCGAGGCGACGATGCTGGCGAAGATCCTGCGCCTCGTCGAGGAGGCGCAGGCGCGGCGCTCCCCCTCGGAGCGCTGGGTCGACCGGTTCGCGGCCGTCTATACGCCGCTGGTGTTCGCCGCCGCGATCGCCGTCGCGCTGCTGCCGCCGCTCCTCTTCGGAGGCGACTGGGCAGACTGGGGATATCGCGCCCTGGTGCTGCTGGTGATCGGCTGCCCTTGTGCGCTGGTCATCTCCACCCCGGTCGCGATCGTCGCCGGGCTGGCGGCGGCGGCGCGCCATGGCGTGCTCGTCAAGGGCGGCGCCTTCCTCGAGATCCCCGCGACCCTGCGCGCCGTCGCCTTCGACAAGACCGGCACGCTCACCCACGGCCGGCCGCAGGTTCTCGAGGTGGTGCCGTGGAGCGGCCACGACGAGCGCGAAGTGCTCGAACGGCTCGCCGCCCTCGAGGCGCGCAGCGAGCATCCGCTGGCGGCGGCGCTGCGCGGCTACGCCGCGGAGCGCGGCGTCGTCGTCGCCCCGGCGGAGGATTTCGTCGCCTGGGAAGGCAAGGGCGCCTCCGGCACCGTGGGCGGGCGTGCGTTCTGGGTCGGTTCGCATCGCCTCCTCGCCGAGCGCGGGCAGGAGACACCCGAAGTGCAGGCGCGCCTCGCGGCGATGGCGCTCGCCGGCCGGACCGCGGTCGTGGTCGGCAACGAGCACCACGTCTGCGGCCTGGTCGCCATCGCCGACGGCGTGCGCCCCGAGGCGCGCGAGGCCGTCGCCGAGCTCGGCCGGATGGGGATCGAGGCCACCGTCATGCTGACCGGCGACAACCGCGAAACCGCCGCGGCGATCGCCAGCGAGACCGGGATCTCCGAAGTCCACGCCGAGCTCCTGCCGGACGAAAAGGTCGCGGCGATCGGGCAGCTGGTGGCCCGCTACGGCCAGGTGGCGATGGTCGGCGACGGGATCAACGACGCTCCGGCGCTCGCTTCCGCCAGCCTCGCGATCGCGATGGGGGGCGGTGGCTCCGACGCCGCCATCGAGACCGCCGACATCGCCCTGCTCTCCGACGATCTATCGCGTCTGCCGTGGCTCGTCGGCCACTCCCGGCGGACGCTCGCCGTGATCCGGCAGAACATCGCCTTCGCCCTCGCCGTGAAGGCGCTCTTCGTCGGTCTCACTTTCTTCGGCAGCGCGTCGCTGTGGGCGGCGATCGCCGCCGACATGGGAGCCTCGCTCCTCGTGGTCGGGAACGCCCTGCGGCTGCTCCGCGCCTGAGCGAAAGGCCCCCTCACTCCGGCGGCCGGTTCATGGCGGCCTCGCGGGCGGCGAGCACGGCGCGCGCCCGCCGGACGACGACGACGAGCAGGACGACGATCCCCGCCAGCGCGGCGACCAGCCCCCACGGCAACCGTCCCTCGGCGAGTCCGCGCGTCAGCGCGTCCGCGCCGACGACGTAGAGCGAGATCCCCGGCAGCATGCAGAGGAACGACCAGAGCAGATAGGTGCCGAAGGGCACCCGGGTGAGGCCGAAGCCGTAGTTGAGCAGGTTGAACGGAAAGACCGGCACCAGGCGGGTGATCGCGACGATGATCGCGCCGTGACGCTCGGTCATCTCGTCGAGCTTCCGGAAGCGGGGGCTCTTGCCGAGCCAGGCTGCGACCGCATCGCGCGCCAGCCAGCGCCCGAGGGCGAACGCCGCCGCGGCGCCCGCGGTCGCCCCGACCGCCACGCTGGCGATCCCCAGAAGCGAGCCGAACATCGCGCCGGCGGCCAGCGTCAGCAGCGAAGCCGGGACCGCGGCCACCGTCGCCACCGCATAGATGCCGGCGAAGACCAGCGGACCGAGCGCCCCCAGCCCCTCGATCCAGGCGCGCAGCTGAATCAGGCGCTCGCCCAGCCCGAGCGCCGGCGCCGCGATGGCCATCGCGGCGAGCGCCAGCAGGAAGGCGACCGCCTTCGTCGCCGCACGCCGTCGAACCGCATTCGCGGCACCCATCGCACCCCCTGGAGCCTCTCCTTCGGACATCGTCCCGCCTCCCCTGCCGGCGCCTCCAGCCTATCCCCGGCGTCGCGACCGCCGCCGCGCGCCCCGCAAGGGTGATTTCTACCCTGGCGGACGGCGGCTTGCCGGGTAGAAACTGCGCTTCTCCGGAGGCGACGGAAGAGCTACCTTCATCAGGCCAACGGTAAGGACCGGCGCCCGTGGCGTCGGCCCAACCGGCAGCGCTCGCAGCGCGAAAGCGACAAGGAGAACGCACATGCTCTGGACGGTCCTAGTCATCCTGCTCATCCTCTGGCTCCTCGGAGTCGTGACTTCGTACACGCTCGGCGGCTTCATCCATATCCTGCTCGTCGTCGCCGTCATCGTGCTGATCTATCGCCTGGTCACCGGGCGGCGGCTCTAGTGAGCGCCCTGAAGATCGCCGCGATCGTGCTCCTGGTCGGGGGCATCGTCGCTTTGGCCTACGGCGGTTTCACCTACACCCGCACCACTCACGACGCCAAGATCGGGCCGCTCGAGTTCTCGGTCAAGGACAAGGAACGGGTCAACGTTCCGGTCTGGGCCGGAGTGGCCGCCATCGTAGCCGGCAGTGCCCTCCTCCTCGCGCGACGCAGCGCCTAGCGTGCGGCCGGCGCGGTGGGAGCGCTGCCGGCAGGCCACGCCGGCGCCTCCCGGCGGCTGGCCGGCTCGCCCGCGCCTGGACCCCGGCCGATGACCTTCGCGGTGAATCGCCAGATCCTGCTCGCCGCCCGGCCGCTCGGGCTGCCGCGGATCTCGGACTTCCAGCTCGAATACGCCGCCCTACCGGTGCCCTCCGCCGGCGAGGTGCTGGTGCAGGCGCACTATCTCTCCCTCGACCCCTACATGCGTGAACAGATGAGTGCGCCTGGCGTCGCTGCCAAGTCCATGGCGCTCGGCGAAGTCGTGGTCGGAGGATGCGTCGGGTTCGTGGTCGAGTCAGAGGATGCGGCCTTTCGCTCCGGGGACGCCGTCGAAGGAATGCTCGGCTGGCAGGAGTACGCGGTCGCCCGCGCCACCGACTTGCGCCGGGTCGACCCCGCCGTCGCTCCGATCTCTGCGGCCCTCGGCGTCCTGGGGATGCCGGGCCTCGCCGCATATTTCGGACTGCTCGACATCTGCGATCCGCAGGCCGGCGAGACCGTCGTCGTCTCGGGCGCGGCGGGGGGCGTCGGCATGGTCGCCGGGCAAATTGCCAAGCTCAGGGGATGCCGCGTCGTGGGTGTCGCCGGCTCGGAAGCCAAGGCGGCCTGGCTGATCGACGAGCTCGGTTTCGACGCCGCCTGGAACTACAGGGTCGGAAACGACTACGACGGCAAGTTGAAGGCGCTCTGCCCGGAGGGTGTCGACGTCTACTTCGACAACGTCGGCGGAGCCCTGAGCGACGCCGTCATGCTGAACATCAACTCGCGCGCCCGCATCACCCTCTGTGGACAGCTCTCCCAGATCAACCTCGAGACTCCCGAGAACGGACCACGATGGCTCGGCCGCCTGATCGCGAGGCAAGCGAAGATGCAGGGCTTCCGGGTGGGTGGCTACGCCGATCGCTTCGCCGAGGGCAGAGCCCAGTTGAGACAATGGCTGGCCACCGGCGCGCTCAAGTACAGGGAAGAGGTTACCCACGGCATCGAGTCGGCGCCTCAGGCCTTCATCGGCATGCTGCAAGGCCGCAACGAAGGCAAGCAACTCGTGCGCCTGTCTGAACGCTGAACCTGTTCGATCACGGGCGTTTGCGGCGCCTCGCTGCGAGGCGCCGGCGGCTTCCAACCAGAAAGGACGGTACGACGTGCTAAAGACC
>JBPOHI010000121.1:0-79481 GCA_052035735.1 Acidobacteriota bacterium
AGCTCACGACCGCGCCGAGACCCCACCGGCGGGCGCTGTACTGGACGCCGAGGTCGAAGCCCAAACCGTCGACCTGACTCGCCGCCTCGCCGGTGATCTCCGCCGGAACGAGTCCCTGCGCGCCGCCTTTGAACGTCTCCAGCGTCGCGAACGAGGTCTCGAAGCCGCCGCGCACGTAGCGCAGCGAACCGCCGAGGCTCCAGCGTTCGTCGATCGCCCAGGCCACCGTCGGGCGGAGCTCGAAGAGCGAGGTCTCCTGCCGAATGGTGTCGAAGCGGCCGGGGAAGAGCGCCGTGTCCCAGTTGGTGATGGTCCAGAACGGCGCGTCGATGCTCAGGCCGAAGGCGAGCGGCACGGCGAGCTCTTTCGGCTTCCAGGTGGCATAGAGCGCGGCCGGGAACTGGATGATGTGGTGAGCCCGGTCGGTTCTGCCGGGGGAGTCGAGCTCGTCCGCGGGGGCCTGGAAGTCGAGGCCGGCGGCGAACTGGAAGCCTTCGAGCCGGACGACTCCGGCCGGGTTGGAACGCACCGCGGAGGGGTCGTCGGCGCGGGCGACGAAGGCGCCGGTCTGGGCGGCGCCGCGGCCGCCGTGCTGGAAGAGAGCGAAGCCGGCGGCCGAGAGGGGTGCCGCCGCCGGAGCGAGAACGGTGAGCAGGAGGAGCGCGCGTCGTTTCATGGTCTGCCGAGTCTATCTCCCGCCGGTGCCGGGCTAAGATAGGAGAGTGATCGCGCTCCTTGCTCCGCTTCAGACCGCTGCCGAAAACGCCGCGCGCCTGAAGGAGGAGTTGCGCGCCACCCCGCACAACCTGCAGGAGGTCGTCGCGGATCTGGTGGACCGGTTTTTCCGTCATCTGCCCGGGGCGATCACCGGCGTCATCGTCTTCCTCTTCTTCTGGCTGCTGTCGCGGTTCGCCATGCGCCTGGTGCGGCGGCTCGCCCAGCGGGCGCGCTCCGACGAAGCGTTGCGCGACCTGCTGGTGCCGCTGACGCGCTTCGCCGTTCTGGCCATAGGCGTCCTCATGGCGCTCGACCAGATGGGCTTCGAGGTGCGCTCGCTGATCGCGGGTCTGGGAATCGCGGGTCTCGCGGTCGGTCTCGCGGCGCAGGAGACGATGGCCAACATCTTCGCCGGCTTAGCGATTCTCTGGGATCAGCCCTTTCGCATCGGCGACACGGTCACGATGGCCGGCAATCAGGGCCAGGTGACCGAGATCGGTCTGCGCTCGACGCGCCTCCGGACGTTCGATCAGCGCGAGGTAATCCTGCCCAACAAGGAGGTCATCCAGCAGCCGATCGTCAATCACTCGCGGGCCCCCGCGATGCGCATCGATGCCGCACTGCCGGTGGCCTACGGCGTGCCCGTCGAGCGCGTGCGCGAGGTGCTGCTGGCGGCGGCGCGGAGTGGCCTGCCGGTCCTCGAGAGCCCCGAGCCGCAGGTGGTGGTGACCGCGCTCGCGGATTCCGGCGTCACCGTCGAGCTGCGCGTCTGGGTCGCCGATCCGCTGGCTCCTTCGAGCTCGCGCTTCCTGCTGCTCGAGGTGGCCAAGCGCGCTCTCGAGGAGGCCGGGATCGAGATTCCGTTTCCGCAGCGTGTGGTGCGGGTCGTCGGCGCGGGCGCCGCGCTCGGCGCGCACGGCGAATGAGCCCGGCGTTCGCGGGCGCGTTGATCCGTCGCGGCGCGGGCTGCTAAGCTGGAGCTGCTTGACCCCCTCCCCATGATCGTCGAAAAGCGCCGCATCGGACCCGACACGCTCCTCGTCGTCGAAGGTGTCATCAAGCTCGGAGAGAGCGCAGCCTTCTTCTCCAAGGCGCTCGAACGGGTGTTGGAGGAGGACGGGCGCCACGTGCTGGTCGATATGGCAAAGATCAACCAGATGGACTCGACGGGCATCGGCGAGCTCGTCGGCTACCTCGGCCGGTTCAGCGAGGCGCGCCGCCGGCTGATCCTGATCGCGCCCTCCGAGCGCGTGCGCCGCCTGCTGCGCGTAGTGCAGCTCGACACTCTCTTCCCGACCTACGACGGCCTGGAGGCCGCCCTCGCAGCCGAACAGGCCTGAACCGGTGCTTCGCCGGCTCGCGACCGTACGTCGCGGGGCGACGGACGAGTCCTGGCACGCGGGGGCGATCGCCGTCGTTACGCCGGAGGGAGAACGCCTGCGTGCGCTCGGCGACGCCGCTCTGCCGATCGTCGTGCGGTCGACGATCAAACCGTTTCAAGCGCTGCCGCTGCTGCTCGCCGGCGGCGAAGCCGCCTACGATCTCTGCGACGCCGACCTCGCCCTGATCTGCTCGTCGCACAGCGGGGCTCCGGAGCACCGGGCGCGGGCGCTCGCCCTGCTCGAGCGCGGCGGATTCACCGAAGACGACCTGCTCTGTGGCGCCCATCGGCCCCTGGGCGAGGCGGTGGCAACCGGGGAGGAGCGCCTCGGCCGGCCGTGGACGCCGCTGCACAACAACTGCTCGGGCAAGCATGCCGGCATGCTGCTCGCGTGCCGGCGGCTCGGCTTCGACCCGGCCGGGTACATCGCGGCCGAACACCCGCTGCAGCGGGCCATCGCCGGCGAGCTGGCGGCGGCCCTCGGCTTGCCCCTGCCTTTCGTCCCGAGCGGCATCGACGGCTGCAGCGCTCCGACCTTCACCCTGCCGCTCGCGGATCTGGCGCGCGCCGGAGCCCTGCTGGCCTCCCCATTGCCGGTCGCGACTGCTGCCGGCCTCGAGGACACGCGGGCCGCAGCGTTGGGCCGGCTCGCCGAGGCCATGGCGGCCCATCCAGAGATGGTCGCTGGCGCGGAGCGATTCACCACCGCGCTGATCGCAGCGACCTCCGGGCGCCTGGTCGGCAAGGAGGGGGCCGAAGGGGTTTACGTGGTCGCCGCCCGCGGCCCGCGGCCGATCGGTATCGCACTCAAGATCGCCGACGGCTCCGAACGCTGCCGTGACATCGTCGTGCTCGAGCTGCTGGAGAGGCTGGGGCTCCTCGCCAGCCAGGAGCGCCGGGCACTTCGGGCGTTCGATCGACCGGTCCTACACAACCATCGTGGCCTCGAAGTCGGCGAGATCGTCGCCGACTTCGAGCTCGACTGAATCCGAGCGCCGGGCAAGCCGTTCGCTGCCGCCCGGCGTAAGACTTTAGAATGCCCTTGCACGACAGCACGGAGACCCGATGAAATCCGAACCGATGACCGACGAACAGCTGAGAACTGCGCTCGAAGAGCTCGCCACCGAGCTTCCCGGACGCATCCACTTCGACCTTGCCGAGCGCCAGGCGTTCGAGAGCGACTTCGGACGCTGGAAGTTCCGCCTGCCCGCCGCCGTGGCGCGCTGCGCCAACGCGCAGGAGCTCGCGCGAGCGATCCGCTTCTGCAACGAACGCGGCATTCCGGTGGCGCCGCGCAGCCAGGGCCACACCCAGAGCGGTCAGTCGACGACTCGCGGTCTGCTGCTCGATTCGTCGGCGATGACGCGGATCCTCGAGATCAACGAGGAGGAGCTCTGGGCCGACGTCGAGTGCGGCGTCATCTGGCGCGAGCTCGTCGTCGCCGCGACCTCGCGCGGCCTGCTGCCGCCGGTGCTGACCAACAACCTCAGCGTGACGGTGGCCGGCACGACCTCGATGGCGGGCCTGGGCGTCGCGAGCTTCCGCTACGGCACCCAGGCCGACAACGCTCTCGAGCTCGAGGTCGTGACCGGCGCCGGCGACATCGTCGTCTGCTCGCGCGACCAGGAGCCCGAGCTGTTCGACATGGTGCGTTGCAGCCTCGGGCAGATCGCGATGATCACCCGTGTCCGCACCCGCCTGCGGCGTTGCGCGCCGATGGTCCGCATGTACACCCTGGTCTACGACGAGCTCGGACGGTTCATGGACGACGCGCTCAAGGTGATGCACGCCCCGGACGGGGCCTTCGCCTCGATGGGTGGCATCTGCTCGCCGGCGCCGCTCGGCTTCAGGAAGATCGGCGATGGCCTCGAGCTCGGAAAAGGGATGATCGGCTTCGCGCAGTGGATCTTCCCGATGTTCCTCACCATCGAGTTCGAACCCGGCAACGAGCCTGACGACGAGAAGGTCCTGGCCCCGCTTTCGCCCTGGCGCCGCTCTCTGATTCAGGACGTCACCCAGATCGAGTTCTGCCGTCGCATGGAGCCGATGTTCGAGGCCTGGAAGCTCTCGGGCTACTGGGAGAAGCCGCACCCGTGGATGGAGACGACGCTGCCGTGGGACCAGGCGAAGGAGTACATCGAGACGATCCTGTCGAATCTGCCGCCAGGTGCCCTCGGCGCCGGTGGTCATGTCTTGCTCTGGCCGGCGAAGACCTCGACTTCGAGCGTGCCGCTCTTCATGCATCCGGGGGGCGAACAGGTTCTCGGTTGGGGCGTCCTCGGCGCCGTTCCGGAATCGAAGCTCGACGAGATGCTGACCCAGCTCGACATGGCGTCGGAGTTGTCGATCGCCTACGGCGGCAAGCGCTACCTCAGCGGCTTCATCACCTTCGACACCCCGGAGCGTTGGGCTGCCCACTACGGCGACCAGTGGCCGCGCCTGTGCGCGGCGAAGCGCCGGTGGGATCCGAACGGCATCCTCGCCCCCGGGTTCATCCAGTACGAGTGATGCCAGCCGCTGCGCAGCCAGGAGTCACGACGCGATGAATCGGATTGCTCTGCTGACCGGCGGCTCGACCCCGGAACGCGATGTCGCCCTCGCCGGCGCGGCGCAGGTCGTCCAGGCGCTGCGCACGCTCGGTCACGAAGTCACCGTGGTCGACACGGTCAGCGGTCCGCTGACGCTCGCGGCGGAGGAGTCTCTGCTGTCGCAGGCGGTCGAGCGCGAGCCGCCGACGGCGGAAGAGCTTGCCGCTCTCGCAGCGCAGGAGAACCTCCCGGCGCTGGTGACGAGCGGCGAGATGCGCGCCGCCGATCTCGTCTTCCTCGTGCTGCATGGGTTGCAGGGCGAGGGCGGCACGGTGCAGGCGCTGCTCGAGCTCGGCCGGCTGCGCTACACCGGCAGCGGCCCGCTGGGCAGTGGCATGGCGATGGACAAGGAGGTCACCAAGCGCCAGCTCATGGCGGCGGGGATCCCCACCGCCGACTGGGGGATGTGGCCGCTGTCACCGGCGGCGATCGAAGACCTGGGTCTGCCGCTGATCGTCAAACCGTCGAACGGCGGTTCGACGGTGGGGCTCACGCTGCTCAAGGAGCGCGAAGGTCTGGACGACGCGGTGGCGCTCGCCCTGGAGTCGGATCGCGACGTGATGCTCGAGCGATTCCTGCCGGGCCGTGAGTTCACCGTCGGCATCCTCGGCCAGGAGGCCCTGGCGGTGGGCGAGATCATCCCGCAGCACGAGATCTTCGACTACGAGTGCAAGTACACGCCGGGCCTGACGCGCGAGGTCTTCCCGGCCGAGATCCCGGACGAGCTGGCGCGCGAGATGCGCGATCTGGCCCTCGCCACCCACCGGGTGCTCAAGCTACGCGACTTCTCGCGTGTCGATTTCCGCCTCGACTCGGCCGGCGACCCCTACGTCCTCGAGGCCAACACCCTCCCCGGCATGACCGGGACCAGCCTCCTCCCGCAGAGCGCCGCCGCCGTCGGCATCCCCTTCCTCGACCTCTGCAACGAGATCTGCCGCCTCGCCCTCGCCCGCTGAGGCGACCTTCCGCAAGCCTGGCAGCCAACAAAAAGGGCGACCTCACGAGGTCGCCCTTTTTGTTGCATCTGCTGCGGTACGGCTCAGGGGATGAACGAGGCCGTCATGTCCGAGAAGGTCCAGCCCGGGGTGTACGACTCGGGGCCCTCTTCCGCGAGCTGGTAGCCGAACTCGATGAAGAAGTTGCTGGTCGAGAAGTTCGTCCCGCGAAGCGTGTAGGCCTTCGTCGAGACCGTGCCGCCGCTCGCGTGGGTGATGCGGTAGAACACGGTGTCCTCGTCGAGGTCGTATTCGTAGTGCATGTGGTAGTCGCCGCCCGGCTGCGGCGAGCCGCCCTGGTTGGTCTCCTGCCAGCCGCCGCCCGTGGCGTTGACCTGGAAGACGGTCAGGCCGCGCGTACCGCGGAGGTTGACGTAGCCGAACATGTTGTTCCAGCTCTGGCCGTTGTTGAGCCAGAAGACGCAGTGGAAGCCGCTCTGGTTGTTGCGGTCCCAGGCGCCGACATGGAAGTCGAAGTCCAGGACGACCTTGCGGAACGTCCGGCTGCCGCCGAACGGCATGTTGACGCGATAGTTGTGCACGCCGTTGTTGTTGGTCGGATAGCGGACGATCTCGCCGGAGCGGGTGAAGACGGTGGCGTTGCCCGGCGGCGGGTTCGGATCCGGATCGGGATCCGGATCGGGATCCGGGCCCGGCCCGACGGGCTCGACGAGGGACGAACCGGCGATCGTTGCCGACCCCTCGATGAACTCGACGACGCCGGTCTGGTCGTTGTAGGTCGAAATGTAGGCCCAGAACGTCTGGTCGCAGGTCACTTCCGACCGCGCGCCCTCGGGGACGCTGGTCAGGCCCAACAGGGCGAAGGCGTCGTCGAACTGCACAGAAGAGAGCGCCGGGAGGTCGATCGCGACGTTCTGGATGACCAGCAGGCCGTCCTTCTGGCGAATGGTGACGTCGCAGTTGGCCGCGCTCTGGGCGAGGTTCACCAGGCCCAGATTCGAGGTCACGGTGCTGCCGTCCCGCTCCAGCCCTTGGAGGTAGATCTTGCCGCCGGCGGCCGTGAGCTCGGTCTGGTCGAGCGCCGGAACTTCGGCCTCGGCGACCTTGGTGCCGTTCTGGTTGCGCACCGTGAGCGCGCCGCTGAACTGCAGCACGGTGGCGCCGTCGAGCTCGAGCATGCCGCGGAAGTTCGCCGGAACGAGGTCGGTGAAGCGCTTCGACTCGCCGGGGGCGATGTAGTACGGGCCGTGTTCGTCGCCGTCCGTGCGCACCGTGCCGTCGGAGACGGCGGCAAGGTAGCGGACGACGAAGCCCTGGATGACAGTGTCCGGGTTGGTCACCCAAATCTCGGTCGCCCGGGTGTAGGCGCCATCGGTCTCATGGATCGCCGCCGGCAGGTAGACCGGTCCGGCGACGGCTGGGGCAGCGGCGAGCGCCAGCGTGCAAAGGGCGAGGAGAGCGCGCTTCATCAGTGGGTTTCCTCCCGTGGTTAGCTGCATTCGAGAGGGCTCGAATGAGCTGCAAGAAGGCGAAAGTCTAGGACAGACCGGCCATTTCTTCAAGTAAAGCTTGAACTATTGGGCTGTGGAGTCCGCCGCTACCGCGCTCCTCGCGAGCAGGGGAGGGCGTCGATTTGATACCCTCCCGCCTCGCCATGAGCCAACTCGTCCGCATCGCCCACAGCCCCGACTCCGACGACGCTTTCATGTTCTATGCCCTGACCCAGGGCCGTCTGGACATCTCCGGGCTCGATATTCAGCACGTTCTGCGCGACATCGAAACCCTGAACCGCGCGGCCTTCGACAGCACTTACGAGATCTCGGCGATCTCTTTCCACGCCTACGCCCACCTTGCGGAGCGCTACGCCCTGATGCCTTCGGGGGCGAGCTTCGGCGACGGCTACGGACCGGTCGTGGTCGCCGCCGGCGCGCGCCGGCGGGAGGAGCTGCCCGGGCTGGTGACCGCCATCCCCGGCGAGCTCACCACCGCGGCCCTCGCTCTCAAGCTCTGGCAGCCCGGAGTCCAGACGGTGGTGCTGCCGTTCGACCAGATCCTCGAGGCGGTGCGCAGTGGCAAGGTGGACGCCGGCGTCGTGATTCACGAGGGCCAGTTGACTTATCAGGAGGACGGACTGACGGCCATCGTCGATCTCGGCGCCTGGTGGAAGGAGGAGACCGGCGACCCGCTTCCACTGGGTGGCAACGGCATTCGCCGGGACCTCGAGCCGGCGCATTCGCGACGGCTCTGCCGGCTGCTCACCGAGAGCATCGCCTACGGCCTCGATCACCGCAAGGAAGCGATGGACTACGCCATGCGCTACGCGCGCGGGCTCGAGGACGATCCGGCGCGCTCCGACCGCTTCGTCGCCATGTACGTCAACGAATGGACTCGCGACTACGGCGAGGCGGGCCGGCGCGCGGTTCAGCGCCTCCTCGATCGCGGGCACGAAGCCGGCATTCTGCCCCGGCGCGTGGTTGCGGAGTGGGTCGAGTCCGACTAGCGATGCGGCCAGGCGCCGTCGTCTTCGATCTCGACGGCACCCTCGTCGACTCCTGCCCCGACCTCGCGACAGCGGTCAACCGGATGCGCGCCGGTCACGGCCTCGAGCCTCTCACCCTGCAGGCGGTCGCAGGCATGGTCGGAGAAGGGGCGCGCGTCCTGGTCGAGCGCGCTCTCGCGGACGCGCCGGAGCGTCACTCCCGGCCCGCGGCCCTCGACTCTTTCCTCAGCCACTACGCCGCGGTTTGCACGGTCGCTACCCGACCCTACGAAGGAGTCGAGGAGCTTCTCGCCGCTGCGCGCCGTCGTTGGCCGCTCGCCGTGCTCACCAACAAACCGATCGCGATGACCGTCGCGCTCGTCGAGCACCTCGGCTGGAAAGACACGTTCCGACTCCTGCTCGGTGGCGACAGCCTGCCGTATCGCAAACCCGACGGGCGCGGGCTCGAACATGCCGCGCGCGAGCTCGGGGTCGCTCCGGAGCGCCTCCTGCTCGTCGGCGACAGCCGCATCGACGCCGAAACCGCGCGCGCGGCGGGCGCAGCGTTCGTCTGGGTGGAGTGGGGTTACGCCGCGCCGGTGGACCGGCCGGGGCTCGCGGGCGGTCCCTCCGCCCGCTGCCCCGCCGACCTGACCGCCTGGCTCGAAGCTCTGCCTCAGTAGGCCTGGAGGAAGGCGGTGACGCCCGCCTCCTGCTTCTCGCGGCGGCCGATGCAGATGCCGACGATGTCGAGCACCTTCTCGAGGTTGTTCGGTCCGCCCGAGACCTTGGCCAGCCGTGGAGTGAAGAAGCCCGAGATCTCCTCGCGATGCGCTGCGTCGCAGAAGCCCGTGGTCGTCCAGACGAGTCCGGCGGTGTACTGCTCCGGCAGTGCGGCCGCCAGCGGATCGAACGAACGCTTCACCCAGTCGAAGACCATCTGACGCGTCGCCCGCTCGCCGGAGTAGTTCCAGGCGATGCCGCCTGCCTCGCGCACGTCGAACTTCCCGGAGAGGACGAGCCCCAGCCCCTTCTCGACCGCCTGCGGATCGCGGAAGCGCCCGAGGGCCTCGAGCACCTGGCGACGGACCCGCCGATCCTGCTGGCGGAGTGCCGCCGCTTCGAGAGCGTCGAAGAGGGCGACATCGCCCGAGATGGCCGCGATGCCGAGGACGCTACCGAGCATCTCCTGATCGACGGCCGCCGGATCCGCGAGCCAGGCTTCGGTCAGCCGGCGCGCTTCGGCCTGGGTCGAAGGGTCGGCGGCGATGACGCCCATGCCGCGCAGTACGCGTGGCCGGAGCAAGGTGTCGTCCAGGCTCTCTCCGGGGCGCTTGGTGAAGCCGAGACGCTTCGCCCGCTGACCGAGGAGCCCGGCGATGAAGCGCTGGTAGTTGGGTCGCACGGAATCGGCGACCAGATTGTCCTCGACCGAGTAGGCGAGATCGAGGGCCGAGTCGACCACCAGCCGGCTCTGGCTGTCGGCGAAGCTGGGCAGAATCCCCAGGGCCGCCGCCGGCTGCAGCTCGCCGGAAGAGAACAGGAAGCCGGTGTCTCCGAGGAGCGCGATCTGCTCGGCGATCGGCAAAGAGGAGGAGGTGGCGGCGAGCTTCGCCAGCAGCTCGTCGCTGTAACGAGAGACGTAGTAGCCGAAGCCGCCGTGGTTCGCCTGCACCCAGTCCGGACAGAAGGCGAGGTCGCTGCTCTTGCTGGCGCTGTCCAGCATCACCTTGGCGATCGCGCTCTTGCCGCCGCCCGCCCCGATGCCGTACCGAAGGGTCACCGGCACCTGCCAGAGCTGGCCCTGCGCCACCGCCGAGCCGAGCGGCACGTAACGCCGCTGGCCGAGCGTCACCCGCCCCTTGCCGCCGGTGCAGGCGACCGCCACCGAGACCACGGGCACGCCGGGCTGGTCGAGGAACGTGGCGAAGGACTTGGCGACCTCGGGAGCGCCCTCGGCCGCCAGTGCGGCGAGGAAGTCGTCGGAAGTGGCGTTGCCCCAGGCGTGGGCTTTCAGGTAGCGCTGCACTCCCTTGCGGAAGGCTTCCGGACCCATCCAGGTCTCGAACATCGAGAGCAGGGCGCCGCCCTTCTGGTAAGAGATACCGTCGAAGGCGCTCGCGATGTCGCCGTTGTTGCGGATCGGCCGGCGCACCGGCTGCGAGGAGGCGAGGCTGTCGGCGCCCATCGCTTCGCTGCGGCGGCCGACGTTTTCGTCTTCGCCGCCCCATTCCGGCTTCCACTGGGCGACGATCTTGCCCGCCATCCAGGTGGCAAAGCCCTCGTTCAGCCAGATGTCGTCCCACCACTTCATGGTCACCAGGTCGCCGAACCAGAGATGCGCGTTCTCGTGCGCCGCGGTGCTCGCATAGGCGCGCTGCAGATCGAGAATCGGGTGCTCCGGATCCGACAGCAGCCAGCGATCCATGTAGGTGATCAGGCCGGGATTCTCCATCGCGCCGAAGCCGACCGTCTGCGGAATGGCCAGGTTGTCGAGTTTGGGGAAGGGGTGCGGCATCGCGAAGTACTCTTCGAGTGCGACGAGGAGCGGTCCGGTCACCTCCGAGGCGTATCCGGTGCGGTCCGCCTTGCCTTTGGCGACGATCATCCGCACCGGCGTTTTCGCCTGGCCCCAGGTGCCCGCATCGACGACCGCGAACGGTCCGACGCCGAGCGCGACGAGGTAAGAGGAGATCGGCTTGGTCGGAGCGAACTCGACCGCCTTCATGCCGTTCCCTTCCGGCCGTTCGGCGACCGCCGGCGCGTTCGAGACCGCGACGTGGCTCTCCCTGACGTGCAGCGTGAGCTTCCAGGACGTGCGGTAGGACGGCTCGTCGAAACATGGGAAGGCACGGCGGGCGAAGGTCGATTCGAACTGACTGAAGACGTACCAGTCGTCGCCGTCCTTCTGACGGAAGAGACCTTCGGTCTCGACGGGGTCGAGTTTGCCGCGGTAGTCGATCGCCAGCCGGGCCGGCCCCGCAGGCAGCTCGCGGCCGAAGTCGAAGCCGACGAAGTCGTCGCCGCCCGCAACGACCCGGGTGGCCGATCCTGCGCCGCCGGCCGTGACTTCGGCCGAGCGAATCTCGAGAGCGTGGGCGTTGAGCCAGAGAAATCCGGTCGGTTTCGCGAGCTCGAGCTCGAGGACGGCCTTGCCGTCGAACATCTCCTGCTCGGGCAGGATCGTGAGGTCGACGGTCATCGACGTCGGCCGGGCGCCCGCCGGCAGGCGGAGCTCCGGAGGTCGCGGGTCGGCGGCGAAGGCGAGCGACGGGGCAGCCAGAGCGAGCAGCAGGATGCGAGCCAGGCGTGTCTTCAAGAGCAGTCCTCCGGGAGGGGATGTTGAGGGTAGCAGTGACCCCCGAGATACGTCCTCAGGAGGCGGAAGTTTCGCCGGGCTGAAACTGGAACGGCAGCGGGAAGATCTCCGCCAGCGAGGTCTCCTGGCGTTCGCCCTGTGGATTGGCGAGCAGAATGGGCATCGTCGGGGCGCAGAACTCGGCCATCGTCTCCCGGCACAGGCCGCAAGGGGCCGCAGGAGGGGAGCTCTCGGTGACGATCGCCACCGCGGCGAAGCTGCGGTGCCCGGCGGACACAGCCGCTGCGAAGGCCGAGCGCTCGGCGCAGAGGGTGACCCCGTAGCTGCGGTTCTCGACGTTGGCGCCAGCGAAGATCGTGCCGTCTGCGGTCGCCACCGCCGCGCCGACGGCGAAGCGGCTGTAGGGGCTGTGGGAATGCCGGCGGGCGTCGCGGGCTGCGGTCAGCAGAGGCTCCCAGTTCACCCGGCCAGCCTAGCATCGAAGCGGCTGTGCTAATTTGGCCCGGCGACTCATCCCAGGTGCCCGACGCGGGGTCCGGGACGAAGGCCGGTTCCGGGCGCCGGTAAACCTCCCTCCGGCATGTGCGTACCTTCTAGCGAGGAGTCATCCTGCATGCGAGAGTCTTACCGCAAGACCTTGACCTGGCTGGCGGTGCTGGTCACCAGCGCACTGGTCAGTGCCTGGGCCTTTCCTCGCGCCTTTCCGTTCTTCCCGGCGGACTGGCAGGTGTCGCGGGTCGAGGCCGAGAAGATCGCGCTCGAGGAGCTCCGTCTGCTCGGGGCGCTACCCGAGGATCCCTACGTCGTGGCGCAGATGGACAACAACGCCGGCGTCGAGGTTCGGCTCATCCAGGCGTCGCGTGAAGGCCACGGCGAAACGGTTCGGGCTTCGGGGCTGGAGAAGCGTGTGCTGCTCTGGGAGGTCACCGTGTACCCGCCCGGCGCGCAGCCCAGGGATTGGGCCTACCAGGCGGAGATCGCCTTCGACGGTACCGTGCTCTCGTTGCTCAAGGGATTCAAGGCGACCGATCCGAGCGGCGCGCTGACCGACGCCGAGGCGCTCACCCGGGCGAGCGCCCTGCTCGTCGAGCGCGGCTTCGACCCGGCGAAGTTCGCTCCTCCCGAAGTGCGCAACGAGGATCTCGACAACCGCACCGACCGCGTGGTGCGCTTTGCTGACCGCGAGTCCGGACTCACCAGCCGGCTGCGTTCCGGCATGGAGGTCACCTTCGCCGGCGACCAGCTTGCCGGTATCGGTTCCTTCGCCGAGGATGTCCACCCGGAGGAGATGACTCTCCTCCTGCAGCCGATCGGGCTGATGGGCAACGTGGCGTTCTTTTCGACCTTTCTCGTGCTCCCGCTGGTGGCGCCGATCTTCCTCAAGCGGTATCACGAGGGCGAGCTCGGCGTGCGGCGAGGGGTCCAGATTCTCCTGCTCGTTCTCGGTTCCGCGGTCGCCTTCATGATGCAGGTCGCAGCGGGGGCCACCCAGGGGTCGACCTTCGGCATTCTTTCCCGTGAGCAGACGACGTGGGTGTGGGGCGGGCAGATGATCGTGCTCTTCTTCCTGCCGATGGGAATCGCCTCGCTGCTGTCTTGGTCGGTCGGCGAGTCGCTCTGTCGGGAAGGATGGGGCAGCAAGCTCGCGGCCTTCGACGCCCTGTTCCAACGCCAGTGGCGGAATCGGACGGTGGCGCTCGCCTCGCTCCGCGGCTACGCTTCCGGCTTCGCCATCGCCGCCGGCATCTTCGCCAGCCTCGTGCCGCTCAGCCGCTTCGGCGGGATCGCGCCGATCGCCTTCCAGTTCGGTCCGTTCTGGAACCAGGCGCGCTGGCCCAGCCTCTCGGTGATCCTGTTCCTGCTCGTCTTCAGTCTCTACACGACGCTCTTCGGGCGTCTGTTCCTGCTCCCCTGGCTCGCCCGCAAGCTCGGCAAAGTGGCCGGCGGGACAGTCGCGGCTCTCGCCACCACGTTCCTCTTCTTCTCTCCGGTCATCGTGCTGCCGCTCTCGCAGGCGGCGCCGATCTGGATTCTCAACAGCGTCGCGACGGTCGTGCTCTTCCTGTGGACCGATCTGCTGACCACGATGCTGGCGTCGTTCACCTCGGCGGCGGTGCTGTCCATCTTCCCGTTCGTCTTCGCGTCCGATCCGCAGCTCCAGTTGCATGGCTGGATCGGCGTTCTGGCCGGGGCCGTGCCGCTGCTGCTGACCGCGCGCTACCTGGTTTCGGAGCAGGTCTTCGTCTATCGCTATGAAGACGTTCCGCCGCACGTCCGGCGGATCGCCCAGCGCGAGCGGCAGCGCGTGGAGCTCGAGACGGCGCGCAACATCCAGAGCTCGATCCTGCCGCAGCTGCCGCCGCAACTCCACGGCGTCGAGCTCTCGCACGTCTATCTGCCAGCGACCGAGGTCGGCGGCGATTTCTACGACGTGCTGGCGCTCGAGGACGGGCGGCTGGCGGTGGCGGTCGGCGACGTCGCCGGGCATGGCGTCTCGTCCGGCCTGGTGATGTCGATGGCGAAGTCGGCCCTCGCTGTGCAGGTGACCTTCGACCCCGAGGTCGCGGCGGTCTTCGCGACGCTCAACCGGATGGTCTTTCAAAGTGCTCGCAAACGCCTGCTCGCGACGCTCTGCTATGCCCTGGTCGACCCTGTCCGGCGGGAGATGCGCTTCGCCAGCGCCGGGCACCTTTTTCCCTACCGCATCTCGCGGCTGGGAAAGGTCGAGAGCCTCGAGTCGGTCGCCTATCCGCTGGGGGTCCGCGAGTCGCTCGACGTCGATTCGCACACTGCGAAGCTCGAGTCCGGCGACATCATCTTCCTGTGCAGCGACGGCGTCGTCGAGGCGCGCAAGGAGGGCTCGGACGAGCACTTCGGTTTCGACCGCCTGGAGAAGGTGCTCGGCGAGTTCGGTGGTCACGGCGCGAGCGTGGTGCGCGACAAGGTCCTGGCCGCGCTCGACAGGTTCACCGAAGGTGCGGAACGGGAAGACGATCTGACCGTGCTCGTCTTGCGAATGCCCTGAATCGAAGGCGCTATCGGATCAGGGTGCGGTGACGTCCCAGCGAACCGCCGCGCCCGATTCGAATCCGTCGAGAAAGAGACCCCCACACGAGGGTTGCGGCGAGACCTCGACGGCGCCGACGTCGCAGGCCACGCCTTGCGGGCGTTCGACGCCGCGTGCGTCCCAGCGATAGCCCGGAAGAATGCAGCTCGCGGTATCGACGGCGGCGCTCTCGGCCGGCGGAAGCAGCGTCGGCGTGACGTCGCCGCCGGGCACGCCGCAGGTCAGGGCGGGCCGTGGCAGGCCGACAGCCGTGTTCGGCTGGTTGCCGTTGGCGGTGCTCGAGCCGCAGCTCGTACCCGGCCAGAGGCTGAAGACGAGTGACGACGGACCGGCGAGGAAGTGGCAATCGGACGATTGCACCGAAGCGGTATTCGCCGAGAACAGCACGTTGGTGAGGTGGGTCACCGGCACGTCGATGTCGGTCGACCAGATTCCGCCGCCGATCGCCGCCGCGTTGCGGGCGATCGTCACGTGCACCAGCTCGAGGTCGCCGCTGTTCGAAATCGCGCCGCCGGTGCCACCGATCGCGCTGTTTTCCACCAGGGTTCCGTTGCCGAGGCGGAAGATGCCGTTGTTGTTCTCGATGCCTCCTCCCTGCACCGCGGAGTTGCGCGCGACGAGCAGGCTGCCAGCAGCGATTTCGGATCCACTGTCGATCAGGATTCCGCCGCCGACGCCGGGAGGAGCGGCGTTGTCCCGTATTTCGGTCGCGAGGAGGTAGAAGGTCGAATTCCCCCAGATGTAGAGCCCACCGCCTCCCGCCTCGGCCTGGTTGCGCGCGATGCGGCTCGACTCGATGCTGCCTCCCGAGATGTCGCGCAGGGCGAGGCCGCCACCGTGCCCGGAGTCCCCCGAGGTCGCGGTCTCGTTGTCGTCGATGGCGCTCTCGAAAACGACCAACTCACCCGTCCACATCTCGATGCCGCCGCCGTCGCCGGCGGCGACGTTGCCCGCGATGCGGGTGTTCTCGATCGCAAGTGTGCCGACGTTCAGGTTGATTCCGCCCCCGCCTCCGCCGGCGGCGTTGTCGAGCAGGGCGCTGCGATAGAGGGTCAACGTCGCGTTCGTCGCCGCGATTCCGCCCCCCCAGGAGCCGGCGACGCTGTCGCGCACCGTCGTCGCGAGCAGAGTCAGCCGCGTCTCACCGACGGTCGCCGCGCCCTGGACGTAGATGGCTCCCCCGGGGCCGCCGCTCGCGAAACCGTGTGTCAGGACCAGATCCTCCAGAGTGACCATGGTTGCGCTCGCGGTGGTGAGGATTCGGGTGCCCAGGCCACCCGAGAGCGTGATCTTCCCGCCGCCTTCGATGGTCACGTTGGCGGTGATGGCCTTGGCGCTCGCGACGACGATGGTGTGCGGCGCCGGGCCGCACGAGAAGTCCAGGGTCCCCCCGCCGGCATTGACCGTGGCGATGGCAGCGTCCAGCGCCGCCTCGGTGCACGACGCGGCGCTGCCGGTGCCGACCGTGGCATCGGCGGCGAGCAGCAGAGAAGCGGTAGGCCCGGCGGGCAACGACAGGGCAGCAACGAGCATCAGCGTCCGGTGACGATCCATGGCGACCTCCACTCCTGCGAACGGATCGCCGGTGCGAGACCGGACAGATCGGGCGAACGTGCCAGGAAGCCGCTTCGCGCTCGCAGGCTCAGGGCGCTCGGCTCCGGCGCCCCCTGCAATCGCGCGGTCGCGCCGGGGAGATCTCCGCCGGGAGAACGCCGGGTGAGGACGACCGCAGGGTCCTCGTCCTGCGCGTGCCCTGACCGTTTGGGTGGCGGGCCGTGGGATAGAATCGCTCTGCGGTTCGGCAGTTTCCCATAGGAGCCCAACGTGAAGATCCACGAGTATCAGGCGAAGGAAATCCTGCGCCGTTACGGTGTCGCAACGCCGCGCGGCAAGGTTATCGACGATCCGGGCGAAGCGCAGGCGATCTGCGAGGAGATGGGCGGCAAGTGCGTCGTCAAGGCGCAGATTCACGCCGGCGGCCGCGGCAAGGGCGGCGGCGTCAAGGTCGCCAAGAGCCCGGCCGAGGCGACGGAAGCGGCGAACCGCATCCTCGGTATGCAGCTCGTCACTCACCAGACCGGCCCGGAGGGCCAGAAAGTCCGCAAGGTCCTGATCGAGGAGGCGGCCGACATCGCCCAGGAGCTCTACGTCGCGGTCACCCTCGACCGCCAGTCGGGCAAGCCGGTGGTGATCTCGTCGCGCTTCGGCGGCATGGACATCGAAGAGGTTGCCCACAAGGATCCGCAGGCGATCCACCGCGAGACGGTGGATCCGCAGCTCGGCCTGGTGCCTTTCCAGGCTCGCCGAATCGCCCGCGGACTGGGATTGAAGGGCGACGTCGCGGCGCGCGCTGCGAAGCTGGTGGGAGGGCTGGTCGCGGCCTATCTCGACACCGACGCTTCGCTCGCTGAGATCAATCCGCTGATGATCACCGGCCAAGGCGAGGTCATGGCGCTCGACGCCAAGATGAACTTCGACGACAACGCCCTCTTTCGCCACAAGGACATCGTCGCCATGCGCGATCTGGCGGAGGAGAACGCTCTCGAGGTCGAGGCCTCGCGGTTCAATCTCAACTACATCAAGCTCGACGGCGAGATCGGCTGCATGGTGAACGGCGCCGGCCTGGCGATGGCGACCATGGACATCATCCAGCTCGAAGGCTCGTCGCCGGCGAACTTCCTCGACGTCGGCGGCTCGGCTTCGCAGGAGGCGGTGTCGAACGCGTTCCGCATTCTGATCTCGGACCCGGATACCAAGGCGGTGCTGATCAACATCTTCGGCGGCATCGCGCGTACCGACCGGATCGCGAGCGGCGTGGTCGAAGCGCTGCGCGCCCTGGGCGGCGTGAAGATCCCGGTGGTGGTGCGGCTCGAAGGCACGAATGTGGAGCAGGGCAGGGCGATCCTGCGGGAGAGTGAGTTCCACTTCCTGGTCGCCGACACGATGGCCGACGCGGCGAAGAAGGTCGTCGCGTCGATTCAGGGAGGTGCGTGATGGCGATCTGGCTCAACAAGGAGACGCGCCTCGTCGTCCAGGGGATCACCGGCAAGGAGGGCAAGTTCCACGCCCTGGGCTGCCGCGACTACGGCACGCAGGTCGTCGCTGGCGTCACTCCCGGCAAGGGCGGCGAGACGGTCGAGGGGATCCCGGTCTTCGATTCCGTCGAAGAGGCCCGCGCGGCGACCGGCGCCAACGCGTCGATGGTCTTCGTGCCGCCGCCGTTCGCCGCCGATGCCATCATGGAAGCGGCCGATGCCGGCATCGAGTTGGTGGTGGCGATCACCGAGGGCATTCCGGTCAACGACATGATCCGCGCCAAGGCGTTTCTCGCCGGCAAGCCCGGGACCCGTCTCATCGGCCCGAACTGCCCCGGCATCATCAGCCCCGGGCAGGCCAAGATCGGCATCATGCCGGGGCACATTCACCGCCCCGGGCGGGTGGGCGTGGTGTCGCGCTCCGGAACGCTCACCTACGAAGCGGTCTGGCAGCTCACCGGTCTCGGGCTCGGCCAATCGACCTGCGTCGGCATCGGCGGCGATCCGATCAACGGCACGAACTTCCTCGACGTCATGAAGGCGTTCCGCGACGACAGGGAGACCGACGCCGTGATCCTCATCGGCGAGATCGGCGGCAGCGCCGAAGAGGAGGCTGCGGCCTGGATCCAGGCGAACTTCGACCGCCCGGTCGTCGGCTTCATCGCCGGCCGCACAGCGCCGCCGGGACGCCGGATGGGTCACGCCGGGGCGATCGTCGCTGGTGGCAAGGGCACCGCCGCCGCGAAGATGGAGGCGATGACCGCGGCCGGAATCCACGTCTGCGAATCGCCGGCCGACCTCGGCGCCACGGTGGCGCGGGCGCTCGGGAAGTCCTGACTAGGGATGGAGGAGCGCCGCGGGTGATTGGAACGTGAGGGGTTGGCTGGCGCTCCTCGGCGGGGGAGAGTTCACCTTCGGGGAGACCGAAGAGGTCGATCGCGCCTGGTTGGAGAGATGTCCGGCCGGGCCGATCGGCTTCGTCCCGGCGGCCTCGGGCTCGATCGACTACGGCAAGCACTTCACGGCGTACATGAAGGAGGCGTTCGATCGCGAGGTGGAGATCGTTCCGATCTACCGCGATCGCGACGCCCGCCGCGGCAGGAACTGCGAACGGATCCGCGATTGTGCCGCGGTCTACCTGGGCGGCGGCGTCGCCGATCAGCTGCTCGAGGCGCTCGCCGGGTCGCCGGCCGCGGAGGCCCTGCGGGCGAAGCTCGAGGAGGGCGGCGTGGTCGTCGCCATCGCCGCTGCGGCTCAGGCCTGCGGCGCCGAAGTCCGCAGCGTCCTCGGCGCGCGCTCGATCCCCGGACTCGGCCTGGTGCCGGGAGCGGTGATCGAAGCCAATTTCGACCCCGGGCACGATCGCCGGCTGCGCAAGCTCCTCGAAGGGGCGATGGGCAACGTCGGGCTCGGCATTCCGGCGGAGGCGGCGCTGCTGCTCGGTCCCGAAGGCACGTTCGAGGCCATCGGTACGGTCTTCCGGATCTCCGGTCCGGAGGCCGATCTCGAGCCTCTGGTCGACGATCCGGCGGGCGCAGGAGAGTCCGGAACGGACGACTGATTCGCTTTCATCCCGCGGCAGCCAGCCCGGCGTAGAGTGTTTTCGAGGAGAACGCGATGAAGAGAACGAAGGCGGGCATTGCAACGGCATTCGCCATGGGAGGTCTCATGTTGTGGAGCTTCGGCGCCAAGGCCGACGAACTCGCCCTGGGAGCGAAGCTCCCGGCGGTGACGGTCAACGATCAGGACGGCCGGGCGGTGGATCCCGCGGCCGAGGGCCATCAGGGTTGGACCCTGGTCTACTTCTATCCCAAGGCCGACACCCCGGGCTGCACCAAGCAGGCGTGCAGCCTGCGCGACTCCTACGCCTCGCTCACCGGCAAGGGGATCCGGGTCTACGGTGTCTCGACCGACGACGAGAAGGCGCAGAAGGCCTTCCAGGAGAAGTACAAGCTGCCGTTCACCCTGCTCGCCGACAAGGACAAGAAGGTGCTCGCGGCCTTCGGCGTGCCGGCGACGATGGGCTTCGCCAAGCGTCAGGCCTACCTGTTCCGCGACGGGCTGCTGGTCTGGCGCGACCTCGAGGCGGCGACCGCCGAGCAGGCTTCCGAAGTGCTTGCCGCGATGCAGGAGATCGAAAGCAGCGCCAAGTAGGGCTCGACCCGCTGCCGCCTCCGGACGGCGGGCGATCGACGACAACGCAGTCCCAACATTGTGGAGACAGTACGCATGAACATGACGCTCGCCATTCTCAAACCCGACACTGTCGCCGCCGGCAACGCCGGAAAGGTGCTCGCTCACCTCGAAGCGAAGGGCTTCACCATCCGCGGGCTGCGGGTGCTGCACCTCACGCAGGCGCAGGCCGAGGCCTTCTACGCCGTGCATCGCGAGCGCCCCTTCTTCGCCAGCCTGGTCGCCTTCATGACCGAGGGGCCGGTCATGCCGGTGGCGCTCGAGCGTGCCGACGGCGCCGATCCGGTGCCGGCCCTGCGCGAGGTCATGGGCGCGACCGATGTCGCCAAGGCTGCCGAGGGGACGGTGCGCAAGCTCTTCGGAACCTCGATCGAGCGCAACGCCATTCACGGTTCGGATTCGACGGACAACGCGCAGATCGAGCTCGGCTTCTTCTTCCCGCACGCTGATCTGGTCGCCGCCCGCTGACCGGCGATCCGGAGGAGCGGCGCCCCCGGCGTACTTGGCAGGCGGGCGCCGTTCCGTTACGCTCTCTTCGATGAGCCAGTACAATCCTGCTTGGGCCCCTGCTTCGACGCTGCCGACGGAACGCCGTGGCGGCGCGGTGGGACGATTCTGCCGCGCCTGTTCGAGCTTCTACCCGTTGCACGCCGGCCACCACAAGGGCAAACCGTCGTTCGGCCGCGACCACGTCGCGGCGCCCTGCCGCGAGGAGGGTCGGAGGTTCGACGAAGGGGCGACCTGGTGGGAGCCCGCCGTCGCCGTGCTCGCGCCGCCTCCTGCCGCGGCCGCACAGGCCTGAACCCCCGGCGCTATTCGCGCAGCGCGCGCTCGAGCTCTTGCGCCACCGCGCCCAGCTCGAGCTTCGAGGCCAGGTGCCAGCCGCTGCGGAAGCGCTCGCGCAGCAGCCGGTTCGTGGCGTCGAGCGCGAGATCCCGCGTCGCCTCCAGCAGCACCTCCCAATCGGCCGCCAGCTCTTCGACGTCGTCGAGGTCAGCTTCGCCGATGAAGGCGTAGGCCGCGGCAGCCACGGAGCTGAACTCGAGCTGCCAGTCCTCGTGCAGGTAGCCGCCGAGAAAGCCGGCCAGGCTCGGCAGGTCGTCCGGATTCACCCGCTCGAGGAGCTCCTGGCGGGTCGCGGTTTCGGCGGGATCGAACGCTCCGAGGCGGCGGCTCACGATTCCACCGGATAGGCGGTGAGCACGAAGAAGCGCGCGCCGCGCTTGCGCAGCACCACGCGCGCATCGGTTGCCGGGCGCGCGCGGGCTTCGCCGCGCAGCTGCACCTGGCCGATCGTCCGGCCCGGCTCGCCCCGGTAGTCGAGAACGAGACTCTCCTTGTCGTGGCGCATCCAGGTCGCGATGCGCTGGCTCTCCCGAGCGAGAGTGGCAGCGATCACCGCCTCGGCGGTCGCGCGGTCGTCGAAGCTCGAAGCGGCGGCGACGCCCGCCTCGCGTTCGAGCCGGCGGGCGAGCTCGGCTTCGCTGCGGCCGACATGGCGATGAAGGGTGTGGCCGCCCTGGCGCTCGTCCCAGTCGAGGTCGCGCTTCGCGCTCTCGGTCGAAACGGAGACCCCGGCCGGCGCGGCACCCGCATGGGCCGTCGGGCGCGTCGACTTCAGCAGCTGCGTGCGCCAGAGGGCGATCAGGCCGATCGCCACCAGGGCGACCAGGGTAATGAACCGGCTGCCGGTGCGGTTGCGCATCGCTGGCAATTCTAGTTCGAACGCCGGTCTGTGGCGGTGAGCTCGACCGCCGACTCGTCGCCGAAGCGAACGCCGATGCTGCGCAGGAAGGGGAAGGGGGGCTCGCCGCCGATGAGGACGAAGACCTCGTCGTTGGCGAGCGTGACCTCGCCTTCGGCGGTGCGCAGGCGCACCTGGTCTGGGGTGATCTCGAGTACTTCGGAGCCGAGGAGCGGGCTGATCTTGCCGCGCCGGACCAGCTTCTCCAGGGTTTCGAGGTTCTTCGCCTTGACGCGATTGAACGAATCTCCGCGATAGGACAGGGTGATCCGGTTCCCCGCCTGACGCGCCAGACCCATGGCCGCTTCGACGGCACTGTCGCCGCCGCCGACGCAGAGGATCTTGCGTCCGCGGTACTCCTCGGCGTCGCGCACCTGGTACATGACTTTGGCGAGCTCCTCGCCGGGGACCCCCAGCTTGCGCGGCGTCCCGCGCCTCCCCAGCGCGAGCAGGACGCGCCGGGCCCGCCAGGCGCCGGAGACGGTGAGGATGTGGAACTGGCCAGCCTCCGGAATCACCTGCAGCACCCTCTGGCCAAACTGCACCGCCAGCCGGTGCTTCTCCAGGAGGCCGCGGAAGAGCTCGAGCAACTCCTCCTTGCTGTACTCCTCTTTGCGCAGCGGGCCGTAGAGCGGCAACGTGACCTCTTCCGTGTGGGTGAGCTTGCGGCGCGGGAAGTTGTAGATCGTCCCCCCGAGGTCGAGCTGCTGCTCGAAGACGGCGTAGCGCAGACCGCTCTCGACCGCGGTGAGCGCAGCGGCGAGACCGGCGGGACCGGCGCCGATGATGGCCAGGTCGAGGACTTCGGCCGCCCGGGGATCGCTCCGGTCGGCTCCGGCGAGCTCGCGCGCGATCGTCTGCACAGTCTCCTTGCCCTGCCGCACGGCATTGCGGATCAGGGCCAGACCGCCGAGCTCTCCCGCCACGAAGATGCCCGGCACGTTGGTCTCGCGACGGTCGTTCATCCACGGCACGTCGGCGCGTCCGCGCAGATCGCCGAGCGCAATCTCGATCGCCTGCACGGGGCAGGCCTTGGCGCAGGCGGCGATGCCGACGCAGCGAGCTCCCTGCACAGCGACCGCCAGACCGCCGACGATGCCCAGGACTTTCTCCGGGCAGGCGGCCACGCAGCCGCCGCAACCGATGCAGACCGCGGGATCGATGTAGGGAAAGGCCCCCATCGGCTGCTGCGGGCCGTGCAGTCGGGCGGCGCCGGCGCGTTCGCGGTCGCGCCGGTTGCGGCGGCGGAAAGCGACTAGATAGCCGAGCACGATGGCCGCGGCCAACACGCCCGCCGAGGCCCAGATCAGGGTTTCGATGGAGACGCCCGGCGGCATGGTCAGAGGGGCAGCACGGCCGACTTGTGGCAGTCGGCGCAGGCGCTGCCGAGCGGCTTCAGGCGCGCCACCTCTTTGCCCGAGATTCGCTCCTTGAAATGACAGGCGACGCAGGCCACGGCGCGGTGGGCACCTTCGAGGCGATAGGTCGAATCGCGATCGTGGAGGAAGCGCGACGGTGCCCAGCTCGAGTCGGTGTGGCAGCGCTCGCAGGCGGCACCGACCTGGGCGAGATGCGGATCGGCGTGACAGCCGGAGCAGACCAACGGAGCGCCGGCGAGCGGAACCTCGCGCGGCGGCGCCCAGGCCCGTGCTGCCGGCGCCGGCAGGAGACCTCCCGAGAGCTTCGTCGGGTGACAGCCGAGGCAGGTGACTTTGCCGTGCAGTCCGGTGATCGGGAACCTCGTGCGCGCGTGATCGAAGCGGATCTCGCGCCATTCGGTGAGGGCGTGGCAGGCGAGACAGCCGTCCTCGCCGGAGGATCGGGCGCTCGCTCCCGCGTGCGGATCGCGATGGCAGTCGGCGCAGTCGGCCTTCGGAAAGCGGAACTGGGTGACCTTGCCCGGAAGGCCCGCCTTGGGCGGCGTGCCGCCGCGAATCAGCGCGACTCCGGCGCGCTCGAGCTCGGCCGGTGGCAACGCACGATGGCAGGCGGCGCATTCCGTCCGGCGATGCGTCCCGGCGAGTGGATAGGCGGTGGCCTCGTGCAGGGCGACGGTGAAGCTCGAGCCCCTGAAGCCGGCGGTGGTATGGCATTCGCCGCATTCGCCACCGCTCTTGCGGAGCACGAGCTGGCCGGCATGCGCGTCGGCGTGGCAGGTGGCACAGCGTTCGAAGCCGGGCAGCTTGGTGGTCTTTCCGGGCGGGTGGCAGGCGGCGCAGGCGGTCGTGACGTGCCTGCCGGTCAGCGGATAGCGGGTGCGAGAGTGGTCGAAGTTGGCAGTCTGGATGCGTTTCCAGTCGTCCGCCGTATGGCAGCTCTCGCACTTCGCGCCGAAGCGCCCCTGGTGCGGGTCTTTGTGGCAGCCGGCGCAAGTCGTGGCGACGCCGCGATAGGCGATATAGGGCGGAGCGTCGGCCGGCGCGGCGGGGGTGCCCGCGGGAGCGAGGCCGACCGGGTGACACTTGCTGCACTCCACCTTGGCATGTCCAAGGGTGAGCGGGAACTTCGCACGGGAATGATCGAAGCCCTCGGCGGGCTTGAACTTCTTCGAGCCGTGGCAGGCAGCGCAGTCGGTGGCCCCGAACTGCCCGCGATGCACGTCCGCGTGGCAAGAGGCGCAGCGCGCCTCGAGACCGAGGAAGGTGCGCCCGAGGTCGACTTGCTTGGCCAGCAACGGTGCCGGGTCGGCGATCGACTCCTTGCGGTGACAGCTCCGGCAGCCGAGCGGCGCGTGGGCTCCCTGCAACGAGTAGCCCGTGAGCTCATGGTCGAAGGATCTCTCGCCGCTCTTGCCCCAGTAGACGAGGTCGAAAGCGCGACCCTGATGTTCGATGTGGCAGCGCTCGCAATCGCCGTGGTCGGGCCGGGAGTGGAGGCCCCGGCGAGCGTGGATGCGCTGTGCCAGGGGCGTGTGGCAGGCCAGACAACGGCCGTGGTCGACGCCGCTCGCGGCACTGTGGCATTGGAGACAGCCGTCGCTGCCGTCGAGCTTGGCGTGGGCGCGGCTCAACTCGCCGGGAGAGATCTGGGCGCTCATCGGCGAGACGGGGGCGAGCAGCGCGCACAGCCCGGCGCCGGTCGCCGCGAGGACGACACGCAACGCAGCTCTTCCCGGGGGGGTCAGTGTCCGATCCCCGCGTATCCGGTGGCCCAGGCGACGCCGATGTGCACGAACATGAAGAGGTACATGACGATCGCGAACGGTTTGTGGAAGACGTGCCAATAGTGGAAGAGCTCGCGCACCCGCTGCCAGAGCAGGAGGCGCCGCCGCAGGCTGACTTTGTGCCGCACGAGGAGCTCGTAGCGCCTGCGCAGTTGCCGGTCTCGGGACGAGAAGCGCCGGCGGAACTGGCGCAGGCGCCGACCGAGCCGGATCGAGTCGAGCGGAAAGCGGAGCGCCAGGGCGATCAACGAGAGCCTGTCGCCGGTGCCCACAGCCGCCACGGCGTCGAGCTGCCGGATCGCCTCGGCGTCGAGGCCGGCCTCTCTCATCAGCTGCTCCGCGAGCTCCTGGTCGAGACGCTCGACCTCGGCCAGCGACAGCTCGTCGCCGGACGTCGAGTGAGGGATCTGACGGTAGAGATAGCGGCCGGCGATGCCGCTCGTCGCCACCGCGACCATCGACCAGAAGGAGAGTGCGACGAGGCCCTGAACCTTGAACGAGCTGTGGAGGAGGATGAAGAGGGGACCGCAGATGCCGAAGAGGATGTGAAAGTCCAACCAGTCGCTGACCGGCCCGAGGCGGCGCAGCGCCACGAAGCGCTTGCGCACCGAGTAGAGCAGCATCACGACCATCATCACGGCGCCGACGATGCCGTAGGCGAGACCCCAGCTGCCCCCCGGCTTGAGCTGCCAGAAGAGCGGATGCCGGGGGCGCTCGGCGAGCGGGGTCAGGTAGTAGGGGAGGCCGCGGTAGGCGAGCCAGGCGAGACTGCCGAAGGCGAGCGTGTAGATGCCGACCAGCAGCAGCCTCTGAATCGGCAGCTTCATCGTTGCGCGTTTTCCAGAATCACGGTCACCGGCGTGCCGGAGAACGCCTGGACCGAGGTCGCGAGATCGCCTGCCTCCTTGGTCGACGCGTTGCCGTCGCCGTCGAGGTGGATCGACAGGTTGCCCCGCTGCGGCAGCGGTTGCCCCATCATGCTGTCGTCGGCGGAGAGGGTGAGCTCGAGCGGGAAGGCCGGATTGGCGACACGCTTGACCGCCGCCGGCGGGCCCGGAGCCTCGCCGCGCAGCGCGACGAACAGCGTCGCGCCGCCACCGTCGGCGTTGCGCGGCCCGGTGGTGCCGGGAGAGAGCTCGATGTGGACGCGATAGAAGCCGCCCGCGCTCTCGGGCGCGGGCGCTCCCTCCTGGGGGTCCGGTGCGGGCGCGGCTCCCGAAGCCATCGCCATGCCGCCCGACTCGGCCTCGGCGATGAGCTCCTCGAGAGGCTGGAACTTCCCGCCCGCCGCCGCCAGCCCTTTCTTCCAGGTGGCGATCGCCGCCGGAGTCTGCCCCAACGCGGCCTCCGCCTGACCCTTGGCGAGCGCGGCGAGGACGTGGTCGGGATGCTGCGCCAGGACGCGGTCCATCAGCTGCACGGTCAACGGCCACTGTCCCATCGCCAGCCGCACCACGCCCTCGACGAACAGACCGTCCGGATCTTCGGGCGCCACCTTCTGGAGCTCGCGCGCCTGTTCGAACGCCTCCATCAGCAGGTTGGCGTTGAGCAGGGCGACCGTCAACTGGCGGCGCGCGTTGAGATCCTGCGGGGCTGCCTGGATCTGCGCGCGCAGCTGGGCGAGCTGCGCCTGCACCGCGGGCGAAAGCTCAGCGCTCTCTTCGTGGGCGCGCGCGGCGGCCTCCGGCGAGGCGGCGCCGGGCTGGGGTGCCGGCGTCATCGGAGCCATCGGAGCCAGCGGAGCCGTGCCGCCCATCTCTTCCTTGGGCTTCGAGCCCTGGGTGGCCCAGTAGATGAGACCGCCGAGCACGGCGCAGGTGAGGACGCCGGCGAGGAAGCCGACGACGCTCGAACGCCGGGCGGAAGGCGCCGCCGGCGACGTGCCCGTGGCAAGCGCGGACGAGGACGGGGCGGCGGGGTCCGGCGACGCACCGGGAGAGGTGTCCGCAGGCGCAGCCTGTTTGCCACGCAGCGCCATCCAGAGGCCGGCGGCGAGCCCGACCGCGACGACGATCAATCCGGGAATCCAGACGTTCATGAGGTTCTCGACTCCTCGTTCGCGGGGGGCAGGGTGGCCGGAGCGGTTGCGGTCGTCGGCCGGCCCGAGGGGCGCAGCCGAAGGAAGATGACCAGGGCGCCGACGGCGAGGGCCAGGCCCGGCGCCAGCCAGACCAGCCAGTTGAATCCCTCGGCCTTCGGTTCGAGCCGGATGAACTCGCCGTAGGAGCGCTCGAACGAAGCGATGACCTGGTCTCTCGAGTAACCGAGGGCGAGCTGTCGCCGGACCTCGGCCTTGAGGTCGACGGCCGACGAGGCCGGAGAGTCGGCGACCGAGAGCCCCTGACAAACCGGACAACGCATCAGGGACGAGACCTCTTCGGTGGCGCGCTCGAGCGCCGCGCCGGAAAGGGGCGGCCCGAGGGGCGCTCCCTCCTGTGCGAAGGCGACGCGCGGCGCGAGCGACGACATCAGGGTGACCAGCGTCGCAGCGAGCGTGGCCGCCCGCGCGAGCGCGACAGCTCGGTTCATAGCAGTGCCTCCAGAGAGCGGGAGAGTCCGTCGAAGCTCACCATGCCGGTGACCTTCTCGTGGACGACGCCCTTGGCGTCGATGACGAAGGTCTCCGGCACGCCATAGACGCCGAAGCGGATGGCGGTCCGCGACTCCGGATCGACCAGCGCCGGTCCCCAGCTGCCGCGCTGGCGTTCGTAGGCGCGGATCGCCTCCGGCGTGTCCTGGTAGATCACGCTGATGAAACGGGCTCTCCCGGCATAGCGGCGGGCGAGAGCGGCGAAGATCGGATTCTCGGCCGCGCACGGCTGGCACCAGGTCGCCCAGAAGTTGATCACCAGCGGTTGCCCGCGGAGCTCGGCGAGCGCGAGGGGGCGGCCGTCGAGATCGGCGAGCGTGAAGTCGGGGGCAGGCTGGCCGATGAGCGGCGAGACGACCTCGCGCGGATCATGGCGGAGTCCCGAGCCGAGCATCACGAGGAGCGGCGCGACGAGGAGGAGGCCGACCAGCAGTACCTTGCGGTTCATCCCTGGGCCTCCGCGCCGGCGAGCGGACCGGGCTTGCGCTCCTTCGAGCGCAGACCGGCCGGCAGCAGGCAGATCGCCGTGCCGAACACGATGATGAAGACGCCGATCCAGATCCAGACCACCGCCGGCGTGACGATGGCGCGCAGGCCGATGCTGCCGTCCGCGCCGACGTTCATCAGCGACAGGTAGAGGTCGTGGCCGAGGGCGGTGCGGACCGCCGGCGTACCGATCGGCTCCATCCGGCTGTCGTACCGGTTGAGCGCCGGTTCGAGCGTGCCGGCGTTCCGGCCGTTGCGCTCGATACGCATCAGGGCGCGCTCCGAGATGCGATGCGGCTCCTGCCGGGCGTTCACCTTCTCGTAGGTGAGCTTGTAGCCCGAGACGTCCATCGACTCGCCCGGCCGCATCGTCGCCTCGTGCGCGACCTGGTAGGAGGAGGAGACCGCGATCGCGACGAAGGTCACGATGACTCCGAGGTGCGCGAGATAGGCGCCGTAGCGCGGCGCACCGCGACGAACCGCCTCGCCGACCGCTTCCGTCCAGGGTTCGTCTTCCCGCCGGCGGCGCGACAGACGCAGCGACTGATCGCAGTTGACCCAGACGGCGTAGCCGGCGAGTGCGCCGGTCGCGAGGACTCCCCAGCTGCGCCCGCCGGCAGCGGCCGTGAGGAGCAGCCCGGCGAGCGCCGCCGGCAGCGGGAAGAGCAGCGCGCGGCGGACGTTCCGGTTGCTGGCATGTCCCCACGGCAGCGCCGGCCCGACGCCGATGAGCAGCAGCAGGCCGAGGCTGATCGGAATCGCCATGCGGTTGAAGTACGGCTCGCCGACGCTCACCTTGACGCCGCGCACCAGCTCGGCAGCGATCGGGAAGAGTGTCCCGACGAGCACGGTGAACATGAAGACGAGCAGCAGCAGGTTGTTGATCAGGAAGGCGCCCTCGCGCGTCCACAGGGTCTCGCGGTCGGGATCCGAGGCGAGCGTGTCCATCCGCATCGCGAGCACCACGACCGAGGCCACCAGACAGAAGCCGAGAAAGGCCAGGAACGCCGGTCCGATCGGCGTCTGGGTGAAGGAGTGCACCGAGTTGACGACTCCCGAGCGGGTGAGGAACGTGCCGAGGATGGTGAGCAGGAAGGTGACCACCACCAGCACGACCGTCCAGGCGCGGAGTGTCCCCTTGCGCTGCAGGACGAGAGCCGAATGCACGGCGGCGATGGCGGTGAGCCAGGGCAGGAACGAGGCGTTCTCCACCGGATCCCCCGCCCAGTAGCCGCCCCAGCCGAGCACCTCATAAGACCACCAGCCGCCGAGCATCACGCCCATCGTCAGGAAGGCAGTCGGAACCAGCAACCAGGTGCGCAGGGAGCGGATCCAGTCGCGGTCGAGCCGGCCGGCGAAGAGCGCGGCGAGGGCGATCGCGAACGGCACACTCATGCCGACGTAGCCGAGATAGAGCATCGGCGGATGAATGATCATCAGCGGGTGGTTCTGCAGCAGCGGATTCGGTCCCGGGCCGTCGGCCGGCACGGGCGGCGGCGTCGGCGCGAAGGGATCGGCGGGGCCGGCGATGAGGAAGGTGAAGAAGAGCCCGACGACGAAGAGCGAACCGAGCATGTAGCCGAGCTGATCGGGGGCACTACGGCGCAGGTGAAACGCCGAGCCGGCGGTGAAGGCCCCGAGGACGAGTCCCCAGAAGAGGATCGAGCCGTCGAGCGACGACCAGAGCGAAACGATGGTGATGTGCAGCGGCGTAGCGAGCGATCCGACCTGCGCCACGTACGACACCGAGAAGTCGTGCGC
This sequence comes from Acidobacteriota bacterium, assembly GCA_052035735.1. GTDB lineage: Bacteria > Acidobacteriota > Thermoanaerobaculia > Multivoradales > JAGPDF01 > JAGPDF01. The sequence goes on from JBPOHI010000121.1 coordinate 29,480, forward strand.
GATGAGCGCGTAGATCATCAGACCGGTGGCCAGCGTCATCATCGCGGCGTAGAGATAGGCCATCCGGCGCGCTCGCGCGACTCCGGCAGCGGAGCGCTGCTGCGCGGCCGCGAAGCTGATCACGGCGCCGACCGTCGCGACGAGCAGCGCCGCCAGGACGACCGAGCGCCCGAGAAGGGAGATCATCGCGGGGCCTCGGGCTCGAGCGTGTTGGCGAGCTCCTTGACGGTGCGTTCGTCGCCCTTGCCGGGAGGCTGGTACTGGTTGTCGTGCTTGATCATCAGGCGGTCGGTGGCGAAGGTGCCATCGGCCTGCAAGGCGCCTTCGACGACCACGCCGATGCCCTCGCGAAACATCGCCGGCGGCACGGCCCGCGTCGCGACCGCGACCGTCTCGGTGCCGTCGGTCATCTTGAACCGCAGGCCGAGCCCGCCTTCGCCGGTCTCGATCGATCCGGGCGCCACCAGGCCGCCGAGGCGGATGGTCGCGCCTTCGGCCTTGCCGCCGTGGGCCTTGAGCTCGGTCGGGCTCCAGTAGTACACCAGACTCTTGCCCAGTCCCCCCAGGGCGAGAAAGCCGAAGGTGCCGGCGGCGATGAGGATGGCGACGAGCGCCAGCAGGCGGTGGCGGCGCACTTCCGCGCGGGCCTTGTTGTCGGATGCTGCGGTCATGACTTGCCCTCCTTGTGGCGCTGCTGGCGTGTCCGCCGGATCAGGCTCCAGGCGTAGAGGATGAGACCTCCCGCGGTAATGGAATAGGCGGCGATGACGAAGCTCCAGCCGCCGACGATGACCCCCTCAGGCATGTCCAACCTCGATTCTCTCGATGCGGTCCGGAAGCGCGGTTTCGCTGGCGCGCCGCCGCGCCAGCTCGAGGCGAGCGCGGCGGACGATGAACCAGATGGCGGCGAACAGCAGTCCAAAGGCGTTCAGGCGCAGCGGCAGCACCATCGCCGGATCCACGGTGGCCGGCGACGACTGGATCTGATGCAGGCTCCGCCACCAGCGCACACAGAAATAGACCAGCGGCACGTCGACGTAGGCGACGATCGCCGCCACGGCCGTGAGACTCGCCTTGCGCTCGATGCCCGCGGCGAAGGAGCGCAGCGAGAGCACACCGATGAAGAGCAGAAGGAGGATCAGGGAGGTGGTGAGACGCACGTCCCAGTCCCACCAGACGCCCCAGGTCGCCCGGCCCCAGAGTGAGCCCTGGACGAGCAGCAGGCCGTTGAGCACGATGCCGGCCTCGGACGCCGCGACCAGCGTCGCGTCCCAGCGCTCGCGCCCGGTCCACAGCGAGCCGATCGCGGCCACGAAGGCGCAGGTGAAGCAGAGCAGCGCGTTCCACGCTGTCGGGACGTGCACGTACATGATGCGCTGGACCTCGCCCATGTGGCGCTCGGCCGGGGCCACGAACAGCCCGACGTACGAGCCGACGAGCAGCAGCGCGACTCCCACCAGGCCCGCCCAGTGCTCCTTGGGAAAACGACGATTCACGGTTCAGCCCTCCTCGATGACGAACGGAAAGAGGATCCCGCCCAGGGACCAGTAGATCAGGTCGAAGCACAGCAGGAGCAGCGCCCAGGAGCGCATCTGCCCCATCGGATCGCCGGTGAGCGCGAGCGCGAGTGCCTTGCACGAGGCCATCAGCACTGGCACGACGAGTGGAAACAGGAGCAGCGGCAGCAGCACGTCGCGGCTGCGCAGCTGGCTGGTCATCGCCGCGTAGAGGGTGCCGGGGGCCGACAGGCCGGCTGCGGCGAGCAGCCAGATGGCGAAGAAGCTCGCCACGTTGGCCGGCGCGAGCTCGACGCCGTAGAGCACGACGCCGAAAAGGGACAGGCCCGGAGCCAGCATGGCGAGCGACAGCGTGTTGGCGATCGCCTTGCTGTAGAAGATGGCTCCCGGCCGCACCGGCAGCAACAGCAGGCCCTCGAGCGCGCGACGCTCCTGCTCGACGCGAAAACTCTCGGCGAGCGCCAGGGTCGAGGAGAGCAGCAGGGCGATGACCAGGAAGCCGGCGGCGCCTGCGGTCAGCGCCTTGGAGTCGGGGCCGACGGCGATCGAGAACACGACGAGCGAGAGCAGGCCGAAGACCGCGACCGCGACGAGCCGCGCCTTCGCCCGCCACTCGAGCCGCAGATCTTTGGCGAGGAGGGTCAGCGTCTGGCTGCGGAGCGCGCTCACGACGCCCTCGAGAGGACGCCGGGCAGCTCGCGCGCCGGTCCGAGCCAGCGCATCTGCCCGCGGGCGAGGAGAGCCGCGCGATCGGCGAGCTTCGCCGCGCGCTCGAGATTGTGCGAGGCGATGACCACCGTCTTGCCGGCCCGGCGGTCGGCGTCGATCCAGGCGGTGACGAGCTCCTGGCCGGCGGTGTCGAGGGCGGCGAACGGCTCGTCGAGCAGCACCAGCGGAGAATCTTCGAGGCGTACTCGGGCGAACGTCAGACGCTTCTGCATGCCGGCCGAGAAGCCGCTCACCAGATTCTCCGCATCGGCTTCGAGCCCGACCTCGGCCAGCCGGGAACGCAGCTCCTCTTCGCCGGCCGGGCGACCGAGGAGCCTCGCCCAGAGACGGAGGGTCTCGAGAGCGGAGAGGGGGTCGTAGAGATAGGACGCATGGGAGAGCAGAGAGACATTTCGGCGCCAACCGAAGGGGTCGGATGCGAGGCTCTTGCCAAACAGCTCGAGCTCGCCGGAGGTGGGTCGTGCGAGGCCCGCCAGCAGGCGCAGGAAGGTCGTTTTGCCGGAGCCGTTGGGGCCCGCGACGAGCAGGACCTCGCCCGCGGAGGCGGCGAGATCGAGATGGGCGAGCGCCCACTTCTGGCCGTACCTGCGAGACAGGTCACGGGCACAGAACGCCGGCGCGGGCGCCTCGGTAGCTCTGCTGTCGAGGTTCAAGGACGTGTCGTTTCCGGGCGGGCCGGCCGGCTGCAAGGCAGTGGGCGCGAGCGCATGAGGCTTCGTACGATACCGCAGCCGCGGCATGGCCCGGCCGTCTCGCAGGGCGGCGCTTCGTGAGGCTCGCTCCATGCCATTCAGAGTCGATAGCCCAGCTGTAGGAAGAGTCGCTCCCCCTCGAGGTCGTCGCCGGTCGCCGATTCGAGCTCGCCGAGCAGGTAGAAACGCCGCCCGAGCTGCAATGTGCCGGAAAGGCGCAACCACTGGTTCTTGCGGTTCTCACCGGTCGCGACGAGATCGGTTCCCGAAGTGCCGACGGTCAGCTCGACGTCGTGCCCGCTGCGGAAGTACTTCTGGATCCGCAGGCCGGCGCGGAAACCGCTCGAGGTGTCGCCGTCGAAGCCCGAGTAGTCGGCGCCGATGAGCATGTTCCAGCCGAGCACGTTGCTGTGGTAGACGTTGGCGTTGTAGGCGAGGCTGCGGTCGGGGTTGCCCTGCTTCCAACGCTGGCCGACCGAGAAATTGCCGCGCACGGTCTTCGCCGATCCGAGGTAGGCGGTCACCCGGTAGCCTTCGCGCAGCGCGTTGTCGAACAGCTCTTCGGGAGTGAAGCGATCGTCGAGAGTGAGGATCTGCCGCGACTGATCGTAGCTCACGCCCAGGCGCACGGCCTTGTTGAGGCTGTAGCTGCCGGAGAACAGGACGTTGCTCAGTTGACTGTCGTTGGCCGTCGGATTGTCGCGCCAGTTGCGGCCGAGATCGAACTCGGCGCGTTCGTAGAGCGACCAGCGGCTGCCGGAGCCCTGCCGGCCGTAGAACGACAGGTACTCCCGATTGGTCTCTCCCTTGAGGTAGTCGCCGATCGCTTCGAGGAGGAATTCGGCATAGAAGGGGCTGCCTGGCGTCTGATCGAGCCAGTGCACGAAGGCGCCATAGGCGCGCCCCGTGCTCGCGAAGTCGATCTGGTCGCCGTTCGAGCGCGAACCGTAAAAGGCGCCGAGGCTGAAACGGCGGGTGGCGTGAAACTCGCCGACGCCGCCGTCGAGGTAGTCGAAGCCGACGAGGGGGCCCGAGATCAGGCGGCCCACCTGATAGGTGAAGCGCGCCTCTGGCGGCTCGTAGGAAAGCGTCGCTTCGTAGAGGCGGTCGTTGTCGCGCGACTCCGTGCCGCCGGAGGAGAGCTGAATCTGCTCGCGGCTGGCGGTGCCGCGCAGCCGGAAGTCGAACTTGCTGCCGCCGATATGACCGGCATAGATGTTGACCAGCGCCGATTCCTGATAGAAGTCGCGGCCCGCCTCGCTGCCGTCCTGAAAACCCTGGAAGCGCAGCGCCAGCGAACCCGAATAGTCCGTGTGCTCGGCCGGGTCCCAACCCGGCGGTCGGCCGCGCGAGGTCGTCGCGGTCGCTCCACTGCCCTTGCCGGAGGCGCCGCCCGAAGACGGCGCGGGCGCGGCAGGAGCCGGTGCCGGCCCAGGAATCGCCAGATCGCCGACGGTGATGCTGCCTGGGGTCGCCACGATCCTGCAGGAGGCCGAGTGACCGGCGATGAACGCGATCTCGAGCTCGGCCACCTCGCTCGTCGCGCCGGACGCCTCGTCGGTGTGAACGACCTTGAGGCGCTGGCCGACGGCGAGGCCAGAGGTTCTGCCGGCGTCGAGAAAGACCTCCTCGGCGAGCACCTGGCGAACCCGGATCGGCTGCGCCGGGGCGGTTTCGGTGGCTGTTACGGCGGGCGCGGCCTCGGCTGGCGGCACCGGTTGCGGCGCGACTTCGCCGGCAGGGGCGGGCGGAGCCTCGGGAGTGGGTTCGACGACCGGAGCAGGAGCCGGAGCCGGGGCTGCCGGCGGGGCGACTGGCGTTTCTGCGGGAGGTTGCGCCGGCACGTCCAGGCGGCGCACACGGTCCCCCTGGGTGATCGGACGGACCTCGCGGTCGATCCGGCAGGTCGCCGAGTGCTCGCCGATCAGGACGACCTCGAGCTCGCCGATGACCAGGCTGCCACGTTCGACGACCAGGCGGTCGCCAACGGCCACCGGCTGCGAAGTGACGAGCGAGATATCGACCGCGCCGCGCAGTACGCGCTGCACGATCATGGTCTGGTTGGCCGCCTCCGCAGCGCCACCCCCGGCGCCCGAAGAGCTCGCCGCAGCTTTGGCGGTGGGAGGCCGAAGTACCAGATCGCCACTGGCGATCGGCGCCGTCATGCTGACGATCCGGCACGACGCCTGGCGCTCGCGCAGAATGGTCACTTCGAGCTCGGCGATCGGAGATCCTTCCCGCTGAACGATGAGACGGGTGCCGACCGGCGGCCGCCGCAGCCCCGGCACATCGATATCGACACGGCCGGCGATGACTCGAATCACCGTCATCTGTGCCGACGCCGGCGGGGGCGGTGGCGCCGCGGCGCCGGCCGCGAATGGAGCGAAGACGGAGAAGGCGGCGAGGAGGGCGACGAACGCGAGGTACGCGGTCCGGCGCTTTGTCGAAGGGGTCGGGCAGAGGGCCGCGCTCGCGGCCGAGACAGACAGGGAATCAGTCATCGGTTTCAGGGATCTTTCTCGTCTAGCGTCCGGGGTACGCCGAGCCGCGCGGGTGACACTGGAAGCAGGCCTGGCTCTGGTAGACGTACCCGCCAACGCCCTGATGTTCGCTGTTGGTCTCGCTCTGACGATGCTCGTGGCAGAGGATGCACTCGAAGTGGTTGAAGTTGCCGGCGCTCACATGGCACGAGGCGCAGGGGAACTGATGCCGGCCCGTACTGATCGGGAACCAGGGAGTGTGGTTGAAGGTCGAGGGCTCCCAGGCGCTCGTGTTGTGGCAGGTCTCGCAGGTGGTCGGAATGCCCGCGGTCTGGTGATCCGGATCGTTGGTGCCGTTGTAGTCGTTCTGGTGGCAGGAGAAGCAGAGCGTCGGCGTACCCGAGTAGCCGCCGGAATGGCAGTCGAGGCAATCCGCACCGGCGTGGGCGCCGGTGAGCGGAAAGCCGGTCGTGGTGTGGTTGAAGCTCGCCGGCTGCCAGGCGTTGTCGGAGTGGCAGTCCTGGCAGGTGTGCGGGAAGCCGGTGTGGCTCGGGTTGTTCGCGCCGTTGAAATCGGTCTGGTGGCACGAGTAGCAGGCCGAAGGCGTCCCGCTGTAGCCGCCGCTGTGGCAGTCGAGGCAGGCGGCCGCGAGGTGGGCTCCGTTCAGCGGGAAACCGGTGGCGTTGTGGTCGAAGCTCGCCGGCTGCCAGGCGTTGACGCTGTGGCAGTCCTGGCAAGCGTGCGGGAAGCCGGTGTGACTCGGGTTGTCGGCGCCGGTGAAGTCGGTCTGATGGCAGGAGAAACAGTCTGTCGGCGTGCCGGCGTAGCCGTTCTGATGGCAGGCCGTGCAAGCGGTCGTGCGGTGGGCGCCGTTCAGCGGGAAAGCGGTCGCGCTGTGATTGAAGCTCGCCGGCTGCCAGGCGTTGACGCTGTGGCAGTCCTGGCAGGTATGGGGGAAACCGCTGTGGCTTGGGTTGTTGGCGCCGGTGAAGTCGGTCTGATGACACGAGAAGCAATCCGTCGGGGTGCCGGAGTAACCGCTCTGATGACAGGCCGTGCAGGCGGTCGTGCGGTGGGCGCCGTTCAGCGGGAAAGCCGTCGCGCTGTGATTGAAATTGGCCGGCTGCCAGGCGGAGACGCCGTGGCAGTCCTGGCACGAGTTGGGAAAGCCGCTGTGACTCGGGTTCGTTGCACCGGTGAAGTCGGACTGGTGGCAGGAGAAGCACTCCGACGGCGTGCCGGCGTAGCCGGTGCGGTGGCAGGAGGTGCAGGAGGCCGAGCGGTGGGCTCCGTTGAGCTGGAAGCCGGTCGAGTTGTGATCGAAGTTGGCCGGCTGCCAGGCGGAGACGCCGTGGCAGTCCTGACAGGAGTTGGGAAAGCCGTTGTGACTCGGGTTCGTTGCTCCGGTGAAGTCGGACTGGTGGCAGGAGAAACAGTCCGACGGTGTGCCGGCATAGCCCGTGCGGTGGCAGGAGGTGCAGGAGGCCGAGCGGTGCGCACCGTTCAACTGGAAGCCGGTCGCGTTGTGGTCGAACGTCGCCGGCTGCCAGGCGGAGACGCCGTGGCAGTCCTGGCAGGCGTTGGGGAAGCCGCTGTGGCTCGGATTGCGCGCGCCGGTGAAGTCGCTCTGATGACAGGAAAAGCACTCAGAAGGGGTGCCGGAGTAGCCGGTGCGATGGCAGGTCGTGCATTCGACCGTGCGATGCGCGCCGACCAGCTGGAAGCCGGTCTGATTATGATCGAAGGTCGCGGGCTGCCAGGCGGAGACGCCATGGCAGTCCTGACAGGAGCTCGAGAATCCCGTGTGCACCGGATTTCTCGCGCCGGTGAAGTCGCGCTGGTGGCAGGAGAGACAGTCCGTCGGCGTCGCGGTGTAGCCGTTGCGGTGACACGACGCGCAGTCGGCGGTGCGGTGCGCACCGTTCAGCCGAAAGGTCGTCGAGCTATGGTCGAACGTCGCGGGCTGCCAGGTGGAGACGCCGTGGCAGGTCTTGCAGGTCGTCGGAAAACCGGCGTGGCTCGGGCGCGTAGCGCGCCGGAACGCGGGTTCGTGGCAGACGAGACAGTCCGACTTCCCCTTGATCGCGGCGAAGTCGAGAGTCGTATGGCAGGCTTTGCAGGCCGCGTCGGCGTGAGCGCCGCCGAGATCGAAACCGGTCGTCGCATGTTTCCAGGGCAGAGGCGCCTTGAGCGGCGTCCAGCCCTCCATGGTGTGGCATTGCGCGCACTCGACCGCGAGCGCGCCGTGAGGATTCGCGGTGCCGCTCTGCGCCGTGCCTGGCTGCGGCGCGAAGAATCCGAGCAGAAGGCAGACGGTAGCGCCGGCCAGCAACGCGCCCTTCCTGGATGGACGTGTCGCCCTGCTGGCAGTCGAATGCGTGGCCGTGCGGTGCATCCAAGGATGATCTCGTCCGGCTGGAGCGGCTGCTATGAATCCGCGCATCGTCATCGTGTTGAGAATTGCCGAAGATGTGAACAAGAGATGAACGATCGCGGCGCACGCGCTGGAGCGATCATTCGCGGCCTCGCGGATGGCACTGGTAACAGGCGCGGCTCTCGTAGACGTAGCCTCCGACGCCGCGATGCTCGCCGTTGGTCTCTCCCTGGCTGTGCTCGTGGCAGAGCACGCACTCGAAGACGCCGTAGTTGCCGGCAGCCACGTGGCAGGAGGTGCAGGGGAACTGGTGCCGTCCCGATGCGATCGGAAACGAGCTCTCGTGGTTGAAGGTCGCCGGGGTCCAGCCGTTGGTGCCGTGGCACTCGGCGCAACCGGTGCCGAAGCCGGCGCTCGAGTGGTTGGGGTTGTGGGTCCCGTTGTAGTCGCTCTGGTGGCAGGCGAAGCAGTCGGACGGAGTGCCGGCATAGCCGCTCCGGTGACACGTGGTACAGGCGAGCGATCGATGCGCACCGGTCAGCGGGAAGCCGGTCGAGTTGTGGTCGAAGGAGGCCGGCTGCCAGGCAGTTGTGCCGTGACAGCTCTGGCAGGCCGTCGGGAAGCCCGCATGACTCGGGCTCGCCGCGCCGCTGTAGTCGGCCTGGTGGCAAGAGAGGCAGTCGGAGGGCGTGCCGGCGTAGCCGCTGCGGTGGCAAGCGGTACAGGCCACCGAGCGGTGTGCAACGGCGAGCTGGAAGCCGGTCGCGTTGTGGTCGAACGTCGCCGGTTGCCAGGCGGTCGCGCTGTGGCAATCCTGGCAGGTCACCGGGAAACCGCTGTGGCTGGGGTTGCCGGCGCCGTCGTAGCTCGCTCGGTGGCAGGAGACGCACTCGCTCGGTGTGCCGCCGTAGCCGTTGCGGTGGCAGAGGGTGCACTCGATCGTCCGGTGGGCGCCGACGAGCTGAAAGCCGGTCTGGCCGTGATCGAAGATCGCCGGCCGCCAGGCAGTCACCCCGTGGCAGTCTTCGCAGGAGGTGGCGAAACCGCCGTGGACGGGGTTGCGCGCGCCGTTGAAGTCTCGCTGGTGGCAATTGAAGCAGTCGGTGGGCGTCGCGGTGTAGCCGTTGCGGTGGCAGGCGATGCACTCGGCCGTACGGTGGGCGCCGGCGAGATGGAAGGCGGCCCGGTTGTGATCGAAGACGGCCGGCTGCCACGACGCGACGCTGTGGCAGGTCGAGCAGGTGGTCGCGAAGCCGGTGTGCACGGGGCGCGTCGCCCGGGAAAAGGCGGGCTCATGGCAGCCGTAACAGTCGGTCTGGCCCTTCTCCTGAGCGAAGTCGAGCGTCGCGTGGCAGAGCTTGCAGGCGAGCCCGGCGTGCCCGCCCACGAGATCGAAGCCGGTCTCCGTGTGGCGGTAAGGCAGGGGCGAGCGCAGGGGCGACCAGCTGTCCGTCGAGTGACACTCGAGGCACTCGCGCTTCAGGGCGCCGTGTGGATGGGCGAAGCTCTCCTCGCCGGCGAGGGGGACGGTGGAAAGGAGCGAGAGCAGCGCGAGCCCGAGCGCGGTGGTGACGAACTTCTCGGAGACGGCCGGAGCGGGCAGCGCCTCCGTTCCGGATTCCGGGGTTCTCGCAGAGCTCATGCGGGCATCGTGTCGCATTCACGATGAACGAGTCGTGAACGTCCGCTGCGCGGCCCCGGCGATCGGCCGGCGATGGCGGTGCGCCGGCGGCGCCCGAAGAGCTCAGCCGGAGATGCGGCCGAGGCGCGCGAGGCGCGCGAGGTGCGCCACCACCTGACGTTCGGCGAGCGGCACGACGGCCGCGGCGATCTCGGGATAGACGCGCGGCACCATCGCCTTCGCCTCGCGCTCGCCAGACTCCCAGCAGGCGAGCACCTGGGCCTCGCGCGCCAAGCGATGATCGCGGTACTCGGTGAGCTTGGTCACGCTGTCGAGGAACGGTGCGCCGTGACCGACGAACAGGGTGCGCGGCGCCAACTCTCGCAGGCGGTCGAGCGAGGCGAGGTAGAGGTCCATATCGCCCTCCGGCGGATCGATGACGATCGTGCCGAAGCCCGCCACCATGTCGCCGGCGACGAGGTCGCCGGTCGATTCGACTTCGAAGCAGAGGTGGCCGCTGGCGTGCCCGGGAGTGTGATGCACCTTGAGCGCGAATGGCGGCGAGCCGTCGAGCTCGACACGCTGCCCATGGTTGAGCCAGCCGTCGAGCGCGATGCCCTGCGCGCGGAGACGTTCGCCGGTGAGCGGATGGGCGAGCACGGGCACGTCGAGCGCGCGACGGACGATTTCGACGCCACCGACATGATCGGGGTGATGGTGGGTGAGCCAGATGGCGCGAACGGAGCGCCCGAGGCGCTCCTCCGCCACGCGCAACGCGGCCAGCAGTCGTTCGTTCTCGGCCTCGAACGGCGAGCCCGGATCGACGAGCACGCAGTCGCCGGTGCCGAGCAGATAGGCGTTGGTGTGCGCGGCGGGGGGCAGGGTGGCGGCGGCGAGCGGCAGGAGCACGATCCCGGCCCGCACCTCGATTCGCGGCAGCGGCCCGAGGTGCGCCTCGGTGGTGTCCTGAAGGCGCGGCGTCGCGCGGTCGGGTCCGGCCTCGGCGAGTACGCGCAGCAGGTGCAGGATCGGCGGCGCGGCGATGGCGCGACCCTCGTCGAGGCGGGCGAGAGCGGCGCGCGGCGCGATCCACTCGCCCTCTTCGCTCTCCGGCGGCACGACTCTCGGTTCGCCGTCCTCGGGGCGCCACTCGAGGAGGAAGAAGCGGTTGTCGAATCGCGCCGGCGAGAACGGCGGGGTGAGCCAGCGGCCGGCGAAGCGCAGGCGCGAGGCGTCGAGGGCGAGGCCGTTCTTGTCGAGCCAGGGGCCGAGGGACTTCTCTCCGGCGAGTTGAGTTCGTCGGAGCTCGGCCAGCGATACGGTGTCGGGTCGGTCTCCGTTCGGGGTCCTGTCTGGCCCGTATCCCATGGGGTCCTCGCCCTGAGGAAGCGGGCTCCGGTCCCCATGGGAGCCCTCGGTCCAGCCACCTCTCACTTCCATGGCTGGCGGACAGGCGATCAGGACGCCGGTCTCCTCGAACAGTTCCCGTAGCGCGCAGGCGACCAGGCCGGGTACGAGATCGAGCTCTTTCGGTGACGCATCCCTTTGCGGGCTTGCAGGGGTCCAGCCGGTGGCGGCGAGCTCGGTGGGAGTTCCGGCGACCGGCAAGGTCACGTCACCGCGTTCGAGACCGCCGCCGGGGAAGGCGTGCCAGCCGCCCATGAACGGGAGGATCGCGCCGCGCTGCAGCCAGAAGAGTTCGAGCTCCGCGTTCGGCAGTCGCCGGAAGAGCACGACCGCCGCCGAGGGACGAGGCGGCTTCGGCGTTGCCAACTCGCCGCCGGCGGCTGCCAGCACCTTCTCGTAGAGCCCTTCGCTGCTGCTCAAGGCCGGGATTCGTGGCCGGCGTAGCTCTTCTCGCCCGCCTCGATCCTCATCGGCAGGCGGTTCTCCCGCGGCGGTAGCGGGCAGGTGGCGTAGGGCGTGAACACGCAGGGCGGATTGTAGGCGCGGTTGAAGTCGAGCTCGACCCGGCCGTCTTGCGGCGGATCGGTGTAGAGGAAACGCCCGCCGCCGTAGGTCTCCCTGCCGTTGGTCTTGTCGCCGAAGACGAGGAAGAGTCGGCCGTCGCCGGTGTCGTCGAGCGCCAGCAGCCGGTGCTCCTGGCTGTCGACGGTGAAGACGACATGGCCGGGCGAGAGAATCGGTTCGTCGAACCCGAGCGCGTTCGGAATCGGAATCTCTTTCGGTTCGGGCAGCGCCTCGAAGCGCGCCGCGAGCTTCCACTTCGCTTCGAGCGGATAGTAGTCGAGCCCGTGGAAGGCCTTGAGCGTCGCGGCTTCGCTGTCCTTGACGCGCACGCCGAGACGGTCGCCGCGCCGGATCGCGAAGAAGGTAAGGCTGCCGTGCACGAGCTCGGTCGGCCCGGAATCGGCCGCAGCGTCGGCATCGGCCACCATCTCGAGGGTCGAGACCGGAGCACCCTCATGGGTGACGGCGACGCCCTTCTCGGCGCGAAAGAGAAGGGTGCGCCGGTCGCCGGAACCCACCAGCTGCAGGGTTCCGAGCCGCGGCGGCGCCTTTCCGGCGGGTAGCACGACCGCGCTCGCCGGATCGCTGCCGACGCTGTTGTCGCCGGGCTTCAACCAACCCAGGCCGACCAGCGTCAGCCAGCCGTCGGGCCGCTGCAAGCGCTCGAAGCGGGTCTTCTTCCAGGCGGCGACCTCCTCCTCCCATGCCGGAGCCTGGACGGTTGGGGTGCCGCCGCCAGCGGGCGCCGTCTGGGCCCCGGCAACGCTGGCAGTCAGGGCGAGAGACAGGCCGAGGAGCAGATCGAGGAGTGGGGCAGTGCGCGTCATGAGCAGAGGTTCTCCCTCTCGAAGCCTACTTCAACCGGCGCGGAATCAAGGCCGGAACGCGCCGCCGGTGCTCCTGGTACGCGGCGCCGAACTCGCGCTCGAGATCGCGCTCCTCGAACGCCAGGCCGATGAACAGGTAGATCGTCAACGTGCTGACGAGAAGCAGCCGCCCTTGACTCATCGTCGGCGTCGCCCAGAACGCGAGGAGGGACCCGGAGTAGACCGGATGGCGCACCAGGCGATAGAGGCCCCGGCCGGCGAACGGCGGCGCGACGTAGGGCACCCCCCGCGCGGCGCTCCTCGCCTGCTCGAGGCCGAACAGGTGCGTGCTGCCGATCGAGGCCAGCGCCGCGATCACGATCCCCCAGCCGGCGCCCTGCAGGGCCCAAAGGGCGGGGCCGAGCGCCGTCCAGCCGGCGGGAACCGTCCAGACCGCTTGGGGCAGCGGTTGCCAGCCCCAGCAGATGAGGCCCATCTGCAGCCCGGCGATGAGCGAGTAGAGGCTGCGCTCGAGCTCGGGCGGGAAGACCCGCAGCAGGCGAGCTTTCGCCGCCCGGCGGGCAAGGAGGCTGTGCACCAGGCCGAAAGCGACGAGCAGAGCGAGATTGACGTACACGGCCGTCGTCTCCCGGCCGGTAGGGCCGCTGTCGACACTCTTCGGCACCGCCAAGTTGGCGAGGAAGAGGCCGAAATAGACCATCGAGCCGAACGATGCGAGATAGCCGGCGAGGCCCACGGCGAGGTAGAGCGGGCGTCGCATCCGGCGATTGTCCCCCATTCGCGCTCGCGGCGGACGGTCATCCATGGACGCTGGCGGCGGCGTAGAGCAGAATGGAGGTCGCCCGGTGAAACCGCTCCCGCTTCCGGGCATCCAAGCACTGTCATGAAAAGCCACCGATTCCTCGCCCTGGTCCTGACCGCCGCGGTCGCGCTCCTTGCCGGCCCCTGGCTGCTCTCCGCCCTGCAGCGGCCCGCGCCGAGCGCGCTCGCCTTGCTTTCTGAAGGTGGGGCGGCGAGCGGTGCCGAAGCTGCTTCTTCGCCCAAGAAAGGTCGATCGATGTCGAATTTCGCCAAGCCCGCGGACGCCGAGCTCAAGGCCCGGCTCACGCCGATGCAGTACCAGGTGACCCAGCACGAAGGCACCGAGCCCGCTTTTCGCAACGAGTACTGGAACGAGAAGCGTCCGGGCATCTACGTCGACGTGGTCTCCGGCGAGCCGCTCTTCTCGTCGCTCGACAAATTCGACTCGGGGACCGGATGGCCGTCGTTCTCCCGGCCGATCTCGGCCTCGGCGGTCGCGACGAAGACCGACAGCGGGCTCTTCATGACCCGAGTCGAGGTGCGCTCGCAGCAGGCCGACTCGCACCTGGGTCACGTCTTCGACGACGGGCCGAAGCCCACCGGCCTGCGCTACTGCATGAATTCGGCGGCGCTGCGCTTCGTACCGGTCGAGAAGCTGGTCGACGAAGGCTACGAGCAGTTCCTGCCGGCCTTCGAGAAGGCGGGCCTCCTCGCCAGGGACTCGGGCGATCGCGAGACCGCGATTCTCGCCGGCGGCTGTTTCTGGGGCATGGAGGAAATCCTGCGCAGCATCCCCGGCGTCGTCGAGACCGAGGTCGGCTACACCGGCGGCACGGTGCCGAACGCCACCTACGCCATCGTCAAGCATGGCGACTCTGGCCACGCCGAGGCGGTGAAGGTCGTTTTCGATCCGCGGCGGATCTCGTTCGAGCAGCTCCTCGGCTGGTTCTTCCGCATGCACGATCCGACGACCAGGAACCGGCAGGGCAACGACATCGGTAGCTCCTACCGCTCCGCTATCTTCTACGCCAGCGCGGAGCAGAAGCGGGTCGCGGAGGAGGTCCGCGAGCGAATTGACAAGTCAGGCAAGTGGAAGAACCCGGTGGTGACCGAGATCGTCGCCGCCTCCGACTTCTGGTCGGCCGAGGAGTACCACCAGGACTACCTGGTCAAGAACCCCGGCGGCTACACCTGCCACTTCCTGCGCGACTGAGCGAGGAGCGCGGTGCTGCCGCGCCCCTAACTTTCGGCAGTGCAAGAGCCCCCCGGGTCGGACGGTAGACTCGAGGGATGAGCTCACGGGACCTCTTGCGGCGCGCGGCCGAGATCGCCAGCGACTATCTCGACCGCCTTCCCGAACGGCCGGTCGGCAGCACGGCGACGGTCGACGAGATGCGCCGTGCGCTCGGCGGCGCGCTGCCTGAAGCAGGCGAGAGCGCCGAGGCCGTCCTCGAGTATCTGGCGCGCGCCGCCGATCCCGGCATCGTCGCCACCGCCGGGCCACGCTACTTCGGCTTCGTCGTCGGCGGCACGCTGCCGGTGACCGTCGCCTCCGACTGGCTGACTTCGACCTGGGACCAGAACGCCGGCCTGTTCGTTCTCTCGCCGGCGAACGCGGTGGCCGAAGAGACCGCCGGGGCCTGGCTCACGGAGCTCTTCGGCCTGCCGGTCGACGCCAGTGTCGGCTTCGTCACCGGCTGCCAGGCGGCGAACTTCGCTGCCCTGGCCGCCGCCCGGCACTCCCTCTCCGCCCGCTTCGGCTGGGACGTCGAAGCGCGCGGTCTCTACGGCGCGCCGGAGATCGAGGTCGTCGTCGGTGCGGAGGCTCACGTCACCGTGCATACGGCACTGCAGATGCTGGGGCTCGGCCGCGAGCGCGTTCACCGGGTGGCGATCGACGGAGAGGGGCGGATGATCCCCACGGCGCTCGCCGCCACCCTGGCGCCGCTCGCCGGCCGTCCGACCCTGGTTTGTGCGCAGGCCGGCAACGTCAACTCCGGCGCCTTCGATCCGCTCGAAGAGATCGCCGACCTCGCCGCCGCGCATGGCGCCTGGCTGCACGTCGACGGCGCCTTCGGTCTCTGGGCGGCGGCGAGCCCGCGCCATCGCGGACTGGTCGGCGGCCTCGGACGCGCCGACTCGTGGGCGACCGATGCGCACAAGTGGCTGAACGTCCCCTACGACAGCGGCCTGGTCTTCTGCGCCCACCCCGAGGCCCATCGCGCGGCCCTCACCGCGCACGCCGACTATCTCGAGCAGACCGAGGGCCGGGAGCGCGATTCCTTCGAGTGGGCCCCGGAGTTTTCCCGCCGCGCGCGCGGTTTCGCGGTGTGGGCGGCCCTGCGCCATCTCGGGCGCAGCGGTGTCGCCGAGCTCGTCGACCGCTGCTGTCGGCACGCCCGACACTTCGCCGAGGCGCTGGCGACGCCCGGTCGCATCGAGATTCTCAACGAGGTGGTGCTGAATCAGGTGCTGGTGCGCTTCACACCGCCGACGGGTGACGGCAGCGCCGCCGCCGGCGATGCCTGGACTCGCGAGGTGATCCGGCGGGTGCAGCTCGAAGGCACCTGTTGGCTCTCGGGTACGACCTGGCAGGGCCGGGCGGCGATGCGCATCTCGGTCGCCAACTGGTCCACCAGCGAAGCCGACGTCGCGCGCTCCGCCACCGCCATCCGCCGCGCGGCCGACTTGCCGGGCTGAGGTCGGCCGGCGCGAGTTCGCGCCGGGTCAGCCGCCGGCAGGAGCGATTCCGGCCGCCAGCGCCTCCGCCGCATCGATCGCCGCCGCGAGTCCGTCGGCTTCTCCCTCATCCTCTGCCGCGGCGCGGAGAGCCGCGACCGGGATCAACCCGAGATGCAAGGCGACGGCGGCAGAGACGGCCGTCGAGACCCACTCCTTGCCGATCCGGCCCGGCGCGGAGGCGGGATCGATGACCGTGCTCCGGCTCGGATCACCGGGGGGCTCGATACCGGGCAGGACGAAGACTCTCGGGCCCGGCGCCGCTCCCGTCAGGTAGGCGAGCGCCTGCTTGCGCCCCTCGGGGGCGAGCACCAGCAGGGCGTCGGCGATCGAGATCGAGGCGTCGTCGATCGGCGCGGGGGCGAGCATCAACTCGGCGAGCGAGTAGCCGGTCTTCACTGTCACCGGATAGTCGCTGCGCTGGGCGGCGAAGAGGTCGGCCATGATCGCGGCCCGCGACAGCAGCTTCGCCGCCGTGCCGACTCGGCCGCCCGCGGCGCCGGCGAGGACGAGGCGGAACGGTCCAGCCAGGCGCGCGTGGAAGCGCGGCGTGATCGCCCGTGAGGCGGCGGCGCCCTGCCGTTGCGCTGCGGCCGCCCGGGCCGCCGAGCGGTAGGCCGCGCCGTACTCCGGCGCGGAGCTTTCGCGCACCATGCCGGTCGCAAAGCCGAGTGTCTCGACGAGATCGGTGATCGCCTTGCGGTTCAGCCGGTTCTTCGGCGCGTAGTAGGCGGTGCAAGGCTCCCAGATGTCGAGCAGGGCGAAGCCCGGATGGGCGACCGCCTCGCCGATGCGCAGGGCCAGGTCGGTATCGAAGCTCGTGCCGCGATAGACCCAGGGGGCGCCCGCCGCCGCCACCGTGGCGCACAGATCGAGCGGGCGTTCTAGGTTGCCCTCCGGAGTCGTCGAGGTGAGCCCACCGGCCGGAGTCGTTCCCGAGTGTTGCCCTCCGGTCATGCCGAAGTTGAAGTTGTTGAAGACCAGCACCGTGAGATCGAGATTGCGGCGTGCCGCCGCCAGCAGATGAGCGCCGCCGATGCCGGTTCCGCCGTCTCCCATGATGACCACGACAGTGAGCTCGGGGCGGGCCAGCTTGATTCCCGTGGCGTAGGTGAGGCTCCTGCCGTGCAGGCCGTGAAAGGCCTGGGTGTCGAAGTACTGATCCGACAGGCCGGAGCAGCCGATGTCCGAGACCAGCACGACCTGATGCGGATCGCGACCGGTGGCGACGAGCGCCTCGTTGAGGCGATCGAGGATCGAACTGTGACCGCATCCCGGGCAGAACGGGTAGGGCGTCGGATTGCGGAACGTGGCGAGCGGCGTGACCGTCACCGGAGAAGGGCTCATGCGATCGCCTCCAGGAGTTGCCGCGGCGTGATCAGTCGGCCGTCCATGCGCTGCACGCCGACGACCTCGGCGGGAACGTCCGCGGCCGAGCGCGCCGCGAGGCGCTCGACCTCGCGCAGGTACTGGCCGTGGTTGAGCTCGGCCACCACGACGCGGCGAACGCCGGCGAAGGCGGCCGCGAGCGCCCGCTCGGGCACCGGCCAGAGACTCTTCACGATCAGCGCCGAGACCTTGCGCCTGTGGGCGCGCGCCGTGCGTACCGCTTCGCGCAGCGCGCCGGCGGTCACGCCGTAGGCGACGAGGAGCGTCCCGGCCCCCGGCTCGAGGTCGGCTTCGACCAGCTCCAGTTCGGCGCGATGCTCCTCGATCTTGGCCGTGAGGTGGGCGTTCAACTGCTCGACCGTCCGCGGGTCCTTGGTGAGGAAGGCGCGTTCGTCGTGAGTCGAACCGGTGAAGCGTACGAGCTCCTCGCCGCCGAGCGGCACGAGCGGTGGCACCTCTTCTGCCGGAAGGTAGCGATAGGGGAGGAACGGCTTCGCAGCCGGGAGCTCGCAGACCTCGCGCCGCGCGGCGCCGGGAGCGGCTGGCGAGGCGGCGCTGCCGCCGGCTTCACCCTCCGCGATGGTGTTCGTGGTCAGGTTGAGCTCCTTGTCGCTCACCAGGAACACCGGACAGCGGAACCTCTCGGCGAGCTCGAACGCACGCCGCGTCAGCCAGTAGCAGTCGGCGATCGAAGAGGGTGCGAGCGCGATGACCGGGAAGCCGCCGGAGGTCCCCCAGCGCACGAACTGCACGTCCCCCTGGCCGACCGTGGTGGCGCCGCCGGTGGCCGGGCCGAGGCGCTGGATATCGATCACCACCAGCGGCACCTCGCCCATGATCGCGAGGCCCAGGTTCTCGGAGTAGAGGCTGATTCCGGGTCCGCTGGTCGCGGTCAGGGCGCGCGCGCCGGCCATCGCCGCCCCGATGCACATGCCGATCGAGGCGATCTCGTCCTCGGCCTGGATCGCCGTTCCCGCGCAGAGCGGCATCTCGCGCATCATCGACATGAGGATCGGCGAGGCGGGGGTGATCGGATAGCCGGCGAAGAAGTCGCAGCCGGCGTCGAGGGCGCCGCGCACGATGGCGGTCGAGCCGTCGATGAGCTCGCGCGCCGGAGGCGACTCGAGCGGAGCGGCGGGAGACGGTGCGGGCGGCGAAGTCATCGGAGCTCCTCCGGGAAGGGCAGTCGCGCGACGCCGCGTTCGGCGGCGTCGGCAGTGAGGATCGCGGTGAGCTCGGCAGTGAGCGCCTCGTCGAGGCGGGCGCCGCGGGGCGAAGGCCGCAGGCGCCGCTCGACCTCGGCCTCGGCGCGGTCGAGCGCCGAGAGCGCCCCCCCGGCGTGCCAGTCGCCGTAGCTCTGCCGGTCGACGAGCGGCGACGCGATCGAGAGCTCCGCCTTGAAGCGGCTGCGCGTATGCGGATGCGAGAGCATCTCGCCGGTGCGCGCGAGGTCACCGAGGAGCGCGACGCTGTCGTCGAGCGCGAGGTCGATGCCGCGCGCACAGCGCAGAGCGGCGCGGCAAGCCTCGTGATCGAGCACGAGCTTTTCGAACGATTGCGAGAGAAGGTAGTCGAGCAGGCCGGGTCCGGAGATCAGATCGATCCCGGCGAGCGTACCGAGGAGGGCGCCGGAGGCGCTCTCCATGCCGGCCTGATAGTCCGGGCACTTGGCGTCAGAAAGGCCGAGATAGCCGTGCGTCGGCAGCCCGCAGGCGCGCCCGAGCTGCGCATTGGCGACGTTGAGCATGGCGCTTTCGATCGCTCCCATCGCCGCGCTGCCGACGCGCATGTCGAACGCCGACGGCGCGCCCCCCCAGACCAGCGGCGCGCCAGGCGCGGCGAGCTGATGGATGGCGACGCCCGCCAGGTTCTCCGCCGCGAGCTGGACCAGCGCGCCGCGCAGGGTCACGGGCGCGGTGGCGCCGGTCATCGGGACGGCGACCAGCGTCGCCGGAACCCCGGCGCGGGCGGCATCGACGAGCGCCGCTGCCGTGAGGTCGCTCCAGGTGAGCGGCGAGGTCGGGCAGCAGTCGAACAGCGCCAGGGGCCGCGCGGCGAGCGCCGCCGCGCCGCCGCGCACGGCACGGAGCATTTCCAGCATGGGGGCGAAGCCGTCCTTGGAGAAGGTACCGGTGACGATCGGCTTCGTCCCGTAGACCAGGGCGAGAAACAGCCGCCAGCGATCGGCGAGACTGTCGGGCACGTCGCCGGGAACCAGAGCGGTCGCCTGGGCGGCGAAGGCGGGCAGGCCGTCGACGAGTCGCACCAGATCGACCACGTCGGCGGTGGTCGCGGGCCGGCGGTGCTCTTCGCCGGAGCCGCTCGCCGCATCGCGCCCGCCGCCGATGCGGTAGATCGCCGCCGAGCCGGGATCGAAGCTGCTGCTGCCGCGCCCGAGCTCGACCACCGCCGCGCCGCCGCGATCGTGCAGCGTGAAGGCGCCCGGAGCGCTGGCGAGTGCCGCCCGGACCAACGGCTCGTCGAGGAAGAGCCGCCCGGCGCGGCGCTCGCCTCCGGCTGCCAGGAGGAGCTCTTCGGCCTGGGCATTCTCGATCCGGACACCGACGCGCGCCAGAACCTGGAACGCCTCGCCGAGCACGCGCTCGACCTCTTCGCCCGCGAGCAGCTCGAGTCGCGGCTTCATCGCGTGGCCTCCGCGGCGGCGCGGGGCTCTCGCCGGTAGCGGCAGCTCGCGAGCTCGCAGCGCGCGCAACCCGAGAGTCCCGCGACCGGCCGCGCGTCGGCGCCGAGCCACATCGCGAACGAGACCGACTTCCGCGGCTCCATCAGCATCGAGCTCGCGAGCTCGACCCCGATCTCGCGGTGGGGCAGGCGGGCGAACAGCGCCGCCTGCGACTCGAGAGGCCAGCGCCCGTAGCCCGGGCTGATACGGCAGGAGACCGCCGCGGCGCGCTCCGCCGGCCCTTCAGCGTCGGCCGGTCCGGCGGCGGGCGGCGTCGCGGCGGAACCGCCGAGCGTGGCGACGATCGCCGCCGAGGTGCGGTCAGCGGCCTCCTCCGCGGCGGCGCTGCCGCAGGCATCGAGGAGGAGAGCCGCCGTCGAGTCGCCGCGTGCGATGCGCTCGGACGCCGCCGCGACGATCGCCGGGCCGGCGGTGACCAGCCCGATGACCAGACCGCTCGCCGGCAGCGGTGCGAGCCCGATCTGCGGCGCATCCTCGGCCGGCAGGGTCGTCCAGACGGCGCGGCCGCGGACGAGCCGCCGCGCCTCGGGCAGGCAGTCGTCGAGCAGCGCGGCGATCCGCGGCGCCGGCTCGCGTCCCGGCGGGTAGCCGAGAAAGTGCAGCACCTCGCTCGGCGCCAGGGCGAGCGAGGTGTCGAACCGGTGGAGCTCGCGGCTCATCGTAGCTTCCGCCGGGAGAGGCTCGCCGCGAGCGCAGCGAGGAAGCGCGGGTCGGTGCCGCAGCAGCCGCCGAGCCCGAGATTCGAACCGGTTGGCGGGCCATCGGCGGCGATCGCTGCAAGGTCTTCGGCGAACTCCTCGGGCGTCTGGTCGTAGCGCGCCCGGCCCTCCTCGAGCCTCGGCTGTCCGGCGTTTGGCTGCAGGAGGAGCGGCCCGGCCCAGACCGAGCGCGCCGTCGCGGCGAGCGCCCGGAAACTCGCGCTCGCCAGCGTGCAGTTGGCGCCGACGGCGGTCGCGCCGGCGGCGGCCAGTGCCGGCAGCGCCTCTTCGAGGCGATTGCCCATGAGGGTGAAGAAGCCGCGCTTGCGCTGCTCGAAGGTGAGCGACACGCAGACCGGAATGCCGGGGGCGCTGTCGAGCAGCGCGGCGAGCGCGATCTCCGCCTCGGCCAGATCGCTCATCGTCTCGACGTGCAGCGCATCGACTCCTGCGGCGGCAAACGCGCGGCCGAGCTCGAAGAAGCCACGCCGGAACTCCGCCGGATCGCCGCTGCCGACCGGCGGAAGGTACTCGCCGGTCGGACCGACATCGCCAATCACGTAGCGAGGTCCGGCCCGGCGGGCGAGCGCGGTGGCGGCGGCGACGACGGCAGAGGTCTGCCCGGCGAGCCCCGCGGCGGCGAGGCGCAGCGGATGGGCGCCGAAGGTGTTGGTCTGAACGGCGTCGCATCCGGCCGCGACGTAAGCGCGGTGGACGGCTTCGATCTCCTCGCCGCGATCGAGGGTCCACTGCTCGGGGGCCGCACCCGCCGCGAGGCCGCGCGCCATGAGCAGCGAGCCCATGCCGCCGTCGAGGAGCATCACCGGTCCCTCGGCCAGGCGCGCGGCGAAGGTCATCGCAGGAGGGCTTCGGCCGCGCCGACGGCGCGCAAGGCGTTCTCGGCATGGCTGGCGCCGAAGGTCTCCGCCCAGGCTGCGCTGGTCGGCGCGCCGCCGACCAGCAGGGCTGGGCGCTTCGGCAGATCGGCGGCGGCGAGCGCTTCGGCCAGACGGCGCTGCTCGGGCATCGTCGTGGTGAGCAGCGCCGACGCCGCGACGATGTCGGCGTCGATCTCGCGCGCCTTGGCGAGGAAGCGTTCGACCGGAACGTCGTGCCCGAGGTCGTGGACTTCGAAGCCGTGCGCGGCGAGCAGCACGCCGACCAGTCCCTTGCCGATGTCGTGCAGATCCCCCTTCACCGTACCGAGGACGACGCGGCCGCGGCAGAGGTCGCCGGAGCGCCCGGCGGCGAGCGCCGGCAGCACGACCGCCATCGCCGCCTTCATCGCCTCCGCGCCCTGGACGAGCTCGGGCAGGAAATACTCGCCCTCCTCCCAGAGCTCGCCGACGCGCCGGATGCCGGCGGCGAAGCCGTGTTCGACCGCGGCGACGAGATCGCCGCCGGCCGCCACCAGTTGCAGCGCGAGCTCGCGGGCGCGCGTCTTGTCGCCTTCGACGACGGCGTCGTGCATCGCGGATGCAGCAGGAGCCTGCGGTGATGAATGGGGCGCCATGCGCCGAGGCTAGCCGCGCGCGCCGCGCCGAGCACGACCCCAACGGGCAGGGCGGCCTCCCGGAGGCTAGACTCCCAGGCGGCGTGGGTCGGCTTCGCCGCGCTCGGCGAGGCGGGTGAGGGCGGCGTAGATCATCGGGTCCCACTTGCCCGCTGCGGTCTCGTGGCCGAGCAGTTGGACGGCCTCGTCGACCGTGAGGCTCCGCCGATAGGCGCGCTCGGAGGTCAGGGCATCGAGCGCGTCGGCGACCGCGAGCAGCCGCGCCTGGTAAGGGATGCCCTCGCCCGACAGCCCTTCGGGATAGCCGCAGCCGTCGTAGCGCTCATGGTGGTAGAGGATGCAGTCGAGCACCGATTGCGCGGTCCGCAGCGGCTTGCAGATTTCCCAGCCGACGACGGGATGGGTCATCAGCTTGGCGAACTCCTCGCTGGTCAGGCGACCCGGCTTGTTGAGCAGGCTCTGCGGGATCGCGACCTTGCCGATGTCGTGCAGGAGCCCCGCCGTGCGCATGCGCTGAACGACCACCGGGTCCTGGCCGAGCTCGCGCGCGAGACGGGTCGAGAGCTCGCCGACCCGCTGGCTGTGGCCGCGAGTGTAAGGGTCCTTCGCCTCGAGCGCCGCCGACAACGACAGCACCACGCTCTCGTGGCGCACCAGGTCTTGGTAGTAGATCTTGAGCCGCAGCAGCGAGCGCACGCGCGCCAGCAGCTCCAGCCGGTTGACCGGGGCGAGCAGCAGCTCGTCGGCGTTGCAGTCCAGGGCGCGCAAGCGCAGCCCGCGCTCCTCGTAGGCGGTGACCAGAATCACCGGCAGATAGGCCGCGCTCTCGTCCCCCTTGATGATCCGGCAGACCTCCTGGCCGTCGATGTCCGGCATCCGGATGTCGAGGATCATCAGGTCGGGTTTCGATCTGCGGTAGGCGGCGAGGGCCGCCTCACCGCCGCTGGCAGTCTCCACTTCGTAGCCCGCTCCCTGAAGCAGCTCGCGGTAGAGCTGGCGGTTCGTCGAGTTGTCGTCGGCCACCAGGATGCGCCCGCCGGGATCGATCTCGGGTGCCGGCAGGAGCTCTTCGATCGTCGGCAACGCTGCGGCGGCCTCGAGGCGCTCGCCGGAGCGGATGATCTCCTCGACCAGCGCGGGCTCGAAGCGCCCCGCCCTGCCCTCCTGACGCAGCGCCTCGGCGCGCGCCGCGAGGTCGGCCGGGTGAGTGGCGCGCGTCATGTCGTAGGCGTTGGCTGCGGCCAGGAGCTCGACTTCCGGCGCTAGCTCCGCGGCGCAGACGCCGTTCGGATAGCCGCTGCCGTCGCGCCGTTCGTGATGCTGACGGATGTACGGGATCGCGCCGGCGAGCGACTCGATCGGCGCCAGGATGCGCTCGCCCAGCGTGGTGTGCTGACGGTACGTGCGCTGGTCTTCCTCGGACCGCTCGGCGTCCGGCTTGAGCAGGATCGACTCCGGGACGCCGAGCTTGCCGATGTCGTGCAGGAGCGCCCCCAGCGTGAGGTTGTAGCGAGTGCGCAGAGAGAGGTTGCGCGCGCGGCCGGTGTCGGCGGCGATGGCCGCCACTCGCTGCGAGTGATCCCGGGTCAGCGGGTCCTTCTCTTCCAGCAGGTGGACCATGCTGAAGATCAGCGCCTCGGTCGAGTCGAGCTCGTCCCGGAGGCCGCGAATCCGGAGCAGGGAGCGCAGCCGGGTGAGCAGCTCGATGCGATGGAACGGCTTGTTCAGGAAGTCGTCGGCGCCGTTCTCGAAGCCGCGGATCTTGCTCTCGACGTCCGAGAGTGCGGTCAGCATGACCACCGGGATGAAACAGGTCGGGCGGGTCGCCTTGATGCGCCGGCAGACCTCGAAGCCGTCGAGGCGCGGCATCATGATGTCGAGCAGGATCGCCTGCGGTGGATGGGCGGCGACCGCGTCCAGGGCCGCCAGGCCGTCGCTGGCGAAGCCGACTTCGAACCCCTCGTCGGAGAGGATCGCGGCGAGCAGCTCGAGGTTCTCGGGCTGGTCGTCGACCGCGAGGATGCGCGGCGCCTTGACCGGAGAATGGGTCACCGGCGCATTATCTCTCGACGCCCCCGCCGGGGGGGCGCGGGCGGAGGAAACTCGCCACGACGGCAAGGAACGGTCCGGCCTCGATCGGCTTCGAGATGTAGCCGTCGCAGCCGGCGGCGAGGAAGCGCTCGCGGTCGCCGCGCATCGCATGCGCGGTGAGCGCGACGACCGGCGCCCGGCGCGACCGGGGGTCGGCCCGGAGGTTAGCGAGCACATCGAGGCCGGAGCCCGAGGGCAGGTTCATGTCGAGCAGCACCAGCGCCGGCGGCGTCCCTGCGAGCAGCCCCGCGATCTCCGAAGCGTCGCGCGCCCGCGCCACGTCGTAGCCGGCCTCGCCGAGCAGATAGTCGACGAGCTCGAAGTTCTGGTCGTTGTCTTCAATCACCCAGATGCGTGGCTCGCTCATGCCTCTCCGTTCGCGCCCTGCGGCGCGCCTCCAGCTCGCGAATCGTCGAGACCATCCGCTTGCGGTCGTCCGGTGCCTTCGACAGCAGCGCGGCCGTGAGGCCGGCGAGCTCGCGCCGGTCCTCGGGGCTCATGTCCTTCGAAGTGAAGACGAGGATCGGGATCTGTGCCGTCGACGGGTGGCGGGCGATCTCGGCCGCGGTCTGGAATCCATCGACACCGTCCATGATGAGATCGAGCACGATGACGCTCGGGCGAAGGCTCACTGCCAGGTCGATGCCCTCCCGGCCGCTGGTCGCACAGTGCACCCGGTACCCGGCCTCCGAGAGCTCGACATCCAGGTAGTCGTGCACCTGCGGATCGTCGTCGATGACCAGCACCGCGGAGCGCTCGAAGCCGGAGTTGTCCGGCGTGAGCTCGCGCATCCGCCCCAGGAAGCGCTCGCGGTCGAGGGGCTTCTGAAAGTAGTCGTCGGCGCCCAGCGCGAAGCCGAGCTCGTGGTTCTCGATCAGACTGACGATGATGACCGGAACTCCCGCGGTGCGGGAGTCGGACTTGAGCTCCTTCAGGACCTCCCAGCCGTCACGCCCGGGCAGGACGAGGTCGAGCGAGATCGCGACCGGGTTCTCGGCGAGCGCGAGGTCGACGACCTCGTCGCCGTTGCGCGCCCGCACCACGCGGTAGCCTGCCGCCTCGAGGTCGCCAGCGAGGCCGCGGAAGAAGACGTCGTCGTCCTCGGCCACCAGCACCGTGCGACTCGCTTCGAGGAAGGCCTCGCGCACTTCGGCGCGGGTGAAGTTGAAGGAGATCGGATCGCCCGACTCGCGGCGATTGCTCGCCGCCGAGGCGTCGACCGGCAGCAGGACGCGGAAGAGACTGCCCTGGTCCGGCTCGGACTCGACTTCGACGCGGCCGCCGTGCATTTCGGCGAAACGCTTCACCAGCGCGAGGCCGAGACCGGTTCCCCCCATGTTGCGGGTGCTGCCGCCGTCCACCTGACGGAACTCCTCGAAGATGAGCTGCTGATCGTCGCTGCGGATACCGATGCCGCGGTCGACGACTTCGATGCAGATGCCGCGCCCCGGCAGACCGGACTCCGCGGGTTCCGCCGAGCTCACCCGCAGCGTCACTTCGCCGCCGTCGCGAGAGAACTTGACCGCACTCGACAGCAGGTTGTAGAGCACCTGCTTGATCCGCGGCGGGTCGACGACGATCACCGGCAGGCCGGGCTCGAGCTCCGTAGCGATGTGGATCCTCCGCCGGGAGGCGATGCCGTGCATCACGCTCTCGACGCCGTGCACGATGTCGTGGATCGACACCGGCTCGAAGACCAGGTCCATCTTGCCGGCCTCGATCTTCGACAGGTCGAGGATGTCGTTGATCAGGCCGAGCAGGTGCCTGCCCGAGGAGAGGATGTTGTGCAGGAAGCGGACGAAGCGCGGCTCGATCCGTGTTTCGAGCTTGTCGGAGAGGATCTCGGAGAAGCCGATGATCGAGTTGAGCGGCGTCCGCAGCTCGTGGCTCATGTTGGCCAGGAACTGACTCTTGGCGCGGTTCGCCTCGAGGATGCGCACGTTCGCCTCGGCGAGCTCGCGTCCCCGCCGGTCGAGCTCGGCGGTGAGGCGCTGAAGCTCCGCGAGGCGCGCGCTGTTTTCTTCGTTGAGGGCGGCGATCTGCATGCGGCGCTCGCGCAGGCTGGCGATGCCGGCGACCATGAAGTAGCTGCCGCCGAACAGCAAGGTGAGCCGGCCACAGGCTAGTGCCAGCTCATGGTCGAAGCCGCCGATCTTGCCCATCGCGACGAGCAGCGCGAGGTAGGCGACGCAGCTCCCGGTCATCACTCCGAGCGCGGCGCGCCGGCCGGCCACGAAGGCGGCCGCCGTGGTGTTGGTCAGGAACCAGATCAGCCAGAGGGGAGAGGCGTCGCGGATCAGGTAGATCGTCCAGCAGGTGAGGCCGATGTCGCCCGCCATCCAGGCGACGTTGATACGCCGCTGGGCCTCCTCGCTCTTCGCCCGCTGCTGGAGCAGCATGAAAACCGGAACGGAGGCGAGGCCGAGGGCGCAGGCGGCCGCGCCGCCGACGAGGTCGAACTGCAGCACGCCGGTCATGAAGGCGACGAGGACCACGCCGGCCATGACCAGCATGACGCCCAGACGGCTGCGCTGCACGGCGAGGTTGTACCTCACCGCGTTGGCGTCGACCGGAGTACTTTCTTCCGCGCCGGACACTCGATCGTCTCTCCTTGCAGCCGGGACTGGCGGCATTGTATCCGCATGAACGCGGCATCCGGCAGGCCGGCAAGAGCGATATTGTCGCGTCGCTCGTCAGGAGAGGAGGAGGCCATGAGCATCGACTTTGCCGCTCGTCCGGCTGCCGGGGAGTTCGGCGACCACTATGCGGGGTACATCGCGGCCGTGCCGGCCGGGGACATCCGCGAGACGCTGGCGCGCGAGGCGGCTGCGTCCGCAGCCTTTTACGGCGCGATTCCGGAGGCGCTTGCCGCTTCGGCCTATGCG
This sequence comes from Acidobacteriota bacterium, assembly GCA_052035735.1. Classification (GTDB taxonomy): domain Bacteria; phylum Acidobacteriota; class Thermoanaerobaculia; order Multivoradales; family JAGPDF01; genus JAGPDF01. The sequence continues at coordinate 56,511 of JBPOHI010000121.1, forward strand.
CCCGGAAAGTGGACCGTGGGTGAGGTGCTGGCGCATGTCGCCGACGGCGAACGTGTTTTCGCCTACCGGGCCCTGCGTTTCGGGCGCGGCGACCGCACACCGCTGCCCGCCTTCGATCAGGACGCATGGATACCGCACTGCCATGCCGGCCGGCGCCCTTGGGCAGCGTTGGTGGCGGATTGGAACGCCGTCCGGACGGCGTCGCTGCACCTGTTCCGCTCGTTCGAACCGGAGGACTGGGCGCGACGCGGTGAGGCCAGCGGCGTCGAGGTCTCGGTGCGGGCGATCGCCTTCATCCTGGCCGGGCATGAGCTGCACCACCGGCGCATCCTCATCGAGCGCTACGGGATTTCTGTCTGAATCGAATGCGAGGTCGAACCATGCTGCGACCGGTCGCTGTCAGCTCTTTGTCCCTGATTTTCCTCGCTTCGCCATCGACGGCGGCGGGCGATGCGGTCGCCGCCGTCCCGGCAGCGCAGACGGCCGCTGCTCCGGATCTCCGGACGGCCACGATCGTCGACCTCACCCATGCGTTCGACGAGCAGACGCTCTACTGGCCGACCTCGCCTTCTGCCTTCCGGCTGGAGCGGCTGGCCTACGGGCCGAGCCCGGGCGGGTACTTCTACGCCTCGAACGCGCTCTGCACCCCGGAGCACGGCGGTACGCACCTCGACGCGCCGATTCACTTCGGCGAGGGCCGGCGCACCGCGGACCAGATTCCGTTGCGCCAGCTCGTCGCTCCGGCCGTCGTGATCGACGTCTCGGCGCTGGCTGCGGCCGACCCCGACTATCGCCTGACGCGAGGCGACCTAGCGGCCTGGGAAGCGCTTCATGGCGTCGTTCCGGCGGGGGCTGCGGTGCTGTTGCGCACCGGTTGGAGCGACCGCTGGCCGGACCGCAAACGCTACTTCGGCGACGACACGCCGGCGAGCGCGGCCAACCTGCACTTCCCCTCCTTCGGCGCCGAAGCCGTGACGCTGCTCCTCGGCGAGCGCAAGGTAGGCCTGCTCGGAGTCGACACGGCCTCGATCGACCACGGTCCGTCCGCCGACTTCCCGGTGCATCGCCTGGCTGCGGCCGCCGAGGTCCCGGGTCTCGAGAATCTGACCCGCCTCGACGAGCTGCCGGCGACCGGCGCCTGGGTCGTCGCCCTGCCGATGAAGATCGCCGGCGGCTCCGGCGGGCCGGTGCGCGTGATCGCTCTGCTTCAGCCCTAGGGTAGCGCGAAAGCCGCTACGGCAGGGTCTGCGCCAGAACCTCCTGGCGGCGGGCCTCCCGAAAGGCGGCGAGGCGGGCGTGCAGCCCGTCGTCGGTGAGCGCCAGGATCGCCGCAGCGAAGAGCGCGGCGTTGCCCGCGCCGGCCTTGCCGATGGCGAAGGTCGCGACGGGGATCCCCTTCGGCATCTGGACCATGGCGAGCAGCGCGTCGAGACCCTGGAGCGGCGAAGAGTCGATCGGCACCGCGAGCACCGGCAGCAGCGTCTTCGCGGCGAGGACTCCGGCCAGGTGGGCGGCGCCGCCGGCGCCGGCGACGAGTACCCGGATGCCGCGTGCCGCCGCGCCCGCCGCGTAGTCGAGCGCCTCGTCCGGAGTCCGGTGTGCGGAGAGCACGCGCGCTTCACAGGGGATCGCGAGCTCCTCGCAGATCCTCACCGCCTCGGACATGACCGAGTAGTCGTTCTTGCTGCCCATCAGGATGCCGACCAGCGGCCGCTCGCTCCAGCTCATCGCACGCTCTCCTTGCCAGGCATCGGGTCGCCCGGCGGAGGCGGGATTCTAGTCTTTCTCACCGCTTCCGCGCGCCGGCTCCAGGGTTCGCGCCCAGCGCCTCGACGAGGAGCTCCATCCGCATGCCGCGCGAACCCTTGACCAGCAGGAGGTCGCCGGGACGCGTCAGCTCGCTGATCGCGGCCGCGGCTGCCGCCGAGTCGGTGAACAGGCGGCTGGGTGTCTGCAGCCGCCGCGAGGCTGGCTCGGCGGTCGCGAGCGTCGCGTGCGCCGCCGCGAGCTCGGGGCCGACGAGAACCAGCAGGTCCGCCCGGCAACGATCGGCCGCCGCGAGCAGCTCGAGGTGCTCGGCCGCCGCGACCTCGCCGAGCTCCAGCATGTCGCCGAGCGCGACGATCGATCGCGCGGTGCGCCGATCGGCGACCTCGCGCGCTGCGGCGAGGGCGGCGCGCGCCGAGCGCGGGTTCGAGTTGTAGGTATCGTCGAGGATGAAGACGCCGCCGGCTTCGACGGGGCGCAATCGACCCGGGACCGCCTCGACCGCTGCGACGGCCGCCGTGAGGCGCGACAGCTCCTCGGGCGAGGCCGAACGATCGAGCAGCGCGAGCGCGCCGGCAACCGCCGCGGCGATGTTCATCGCCGCGGTCTCGCCGATCAGGCTCGTCGTCACCCGCAGCTCGCGTGGCGAACCGCCGAGCGCGGCGAAGGAGCGGCCGCGCGAACGCAGGAGGACAGTCGCGGTGCCGTTCGCTTCGACGGTGCGCCCAGCGACGACGAGGTCCGAGCCGGCACCGCGGCCGAAGGTCAGTTGCTTGGCTCCGGCACGCGCGAGGCGATCGCGCAGCAGTGCGTCGTCGCCATTGCCGACCGCGACGCGACGCGCGGCGAGCAGCAAGGCGGCCTCTTCGTTGGCGATCTCCGCCAGCGAGCCGAGCCTCTCGGAGTGCTCCACATCGACGTTGACGACCAGTGCGACGGTCGGCTTGGCGATGCGGCCGAGCTCGGCGATCTCGCCCGGGACGCTCGTGCCGCACTCGAGGACGATGGCGCGGTGTTCCGGAGTGAGGGTGAAGAGCGTCATCGGCACGCCGATCCGGTTGTTGAGATTGCCGGCGGTGACCAGGGTCTGCCCGAAAAGAGCCCGCACCCCGGCGGCGGCCAGAGTCTTGGTCGTCGTCTTGCCGGCCGAGCCTCCGATGGCGAGCACCGGCAGCGGCCGGCTGCGGGTTTCGCGATCGACGAAATGGCGCGCCAGATCACCCAGGGCGACGAGCGTATCGGGCACCTCGATCCGCGGGCCGGCGATGCCCCGGCCGGCAGCTACCAGATTCACCGCGCCGCGGGCGGCCGTCTCGCCGGCGAAGCGGTGCCCATCGTGCACCTCGCCGGCGAGAGCCACGAAGAGCCCGCCCGAAGGCACCGTCCGGGAATCGGTGGAGACCTCCGAGAGCGCTCTCGCCGGCTCGACCTCGAACAGGGTTCCACCGGTCGCTGCGGCGACCTCGCCGGCGGTGAAGGCTGCAGCGTTCCGCGGGATCGGCGTGGCCAACTACTCGCCGCCGGCGGAGTAGCCGCGTTGGCCGTCGAAGGTGAAGAGGCCCTCGGTCTTGACGAAGTCGAGACCGGCGGCGGCAGTGCGTGCGAGCAGCGCGACGATCTGCTCGTGCGTCACGGCCGCGCGGCCGTCCTGGCCGAGGAAGCGGCAGCACCAGTGATCGGTGCAGAAGGTCTCCGGGGAGCCCTCCGGCCAAACCTTGGTGCCGCGGTTGGAGATCGCCTTGAGCTCGAGTCCGGCGCCGCCCAAGGGCAGCACCAGCTTGGCGAGATCCTCGGCGCGCCCGCCGGACCAATCGAGGAAGAGGTCGACGCCGACGAGCTGCTTGCTGGCGCGCTGGTGCACCGCTGCGGCCTGTCCGGCCTGCGAAGGCGCGTTGAGGTAGCGCGCCGGCTTGAGCACCGTCGGCTCCTGTCCGAGGCGCGCCACGACGGCGGCGCCGAACTCGCGCGTTCCGACCTTCTCCTTCGACACGCCTTCGGCGAAGATGTCGTAGGTGTGCACGCCGTCCTCGATCGTCTTGAGCCAGGCGTTGTGCACCCTTTCCGCAACCTCTGCCTGCCCGATGTGCACCAGCATGAGGATCGCGCCGTGCAGCAGGCCCGAGGGGTTCGCCATGTTCTGGCCGGCGCGCCGCGGCGCCGAGCCGTGGATCGCCACGAACATCGCCACGTGCTCACCGATGTTGGCCGATCCCGCGAGCCCCACCGAACCCGCGATCTGCGCCGCCACGTCGGAGAGGATGTCGCCGTAGAGATTGGGCATCACGATCACGTCGAAGGCGGTCGGCGTGTCGGCGAGCTTGGCGGCGCCGATGTCGACGATCCAGGCCTCCTTTTCGATGTCCGGATACTCGGCGCCGATGGTGTCGAACGCTTCGTGGAAGACTCCGTCGGTCATCTTCATGATGTTGTCCTTCATGAAGCAGGTGACCTTCTTGCGCTTGTTCCGCCGGGCGTACTCGAATGCGTAGCGCACGATCTTCTCGGAGCCCGGGCGGCTGATGAGCTTCAGGCACTGGTAGACCTGATCGGTCTGCCGGTGCTCGATGCCGGCGTAGGTGTCCTCCTCGTTCTCGCGCACGATGACGACGTCCATCCCTGGGTGCTTGGTGCGCACGAACGGATGCAGCGACATGCAAGGGCGGACATTGGCGTACTGGCCGAAGGTCTTGCGCACCGTGACGTTCATGCTCTTGAAGCCGCCGCCCTGCGGAGTGGTGATCGGCGCCTTGAGAAACACGTTGGTGCGCCGGAGCGAATCCCAGGCCGAGGGCTCGATGCCGGAGAGGTGACCGCGCTTGTATACCGCTTCGCCGATCTCGATCGTCTCGATTTCGATCTGGGCGCCGGCCGCCTGGATGATCGCCAGCGTCGCTTGCATGATCTCCGGTCCGATGCCGTCGCCATGCGCTACCGTGATGGGGGTCTTGCCGCTCATGAAGGATTTTCCTCTCGTGACGGCGCTTGGGGGCGCCGCAAAAGTCCAAGTCTATCGGAGCGGAGGGCCGGCTGCCTCCCGCGGCCGGCCGCGGTGCCGCGGCGGCCTGGCCGGCGGCCGAGAGTACAATCGGCGCCTCATGAACGCGCCGCTGAAGTTCCGCTCGGCCAGCTCGGAGATTCTGCGCGTCCTGTTGCTCGAAGACAGCTCTGACGACGAAGCGCTCATCCGACATGCTCTGGCGGCGCTCGGCCGCATCGTCGTGCTCGATCGGGTCGACAACCGGGAGGCGTTCCGCGCGGCGCTCGACGCCGGGGGATTCCGTCTCGTCCTTTCGGACTTCGCGCTGCCGGGCTTCGACGGGCTGACGGCGCTGCTCATGGTCCGCGAGCGCGATCCCGACCTGCCGTTCATCTTCGTTACCGGCTCGCTCCCGGAGGAGCGCGCCGTCGAGCTCATCCGGCAGCATGCGACCGACTACGTGTCGAAGGATCGTCTCTCCGCCCTGCCGTTGGTGATCGAACGCTCGCTACGCGAGATGGATCATGCGCGGCGGGCGCGGGAAGCCGAGGAGCGGGCGCGCATCGTCGTCGAGTCGGCCCCGGACGCGATCCTCACCGTCGACAGCAAGGGCCGCATCCAGGGCGCGAACCTCGCGGCGCAGCGCCTCTTCGAGGCCGTGGAGGAATCGCTCCTCGGCAAACTCGCCTCGATCTACCTGCCGGCCGTTTGGGAGCGCCAATTCGACGGCACGGCGCGTTTTCGCGAACCCGAGAGCGCTGCCGCTCCCGGCCTGCCGCGCGAGACCCAATTGCACCTCGCCGATGGCCGGCGTCTGCCGGTCGAGATCGTGGTCAACGAGTTCGCCCAACGCCGCCGTCTCTACCGTTCCTGCTTCCTGCGCGACCTGTCGGACCGCCGCCGGATGGAGGAGCAGCTGCGCCAGGCGCAGAAGATGGAGGCCATCGGATCGCTCGCCGCCGGGATCGCGCACGATTTCAACAACGTGCTGGCGGTGGTCACCGGCTACGCCGAGCTCGTCCTCGACGCGCTCCCGAAGGGCTCGGAGCACTACGGGCACGTCGAGCAGATCCGTTTCGCCGGCGACCATGCCGCGGCGCTGACCCGGCAACTGCTCGCCTTCAGTCGCAAACAGGTGCTCAAGCCGGAGCGGCTGGCGGTGGCTCGTCTGGTGCAGGACCTCGCGCCGGTGCTGCAGCGGACGCTGGGAGAGCGTATCCGGCTCGAGGTGCGAGCCGATTCCGGGCTCACCGGCGTCGTCGCCGACCGGGCGCAGATCCAGCAGGTGCTGTTCAATTTGGCGATCAACGCACGCGACGCGATGCCCGACGGCGGGCTGCTGCTGGTCGAGGTCCATCCGGTCGAGTTCGACCTCGAGGACGCTTCGGAGCGCGTCGGGCTCATCCCCGGGCCCTACGTCGAGATCGCGGTCACCGATACGGGAGTCGGCATCGCCCTGGACGTCCAGAAGCGCATTTTCGAGCCGTTCTTCACGACCAAAGGAGCCGGGCGCGGCACGGGGATCGGCCTCGCCACCGTTCTCGGAATCGTGCAGCAGAGCGGCGGGCACGTCTGGTTCTACAGCGAGCCGGGCAAGGGAACCACCTTCAAGGTCTATCTGCCGCGGGTCGAAGGCACGCTCGACGCCGTCGAAGCCGGCGTCGCGGTGGCCCCCGCAGCGGCCGCGGGCGGCGAAACGATCCTCCTGGTGGAGGACGACCAGCAGGTCCGCAACGTGGTCTCGCGCATCCTTCAGTCCGCCGGCTACGAACTGCGGATCTTTCCGAGCGCCCGCGATGCTCTCGCCGGCTTCGCGGGCGAGGGTGCCGACTGCGCACCGCCGGCGCTGCTACTCACCGACCTGGTCATGCCGGAGATGGGCGGTGACGAGTTGGCGCGCGAGATTCGCCGCCGGATGCCCGGCCTGCGGATCCTCTTCATGTCGGGCTATGCCCAGGATCTGGTCGCCGGGCGTTTCGACGACCTCGCGCCCTTCCATCACATCGGCAAGCCGTTCGGTGCCAAGGCGCTGCGCGATCGGATCCGGCAGATGCTCGACGAGCCGCAGCCCGATACACCCTGAAGCGGGTCAGAGGGCGGCGCTGTGCAGCGGGCAGCTCTGGCCGCTCGCGGGACCGCCCCCGGGCGCGTGGCCCGAGCCGACGACAGCGTGAAAGGCGAGCCAGGCGCCGACGGCGATGCAGATCGCGGCCGCGCTGCGCCGCAGCACGGTCGATCGCGCGAGGTCCCGCAGGCGGGACGCCGCGAGCCCGGCAGCGAAAAGCGAAGGCAGCGTGCCGGCTCCGAAAGAGGCCATGACCAGGGCGCCGTCTACCGCGCCCCCTGCGAGTCCCGCCATGGCGAGCATCGAGTAAACCAGGCCGCAGGGGAGAAATCCCCAGATCAGTCCGAGGGCGAGCGCGTGACCCGGGCCGCGGGCGCCGAGAAAGCGCCGACCGACAGGCTCGATGTGGCGCCAGAGGCGGGCGCCGAAGCGCTCGATCGGTTGCAGAAACTGCGGCCGTCCGGCGAGGAACAGGCCGATCCCGACGAGAAACAGAGCGGCGATGAGCCGTGCCGCGCGGCTGGCGGTCTCTGGCGGCAGGAAGCCACCCGCCGTCGCGCCGAGACCGCCGGCGAGAGCGCCCAGAGCTGCGTAGGTGACGATCCTGCCGGTGTTGTAGGCGACGAGCCCCGGCAGCCGGCTCGGGCGTGCGCCCGACCCGACAGGCCGGACCATCGAGAACGCTCCGACGATGCCGCCGCACATGCCGAAGCAGTGCCCGGAGGAGAGCAGGCCGGCGAGGAAGGCGCTGCCGGCGGCGACCGTGTTCACAGGGAGGGTCCGAGGACGGCCGCGGTCTCTCCGGGCTGCCGCAGCGCGCCGACGATGCGCCAGTCCTCGGCTTCGATCTGGAGGTAGAACTTGCCCGCGACGAGGGCGGGCAGGTCGGCGCGATAGGTTGCGGGCGCGCTCTTCTGGAGCTCGATGTTGACGTCCGCGCCGCCGTGAGTCGAGTGGAGGAAGGCGAGCTTGAGACTCTGCGGCAGAGCCGGGACGTCGAGCGCCGTCAGCGCGACCTCGATCGTTCGACCTCCGCCGCCGGGCGAGAGCGTCGCCACGCCGGTAATTCCGCGGCGCTGGGCGGAGAGGTCGCGTGCCAGCGTGACGTTGATCGCCTTGCCACGCGCATAGTAGTCGTCGACCACGACGCCGTCGAAGACCTGGAACGCGAGTACGACGGTGGTCACGCCGGCCACGACCGACCAGGCCGGGAAGAGGATCAGCAGCCAGACCAGCGGGTTGCGGTACCAGGTGTTGCTCGTGGTCGACGACATCAGCCCCCCTTGTGCGCTTCGTCCGGCTCTTCTGTCTCCTCGGACTCGCGGCGACGCGGGCCGAGGAATCGCGCCGATTCGCGCACGCGGATCTTCTCATCGTCGGCGGCGACCAGCTCGAGCTCGATGCTGTTCGAGTGCTCGGGAATATCCCCCGGTGCGACCCGCAGACGCACCGGCACGTCGCGCACCTGGCCGGGTCCGACATCGAGGTCACCGGCGTCGTAGTCGACCGAGATGTTCGGCAGGCCGGTGGCGTGCAGCAGGTAGGTGCGGGGCTTCTCGTCCATGTTGAGGATCTTCAGCCGGTAGACGTTCTCGATCCGGCCGTCGCGCGCTTCGCGATAGGGGGCGTTGCGGTCGCGCAGCACGTCGAAGGCGATCGGAACCCGGTTGGTGATCGAGATCCCCACCGCCGTGGCGATCCCCAACATGAGGAGGGCGTAGACGACGACCCGCGGTCGCAGGACGCGCGTCTTCCGGTGCTCGATCGCGTTGAGGGTGGTGTACCGGACGAGCCCGCGCGCGGTTCCGACCTTGTCCATCACTTCGTCGCAGGCGTCGATGCAGGCGGTGCAGGCGATGCACTGATACTGCAGGCCGTTGCGGATGTCGATGCCGGTGGGGCAGGCCTGGACGCACAGAGTGCAGTCGACGCAATCGCCGAGCGGCTTTTCGGCCGTCTCCTTGGCGCGCACGCCGCGCGGTTCGCCGCGCGCCGCGTCATAGGAGACGATCAGCGTGTTGCGGTCGAACATCGCGCTCTGGAAGCGCGCGTACGGACACATGTAGATGCACACCTGCTCGCGCATCTTGCCGGCGAACAGGAGGATCGCGACGACGATGAAGACCAGGAAGAAGGACTCCCAGGGCCCCAGGCTCCCGGCGAGGATGCGTCCGCCGAGCTCGCGGATCGGGACGAACGAACCCAGGGTCGAGAACGAAGTGAACATGGCGAAGGCCAGCCACAGGGTCCATTTGATGACCAGCTTGGTCGTGCGCGGCAGGGAGAAGCCGTTCTTGCGCAGCCGGATCTGGCTGGAACGATCGCCTTCGACCCAGCGTTCGATCCACACCAGCATCTGGGTGAAGACGGTCTGCGGGCAGGCGTAGCCGCACCAGACACGTCCGGCGAGCGCCGTGAACAGGAACAGCGCGAGCGCCGCCACCACCAGCACAGCGGTGAGATAGATCAGATCCTGCGGCCAGAAGACCAGGCCGAAGAAATAGAACTTGCGTGCCGGCAGGTCGTGCAGGAAGGCGGGCCGGCCTCCCCAGCGGAGCCAGGGGAGGCCGTAGAGCACGCCCAGGGTGAGAAAGAGCGCCGCGATGCGCAGCCGCGAGAAGCGGCCGTGCACGATGCGCGGATGGACCTTCTGATGCTTCGAGAAGTACGAACCGCCTTCGGAGCTCAACTGGATCAGGATCCTTTCGACAGGCCGTAGACGTAGGCCGCGAGCAGGCGGACCTTCGCCGGGCCGAGGAAGTCACCATGCGCCGGCATCATCCCCTTGCGACCGTAGGAGACGGTCTGGGTAATGATCTGCTCGGAGCCGCCGTACTGCCAGAGGTCATTCGTGAGGTTCGGAGCGCCGATCGCCGGGTTGCCGGTGGCGGTGATCCGATGACAGGAGAAGCAGATGGTCTCGAAGGTCTGCTTGCCGGCGGCGACGAGCTCGGGCTGGGTCTGGCGGTTGGTGAAGGAGAGCACGTACTGCACGACCTCCTTGACCCGTTCCTTGCCGAGAGACGGCTCCCAGTTGGGCATCAGAGCCTGGCGTCCGCCGGTGATCGTCGCTTCGATCGCCTCGGGCGTCCCGCCCCACTTCCACTCTTCGTCCCGCAGATTGGGATACCCCGGCGCGCCGCCGGCGTCAGAGCCGTGACAGGCCGTGCAGTGGTTGAGGAACAGCCGCCTGCCGATCTTGCGCGCCTCCGGATCGTCCGCCAGTGTGGCCACGTCCATCGCGGCGTAGCGGGCGTAGATCGGCCCGTAAGCGGCGTCGGCGGCCGAGACCTCCGAGCGGTACTGGTCTTCCTGCGTCCAGCCCTGCGTCCCGGTCCAGAAGCCCAGGCCGGGGAAGATCACCAGATAGACCACGGCGAAAGCGATGGTGCCGTGGAACAGCCAGCGCCACCAACCCGGGAGCGGATTGTTGAGCTCGCGCAGATCCTCGTCCCAGACGTGGCCGGTGGTCTCTTCCTCGTTCGGGCGCTGTCCGCGCGTGACGGCAATGAGGAAGATGAAGCAGGCAGCCAGCGACAGGATCGAGGCGATGCCGATGTACCAGGGCCAGAAGTTGCTGACGAATTCGTTCATTTCGAGCTCCTCGCTAGCCCAGCGGCCGGAAGTTCTTCTGCGAACGGGATGCGCTCGGCTTCCGCGAAGTCGGACTTCGCGCGCCGGCTCCAGGCCCAGGCGACGATGCCCACGAAGCAGGCCGCCGAGGCCAGGGTGAAGATGTTCTGCATCAGGACGGCATCCATGTTCACCTCCGCGCCTTGACGGCCGTGCCCAGGCCCTGGAGGTAGGCGATCACGGCGTCGAGCTCGGTCTTGCCTTCGAGCTCGGCGGGCGCGCCGTCGATCTGCTCGTCGGTGTAAGGCGAGCCGAGGGTACGCAGGGTGCGCATCTTGGCCTGGATGACGGCGGGATCGGAACCAGCGGCCGGAGCGTTCGCCAGCCACGGGAAGCCCGGCATGATCGACTCCGGAACCAGGTCGCGGGGATTGATCAGATGCTCACGGTGCCAGTCGTCCGAGTAGCGTCCGCCGACCCGGGCGAGGTCCGGCCCGACGCGGCGCGAGCCGAACAGGAACGGCCGGTCGTAGACGAATTCGCCGGCCACCGAGTAGTGGCCGTAGCGCTCGGTCTCGGCGCGGAACGGCCGGACGAGCTGCGAATGACAGACACTGCAACCTTCGCGGATGTAGATGTCGCGACCGGTGAGGTTGAGCGCCGTGTAGGGCTCGAGACCCTCGATCGGGACGGTGGTCGACTTCATGTACCACAGCGGAACGATCTGGACGAGGCCGCCGACGGCGATCGCGAGCAGGATGCCGACGATCAGGATAGCGACGTTCTTTTCGATCTTCTCGTGCGAATGAGCTTGGGTCATGGCGCTCTCCGTTGACTCGAGGGTCTCAGTGGGCCAAGCCCGGGATGGGCATGTCGACGGTGCGGGCGCCACGCGTCGTCCGCACCAGGTTGTAGACCATGATCAGCATGCCCGAGAAGTAGAGGACGCCGCCGAGGAAGCGCACCAGATAGTACGGGTGCATCGCTTGCACGGTCTCGACGAAGCTGTAGGTCAGGTTGCCTTCCGCGTTCACCGCGCGCCACATCAGGCCCTGCATCACGCCGCCCGCCCACATCGAGGTGATGTAGAGGACGATGCCGACGGTGGCGATCCAGAAGTGGAGCTCGATCAACTTCGTGCTGTAGATCTCGCGGCCGAAGAGCTTGGGTATCAGGAAGTAGAGCGCGCCGATCGAGACCAGTCCGACCCAACCCAGGGCGCCCGAGTGGACGTGACCGACCGTCCAGTCGGTGAAGTGCGACAGGGCGTTGACCGTCTTGATCGACATCATCGGTCCTTCGAACGTCGACATGCCGTAGAACGACAGCGAGACGATCAGGAACTTGAGGATCGGATCGGTGCGCAACCGGCTCCATGCGCCGGAGAGCGTCATCATGCCGTTGATCATGCCGCCCCACGAAGGCGCGAGCAGGACGAGCGAGAAGACCATGCCGAGGGACTGCGCCCAGTCGGGCAGCGCCGAGTAGAGCAGGTGATGCGGGCCGGCCCAGATGTAGGTGAAGATCAGCGCCCAGAAGTGCACGACCGACAGGCGGTAGGAGTAGATCGGCTTGCCGACCTGCTTGGGAACGAAGTAGTACATGATGCCGAGGAAGCCGGCGGTGAGGACGAAGCCGACCGCGTTGTGGCCGTACCACCACTGCACCATGGCGTCCTGCACGCCGGCGTAGGCGGAGTAGGACTTCAGCATGCCGGCCGGCAGCGCCAGGCTGTTGACGATGTGCAGCATCGCGACCGCCAGGATGAACGCCATGAAGAACCAGTTGGCGACGTAGATGTGCTTCACCCGGCGCTTGGCGATCGTGCCGATGAAGACGATGGCGTAGGCGACCCACACGACTGCGATCAGGATGTCGATCGGCCACTCGAGCTCGGCGTACTCCTTGCTCGTCGTGATGCCGAGCGGCAGCGAGACCGCCGCCGACAGGATCACCAGCTGCCAGCCCCAAAAAGTGAACGCCGCGAGCTTGCCGGCGAACAGCCGCACCTGGCAGGTGCGCTGCACGATGTAGTAGGACGTCGCGAACAAGGCGCAGCCGCCGAAGGCGAAGATCACGGCGTTGGTGTGCAGCGGGCGCAGGCGCCCGAAGCTGATCCACTGCAGATCGAAGTTGAGCGCCGGCCAGACCAGCTCGGCGGCGATCCACAGGCCGACCAGCATGCCGACGACCCCCCAGACCACCGACATGACGGCGAACTGGCGCACGACTTTCACGTTATAGGTATCTTCCTCGGCCATTCCCTCTCCCTTCACGCGCGGTCGGATGGAACCTGCTTCAACGTCTCCCTGACGCCCGGGCACTCAAGCTTCGGGCCATGCACGATGAAATCGAGCAGGCTTCGGCTCCGCTCCGGGCGACGAGGCAACTTTAGCGACCCTGCGTCACTCGGTCGCTACCCGGACGGGTGGTTCGAGGGACGAAGAGGTGCAGGCGCGCGATAGCATGGGCCTCGTGACGGACTGCTTCCACTGTGGCCTGCCGGTGCCCGATTCCGCCGGCGCCGGTTCCTGGAGCGTCGAGATCGACGGCGTCGCGCGCCCGCTCTGCTGCACCGGCTGCGAAGCCGTGGCGCGGGCGATCGTCGCCGCCGGTGCCGCCGACTACTATCGGATGCGCACCGAGCTGCCGGCGCAGGGCCGGGAGCTCGTCCCGGCGTTTCTCGACCAGCTGGCGGCCTACGATCACCCGGCGGTGCAGCGCACCATGGTCCGCGATGCCGGCGACCTCAAGGAGGCGGCGCTGCTGCTCGAGGACCTCTCCTGCGCCGCCTGCGTCTGGCTGGCGGAGAAGAGCGTCGGCAGGAGCGCCGGAGTGCACGAGTTCTCGATCAACTACGCCACCCGGCGGGCGCTGGTGCGCTGGGATCCGGCGGCGACGACGCTGTCGCAGATCCTCGCCGCGATCGCCGGCATCGGTTTCACCGCCCACCCGTACGACCGCGAACGCGCACAGGAGGTCCTGGCGCGCGAACGCCGCGACCGGCTGTTGCGCTTCCTCGTCGCCGGGGCGCTCGGCATGCAGGTGATGACGCTCGCGGTGGCGCTCTACGCCGGAGCGTTCTCCGGCATGGAGGAAGAGTTCCGCAAGTTCTTCCGCTGGACGAGCCTCCTGCTCACCGCGCCGGTGCTGCTCTACTCGGCGCGGCCGTTCTTCGCCGGCGCGGCGCGCGACCTGACGCATTCCCGAGTGGGCATGGATGTTCCGGTCGCTCTCGGCCTGACGCTCGCCTACTTCGGTTCGGTCTGGGCGACGATCGCTGATCGCGGCGAGGTCTACTTCGACTCGGTAGTGATGTTCGTCTTCCTGCTGCTCGGCGCGCGGGTCCTCGAGCTGGTGGCGCGCGAGCGCGCGGTGCGCGAGCAGGAGTCGGTCGTGCGCAGCGTGCCGGCCACCGCCCGCCGGCTCGATGCCGCCGGGAAAGAGGCGATCGTCCCCACCGTCGAGCTCGCGGTGGGCGACCGGGTGCGGATTCTGCCGGGCGAGAGCGTGCCGGCGGACGGCGTGATCGAGGAGGGACTCTCTTCGCTCGACGAGGCGCTGCTCACCGGCGAGAGCGTGCCAGTGGCCCGCGCCGCGGGGGAGCGGGTGATCGGCGGGGCGGTGAACGTCGAGAGTCCGCTCGTCGTCCGGGTCACCGCGGTCGGGGCCGGGACGGTACTTTCGGCGCTGCTCGGCCTGGTCGAGCAGGCGCTCGCCGCCAAACCCGAGATCTCGCGCGTCGCCGATCGCACGGCACAGTGGTTCGTGCGCCGCATCCTGGTGCTGGCGGCGGGCGTCGGTCTCTACTGGGCCTGGGTCGATCCGGAGAAGCTCCTGCCGACGGTCATCGCGGTGCTGGTCGTCTCCTGCCCCTGCGCCCTGTCGCTCGCGACGCCGGTGGCGCTCGCGGCGGCGAGCGGCGCGCTGGCGCGACGCGGGTTGCTCGCCACCCGCGGCCACGCCATCGAGACTCTCGGCCGCGCCGATCTCTTCGTCTTCGACAAGACCGGCACCCTGACGACCGGCAAGTTGCGCGTCGACGCGGTCGAGCCGCAGCCGGGCTGGAGCGCCGGCGAGATTCTCGCGACCGCTGCCGCGCTCGAACGGGGCTCCGAGCATCCGATTGCCGCGGCGATTTCGCGTGCGGCGGCCGAGGTCGCATCGCCCGGCGCGCCCGGCGCGCCCGGTGACGGGGCAGGGCTCGCCGACCTGCGCAACATCCCTGGACGCGGCCTGACGGCGACCCTGGCCGGGGAGCGGCTCGCCCTCGGCTCGCCGGGCTTCGTCAGCGAGCAACTCGGGCTCGCCCTGCCGGCGGCGGTCGTCGCCCTGGCGGCGCGCGAGCGCACCCTGGTCGTGCTCGCCGGCGAATCGGCGGTGCGCGGCGCGATTCTCCTCGACGACTCCTTGCGCGCGACGAGCCCGGCTCTGGTCGCCGGGCTGCGCCGCGCCGGCAAACGGGTGTTGCTTCTCTCCGGCGACGAGCCCGGCGCGGTGCGGCGAATCGCCGCCGCCGCCGGCATCGACGAGTGGGAAGGGGGAGCGTCGCCCGAGCGCAAGGTGGCGCGGGTACGCGAGCTCGGCGGCGAAGGGCACGTCGTGGCGATGATCGGCGACGGGGTGAATGACGCCGCCGCGCTGGCTGCGGCGCCGGTCTCCGTGGCCATGGGTAGCGGCGCCTATCTCGCGGCGCGCGCTGCCGACGCGGTGCTGCTGTCGAACCGGCCGGAAGACCTGGGATTCGCGATTCGCCACGCCGCGCACACGATCGCCCGCGTGCGGCAGAACTTCGCCCTCGCCTTCGCTTATAACCTCGTGGTCATTCCGCTCGCGGCGATGGGGCGCATCCCACCGTGGGCCGCCGCCATCGGCATGTCGGCGAGCTCGGCGGCGGTGGTGCTCAACGCCCTGCGCTTGCGCCGCGATCCAGCGAGCCCGGCGAAGCCTGTCGATCCGCCGGCCGGGGCGCGCCGGGCAGCGAGACGGAGTCTCGAAAGGGCGGCCTGATGGAATCGGTCTTCCTGCTCGTACCGCTCGCCGCGGTGCTCGCCCTCGGGACGGTCGCGGCCCTTTTCTGGGCCGTGCGCTCGGGCCAGTTCGAGGACCTCGAAGGCCCCGCCCATCGCATCCTCATGGACGCCGACTCCCCGCCCCCGCCCGACGAGGGCTCGACGCGCCCGAATGCCGACCCCTGACGAAAGTTAGGGGTCCCCTGCGACTTTGTGCATGGCGGACTGGCCCGGCAGGTTGCTAACCTGCCGGGCGTGAACCTGTTCCAGGCGCCCTGCGGGGCTGTCTCAGACTCCGGACTCTTTCCGAAAGGACCTCTCATGCGCCATCGCCTCGCCCTCCTGTTCGCCCTGGCCTTGCTCGCGACGCCGCTCCTGGTGCACGCAGCGGATCACAACGTCAGCGTCGGTCCCGGCAATGCCTTTTCGCCGCAAACGGTCAACATCAGCGCCGGCGACCGCGTCATCTGGACGCGCCTCGGCGGAACCCACAACGTGCGCGCCGACGACGACTCGTTCGGCAACGCTCCGAGCAGCTCCTGGACCACCTTCAGCCACACCTTCGGCAGCGCCGGCTCGTTCGAGTACTACTGCGAGGTCCACAGTGCGCCGAACAGCAATGCGATGAACGGAACCGTCGTCGTCACCGGAGGCGGGGGCAATGCCGGCACGCTGCAGTTCAGCACCGCCAGCACCTCGGTCAACGAGAACGCGGGTTCGAAGACGCTCACCGTCACCCGTACCGGCGGCGACGATGGCGCGGTGTCGGTCAACTACGAGACCGTCAACGGCAGCGCCACCTTCGCCAACGACTACACGCAGACCAACGGCACGCTCAACTGGGCGGACAACGACGACAACAGCAAGACGATCGTCGTGCCGATCACCAACGACGGCGTGGAGGAGCCGGCGCAGAGCTTCGTCGTGCGGCTGACGAGCCCCGGCGGCGGCGCAACGTTGGGTGGCAACGACGAGATCACCGTGACGATCAACGACGACGACACGCCGACCGGCGGCCCGGGGAGCATCCGTTTCACCAGTGCCACGGCGACGGTCAGCGAGGGTCAGCCGAGCGTGACACTCACGGCCGAGCGCACCGGCGGCTCGACCGGCGTGATCTCTGCGGCGGTGAACACGGCCAACGGCTCGGCCACGGCCGGCGCCGACTATCAGGCGGTCACGAACGGGACGGTCTCCTGGAACAGCGGCGACACGGCGAACAAGACCGTCGTCATCCCGATCGTCGGCGACACGACGGAGGAGCCGAGCGAGACCTTCACCGCCACGCTCTCGGCGCCCACGGGCGGCGCTTCGATCGGCAACATTCCGACCTCGACGGTGACGATCACCGACGACGACATCAGCTGCGAGCCGTGCGTCGCCGACGCCAACACGCTCTGCCTGGCGGGCGGCTCGGGCGATCCCAACCGCTTCAGGGTGCGCGTCACCTGGACCGACTTCGCCGGTGCCAGCGGCCCCGGCAAGGCGGTGCCGTTCACGCCGGACTCCGGCTTCTTCTACTTCTTCACCAACCCGAACAACCTCGAGCTGCTGGTGAAGATGGTCCGCGGCTGCGGCACCTCGCTCGACGCCTACTGGTTCTTCTACGCCGCGGCGAGCAACGTCGGGCTCGAGTACGAGGTTCTCGACACGACCCGCTGCGTCACCAAGAACTACTCCAACCCGGTCGGCAACTTCGCCTCGTTCGGCGACATCAACGCGCTCGCCACCTGCCCGTGAACGGCGCACCCACGAGTCTCCGTGCCGGCGGCCGATCTCTGGCCGCCGGCCTTTTTCTCCTGATCTCCGCCGGCGCTCCGGCGGTGGCCTTGCCCGGCTTCACCGAGGAGCTCGACGCCACCCGGACCGAAGCCTGGGCGATGCGCTGGTTCGCCGCCGTGGCGACGCCGACGATGTTCGGCGTCGCTTCCGAGACGGAGCCATGGAGCTTCGATCTCGGGTTCGAGGGCGGGTCGATCCCCTCGCTTTCCGAGGAAGACCGCCGCGTCGGCTTCAACGGCACGAAAGTCGAGGATCTGAACCGTGCGCCGCTCTTCGGGCGCCCGGTGGTGCGGCTGGGCCTGCCGGCCGACTTCACCCTCTCCGCCGGCTGGGTGCCGCCGATCGACTTCGAAGGCGTCGAGCCGAACCTGCTGTCGATCGCTCTCGCGCGGCCTCTCTGGACCGGGGAGCGCGGGCGGCTGGGGGCGCAGCTCTTCTACCTCGACGGCAAGATCGAAGGCGACATCAGCTGCCCTCAGACGGAAGTCGACGCCGGCGACGATCCGGTGGGCAACCCCTTCGGCTGTGAAGAGGCCTCGAACGACACCATGTCGATCACCTCGTGGGGGCTCGAGCTGGGCTACGCCTGGCAAGCGACTCCGACAGTCGATCTCTTCGTCACCGGCCTCTGGCAGCAGCTCGATAGCGAGTTCCAGGTGCGCGCGCTCTACGACGGCTTCCTCGACCGCAACCGCCTGGTCTATAGCGGTGACGACTACGCCTGGATGGCCGGGGCCGGCTGGCAGGCGACTGAGAAGCTCCGCATCGCCGGCGAGCTCTTCTACTCGCCGCTCGACGTCGTCCGCGACCCGACCGGCCAGGGCCCCAGCGAGAACGACCCGCTGTTCAACTTCAGGGTGATGGGGACCTACAGGCTCCGCTGACCGGTTACGGCATTCGTGCCGGCCGGGTCCTTTGCTCGGGGTCCTGTCTGGCTCGTATCCCATGGGATCCTCGCCTTGAGGAAGCAGGCTCCGGTCCCCATGGGAGCCCTCGGTCCAGCCACCCCTCGTCGGCAGAGTCTCGAGAGAAGCGCTTTGGCCGCGTTCGGTCGGGGCGCTCTGGCGCTCGGGATCTAGAGTGGGCGACCACGCCTCAAATAGGAGCCCACTCTAGATCCCGAGTGCCGGAGTGACCCCACCAGCGCCGCATCCACAACGGATCTGCTAGTTTCCCCACGCCCCGGCCGGGCAACCTTGGCACCGGCGGGCCGTAACTAGCCGAACAGCACCCCTTCCGTCCGGAGATCCGCCTGATGATGCTCTGCGCCCGCCTCTCGTTTTCGCTGTGCTCCCTGACCGTGCTTCTCGCCTTCGCCGGCGGCGCGCGCGCCGACGACGGCCACGCCCACGGGCCCGTCCTCACCGCGCGCAATCCCTACCCGCGCCAGGTTGCCGAAACCGTGGCGGCGGAGACCGACAAGGACGCGAAGACGGACGAGAAGGCCGGCGACGAGAAGGACGACAAGCCGAAGTGGGACGTGAGCAACCCGCCCGGGCCGCACCACGACGTGGCCATCGACACCGACGAGGGGACCTGGATGACGGTCGACATCTCCCCTGACGGCAAGGAGATCGTCTTCGATCTGTTGGGCGACATCTACACGATGCCCGCCGCCGGCGGCGACGCCAAAGCGATCAGCGCCGGTGTCTCCTGGGACATGCAGCCGCGCTTTTCGCCCGACGGGCAGTGGATCGCCTTCACCAGCGACCGCGCCGGCGGCGACAACATCTGGATCATGAAGCGCGACGGCTCGGAGCCGAAACAGGTCTCGAAGGAGAGCTTCCGTCTGGTCAACAGCCCGGCGTGGAGCCCCGACGGCGAGTGGATCGCCGGCCACAAGCACTTCACCGCCGAGCGCTCGCTGGGGAGCGGCGAGATCTGGCTCTGGCACCGGACCGGCGGCGACGGCCTGCAGATGACCGAAAAGCCGAACGACCAGAAGGACGTCGGCGAGCCGGCCTTCTCGCCCGACGGGCGCTACATCTACTTCAGCCAGGACACGACGCCGGGCAAGACCTTCGCCTACAACAAGGACTCGAACGACCAGATCTACGTCATCCGCCGCCTCGACCGCGAGACCGGCAAGATCCTCGACTTCGTCGACGGCCCGGGCGGCGCGATCCGCCCGACGCCGTCGCCGGACGGCAAGCGCCTCGCCTACATCCGCCGGGTGCGCTTCCAGTCGGTGCTCTTCATCCAGGACCTGGCCTCGGGAATCGAGCAACAGGTTTTTGCCCACCTCGACCGCGACATGCAGGAGACCTGGGCGATCCACGGCGTCTATCCGGCGATGGGCTGGACGAAAGACTCGAGCGCGCTTTACTTCTGGGCCGGCGGCAAGATCCATCGGCTGAGCCTGCCGGCGACGCTGGACGCCTCCGGACAGACGCCAGGCCTGGCAGCGGCCACGGCCGACGCGGTCGTCCCATTCCGCGTGCGCGACCAGCGCCAGGTCACTGAAGCGCTGCGCTTCCCGGTCGAGGTCGCGCCGGAGACCTTTCCGCTCAAGATGATTCGCTCCGCGCAGACCTCTCCAGACGGCAAGCGGGTGGCTTTTCAGGCGATGGGCGAGATCTGGGTCAAGAACCTCCCTGACGGCCGGCCGGAGCTGCTGACCCCGGAGCACGACCGGTTCGAGTACTTCCCCTCCTGGTCGCGCGACGGCAAGTGGATCGTCTACACCACCTTCGACGACGGGATGTACGGCAGCGTCAACATCGCGCCTGCGGCCGGCGGCCCGGGTCGGGTGATCACCCCCGAGCCCGGTCACTATTTCGAGCCGGTCTTCACGCCCGACGGCAAGTCGGTGGTCTACCGCAAGGGGACGGGCAACTACCTGCGCGGCCAGGCCTGGAGTCGCGACGCCGGGATCTACCTCGTGCCCGTCGCCGGCGGCAAACCGACGCTGGTCACCGACGACGGCGCGTCGCCACAGTTCGGCGCGACAGGGGACCGGCTCTACCTCATGCGTTCCGGCGACGAAGACAAGCGCTCGCTGGTTTCGCTCACCCTTGCCGGCGCCGACCTCCGCACGCATGCGACGTCCGAGGCGGCGACCGAGTTCCGGCTCTCGCCGGACGGCAAGTGGCTCGCCTTCACCGAGCGTTGGAACGTCTTCATCACCCCCTTCGTGGCCACCGGCAAGGCGATCGAGGTCGGTCCCAAGGCGAGCGCGATTCCCGTCGCGCGGGCGTCGAAGGACGCCGGCGAGGCCCTGCACTGGTCGGGCGATTCGAAGAGCCTGCACTGGTCGCTCGGTCCGGAGCTCTTCTCGCGCGAGTTGAAGGAGGCGTTCGCCTTCCTTGCTGGCGCTCCCGAGAAGCTCCCCGAGCCGCCGACTGCGGGAGTCCAGCTCGGCTTCAATGTGCTCTACGCCAAACCCTCCGGGCGCATGGCGCTGGTCGGCGCGCGCATCGTGACCATGCGGCACGACGCGGTCGACGAAGTGATCGAAGACGGCGTGGTCATCGTCGAAGGCAACCGCATCGTCGCCGTCGGTCCGCAGAGCGGCGCCGGCGCGCCGGTCGTACCGGCCGACGCGAAGGTCATCGATGTCGCCGGCAAGACGATCCTTCCGGGGCTGGTGGACGTTCATTGGCACGGAGCGCAGGGCAGCGACAAGCTGATTCCGGAGCAGAGCTGGGTCAACCTGGCGAGCCTCGCCTACGGCGTCACGACGCTGCACGATCCGTCGAACGACACCGACGAGATCTTCGCCGCCGCCGAGCTGCAGAAGGCCGGCGCCATCGTCGCGCCGCGCATCTTCTCGACCGGCACGATCCTCTACGGCGCCAAGGGTGACTTCAAGGCCGAGATCGACTCGGAAGACGACGCTCTCTCGCACCTCCGGCGCCTCCAGGCCGTGGGTGCCTTCTCGGTCAAGAGCTACAACCAGCCACGGCGCGAGCAGCGCCAGCAGGTGATCTCTGCCGGCCGGGCGCTCGGCATGATGGTCGTTCCCGAAGGCGGCTCGCTTCTCGCCCAGAACCTCACCCAGGTGGTGGACGGCCATACCGGTGTCGAGCACTCGCTGCCGGTCGGCGCCATCTATCGCGACGTCCTCCAGCTCTGGGCCGGGACCAAGGTGGGATACACGCCGACCTTGGGCGTCGCTTACGGCGGCCTGATGGGGGAGGAGTACTGGTACGCCAAGACCGACGTCTGGGCGGAGCAGCCGCTCGCCTCGCTGGTGCCGCGGGAGATCCTCGACCCGCGCTCGCGGCGGCGCGCGACCGCGCCCGACGGCGAGTGGAACCACCTCCTGGCGGCGAAGAACGCGGCAGAGCTCCGCGGGGCTGGGGTCTCGGTGCAGCTCGGCGCGCACGGCCAGCGCGAGGGGCTCGCGGCCCACTGGGAGCTCTGGATGATGGTCCAGGGGGGGATGACGCCGCATCAGGCGCTCGAGGCCGGGACGATCGCCGGCGCGAAGTACCTCGGACTCGACAAGGACATCGGCTCGATCGAGGCCGGCAAGCTCGCCGACCTCGTCGTCCTCGACGCCAATCCGCTGGGCGACATCCGGCAGTCGACCAAGCTGCGCTACGTCCTCGCCAACGGTCGCCTCTACGATTCGGCGACGATGGACGAGATCGCACCGCTGGCGAAGAAGCGCACGCCGTTCTGGTGGGAGTGAGCGCGGCGTCGGAGGTCGCGCTGCTCCGGCACTCTGGATCCCGAGCGCCCTCGCGTCGCGGTGAACCTTCGCTGAAGGCAGCTACTTTCACCAACCTACCGACCCGTTTTCTCAGCAACTCGACAGCCGTCGAGTTGCTGAGATTACTCACTGCGGATTTTCGCCGACCATCCCGAGCAGCAGACGATCGCCGCACGGCACGAGGTAGTAGTAGTTGATGAACTTCGCGCCGGCGGAGTTGCTACCCTCGGCGCGCACGTAGCCCTCGCCCGGGTGCATCTCCGTTTCCTCGGCCTCCTTCGGCATCTCCGGCGAGAGGAAGTGCAGCGCGTGCTGCTCGAGGTCGGCCTCGATCCCCTCGAGGCCGCGGATCGCGGCGATCTGTGCCGCCGAAAAGCCCTGGGCGGCGAGCCACGCCTGAAGATCCTTCGCCAGCGCCGCGGCGCGAATCCGGGCGAACGTGGCGCTGACCGCGGCGGCGTCCGGCGTCGGCATGTCGGGCTTCGACAGTCCGCCGTCCATGCGCTCGATCTCGCTGACTTCGGCTACCGCCGGCTTGCGCACCGGCAGGTCGAACGTGAAGCTGCCGTAGTACTTGTTGGTCACCTTGCCGGCGATCCTCCCCGGAGTCTCGCCGCCGCGGGAGAACTTCCATTCGTGCCCGCCGACATCCTCCGAGCGGCTGGTGCCGTCGTACTGCGTGCCGGCGCTGTAGTAACGCGACTTGCCGGCGGCGTCGAGGTTCACCGCATTCCAACGGGCGTTGCGCAGCACGGAGAGGGCGCGCGCCTCGGCCATCGGACAGGCCTCGCCGAGGACGGGCGACGCGATCGGCTTGTCGGTGACGTAGACCGCGGTCTCGCCGCCGCGGGTCGGTCCCCAGGCGAGACCGTCGACGAGGTCGAAGTCGCCGGTATTGCTCTCCTTGTAGTGCCCCGAGACCGGAGCGGGATAGGTGTACGGCGGCGGCGCGGCCGTCACCGGCTTCGCCGCGACCGCCGCGCCCTGCGTCGCCGGGCCGGGCTCCCCTCTGCCGCAGGCCATCCCGGCGAAGAGACTCAAAGCGAACAGCCAACGGGCTCCTCTTTGCATCTGGCTCATGGTCGATCTCCTCACCAGAGCCTAACGTCGTCCCCCCGGCCCGCGGGACAAAAAGAGG
>JBPOHI010000123.1:0-2997 GCA_052035735.1 Acidobacteriota bacterium
TGGTCACTCTGACGGGCGGCAAACTCGAGCGCGGCGGTGATGTCCTCGGACTCGAGGAACGGGTAGTCGGCCAGGATCTCGTCTCGACTGGCCCCGGCTGCCAGGAGATCGAGGATGTCTTTCACGCGGAGGCGCAGCCCACGGATGCAGGGCCGCCCACCGCACTGCCCCGAATCGACCGTGATGCGATGCAGCTCGCTCATCTCTCCTCCTTACCCCCTTCCCGCGCCCCCGAGGCTCGCGAGAGCCGGTAGCACCGCACGGATCTTATCCGGTTCCGCCGAAGCCCAAGGAAGACCGCACGGTCTCCAGCCGCGCTAGGCCACTGCGCACCGCGCTTTGTCGCGCTCGGTCTCGTAGCTCTCGCACTCGGGGCTCTCCCAGGATGAAGAACTGGGGACTTCCCCAATTCTCCCGCCGCTCACTCCCCGAGCGCGAGGTCGCGGCGCAGCGCAGAGAAGTCGAAGGGGGCGGAGTCGCCGGAACGCTGCTCGTGGTTTTCCATCTCCCGGAGCAGGAGGTCGACCTTCCTGCGCCCCGCCGGGGTCCGTACCGCCTGGCGTGGCGTCTTCCCCGCGAGCGCGGGCAGCGGCTGGTCGACCCAATCCGCGTAGTGGCGCCGCTTGAAGTCGAGCAGGAGCGGCGCCAGCTCGGCGGGGGGCTCCGGCTCGACGCGACCGGAGTGCTCGGACGCGACCTTCTCCGAAAGCGGGTCGACGTGCCGACGCCCGCGGTGGCGAAGCCGCTCGCCGCAGGCGCCTTCGACGAAAGCGCGCAACCGGTCCGCGCGGGCGCGCGAGTTCGACTCGACGTGGAGCACTCGGCGCGCGATCCAGGCCCGGCCGAGGATCGTGTTCTCCCAACTCGCGTGCAGCCGGTTGCCCGGCCGGGTGAAGGTGAACTCCGGCGAGTCCCCATCTGTCTCGCTGCGCTCGACACCCGGAAGGAGAGCGAGGAGATTCTCGACCTCGGCCTGCACCCCCGGCGCGATGGCGAACTGATCGGTCGTCAGCAGAAACGGCTCGCCGTCGGTGTTGTTGAGGTTCGGCGGAATGCGCTCTCGCCGGTCGAGCTCCGCGACGGCCTCCTCCCAGAGCTCGATCAGATCGCGCCCGACGAGCCCGGACCGGAGCTTCGCTAGCGGCACCTTGCCGCGACGCCGCAGACGGTGCCGCGCTCGCCGCACGACCTCGTCCGCTTCGGCCGGCGGCAGAGGGCGCTCGTGGACGCCGCAGAGCACCGCAACCGCGACATCGTCGACGACCCGGCCGAGGATCGCATCGCGCGCCACGAGGATCCGCGAAGCGGAGGTCTCGTGCACCCGGCGGCGTTCCCCCGAGAGCAGGTCGACCAGCTCGAGCGCGGCGCCGGGCTCGACGCCGGCGACCTCCCAGACGGAAAGCCAGGAGGCCTGCTGCGCCTCGAACCAGGCGCGGTCGGTTGCCGGCAGGCGATCGCCGCGTTCGTCGAGAAACCAGTCGACGATCGGCCGCCCCCGCACCAGGAACCCGTAGACGGACCAGGGCATGGCGAGCTGGATCGAGGCCTCCGCGTCGGCGAACACCTGGGCGAAGCGGCCGGCCTCAGCACCGAAGCGCCGCGCGCCGTACTTCACCAGTTCGAGGACCAGCGCCTCGTCCCGTGTGTGTGCGGCCGCGCGACCGCCCGGAGCCTCGGCCCCCGCCGCGGCCGCGCCCTTCTCGCGGTCCGCGGCGAAGCAGCAGCGCTTGTACTTGCGTCCGCTGCCGCACGGACAGGGATCGTTACGCCCCGTCCGGGCACCGATGTCCGGCCCTGAGGTCACCGCCCGCGCCCCAGGGCCTGCTTTCTGTCGACGGTTTCCACGATCCAAGCCTATCGCCTGCCCGAGCGCCGCTGTCTCTGGACTCTTCTGAACTCGTCGCGCCCTCACCGCAAGCCGCCATCCGTCCCTTCGCCACTCCCAAGGGGCCGGGCCCGCGCGCGGCACCTTTCGCTGGCTCGAGGTCCGCCGTGCTGGAGGCCCTTCGCTTCGCCGGGATCTCTCGATGCTGCCCCCGCCCCGGTCCGGTCGTACAATGCGCGCATGTCCCCCGCCGACCGCGAAACCCTGCTCGCCCGGCTCGAGGCGGCGCTCGCTGGCCGGCCGGAGGTGCTCGAGGCCTATCTCTTCGGTTCGACGGCACGCGGCGAGAGCCGCCCGCACAGCGACATCGACGTGGCGGTCTACCTGGATCCCGAGATTGTCGATCCCGAGCGCCTCGCTTCGGCGGACTTTCTTCCGGTGCAGGGCGGCGCCGCGCCGCGGGCGCGCACTGCCGAGATCGTCGCCGAGCTCGCCGCCGAGCTCGCCGCCGAGCTCGGAGCCGCCCTGGGCACGAACGCCGTCGATGTCGTGGCGCTCAACTCGGCCTCGCCGCTCCTCTACCACCGCGTGCTGCGCGATGGCATCCGCATCCTCGCCCGCGACCTCGAAGCGACGACCCGCCGCGCCGGCCAGGCGCTCTCGCGCTATTGCGACTACCTGCCGCAACTCGCGAAGATCGACGCCGCGCATCACCGCCGGATCGCCGCGGGGGAGTTCGGTCGATGAGCCCTGGGGGCATCGATCGCGCCGTCGTGCGGCGCCACCTCCTGGCGCTCGACGCCGCGCTCGCGACGCTCGGTCGCCACCGCGGGCTGTCCGCCAGCGAGCTCGCCGCCGACCGCGAGAAGCTCTGGATCGTCGAACGCGGTCTGCAGCTCTGCGCGCAGAACGCACTCGACGCCGCGACGCACCTCGCCGCGACCGCCGGGCGCGACGTGCCCGACTATGCCTCGGCCATCGACCGTCTCGCCGAGCTCGGCATCCTGCCGCCCGGCTTCGCCGCGCGCTTCCGCGCCATCGCCGGCTTTCGCAACGTCCTCGTCCACGGCTACCTCGACGTCGATCTCCGCATCGTCGAAGAGCTGCTCACCACCCGCCTCGACGACTTCCGCGAGTTCGCCCAGTACATCGACACGCACCTCGACAGTTGA
>JBPOHI010000087.1:0-32433 GCA_052035735.1 Acidobacteriota bacterium
CCCGCTTGCCGTTTTGAACCAGGACTTCGGCGAGCAGGCGGCTCGCGCTGGCCGAGTGCGGTGCCATTCGGGCGAGTCTCTGCGAGCGCTCGAGCGCTGAACCGAGATCGCCGCGCTCGCGCGCCAGCACGACGAGTTGGGCGAGAGCCGTCAACGAGCTCGGGTCGAGCTCGAGGAGGCGGGCAAAGTGCCGTTCTGCGTCTCCGCTCCGGCCCTGCAGGCGCGCGATCCGCCCCAAGCCCTCGAACGCAGCAATCGGTGGCCTTTCGCCGGTCGTGTAGGTCTGGAAGGCGGCGTTCGCTTCGTCGAGACGGTGCGCGGCGAGAAGTTGATTGGCGCGGTCGAGCCCAGAGAGGAAGCCGATTGCGTCGCGCGGATTGGCGCCGCGGGTCTCCGCGGAGACCGGTCCGCTGATGTAGCCGAGGGCCGCGATGCGCGCCTGCTCTTCGGCGCCGGCTTCGGTGGCAGCCAGCGTCTCGGACTGCTTTCTCGTCAGGGCCGCGATCCGGCGCGCCTCACGCTCGAGCGGCGCGGCCGCCGCGCGGTCTCGTTCCAGTCGATCGAGCGTCTCGCGAGGGTCGTCGGCGATGCGGAAGAGCTCGGCGCGCGGCGCGAGGATGAACTTCCAGGCGCCCTCGCGAACAGCCGCGAGGGCCGCCCAGCCCAGGCGACGT
Source organism: Acidobacteriota bacterium (assembly GCA_052035735.1). GTDB lineage: Bacteria > Acidobacteriota > Thermoanaerobaculia > Multivoradales > JAGPDF01 > JAGPDF01. The sequence continues at coordinate 675 of JBPOHI010000087.1, forward strand.
CGCGGCATCTCGGAGACCGCTCCGAGCTTCCTTGCGGGCACCGCTGCGGGACCGAAGAGATCGACTCCGTCCGCGGGCTCGCCGGGTGGCAGGCCGGCGAGTGCGAGCACCGTCGGCGCAACGTCCGCGAGAGTCACCTCGTCCGACCGTGCGGCGCCCGCAGGCAGTTGGGACGGTAGCCGGAAGATGAGCGGAATCTGCAAGGTGGCGTCGTAGAGGAGCATCCCGTGGGTCAGTTCGCCGTGCTCGCCCAGGCTCTCTCCGTGATCGGAAAGCAGCACGATCAGCGTCCTGGCGCCTTCCTGGGAGCTCTCGAGAGCCGTCAGAAGACGACCCAATTGCATGTCGACGAAGGCGATCTCGCCGTCGTAGGGGCGGTCTGCGTACAGTTTGCGAAAGGCACTCGGCGGCTCGTAGGGCGAGTGCGGGTCGTAGAGATGCAGCCAGAGAAAGAACGGCTGAGTTCGCGGTCGGCGCAGCCATTGGAGCGCGCGGCCGACGCGCTCGTCCGCTGGCGCGGTCGAGTGAAAGAGCTGATCGAGCTCCGCGTCGGACCCAGGACCGTCGTCGTAGTGGCGGAAGCCGCGGTCGAGGCCGAAGGCTCGATTGAGAACGAACGCGGCGACGAAGGCCGCAGTGTCGTAGCCCGCCTCCGAAAACCGCTCTGCGAGCGTCGTCGCTGGGCTCTCACGCAGCACCATGCCGTTGTCGAGGACTCCATGCCGCCAGGGTTCGATGCCGGTGTGGATCGTCCAGTGGGCCGGCAAGGTCAGTGGGACGGGGGAAAAGGCGTGTTCAAAGCGGACCCCGTCGGCGGCGAGCCGATCGATGGCGGGAGTCTCGACCGCCTGGGCTCCATAACAGCCGAGATGATCGGCGCGCAGGGTGTCGACGGAGATCAGCAGGACGTTCCGCGGCTCGCTTTGCGACCGGGTCGCAGGAGCGCAGGCGGTTCCCAGGACGAGCAGGCCGAGACTGAGGAGCCGAACGGTGATGAAGCCTGCAGAACGGATGCCGGAGGCTTGGGCTGCAGCGATCCCTGGATGCGCCAGGAGGCGCTCGCGGCTCAATGGACTTCGAAGCTCATCAACTCGACCGGCAGCGGCCCAGGGCCGTCGAGGGTGAGCGACCAGGCGTTGAGCACGCCGGTGCAGATCAAGGAGTCGTCGGCCACGCTGAGCGTCCAGACTCCACCCGAGATGGATCCGTCGAAGGCGTTCAGGGTGCCCGAGGTCGCAGCCGGAGTCACGGCGGTGCCGTCGGTCGGCAGCAGCGTTCCGGTGATGGGGCCGGTGGTTGGGCAGGTGCTGAGCGCGGCGGCGTCATCGTCGATGGCCGCCTGAAGGTTGTCGCCGCTGCCTCCGCAGTCTTGCCAGAGAACCTGCGCCGCGATACTCGGGCTGGAGAGTCGGAGCTCGAGGTCGTCGTTCCACGAGTGGGTGATGTCGACCGTCAGATTGGCGTCGGTGATCGTGCCGTTGACGCTGAAGAACAGGGTGCTGTTGACGTTGCCGTTGTCCGGAACGGCGAGCGGCACGTTCGTGCTCGTCTCGGTGACGGCGGCATGAAGCTGGGCGGCGCCGAAGGCGAAGACGGCGGGAGCGACCACGGAGAGAAGCAGGTTGCGGCTCTTCATGAAAGGACAACCTCCGACACGAGTCTGGACGTCTCGAAAGCTGTCGTGGGCCGACGCGGCCCACGAAGGGATCTCCGCAGCTCAGGTCTGGAGAGTCTCCGCCGAAGTGCTGTGTGGGCAGAAAGCGCCTCCGGCACGAATGCCGGAGGCGTGGGTTGCAGCGATCCCTGCACGCGCTGGGAAGCGCGCTCGGGCTCAGTTGACGTCGAAGCTCATCAGCTCGACCGGCAACGGCGGCGCGCCGTCGAGGGTGAGCGACCAGGCGTTGAGCGTGCCGGTGCAGATCGACGAGTCGTCCGCCACGTTGAGGGTCCAGACGCCGCCGGAGGCGGAGCCGTCGAACGCGTTCATGGAGCCTGCCGGGGGGGCCGCCACCGGACCAGCGGTCGGCTGGAACGAGCCCGAGAACGGGGCTCCAGCGAAGGCGCAGTTGGCAAGGCCCGCAGCGTCATTGTCGATGACCGTGTTGGTCATGTTGTCACCGCTGCCGCCACAATTCGACCACAGCGCCTGCACTGCAATCGAGGGGCTGGCGAGCGTCAGGGCGATGTCGCTGTCCCAGGTATGGGTGATGGTGACCGTCAGGTTGGCATCGGAGATCGTGCCATTGACGCTGAAGTTGAGGGTGCTGTTGATGTTGCCGTCGTCCGGAATGGCGAGCGGAACGTTGGTGCTCGACTCGGTGACGGCGGCGAAGAGCTGGGTGGCGCCGAAGGCGACGACGGCGAGGGCGAGGACAGCGAGCAGCAGATTGCGGGTCTTCATGAGAATCAGGCTCCTGAGTGTTTCAGCTTCGAGTTTCGATTCGAGTTTCGAACGGTCGTGGGTCGACGCGGCGCACGACGGGGACGTCACAGATCAGGTCGTGGACGTCTCCTCCGGAGGGCCGCGCGGCGAGATGGCGCCGCCGGAGTCGAGGTGCGAAGGGAGGGTCGCTGGCGGCGCCGCGAGGCGGGCCGCTGCGAGCATCGGATAGCAGACCGGGGAGGCCGCCGCGGCGCGGGCTGTCGGGGCGAAGCGGCCCGCCTGCAGGGCGGTTGGATTCGCGGTGAGCGAATCGCCGGCGGCGGAGCGCGCCTGGAGCGGCGCCGGGTTCGCTTCGACAACCGACCGGCGTACGCCGAGCAGGGTCGCATTTCCGGCAGGATCGACCGCCTCGACCGAGGCCGCGATCGGCGCCGCTTCGTCCAAGGCCAGCAAGAGCTCCGTGGAGTACTCGGTCAGGCCATCGCCGACCGGCACGCCGGCGGCGGGCTCGACGAACCAGCGCGCTGCGAGGCTGCCCGGCAGGCCGTCGGCGGCCACCAGGGTGACGCGATAGCCGGAGAGCGCGCCGTGCTCGCGCACGACCCAGCGCAACTGGACCCTGTGGCTCCCGGCGGCTTCCGCAAGGCCGAGGGATTCGGCGACCGACGGCACGTCGACGGCAGCGCGCAGCTCGGGCGGCAGTGCCGAAGCCCGGGCGGCTGGAATGAGCTCGAGCCTCGACTCGCCGGCGGCGCCGAAATCGGCCGGCGCGGCCGAAGCGGCTCCGGCGGGGCCGCCCACGGACACGAGCAGCGCGCCGAGCGCGACGCTCAGGCCGAACCTCGGCGATGGAGAATTCGAGTTCATGGAACTAGCCGACGACTCTACAACGGGGCGGGGAGGTTCGGCCAGCCTCCCCGGAGGGCGCTACTCGTAGCGCAGGGCGTCGATCGGGTCGAGCTTCGCCGCGCGGTAGGCGGGGAAGATCCCGAAGACCAGGCCGACGGTCATCGAAACGCCCAGGCCGACAGCGATCGACCAGAACGGCGCGGCGGCGGCAAGCGGCGACAGCGTGCGTACCAGCAGGGCGATGCCGAGGCCGAGCGCGACGCCGATGACCCCGCCGACCGCCGAGAGGGTCACCGCCTCGATCAGGAACTGGGTGAGGATGTCCTGGCGTACCGCCCCCAGAGCCTTGCGCAGCCCGATCTCCCGGGTGCGCTCGGTGACCGAAACCAGCATGATGTTCATTACGCCGACGCCGCCAACCAGGAGCGAGATCGAGGCGATGAGCAGCATCGTGAGGGCCACGCCGCCGGTGACCGCCTGGAAGTTCCCGATCAGCTTGTCGGGAGTCATGATGCCGAAGTCGTTCGGCTTGTTGAACGGCACGCCGCGGCGCAGGCGCAGGACGTTGGTGCCCTCTTCGATCGCCTGCTGCACCAGCTGGGGATTCTTCGGCACGGTGGCGATGTTGACCCCGAACTCGTCCTTGACCCAGGGGAAGGCCTGGTCGAAGGTCGTGATCGGCAGGAAGACATGGGCGTCGGTGGACTCGAACATCGTCGAGCCCTGCGCCTCCATCACGCCGACGACTTCGTAGCGACGGCCGCCGAACATCACCCACTTGCCGATCGGGTCGACGAACGGGAAGAGGGCGTCGGCGATGTCGAAACCGATGACGATCACGTTGGCGCTGCGCCGCACGTCGGTGTCGTTGATGAACCGGCCCTCGCCGGTCTGCTTCGAGTTGGCGTCGAGGTAGTCGTCGATGACGCCGACGATGGTGTCGGGAGTCGCCTCTTCTCCGCCGAAGTTCACGGTCGGCGCCGCGCCGTTGCCGTTTCCTGGGAACCAGTAGCGCTCCGGCGACACCGATCGCAGGGAGGGGCAGAGCGCCTTGAGGGCGAGCGCGTCTTCGTAGGTCAGCACCTTGCGCTGGCGCATCTCCGGGTCGCGCCCGCCGCCGCCGGGACCGAACTGCGGGTCGAAGCGCTGGAACTGCACCAGGGTGGCGCCGAACGACTCGAAGCTCGCCGTGACGCTGTTGTTGAAGCCGGCGATCAGCGAGACCATCGCGATCACCGTCGAGACGCCGATGACGATGCCGAGCACGGTGAGGGCGGCGCGCAGCTTGTGGGCGAAGATCGCCGTCTTGGCGAAGCGGACGTTCTCGAAGAAGCCGCGCCGCAGGGCGGCGAAGAAGGCCTTACTCATAGCGCAGCGCCTCGATCGGCGTGAGGTTGGCCGCCTTCCGGGCCGGGAAGTAGCCGGCGAAGAAGCCGGTGACGACCGACAGCAGGAGGCCGACGACGACCAGCGCGGGGGTCACCCTGGTGGGCAGCGGGAAGGCGTGCGAGAGAACGAAGGAGATGAGCATGCCCAGCGCGACGCCCGCCAGGCCGCCGCCGAGCGAGAGCATCACCGCCTCGGCGAGAAACTGACGGCGGATGTCCTTCTTGCGCGCACCGAGCGCGCGCCGGATGCCGATCTCCCGGGTCCGCTCGATGACCGACACCAGCATGATGTTGGCAATCACGATGCCGCCGACGACGAGCGAGATGCCGGAGATGAAGATCACCAGGGCGAAGGCGCCGGCGGAGATCTGCCGCCAGACCGCTTCGACGGCTCCGGCGGAGATCAGGCCGAACGGATCCTTGGCGCCGAAAGCGGTGTGGCGACGCGCGCGCATGATGCCGCGCACCTCGTCCTGGGTCTTCTCGAGCGCGGCCATTCCGTCGGACGGACGAACGAAGAGCGTCAGACTCCGGCGCGTTCCGAACTGCTTGCGGAAGGTGCCGAGCGGCACGAAGACCTGCTTGTCCTGATTGCGCCCGAGGACGGCGCCCTGCTTTCTCAGCAGGCCGATGACCTTGAACGGACTGCCCTCGATCCACACCAGTCGGCCGACCGGGTCGAGCTGACCGAAAAGCTCGTCGCGGACGTCGGAGCCGATGACCGCCATCTGCGCCGCATGGTCGACCTCGGAATCGACGAAGAAGCGGCCGGTTTCGAGGTCGAGATTCGACAGCACCGCCATGTTGGAGGTCGTGCCGTTGATCTGCACCTCTTCGAGCTTCTCGCCCTCGCGTTTGACGGTCTGGTTGGAACGCGCCGAAACGCCGACGTCGCCGCAGGCCGAGCAGAGCCGTTCGACCGCGCGGGCATCGTCGATGCTGATGCGCTTGCGTTTCAGAGCCTCGAGAAACTCCTCGCGGCTGGTGATGATGCCGAACTGGGTGACGACGAAGACGTCGGGCGAGAGCGAGAACAGCTGCTCGGTGACGAACTCGTTGAGGCCCGAGACGATCGACACCACCGCGATCACGGTCATGACACCGATGATCACGCCGAGGAGTGTCAGGAAGCTGCGCAGCTTGTTGGTGCGCAGGGCGACGACGGCGATTCTGAGAGTTTCCATGGCGCGGGGGCTCGGCCGAGGGCGGTAGCCGCCTCTCAGTCCGGCTTCTTGTCCGACTTGCCGTCCTTCTTGGGCTCCTCGAGACGCACGCGGTCGCCGTCCTTGATCTCGCGCAGCGCCTTGAACGGGCCGGTGATCACTTCGTCGCCGTCGGAGAGCCCGCTCTGGATTTCGACCTGGGTCTCGCCGGTCATGCCCGCCGTGACGGCGGCGAAGGCGGCGGTCTTCTTCTTGCCCTCGGTCTTGAGGATGTAGACGCCCTCTTCTTCGAGCGGCTTCGCCTCGCCTTCGGCCTCCTTCTCACGGACCACCAGGGCCTGGATGGGCACCGCGAGCACGCCGGTGGCCGTCCCGGTGAGGATGTCCGCCGAGCAGGAGAAGCCGGGGCGCATGGTCGTCGGCAGGTCCTTCAACTGAATCCGGACCTCGAAGTTGACCGCGGCGTCGGTCGAGCCGCCGAGCGAGGAGATGGGGCTCGAGCCGACCTCGGTGACGATGCCCTGGAACTTGCGCTCACCGAAGGCGTCGATGCGCACCTCGGCGCTCTGGCCGACCTTGACGGACGGAATGTCGGTCTCGTCGACCTCCATGACCGCCTCGACAGTGCTCATGTCGGAGATCGTCATCAGCTTGGTGCCGGCGTTGTTCATCGTGCCGATGACCGCGACCTCGCCCTCCTCGACCGGCAGGGCGGTGATCACGCCGTCGATCGGCGACAGCATCTTGGTCTTGGACAGCTCGTCGCGGGCGCCGGCGAGGTTGGCGCGCGACTGCTCGATGCGGCGCTCGACCGCCTTCCAGTTGGCTTCGGCGGCTTCGTAGGAGGCGCGGGCCCGGTCGACATCGGCCTGCGGGACGATCTCGTCCTTGAACGAGCGCTCGGCGCGTTCGAAGCTCTTCTTGGCCTCCTCGGCCTGGGCGCGGGCGGCATCGCGGTCGAAGAACAGGGCCTTGAGCGACTCCTCGGCGCCGACGGCGGTGGCCCGGCGCTGCGTCAAGTCGATCTGGAGCAAGAAGTCGCCCTTCTTGACCAGGTCGCCTTCGCGCACCGCGAGGTTCACGATCTGCCCCATGACGTTGGCCGACAGGTCGACCTTGCGCTGCGCCTCCGTCTTGCCGGTGGCGGTGACCAGGCTGCGAAGGTCCGTGCGCTCGGCCTTCTGCACCGTCACGACCGGGAGCTTCTGGTCCGCTCCGCCCAGCATCTTCGCTGCCACACCGATCGCGATCAGGACCGGAATCCCGATCACGAGGATCTTCTTCGTCCGAGTCATTGCACTGCTCCTCTGGGAATCGACTGCTTGAAGGTTCTACGCGTGGGAACCGGAAATGTTCCGTTCCCGGAGAGATCTCGAGCCGGTTGCTGCCAATGAGAGGATATCGCGGTGCACTCCGAACTGACGCTGGTCTCGACGATCGCCGTGGCGCTGGGGGCCGCCCTTCTCCTGGGGTTCCTCGCGCTGCGCCTGAAACTGCCGCCGATCGTCGGCTATCTGGTCGCCGGCGTCCTGATCGGCCCCGCCACTCCCGGTTTCGTGGCGGACGTCGGGCTCGCTCAGCAGCTCTCCGAGATCGGGGTCATGCTGCTCATGTTCGGCGTCGGACTCCACTTCTCGCTCGACGATCTCAAGGAGGTCCGGGGCATCGCCCTGCCGGGGGCGATCGGGAAGATCGTCCTGGCGACGCTCCTGGGGATGGCCGCCGCCCGGTTCTGGGGCTGGACGACCGGCGCGGGTGTGGTCTTCGGCCTGGCCCTCTCGGTGGCGAGCACGGTCGTGCTGCTGCGGGCACTCGAGGACCGCGGGCTGGTCGACTCGCTGAACGGCAAGATCGCCATCGGCTGGCTGCTGGTCGAGGACCTGATCATGGTGCTCGTTCTGGTGCTGCTGCCGGCGCTCGGGGGCCTGCCGGGAGGCGCCTCCCAGGTGGCTGCCGAACCGGCTCCCGCCGCGCCGCTGTTCGGCGCCGACAGCCTCGGCGTTCAGCTGCTGATGACGCTCTTTCAGCTGGCCATCTTCGTCGTGGTGATGCTGGTTGGAGGGCGCCGGCTCTTTCCGTGGCTTCTGTGGCAGGTGGCGAAGACCGGTTCGCGCGAGCTGTTCACTCTCTGCGTGATCGCGGCGGCGGTCGGCATCGCCTACGCCTCGTCGGCGATCTTCGGCGTCTCGTTCGCCCTCGGGGCGTTCTTCGCCGGCATGATGCTGCGTGAGTCGGCGCTCGCCCATCGCGCTGCCGAAGAGTCGCTGCCGTTCCGCGACGCCTTCTCGGTACTCTTCTTCGTCGCCGTCGGCATGCTGATCGATCCGGCGATCCTGCTGCGCGAGCCGTTGCGTGTCGGAGTCGTGGTCGCGATCATCATCTTCGGGAAGTTTCTCATCGCCCTGGCGCTGGTCCTGGCCTTCCGCTATCCCTTGAATACTGCGCTGACGATCGCGGCGAGCGGCGCGCAGATCGGTGAGTTCTCCTTCATTCTCGCCGGCATGGGAGTAGGGCTGGGCATGTTGCCTGCGGAGGGGCAGTCGCTGATCCTCGCCGGGGCGCTGGTGTCGATCGCCGTCAATCACCTGGTCTTCGCGATCGTCGAGCCGGCGCAGCGCTGGGTGCGGCGGAGGTCGGCCCTCGCCAACGCGCTCGAAAGGCCGGTCGATCCGCTCGCCGCGCTGCCGTCTTCGGTCGGCGAGCGCGAGCTCACCGGCCACGTGGTCCTGGTGGGCTACGGCCGCGTCGGCCGCCGCCTGGGCGAGGCGCTGGCCGCGCACGGCGCCCACCTCGTCGTCGCCGATCGCAACCGGGAGATCGTCGAGGAGTTGCGCGCCCGCGGGGTGCACGCCGTCTCGGGCGACGCGTCGGATCCGGTCGTCATGGCGCAGACCCACGTGATGCGGGCGCGCCTGCTGGTGATCGCCTCGCCGGACGCCTTCGCGGCGCGCAAGATGCTCGAGATCGCGCGCATTCTGAATCCGTCCATCGACACGGTCGTGCGCACGCACAGCGAGGAAGAGGCCGAGCTCCTGCGCCAGGAGCGTGCCGGCAAGGTTTTCTTCGGCGAGCACGAACTGGCGCTCGGGATGACCGGATACCTGATCGAACGGCTCGCCGCGGTGGCGCCGCGCTGAGGAGCGCGCGTGGCGGTCAGGGCGGCGTCGCGCGCGTCCGCGTCCGCCGGTCGTGCAGCTCGGCGTTCAACCAGGCGCGGGCAAACTGCCAGTCGCGTTTGACCGTCGGCGTCGAAATGTCGAGGCAGAGCGCCACCTCTTCGACTTCGAGATCGGCGAAATAGCGCATCTCGACGACGCGGGCCTGGCGCGGATGGCTTTCGGCGAGCGCGGTGAGCGCACGGTCGAGGTCCAGGATCTCGAGCTCCCGCGAGTCGTCGAATCCGGGTTCGGGCGGCGGCTCGTCGGGGGCGGTGCGCTTCAGAGCCTGGCGGGCGCGGAAATGATCGACCAGCACGCGGCGCATCATCCCCGCAGCGAGCCCGAAGAAGTGGGCGCGGTCGCGCCAGTCGATGCCGCGCTGGTCGACCAGGCGGAGAAACGCCTCATGGACCAGGGCCGTCGTCTGCAGGGTGTGGTCGGACCGCTCCCGCCGCAACTGCGAGGCGGCGATGCGTTTGAGCTCATGGTAGATCCGCTCGAGCAGCCGGTCGCCCGCCTGGGCCTCGCCCGCCCGCCAGGCCTGCAGCAGCCCGGTGACATCCGCGGTCTCCGGTCGACGCTCGTCCATGTCCGGGGCGATTCTACGCGCCCCGCGTCGGACTTCCTTTGCTGCCACGCTCGCCGGTGGCTCGATCCGCCGCCCGGCAGACGAGCAGCCCGAAAGGGACCGGAAGCCCCTAGACCACTTGTTCGCGGGTCTTGAGGAAGCGGATCTTTGGCCAGTCTTCCTGGGCCACTTTGAGGCGGTAGGCGTTGGCGGCGAGGAAGACCGGCAGGCCGTGGACGTCGTCGGCGACCGCTGGCTCCTGGGAGTCGAGGAACTTCTTGAGCTCCTTGTCGTCGTCCGCTTCGAGCCAGCGGGCGGTGAACAGCGACGTCGGCTGGAAAGCGATCGGCAGGTCGTACTCGGTGCGGATGCGGTCGGCGAGGACGTCGAACTGCAGCGAACCGGCCACGCCGACGATCCAGTCGCCGCCCAGGCGGGTGCGGAAGACCTGCGCCGCGCCCTCTTCCGCGAGATGCGTGAGGGCTTTGCCGAGATGCTTCGCCTTCAGCGGATCGGTCGCGCGCACCTTCTGCAGCAGCTCGGGCGCGAACGACGGAATGCCGACGAAACGGAGCGGCTCGCCTTCGGTCAGCGTGTCGCCGATGCGCAGCACGCCGTGGTTGGGGATGCCGAGGATGTCGCCGGGGAAGGCCTCCTCGGCGATCTCGCGGTCGCGCGCCAGGAACATGACCGGCGAGTGCACCGTGATCTGCTTGCCGGAGCGCACGTGCGCGAGACGCATGCCGCGCTCGAAGCGCCCCGAGCACAGGCGCACGAAGGCGATGCGATCGCGGTGTTTGGGGTCCATGTTCGCCTGGATCTTGAACACGAAGGCGGAGACCTTCTCTTCGGTCGGCTGCACCAGCCGCGTCGTGGTCGGCGCCGGCCGGGGCGAGGGGGCGAAACGCGCCAGGCCCTGCAGCAACTCGAGAACACCGAAGTTGTGCACCGCCGAACCGAAGAAGACCGGCGTCAGGTGCCCCTCGCGGTAGGTCTCGACCTCGAACTTCGGCGAAAGGGAGAAGGCGAGGTGGGCCTCCTCGCGCAGCTTCTCGACCATCCCGCGCGGCAGGTGCTTGTCGAGCTCGGGATCCTCGAGGCCATGGAACTTCTGCCCGGCGGTGAGCCGGGCCCCCTTGCCGCGGTCGAACAGCACGAGCTCGTCCTGCAGCAGGTCGTAGCAGCCGTGGAAGTCCTTGCCCATGCCGATCGGCCAGTTGGCCGGCGTCACGTGGAGCTGCAGGTCGCGCTCGATCTCGTCCATGAGCTCGAACGGGTCGCGGCCGTCGCGGTCCATCTTGTTGACGAAGGTGATGATCGGGACGTTGCGCAGCCGGCAGACCTCGAAGAGCTTCCGCGTCTGGGTCTCGATCCCCTTGGCGGCGTCGATGACCATGACCGCCGAGTCGACCGCGGTGAGCGTGCGGTAGGTGTCCTCCGAGAAGTCCTGGTGGCCGGGGGTGTCGAGCAGGTTGAAGGTGCAGCCGGCGTAGTCGAAAGTCATCACCGAAGCGGTCACCGAGATGCCGCGCTCCTGCTCCACCTTCATCCAGTCGGAGCGCGCGCGGCGGGCGTCGCCGCGCGCCTTGACCGCGCCGGCGAGCTGGATCGCGCCGCCGTAAAGCAGGAGCTTTTCGGTGAGGGTCGTCTTCCCGGCGTCGGGATGACTGATGATGGCGAACGTCCGGCGGCGGGCGGCCGCGGCCGCGATGGTGGTCATCTCGAAGGTCTCGGGGAACCGGAGGCGAAACGTCCGCGTGCCGGAGAGGGCAGTCTATCAGCCGGCGTCGAGCATGCTACGGGCACGCCGGGCGATCGCAGGCCAGCCGGCGGCCGTCGCCTGCGCTTCGACTGCGCGCAAGGCGGCGATCCCTGCCGCACGGCGGCCCGCTGCGATATCGAGCTCCGCAAGCTCGATATCGAGCTCCGCGGCGCGCGGGCGGCGTCCGGAAGCCTCGGCGAGGCGGCGCGCCTCGGCGAGCGGGGCGCGGGCCTCCTCGGGCTGGCCGGAGGCGCGTGCGACGGCCGCCCGGGCGGCTAGGTAGGCCGTGCGCAGATCGACGTTCTGCGCCCTTTCCGCCTTGGCCGCGATGCTCGAGAGCTTCGCCTGCGCCGCTTCCGTGTCGCCGGCGAGCGCCTCGATCCGTGCCAGAAGAGCTTCTGCCTGAAACAGGTCGACGCGCTCGCCGCGCGCGCGCAGCGGCTCGGCGGCGCGCGATGCGGCGGCGCGCGCGCCGGCGAGGTCGCCGGCCGCGAGCTTGCCTTCGGCGAGCGCGATCTCGAGCTCGGCGAGGTTCTCCTCGGCGCCGGCCTCACGGATCATTCGGAGGCACTCCGTAAGGCGCACCGCGGCGCCGGCGTCGGCGCCGGCGAGCAACAGGAGGCGGCCGCGCAGATCGTCCACCAGGGCGAGGCCGAAGACCTTGCCGGAGCTCGCGGTCAGGCGATCGATCTCGGCAATGTGCGACTCGACGCCTGCGGGCGAGCCGGAGAGGACGTCGATCCTCGCCTGGAGATACAGGTACTGGGCGAGCGGGTCGGCATCGCCCTTGGACCGCGCCAGCTCGACGGCGCGCGCACTGGCCGCGCGTGCCTCGTCCGCCCGACCGAATTGCCAGAGCGTGTGGGCCAGGCTATCGAGCTGCAGGGCCTCCTTGCTTGGGCGGTTGAGCTCGCGGAAGATCGCGATGACCTCGCGAGATCGCCGTTCGGCCACGTCGAGGTGACCTTGCATCCTCGCGAGAAGGGCAAGGTTGCCGAGCTGCGTCGCGCCCGTATTCTCCGGCGATGCCGCTTTGGTAGCGGCCAGGGCGCGTTCGAAGAGATTCTCGGCTTTGGCGAGCTCGTTGTCCTGTGCGGCGTCGATGGCGAGATCGTTCAGCACCCGTGCGAGCGATGCCAGATCTCCCGCCGCTTCGAAATCGGCGCGTGCCAGCTCCATCTCGCGGCCGCCCTCCGCGCGCCGTCCGAGCGTTGAGAGGATCCGCCCGCGCGAGGCGCGAATCTGTCCGACGAGCTCGCCGCGGCCGGTCGCCAGCGCCTCCTCGAGCGCCCGGCTGTAGAGCGCGAGAGCCCGCTGCGGCTCGGACTTTTCGGAAGCGAGCACGGCATCGGCATAGTTGACCAAGGGGTCCCCGTCGCCGCCAGGGATCTGCCGCAGGCGGGCGACGATCAGCGCAGCCTCCCTCTCGCGATCGGCGCGCAGCAGCGAGATGGCGAGCGCGGCACCGGCCTCGGTGTTGGCAGGCTCGCGGTCGAAACGAGATTGCAGCTCTTCGATCTCCGGCAGCTGCGAGGTCGAGAACGGAAACGGCCGCGGTTGCGGCTGCGCGGTGGCGGGAGGGTTCGACACCGGTGTCGGGCCTGCGGCGCGCTGGATCGCCAGCGTGACGCCGACCGCGGCGGCGAGGGCGGCCACGCTCGCCAGGGCGGCGCGATGGCGCAGCAACAGGCGCCCGGCGCGATAGCGCATCCCGCCGCGCCTCGCCGCGACCACGTCGCCGGCGAGGAACCGTTCCAGATCAAGGGTGAGCTGCGCGACGGTCGAGTAGCGCTCGCCGATCTCCTTCTGCAGCGCCTTCAGGCAGATGGCGTCGAGGTCGCGGGCGATGCGCCGGCGCGGCGCGGAGGTCGCCGGGCTCGCCGAGCCCGCCGGCCCGGTCCCGGTGCGGCGCGCCGCGGTGGACGGTGGCTCGGGGTGGCCGGCGAGCGCCGCCAGCTCGAGCTCGTGGCGGCTCGAGCGTTCGCCGCCGTAGGGGTGAACACCGGCGAGGAGCTCGTAGAAGACGACTCCGAGCGAGTAGATATCGGAGGCCGTGCCGACCGGGCCGCCGCGGATCTGCTCGGGGCTGGCATAGGCGGGAGTGAGCAGGCGCAGCTCGGTCTGTGTCGCGCCCATGTCGCGGGCGAAGGCGCCAGGGTCTGCGGCGAGGCCGGCGGCGTCGTCCGGCTCGGCGACGAGCTTCGAGATCCCGAAGTCGAGCAGGTGGGCCCGCCCCGCGTCGTCGACCAGAATGTTGCCGGGCTTGAGGTCGCGATGCACGACCTGGCGCTGGTGAGCGTACTCGACGGCGGCGAGGACCTGCAGGAAGAGCCGGACGCGCTCCCGGATATCGAGCTGGCGGTCCTCGGCGAAGCGGATCAGGTCCTGCCCTTCGACGTATTCGAGCGCCAGGTACCAGGTGCCGTCGGCGCTCTGGCCGCCGTCGAGAAAGCGCGCGATGCCGGGGTGCTCGAGAGCGGCGAGCAGGCGCACCTCGGCGCGGAATCGGCGGATCGCTTCGGCGCTGGGCTGGGCGGTGTCGAGGAGCTTGAGAGCCACGCGGCGGTTGAAGGCCTCGCGCTCTTCGACGGCGAGAAAGACCCGCCCCATGCCGCCGCGGCCGATCTCCCGTTCGAGGCGGAACGGTCCGACGCGCTCGGGAGGTCCGTCGCCCGTGGCCTCGACGAGCGCTTCGCGGGCGGCGAGCGGACGGGCGATCCAGCTGTCGCCGCCTTGCGCCGCGGCGAGGAGGCTGCGCAGCTCGGCCGCGACCTGCGGTTGCGCCCGAGCGAGCTCCTGGAGCCAGGCTTCGCGCGCCTCGCCAGCGAGCTCGCTCGCCTCGGCGAAGAGGTCCGGCAGCGCGCGGGCAGGGCTCGCGGTCTCCCCGGCGCCGGCGGCGAAGGCCGGTCGCTCGACCTCGTTGTCGGACGGCACGTGGCGAGTTTATCGCCGCGGCGCGATCAAGCCGAACGGCCCGGAGTCGGCGTAGGGTAAGCGGGAGGACGACGATGCGCATTTTCGAGCACACTTCCGAGACCTGGCTCGCGCGGCCGCGCGCCGAGGTCTTCGAGTTCTTCGCCGACGCCGCGAATCTCGAGCGCCTGACGCCGCCCTGGCTGGGCTTCGAGATCCTGACCCCGCGCCCGATCGCCATGCGCGTCGGCGCCCTGATCGACTACCGCTTGCGCGTGCATCACATACCTCTGCGCTGGCGGACGGAAATCACCGCCTGGGAGCCACCGGTCTCGTTCGTCGACGAGCAGCTGCGCGGCCCCTACCGGCTCTGGCACCACACCCACACCTTCATCGAGAAGGACGGCGGCACGGCGGTCCACGACCGGGTGCGCTACGCCGTCCTCGGCGGCGTGCTGGTGCAGAAGCTCCTCGTCGAGCGCGACGTGCGGACGATCTTCGCCTACCGCGAGAAGGTGCTGCGCGAGCTCTTTCCTTCCTCTCCCCTTTGAGTCGCCGCCGCTCGCGCCGATTGCTAGGATCCCGGCGCCGAGCGACTGCAGGAGAGGAGTCCGGGGGAGCGATGGAGCCGAAGAGAATCTCGCCGAAGTGGCATGCGATCGCCCCTATCCTCGCGCTTGCAGCGCTCGCTCCGGGCGGTGCCGGCGCCGCGGGCGCTCCGCCGCTCGCGCCCGAGGTCGTCGCTCTCCAGCGCGCGGCGCTCGCCGGCACTGGCGCCGCCGACCTCGCGCGGTCGCTCGCCACCGAGGCCGGCCCGCGGCTCGCCGGCTCCGCTGGGCTGGCGCGCGGCGTCGAATGGGGACTCCGCACCCTCGAGGCGCTCGGCTTCGAGAACGTGCGCGCCGAGCCGGTGATGGTCCCCCACTGGGAGCGCGGCACGGCTTCCGGGGAGATCGTCGCGCCCTTTCCGCAGACCGTGGCGCTCGCCGCGCTCGGCGGATCGATCGGGACGGTCGAGGCGGGAATCGAGGGCGAGGTCGTCTCCACCGAGAATCTCGCGACGCTCGCCGCGCTCGTCGCCGGCGCCCCCGATGCGGTGCGCGGCAAGATCGTCTACTTCGGCGAACGCATGCAGCGGACGCGCGACGGGGCCGGCTACGGCAAGACCGTGCCGATCCGGTCCAAGGGCCCGGCGGCGGCGGCGAGGCTCGGCGCGATCGCGGTCCTGATCCGCTCGGTCGGCACCGGTTCGAACCGGCTGCCGCACACCGGTACGACGAACTACGAGGAAGGCGGAGCGCAGATCCCGGCGGCAGCGCTGTCGGGACCGGATGCGGACCTGCTCGAGCAGGAGGTACTGTCGGGCCGGCCGGTGCGCTTTCGCCTGCACCTCGGCTGCCGCACGCTGCCGGACGTCGAGTCGGCCAACGTCGTCGGCGAGCTCTCTGGACGCGAGCGACCGGAGGAGATCGTGGTTCTCTCCGGACACCTCGACTCCTGGGACCTGGGCACCGGAGCCCTCGACGACGCCGCCGGCATCGGCAATGCGATCGAGGCGGCGCGTCTGATCGGCGGGCTGCGCGAGCGTCCGCGGCGGACCCTCCGCGTCGTCCTCTACGCCAACGAGGAGTTCGGCATGTCCGGCGGCAAGGCCTACGCCGCCGGGCACGCGGCCGCGCTGTCGCAACACCAGGCGGCGCTCGAATCGGACCTCGGCAGCGGCCGGGTCTTTCGCCTGCGTACGTCGTTCGCCGCCGAGGACGCCGCCCTGGCGCAGGCCCTGGCGCAGGCCCTGGCACCCCTCGGCGTCGCACACGATGCCGTGACGCGCGCCGCCGGCGGTGTCGACATCTCGCCGCTGGTCGCCGCGGGTGTTCCGACGCTCGACCTGGCGCACGACGTCACGACCTATTTCGACTTCCACCATACGGCCAACGACACCGCCGACAAGCTGGTGCCGGCCGACATGGCACAGGCGACCGCCGCCTTCGCGACCGCCGCCTGGATCCTCGCCGATCACCCGAATCTTCTGCGCCGGTCGCTGCCGCAGGCAGAGCGCCACTAGGGCCGATGGCGCGCCCTGATCCCCACCGCTTTGCGGCTGCCCGCCCGCGTTTCGAGGAGATCGCCGAGCTCGCTCCCGGGGAGCGTGCCGCGGCGCTCGCCGGGCTCGCGGCGGCCGACCCCGGGCTCGCCGAGGCGGTGCGGGAGCTGCTCGCCGCCGATGCCGCCGCCGGCGAGCGCTATCTCGAGGAGGGCGTCGGCGGCTTCGCCCCTTCGCTGGTGAGCTCGGCGCTCGACACCGCCGGTCCGGGCTCCGTGGGTGCGGCGGGTGACCGGATCGGACCCTATCGCCTGCGGTCGCTGCTCGGTCGCGGCGGCATGGGCGAAGTCTGGGAGGCCGAACGCGCCGACGGCCATTTCGAGAAGCGGGTGGCGCTCAAGCTCCTCAAGCGCGGTCTCGACTCGGAGGCGATGCTGCGTCGCTTCCTGCGCGAGCGCCAGATCCTCGCCCGTCTGGAGCATCCGAACATCGCCCGCCTCCTCGACGGGGGTGTCGCGCCCGACGGCCGGCCGTACCTCGTGCTCGAGCTCGTCGAGGGCGAACCGATCCACACCTGGTGCGCGCGCGTCGGCGCCGACCTGTCGACTCGGCTGCGCCTGATCCTGGCGGTGGCGGAGGCGGTCGACCTGGCGCATCGCAATCTCGTCGTGCATCGCGATCTCAAACCGTCGAACCTGCTGGTCGACAGCGCGGGCTGCGTCAAGCTCCTCGACTTCGGCATTGCCAAGATCCTGGTTGCCGATCCTGCCGACGCGTCCGCCGAAGGCGCGGAAGGGGCGGATCTCGAAGCGACCCGATTCGAAGATCGAGCGCTCACACCGGCCTACGCGGCGCCCGAGCAAATTCTCGGACAGCCGCCGACCACTGCGACCGACGTCTACTCCCTGGGCGTCGTGTTCTACGAGTTGCTCGCCGGCCGCCTGCCGCATTCGCGGACCACGACGTCGATGGCGGGTCTGGCGAAGGACCTCGAACGCGAAACGCTCACCCGGCCCAGCCGGGTCGTCGCCGAGCGCCGGGAGACGCGCCGCGCCAAGGCGATCGCCGGCGACCTCGACACCATCGCGCTCAAGGCCCTGGCCCGCGATCCCGCGCGGCGCTACGGTTCGATCGCCGCCTTCGCCGACGATCTCAAGCGCTATCTCGACGGCCGTCCGGTGCGCGCCCGGCCGGACTCGCAGCTCTACCGCCTGGGAAAGTTCGCGCGCCGCCACCGCGTCGCCGTGCTGGCCGCGGCACTGGTCGCCGCCTCGCTCGTCGCGGGTCTCTCGGCGGCGCTCTGGCAGGGCCGCCGCGCGACAGCCAATGCCGCCGTCGCCGCGGCCAATGCGCAGCGGGCCGACCGGGTGAAGGAGTTTCTCATCGGCCTTTTCGAGGCCGCCGATCCCGAGCAGTCGGGCGGCAACGTGCCGGCACGCGAGCTCCTCGAGCAGGCCGGCAAGCGACTGGAGTCGGAGCTTGCGAGCGAGCCGCTCATTCGCGCCGACCTGCTCGAAGCGGTGGCGCGAATCGATCGCAGCATGGGTCTGCTCGAGCCGGCCGCAGCGCTGGCGGAGAGAGCATTTGCGATCCGCGCGGCGGCGCTCCCGGCTGACGATCCGGCGGTCGCGGCGGCGCGCGCGACCCTCGGTGTCGTCCACGTCTATCAGGGAAAGCTCGATACCGCGCTCGAAGAGCTCGCCGCGGCGCTCGCCAGCCTCGAGGCGACCGAGCCGGCGAACAGCCTGTTGCTTGCGCGCGTGCGCAGCGACTACTCGAACGTGCTCTTCTGGAAAGGGCGTTCGGACGAGTCGGAGCGGCTCGAACGCCAGGTCTGGGAGACCTACGCTGAAGCCCTCGGTCCCGGCAACCTGCAGACAGCGATCCATCAGCGCAACCTCGCCGTCGTGCTCGACGACCTCGAGCGGGTCGACGAGGCGGAGGCGGCCTACCGCGCCTCGCAGACCGTGATCGAGCAGCTTCTCGGCGCCGATCACCCGAACGCGTCGGCGAGCTATCTCAATCTCGCGGTGCTGCTCGACATGCGACGCGGCAAGTACGAGGAGGCGGAGGAGCTCTACCGGCGCGCGCTCGCCATCCGCCGCGCCAAGCTCGGCGAGAACCATGCCGTCACCGGCCAGTCGCTGCAGCTCTATGCGCTCTTTCTGCTCAACCGCGGCCGGCTCGAAGAGTCCGAGCGCCACTATCGCGAGGCGAGGGCTCTTTTCGCGGCGATCAACCCGCGCCACTTCGAGGTCGGCAAGTGCGACAACGGGCTGGCGCTCATAGCCGGCAGGCGTGGCGACCACGCGCTGGCCGAACGGCTGATGGGCTCCGTCGTCGGGCTCTTCCGCGAGCAGCTGGGCGAGGCTCACAAATTCGTCTGGCAGGTGCAGGGCAACCAGGCACGCGAGATCGCAGCCCAGGGTCGTGTTGCTGAAGCGGCCGAGCTGTCGCGGGCAGTGGCCGCGAGACTGGAGGCGATCGAGGGGCCCGAGAGCGAGGAGGTCGGCACCGAGCTCGGGCGACTCGCGGGCTACCTCGAAGCGCTCGGCCGGCGGGACGAAGCCGCGCCGCTCGCCGCGCGAGCCGCCGCGATCGCGGCCAAGACGGCTCCCGGCGGCGCCTGAACGTCAGGCGAGCAGACCGTCGATCCGCGCTCGCGTGCCCTGCAGGGCGACGCGTTGCTGGTAGAGACGCAGGCCGGCAATCCCGCCGAGCTCTTCGCCGCCGCCCGCTCTCCCCGGCCCGCCGTGCAGCGACTGCGGCAGCGCCGCGCCGGAGCCGTAGCCCTCGGAGGTCGCCGAGCCGAAGTAGATCCGGCCCTGGAAGGCCCCCGCCTGGCCGAGATAGTCGCCGGCCCACAGGGCGTCATCGGTGTAGACCGACGAGACCAGCGATCCGCCGCCGAGCGCGACGATCGCCGCCGCCTCGCTGGCGGTTCCGGAGTAGGGCAGGACGGTCGATACCGGCGCGAAGACCTCGCGGTAGTGGATCGGCGTGAGCTCCAGCGGGTGATGGTTCTGCAGCAGCGTCGGCGCGACGAAGAATCCCTTGCCAGCCGGGGCGCCCACCCCCGTCGCGCGGCCGCCGCTGCCGTGCACGAGCTCGGCGGTGGCGAGGAGCTCGGCGATGCCGTCGAGCGCGTCGCGCAGCTGTCCGCCGTGGGCGAGCGGGCCCATGGTGACCTGCGGGTCGGCCGGGTTGCCGGTGACCACCGCGGCGAGTCGCGCCACCAGCGCTGCGACGACGGACTCCGCGCACTCCTTCGGCACCAGGATCCGCCGCACCGCGGTGCACTTCTGCCCGGCCTTCTGGGTGATCTCACGGGCGACGTCCTGAACGTAGCGCTCGAAGGTGGGTGAGCCGGGTCGGACGTCCGGGGCGAGCACCGCGGCGTTCAGGCTGTCGGCTTCGACGTTGAAGCGCACGCCCGCCTCGGCGATCGCCGCCTTCTGACGCAGCGCGAGCGCGGTGGCGGCGGAGCCGGTGAAGGCGACGACGTCCTGCGGACCGAGGCGGTCGAGCAGATCGCCGGTCGAGCCGACGATCGACTGCAGAGCGCCCTCCGGCAGCAGGCCCGACTCGACTGCGATCTCGACGATCCGGTGCGCGACGAACGCCGTCGCCGTTGCCGGCTTGGTGATCGTCGGCATGCCGGCGAGGAACGAGCAGGCGAATTTCTCGGCGAAGCCCCATGCCGGGAAGTTGAAGGCGTTGATGTGCACGGCGATCCCGGATCGCGGGACCAGCGCATGCGCCGACCAGAAATTCTCGCTCTTGCCGAGCGCGCCGCCGTCGCCGTCGGCGAGAATTCGGCGCGCCCCGAGCGTGAGTCCGAGGCCGCCGTAATAGGCGAGCGCACCGCCGGCGCCGTCGAGATCGAAGGCGCCGTCGGACGCGGTGCTGCCGTTGTTCACCGATGAGAGAGCCAGGAGCTCCTCGCGGTGCTCGCGCAGGCGCTTCCCCAACTGCTTGAGGATCTCGCCGCGCTCCGCGAAGGTGAGTGCCCGCAGGGCCGGACCGCCGCGCTCGCGGGCCCAGGAGAGGGCGCCCGCGAAGTCGGCTCCGCTCGAGGAGGCACGCGCCAGCGGCTCTTCCGTGGACGGATTGAGCAGCGTCTGGAAATCGCGATCGGCCTCGAACCACTGCCCGCAGAGGTGGCTCCGCAGCGTCTTCATCGGTCCGCTCATCGTGCGGGCGCCGTTACTTGACGATCTCGAGCAGCTCCACCTCGAAGACGAGGGTGGCGCCGGGGGGGATCGACGGGCGGCCGCGGTCGCCGTAGGCGAGATCGGAGGGGCAGACGAGCTTCGCCTTGCCGCCGACCTTCATCTTCTGCAGACCCTCGGTCCAGCACTTGATGACGCCGTTCAGCGGGAACTCGGCCGGTTGGCCGCGGGCGATCGAGCTGTCGAACTCGGTGCCGTCGACGAGGGTTCCGCGGTAGTGGACCTTCACCTTGTCGGTCGCCGCCGGCGACGGGCCGGTGCCGGCCGCGGTCTCGCTGTAGAGGATGCCCGACTCGGTCTTGGTCACGCCGGGCTTCGCGGCCTCGGCGGCGAGGAACGCCTGCCCCTTGGCCTTCTCGGCGGTGGCGCGCTTCTCGGACTTCGCCTGGCCCAAAGCCTGCACCTTCGGCGCGTACTCTTCCATCTTGACCACCGTCGGCTTGCCCGTGGCGCCGTCGGCGATGCCCTGCATCACGAAGGCGAGCTCGGCCGGGGTGAGCTCGAAAGCCTGGAGGTTGCGCGACAGCATCAGACCCAAGGCATAGAGGGTCTTGTCCTCTTCCGTCGCCGGCGGCTTCGCCGGCGCATCCGCCGCGGTCACCGGACCGCAGGCGAGCAACAGCAGCGACAACAGCATCGAAAACAGCAGACTCGAAGACAGAAAGCGTGTACGCATCGGTTTCTCCTGGAAGATGGCTGCGGGATGGCCGGCCGCGCCGGCGTCGAACCCCAAGGATACCGAACCGGCACGAGTGGCGGCTAGGGCCGGGTTCGTGCGAGGGCCGCGGGGAGAATCACCGAGTCGCGGCCGAACGGGTTAAGGCGCCTCGTAATTCTGGAGTGCCACCATAGACCCGGACCGAAGAACGGTCCGCGGGAGGAGTCTCATTGACCGTAGTCACCCATTCCTGGCGCCCTCAGGCGCTGTCCGGTCCGAGAGTCCCGGCGCGGCAGCGTCGATTGCTGCTCGTCGATGACCAGCGCGAGGTGAGATCCGTGCTGCGACTGACTTTCACGAGTCCCGACCTAGTCGTCGAGGAAGCCGGAAACCTCGAGGAGGCGAGCGCGGCCTTTCGTGCCCATCGTCCCGATGCCGTGCTGCTCGATCTCGATCTCGACGGAGCCGACGGGTGGGAGGTGTTGATCCAGCTTCAGGACGCCTATCCCGACTCCGCGCCACCCATCCTCATCCTGACGGCCGATACTTCGGAATCGGCCTCCGCCAAGGCGCGCGAGCTCGGCGCCGCGGATCTGGTGACCAAGCCTTTCCGTCCGCTGGCGCTCATGCAGACGGTCCACAGGCTCTTGCGATACGGCCGGGCATGACCGCGAGCCGGGCCTCCGTGGAGGCGTCCGGGTGGGCGCTCGCGGAGGCCTACGCGCGCGACCTGCGCAAGCTCCAACGCGAGCGCGACGAGGTCGAGTCGCTGTGGACTGCCAACGAGTCCCGTCTCGGAGCGCTGGCGATGGAGCTCGAAGCCTCGCTGCGCAGGGCCGAAGAGCATGCGCGCGCCCTCGAGCGTCAGACCTACGACACGGTTCTTCGCCTGCTCCGCGTCTCCTCGGCGCGCGACACGGAGACCGGTCATCATCTCGAGCGCATCGCGCGCTACGTCGATCTCTTCGGGCGCTTCCTGGGATGGGATCTCGAGCGGCGACGGCGGACCTCGGCGGCGGCGGCCCTGCACGATCTGGGGAAGATCGCCATTCCCGACAGCGTGCTGCGCAAGGCGGGACCGCTCTCGGCCGGCGAGCGAGTCCTGGTCGAGCAGCACGCCGCGATCGGAGCGCAGATTCTCGCGGGTTCGCCCTCCGCCGTGCTCCAGGTGGCGGAGACGATCGCGCGTAGTCACCACGAGCGCTGGGACGGAGGCGGCTATCCCGACCGGCTCGCCGGTGAGGCGATCGCCATCGAAGCGCGGATCACCATGCTGGTCGATCAATACGACGCGCTTCGCAGCGCCCGGCCGTACAAGGAGGCTCTGGGTCGCGAGCGAACGAAAGCGATCCTGCTCGAAGGCGACGGGCGCACCCGGCCGGGGCATTTCGACCCCAAGCTGCTCGATGCCTTCGCGCACCTGGAGGCCGACCTCGACGCGATCTGGACCGAGTGGCGCGACGACCGCGAGCCCGTGACACCTAACGAGAAGGAGAGTCCCGGCGCTCCGGGCTCTCCAGTTCGACCCATCGTCGCAGCTCCGTAGTCGCGCCCTCGAGCTCGAGCGCGAGCGCTTCGATCTGCGCCGAGATCTCGCGGGGATCGGCGTCGAGGGTTGTGGCCTCTAGGGCTGCCGCGCTCGTCATCGCGCGCTGCGCGCCGATGTTGCCGCACGTCCCGCGCAGCTTGTGGGCCAGCCGGCGGACCGACTCGCGGTCGGACCGCCCGAGGGCGGTCCTGAGCTCGCCAGCGAGGAGCGCAGAGGATTCCGCGAAAGACTCCACCAACTCGCGAATGAGGCTGGCGTCGATCTGCCGCTCGAGCGCGCGCAGCGTGGCGAGCCGCTCGGGGTCGATCGCGCCCAGTCCTCCGGCGGGCCTTTCTCCGGCCGCGCCGGCGGGTGCGGCCAGCGAAAAGTGGTCGGCGATCGCGGCGTGGACGTCCTGCAGCCGGATCGGTTGCTGGAGAACCAGGTCGAAGACTCGCTCTACCGAGGCGGTCTCGGCGTCGAATCGCGCGTCGGCACCCATGCCGAGGATCACGAGGCCGGTTCCGATCGCGGAACGAAACCGCAAGTCGAGTGCGAGCTCGATGCCGGAGCGCGGCGAGAGGCCCAGATCGATCAGCGCCAGCGCGTGCTTCCGCGGCAAGTAGGCGGCCAACGCCTCTGCGGGCGTCGCCACGGCATCGACCGGAATCTCCAGGCCCTCCAGCATCTCCCGGATCGCGCGCGCGAGGACAGGATCCTCTTCCACCACTCGGGCGCCCCCCGGACGCTCGGCGAGCGCCGCGCGCTGGTGCGCGTTCAGGGCGGGCCAGGAAGGGGGGGTGGGGGACAGGTCTTCGCGGAAGCGGAGCTCGAACCAGAGGGTCGTCTCTGCGCCTCCATCCGCTTCGACGCCGCATTTCCCTCCCATCGCCTCGACGAGCGTGTGGCAGATCGCGAGGCCCGGGTTCGACTCGGCCGGAGAGGCCGAGGCAGCGGGAGGGAGCGTGACGGGCGAAACCGCGTCCGGGGGGACGGCGTAAGTCAACGCGAAACGCACGGCGGACAGCTCGCGCTCCCGGGCCAGCTCGCGCACCGAGACTCGAATCACGCCGTGGCGCGCGGAGCGCAGGGCGTGCCCGAGGAGATTCATGAGGACCTGTCGGAGCCTGACGGGATCGCCGAGAAGGCGATCCGGCCACGTCTCCGGGAACGACAGCTCGAAGCGCGAGCCACGCTCGCTGGCGAGCGGCGTCGCCAGATCGATGCACTCGGCGAGAGCCCGGCGAAAGTCCACGCGCACCGACTGCAGCTCGATGCCGCGCCGCTGCGCGGAGTCGCGATCGAGCAGGTCCCGCACGACGTAGAGCATGGCTCCGGCGCTGCCGCGAATGAGGTCGAGGCGCTCCGCGGTGGCTCGCGGCAGGGGCTCCCGCCGCAGAAGCTCGCTGACGCCGAGCAGCCCTTCGAGAGGCGTGTGCAGATCGTGCGTCACGCGTGCCAGCAGGTCCTCGTTGGCGGCCCGTGCCTTGTGGGCTCCGGCCTCGGCGTGCAGGGCGCGCGCGACGGCGTCGCGCAGGCCTGCGGAGTGCTTCTCCCGTGTCGAGAGAAAGAACTCGACGAAGGAGTAGCCGAGCGCGATCCCGAGCAAGGTGAGGAAGGTCGCGACGAGGCTTCTCGTCGAGAGTGGATCGACGGCGGAGCGCGCGAGCGTCGCGGCGGCGAGGCAGGCGGTGACCGTCGCCCAGGTGACTCCGCCAGCGCGGCTGGTGAGCGGGCGCGAGGCGACTGCGGCGACGAACAGCCAGAGGATCGCCAGCGGTCGGGCATCCGCGTCGGCTGCCGGCAGAGCGAGCGCCGAGGCGCAGAGCAGCGCAATCGCCATGTGGGCGCGCGCGCGGATCTGGGTCGGGCGAACCCGGACCAGGGCGTTGGAGATCGCCGCGGCGATCGCCAACACCGCGAGCGCCGGCGCGAGCGAGCCGGCGACCATCGAGTAGACGAAAGCCGCGGTCGCCGACAGCGCGGTCGCGCCGGCGAAGCGCTCGAAGTCGGCGCCGCGGAAGTCGGGGTCGATGCCCGGCGGCGCGGGCTCCGCGCTCTCCACTTTCAACTCCTCGCCTCGCCGCTGGGCACCGCGTGGGGCGCCGGCGCGGTGTCGCCCCGGCGCTCGAGCTCCAGGGCGCGGAGCACCTCGAGGAGCGCCTCCGGTCGAACGGGTTTGGCGACGAAGCGTCGAATGCCGACGTGTGCACAGCGCTCCCGATCCGCCTTCGTGACGTTCGCGCTCAAGGCGACGAGCCTCGGACAGGCTTCGCCGAGCAGCTGGCGGGCGCGCCGCGCGACCTCGACGCCGTCGAGCAGCGGCATCTGCAGATCGAGGAAGACGAGGTCGAAGCTGGAGGTCTCGATGGCTCGCAGCGCTTCCGCGCCGTCTCCGACCGCGATCGGCCGCACGCTCATGTTGGCGAGCATGGCGCAGGTGATCTTGCGCCCCATCTCGTCGTCGTCGGCCACCAGAACGCGCAAGGGGAGCCGCCCCATGTCGTGAGCTCGGCTGTCGTGCGTCCGGATTCGACCGCGGTTGCGATCCGGGACTTGCCAGAGTTCGCAGAGGTACTGACGGAGCACGCTCGGACGCAGCGGGAGGGCCAGACGATCGACCGCTTCCGCGGAGCCGGCCGGGTCGTCCTCTGCCTTCAGGCTGTGGACGAGCTCGAGGCGCCGTGCGCACGCCGTTCCAGTTGCGGGCCCGATGTCGCCTGTCTCGGCGCCGGCGCTCGGATCGGCGGGGCCGGCGATCTCGAGATCCACCCTTCCGGTCATTGCGGCTCCGGGGCCCGCTCCTTCGACGACCGCGGCGCCAGCGCCCTCGAGGAGCTGCGTGACGCTGCGCAGCGTCGCTTCGGGAAGGCAGCGGAGCCGCACCTTGCGGCCGAGCGCCCACGGGCGCGGGACGGGCCGGTCGCCCGCCGAGGCCGGCAAGGGCAGCGTCACTTCGAACTTCGAGCCGACGCCCAGCCGGCTCTCTGCCGAAAGCGAGCCGCCCATGTGGTGGACGAGGGCCTTGCAGATGGCGAGTCCCAGGCCCGCACCGGGAAAGCGGCGGCTGAACGACGAGTCGACCTGCCGGAAGCGCTCGAAGACGAGCTCGATCTGGTCGGCGGCGATGCCGGGGCCGGTATCGGAGACACGGAAGCGAACGCTCGAGGAGCCTGGCGCGCTTTCCGGGTGCACTTCCACCAGCACCCAACCGCGCTCGGTGAACTTGACCGCGTTGCCGATCAGGTTGACCAGGACCTGACGCAGCCGCAGGGCGTCGCCGACGACCGACACCGGCAGGTCGCGATCGAGGACCAGTGCAAAGTCGATCCGCTTCTCGGAGGCGCGCGCCGCCGAGATCTCGAAAGCCTCCTCGCAAGCTGCTTCGAGGTCGAACGGTTCGCTGACCAGCTCGACATGTCCCGATTCGATGCGCGAGAAGTCCAGCACGTCTTCGATCAGCGACAGCAGGATCTGCCCGCTGCGCTGGGCCCCTTCGACCAGCTCGCGCTCCTCGCTGCCGAGGGACCGTTCGAGCAGAATGCGGTTGGTGCCGAGAACCGCGTTGAGCGGCGTGCGGATCTCGTGGCTCATGGTGGCGAGAAAACGGCTCTTCGCCTCGTTGGCCTCCACCAGCTCGGCGGTGCGGGTGGCAACCCGGGTCTCGAGCTCGAGCCGGAGCTCCCGGAGCTCGCGCCCGGAGCGCAGCACGCGGTCGGCGACCGAGGTCGCGAAGCTCGCCAGGAGGATGGCGAATCCGACCGACGTCAGCCGGGGCCCGTCGTGCCAGCCGCGATCGATGAGCACGTCGTTGACGATGGTGGCCGCCACCGCCAGGTAGCCGGGCAGGATGATCAGCGCCTCCGGCGCTCGTCGCCAGGCCCGGCGCCCCGCGAGCGCAGTGCCGGCGAGGAGGGCAACGACCATCGCCGCCTGCCAGTACGGAAGGATGAGGAAATTGAGGCTCAGCCCGGGGGACGCCACGGCTACCGCTGCCACGACGTTGGCCCACTGATAGACGCGGACGCCGGGAGAGATCTGCTGGTAGAGGACCTTCCACAGGAACTGGACGAAGGTCGGAATCAGCAGGAAGGCGATCACGTGTTCGAGATCCTTCGCGCCGACGAAATCGAGGCCGAGAGCGTCCTTCCAGGGCGTCCGGAGCAGGGTGTAGGCGCCCGTTCCGAGGCCGAGCCCGCCCAGCCAGAGGAACATCGTGTCGCGGCGCGAACGGCGGAAGAGCTCGAGATGGAAGAGTCCGATGGCGGAGAAGAAGAGCGTGAGTGCCAAGCCGACGACGCGGTAGGAGATCTCGCGACTCGCCAGCAGGTCGTATTGGCCGACTCGCGGCACGCCCTCGAAGGGGCCGCCCGTGGTGGTGCGTGTCTGCGGATCGCGCCAGACCCGAAGCGCGATCTCCAGCTCGCCGCCCGGGCGCACGAGCGCCGGCGAGAGGGCGAACAGACCGTGACGGTCGTAGTCCGGGAGCGAGTGTCCCGGGTCCGCCGCGATGATGCCGACCTTGCCGATCAGCTCGCCGTTGACGAAGAGCTCATAGGCGCTGTTGATCGGCCCGAGCGAGATGCCGAACGGCACCGCAGGGCTTTCGGACGCGGCCGGAGGAAGCCGGTAGCGGGTGCGGAACCAGACGAAATCGCTCGTCCCGATCGGGGGATCCCAGCCGACCGGAAAGTCCACCGGCGTCCAGCTGGCATCGTCGAAGCCGGTGCGGCTCCAGCCGGGATCGTCTCCCAGCTGGTACTGCCACCCCGCCGTAAGCCGCGCCGGCTCAGAAGCGGAATCGGCCGGTGCGCAGGCGACCGTCGAGCCGAGCGCGGCGGCGAGCAGTACGATCGCCCAGACCGACTGCCGCCGCGACGCCGGAGCGCTGCGCTTCGCGCTGGAACGGGTCTGGCCGGAAGCGCGACGTAGCCCCACCTCGCCGATGGTAGCACCGGGTCTGGCGACTCTCGCCGAGCGGGCTCTTGGCGGGACGAAGACTCGGTCCACGAGGCCGCGAAGGCGGCGGGAGGGACTCGCGAGAACCTCGAGCCACCGTTTGGTAAGCTTCCCGCGATCCGGCCGGAAGGACGCCCGCAGAGCAGAAGGGTTGCCTACCCAGCCGCCTCGACAAGGAGGTTTCATGCCGCATCGATTCCCGCAGGAGGCCGTGCTGCGCGACGGCCGACGCGTCATGCTGCGCCCGTTCGCCAAGCGCGACGTGGGCGCGCTCTACGAGTTCTTCCAGCACCTGCCGGAGGAGAGCCGGCGCTTCGCCTGGCACCGCATCGACGACCGTGCGGTCGTCGAGCGCTGGGGCGTCGAGCTCGACTACGAGAAGGTTCTGCCGCTGCTCGCGCTCGACGGCAAGCGGATCGTCGCCGATGCGACGCTGCACCGCCGCGAGCACGGGCCGCTGCGCCTCTCCGGCCGGGTGAAGTGGACGATCGATCCCGAGTTCCGCGGCGTGGGGTTGGGCTCGCTGCTCATCAACCACTTCATCGACACCGCCCGCGGGCTCGGTCTCAAACACCTCAACTGCATGTTGATCACCGACCTCGAGGCAGATGCCATCCGCGTGCTCGCCGAGCTCGGCTTCCGTTCCTACGAGATTCCCGGCTACGGCACCGATCCCGACGGCAACCAGCACGACATGACCCTGATGGTGTACAAGCTCTAGTTGCCGTCGCCGTCCCCTTTCGCCGGGTCGTCGCCGTCGCCGGGGCGATCCGGACCGTTCTGGCGGCGGATCGCTCTAGCCGCCAGCGCGATCGCGTTGGCCAGTCTCCTGCTCGCCATCTGGGCGATCCTCCGGCTGCGCTCGGTGGCGCCGGGACCTCCGGTCGTCGCGGCGCCAGCGAGCGACAGTTCGGTCCCGCCCGAGGATCGCCTCGTCCTGCAGCCGTCGTCGTTCTCCGAGCTGGCCGGCTGGGAGGCCGATCGCTTCTCGCAGGCCCTGCCAGCCTTCGTCGGCTCGTGCATCCGCGCGCCGAAGGAAGGCTCGGGTGGGGAGCTGGGCACGGCGCTCGCCTCGGGCGCGGCGCTCTGGCGGACTCTCTGCGGCGAGGCTGCGGCGCTCCCGCCGGGGGATGACGCCGCCGTTCGCCGCTTCCTCGAGGAGAACTTCTCGCCCTGGCAGGTGACCAACCGCGGCGCGGGAGAAGGCCTGTTCACCGGCTATTACGAGCCCGAGCTCCACGGCGCGCGGCGCAGGAAGGCGCCGTTCGTCCACCCGATCTATCTCGCGCCGCGCGACCAGCAGGTGGTCGATCTCGGCGATTTCAAGCGCGAGCTCGCCGGGCGGAAGATCACCGGCATCGTGCGCAACGGCGCCTTCCGTCCGTACTGGGATCGCGCCGAGATCGAAGGCGGCGCGCTCGCCGGCCGCGGTCTCGAGATGCTCTGGGTCGACGATGCGGTGGCGCTCTTCTTCCTGCAGATCCAGGGTTCCGGGCGCGTCGTGCTCGCCGACGGCTCGATCGTTCGCATCGGCTACGCCGGGCAGAACGGACACGACTACACGGCGATCGGCAAGCTGCTCATCGAACGCGGCGAGCTCACCCGCGAAGAGGTCTCCCTGCAGACCATCCGGCACTGGCTGCGCGCCCATCCCGACGAGGCCGGCGAAGTGATGCGCGCCAATCGCTCGTACGTCTTCTTCCGCGTCCTGCCGGGTGCGCCGGAGGGAGCCTCGGGTGTCGAGCTCACGCCGGGGCGCTCGCTCGCGGTCGACACGCGCTTCCTGCCGTTCGGCGTGCCGCTCTGGCTCGACTCCACCCTGCCGGCGCTGCCCGAGCTCGGGCAGGCCGGAGAGGAGCCTCTCCGCCGCCTGGTCGTGCCCCAGGACCGCGGCGGAGCGATCAAGGGACCGGTGCGTGGCGATCTGTTCTGGGGTGCCGGCGTCGAAGCCGAGGCCATGGCCGGGCGGATGAAACAGCCCGGGAGGCTGTGGCTCCTGTGGCCGAAGGCGTTGCCGCCGCCCACCGCCCCGGGCGCCGCGAACTAGCGGCCCGGCGCCTCAGACGCGCAGGAAGTCGGCGCGCCAGTGGCGGATCTTCGACTTGATGGCCTTCTTGTCCTGGATGTCTCCGGCCAGCACCTCGCGCACCAGCCCGGCGACCTCGCCGTCGCTCGCGAAGCGCAGCGCGATGATCTGGCCCGGCGACAGCTCGCAGATCCGTCCCTGGAGTTCGGAGGGCAGAATCTCTGCCAGGCGCATACGCTCCTCGAGACGGATCACCCGGTTCTGGACGATCAGCGCGTTGGTGCGCGCGTAGAGACCGACGACCAGGAGGGCCACGGCCGTGAGCACGGCGAGCGCAGTGGTGAACGTCGGAAAGCGGAACAGCGTCCACAGCGCCCAGAGGAGGTTCGCGGCGAGGACGAAAAAGGCCGCGAGATAGAGCGGCGGGAGCTTCTGGGTGTGGTTGGCGAAGTTCTGCTCGAGCGGGGCGTTCGGGGCCATGGAATCTCCTGAAGGGGAATGAGTTGAGCACAGCTTACCGGAGCAGTCCTGCGAGACACGTTTCGACGCGCTGGGGAGCTCAGGCACTCGGGGAGATGGGGACCGAAAATAGCGAAAACAGGGACGAAAACAGCGAAAATAGGGACTGTCCCTATTTTTCGAAAACAGCGAAAACAGGGACTGTCCCTATTTTTCGTGGAAGAGGATGCGGGCGAGGGAGAGGTTCACTCCGATGTCGGGGGTGTTGTCGAAGTTCGCGATGTTCTCGGTGATGCCGAAACGCAGGACGTTGCCCTTGTAGAGCCACTGCAGGCCGACCGTCGCCTGGATCTTGTCGGCCGCGAGCTCGTCGAGCCCCGTATCCTGGATGTTGCTCTTCGACAGGTAGCCCTGGGCGATGAAGTTGAGGTGCCGGGCGAGCCGGGTCTCCCATCCCGCGATGATCGTCGGCAGCCACATGTTGCCTCCGAAGCCGTTGTCGGGACTCGCAAAATAGACCCCTGCGAAGGTCAGATAGAAAGCGTTGCGATCGAAGAACCGCTGAAAGGAGACCTGCAGTCCGAAGTCGTCGTTGCCGGACGAGACCAGGCGTTGGCTCGAGTCCACGACGATCTTCGCCGCGGCCTCGAAGATGATGTTGGCCCTCTCGGGCCAGGGCTCCAGACTGTAGCGAACGCCGACGACCGGGTCGCCGAACTCGTTCTCCGGCGCTCCCTGGAGGAGGAAGTCCCGCCGCTCGAGGTCGACGATGGCGAGGAAGCGGTTGCGCGGCGCGTAGTTCCTGCCGGCGTTCGAAATGCCGATTCCTTCGTGGAAGCCCTCGATCGTGGAATCGAGGAAACCTTCGCTGAAGACGAAGTACGGCACCGTTGCGTAGAGGCCGAAACGCTCGTTCAATCGGTAGTGCAGCGTCAGATCGATGACGCCGATCTCGGCGTCGACGAGGTAGGCGTCGCCGGGCAGGGCGAAGATGTCGGCGATCTCCCGCGCGCCGATCTCGCCGCGCTCGACTCCGCGCTCGGCGAGATAGTCCTTGACGTTCTCCGACAGGGCCCAGGTGTTCTGGTAGGACATCGTGACCTCGGCCGCGAAGGTCCCCGGTGTCGCCCTGACCGAGTGGGCGGGCAGCATGTCGAGTCGGTTGATGCCGAACGGCGTCATGTCGCGGATGCGCATCAGGCCGAGCGTCTGCCAGGCGGCCGTGGAATCCCGAACCTCCTTGGACAGGTCGGGTGGCGCTGGCGTCTCCTGAGCGACGAGATCCCCCGCGGACGCGAGCAGCAGAGCCGCGGCAAGCTGGCGCAGGCGGAACATCGCGGGCCCTCCATGGCGAGGCCGTGACAGGCCTGTTGCGTTCTCCAGTCTATCCGCGGCGAAGGGGCGGGGAGCGGTTTTTTCCGGGTGCCCAGTCGGCATAAGCTGTCGGGGTCAAGGAGATTCCCATGAGCGGCACAGGCAAGGTACGTCCGATCAGCGAAGTGGCGCACGATCTCGGGATCGCGCGGGAGCACCTGATTCCCTATGGCGACGACAAGGCGAAGATCCGCCTCGAAGCGCGCGCCGCGGCGGGCGCGAAGCGCAAGCCGGGCAAGGTCATCCTGGTGACCGCTCTCACCCCGACCTCGGCCGGCGAGGGCAAGACGACGAT
>JBPOHI010000125.1:0-13873 GCA_052035735.1 Acidobacteriota bacterium
TCGACGCAGTAGCCGCAGAAGACGCAGCGCAGCATGTCGATCTCGTAGACCACCGGGTACTTCTCGATGTTGACGTCCGGATGCTCGGCGGCCTCGATGTGGATGCACTCGGCCGGGCAGGCGGTCGCGCAGAGGTAGCAGGCGACGCAACGCACCGAGCCGTCCGGGCGCGTGGTGAGGATGTGGTGGCCGCGGTAGCGCGGGCTGTACTCGCGGCGCTCCTCCGGGTACTGGATGGTGACCCGCTTGCGCATTCCGAGGAGGTTCTGGAACATGTGCCGGATGGTGACCGTCAAGCCGACCAGCAACGGCAGGTAGATCCGCTCCGCGAGCGTCATCCGCCGCGGGACGATCTGCTTGGGGTGGTTCTGCACCCCGGGAAGCTTCAGGGCCTCTGGGTTGACGCTCATCGGTCGAGCTCCCCTGCGATGACGTTCA
The DNA here is from genome assembly GCA_052035735.1 of Acidobacteriota bacterium. Lineage (GTDB taxonomy): Bacteria > Acidobacteriota > Thermoanaerobaculia > Multivoradales > JAGPDF01 > JAGPDF01. Next base: position 439 of record JBPOHI010000125.1, read on the forward strand.
GACCGCCGAGGGTGGCGATGACGTCCGAGATCGTGTGTCCCATCATGAGCGTCGAGAAGGTCGAGAAGATCGGGAAGCACGGCGGCCGCACCTTCAGGCGGTAGGGCTTGCCCGAGCCGTCGGAGATGCAGTAGAAGCCGAGCTCGCCGTTGGCTCCTTCGACCATGCCGTAGCGCTCACCCGGCGGCACCTGGATGCCGTCCATGATCAGCTTGAAGTGGTAGATCATCGACTCCATCTGGTTGTAGCAGGCTTCCTTGGACGGCAACGCGATGTGCGGATTGTCGACGATGCAGCGCCCATCCGGCATGCCGCGGTCGAGCAGCTGGCGGATCATCGACAGCGACTGGCGGATCTCCGCCATGCGCACGCGGAAGCGATCGTAGACGTCACCGCCCTGGAAGACCGGCACCTCCCAGTCGAGGGTGTCGTAAAGATCGTAGGGATGCGCCCGCCGCACGTCGTAGGCGACGCCGGAGGCGCGCAGGCACGGTCCCGTCCAGCCCCAGTTGACCGCGTCCTCGCCGGAGATCGCCGCCACGCCGACCGCCCGGTCGAGGAAGATCCGGTTCTTGGCGACCAGGGTGTCGATGTCGTCGATCAGCGGCGGAATGAACTCGAGCAACCGCCGGCATTGCGCCTCGAAGGTCGACGGCAGCTCGGCGATCAGGCCGCCGATGCGGTTGGCCGACACCGTCAAACGGGCGCCGCAGACCGACTCGAGCAGGCTGTAGATCTCTTCGCGCGGCTGGAAGAAGTACCAGAAGTTGGTCAGCGCGCCGAGGTCGACCAGCGTCGAGCCGTTGCAGACGCAGTGGTCCATGATGCGCGAGAACTCGGAGAGGATCGTGCGCGCCCAGACCGCCCGCGGCGGCGCCTCGATCCCCAGCATCTTCTCGACCGTCTTGCAGTAGCCGACGTTGTTGATGAACGAGGAGCAGTAGTTGAGCCGATCGGTGTAGGGAATCACCTGCTGCCAGGTGTGGCTCTCCGACATCTTCTCGAAGCAGCGGTGAAGGTAGCCGACTTCCATCTCCGAGGCGACGATGCGGTCGCCGTCGAGCATCGCGACCATGCGGAAGGTGCCGTGCATCGCCGGGTGCGACGGCCCGATGTTGATCGTCATGCGCTCGAACATCGAGTCGCCATCTTCCGACGACGCGGGCGCTTCGAGCTTGGGCGAGTAGATCTTGTCCTCGGTCAGGATCCAGCGCCGCGCCGCGTCGTAGTCCTTGCGCAGCGCGTGCCCCTGGAAGCCGTCGTGGGTGAGGATCCGGCGCAGATTCGGGTGGCCGGTGAAGTGGAAGCCGAAAAGATCCCACGCCTCGCGCTCGAACCAGTCCGCGGCCTTCCAGACCGAAACGACCGAGGGCAGCACGGGATCGCCCTCGGCCAGCGGCACTTTGAGACGCAGGCGCGCGCCGCGCGGCATCGAGTAGAGGTGATAGACCGCCTCGAACCGCCCGCCGTCCTCGTCGGAGCGGTCCGGGAAATCGACACCGCACAGATCGAGCAGCATGTCGAAGCGCGTCTTCGGGTTGTCGCGGAGGTCGCGGCAGAGCTCGAGCAGGTGCTCGCGCGCGACGATCCAGGTGGGCTGATCCAGCCCGTCCTGGGGAATGACGCTCCCTTGCGGGAGGCGATCAAGCAGCGGTTGAGCTTCCACCAGCACTCTTCACCCTTCCCTTCTGGTTCCGCGCCTTGCGGTCGCGCGCGACCTTCTCCTTGATCTGCAGGATGCCGTAGATCAGGCCTTCGGGAGAAGGCGGACAGCCGGGTACGTAAACGTCCACCGGAATGATCTCGTCGATGCCCTGCATCACGTGGTAAGCGCGATAAAAGCCGCCCGAACAGGCGCAGGCGCCCATCGACACCACCCACTTGGGATCCGGCATCTGATCGTAGATCCGCTTGAGGACCGGCCCCATCTTGTCGGTGATCGTGCCGGCGACGATCATGAGGTCGCTCTGCCGCGGTGAAAACCGCACCACCTCGTAGCCGAACCTCGCCATGTCGTAGTGGCTCGAAACGGTGCCCATGAACTCGATGGCGCAGCAGGCCGTGCCGAACGGCAGCGGCCAGAAGGAATGGCGCTGCGCCCATTCGGCGATGGTGTCGAGCCGCGTCGTCAGCCAGGACTCGCCTTGAATCGAACTCTCTTCGTTTGCGCCCATCCGCCCCCCGCCTTCGACCGCCATCGTATCAGCCCGAAATGTCGCCCGACGACCGCGTCAGCGCGTCGAGCAGCGAGTCGATGCGGGCCAGATGCTCCCGCTGCCGCGTCACCACCTGGGTGAACACCGCCGCAGTCTGGGTATCGACTTCTCCCGACATGCGGGGATAGAGGGAGTCGTTCTCGTAGCGCTCCTCCGCCAGGGCGGCTTCGAGGTCCTGCTGGCCGCCGCGGACCAGGCCGGCGGCCTCGAGCTGCAGGCGCGCGAGCTCGTCCTTCTCGCCGGCGAGCGTACGCCAGGCGTCGGCCAGCTTCGGATGTCCGTCGGCCGCCGCCCGGACGGCGGCGGCGCGGAAGCGCGCGGCGCTCGCGGCCTCAGCGTTGAATCCGGTCTTCAGGTACTCTTGAGCACGTGGCAGTCGGGACACGGGACCTCTCCTCTGATTGCGAGCGGCGAAAGCACCGGGAGGTCAGAAGCGCCCGGCGACGGCGCGCGCCGACGACTATTCTAGGTCAAGCGCAGCGCTCGCGGGCAATTCCGGCGAAACTGCGCGCCGGCCTCTGCGTAATTCTCTAGAAGGCTGCTGGATTTCCAACGTGGCGCGCGCTTCGCGAACTCTCACCCACACGACGCTCCTGCTGTCGGGGCTGCTCTTCCTCCTCTTCCGCGGGCTCGCGGAGGCGTTCGACTCGGGCCTCCTGCGCACGCTGTCGAAGCTCGCCTTCGCCTGCCTGGTGCTGGTGGCGCTGGTCTGGGCCTTCCGCGCCCTGTGGCGCAGCTTCTTCTGGCGGGTCGGCCGGCGCCTGGCTTTCTCCTATTTCACCGTCGGCGTGCTGCCGATGGCGATGCTGGCGCTGATCTTCCTGCTCGCCGCTTACCTCTTCGGCGGCTTCCTGCTCGGCCACCTCTACCGCGACGCCCTGGACGACCTCGACGACGAGCTCGCGGCGGCGGCCGAGACGCGCGTCGCCGACCTGCTCCACCGCCGGCCGGGGCTGCCCGACCGCGTGGGCGATCTGGCCTTCGCCGAGTATCGCAGCGGGCGCAGGGTCTCCGGCAGCGCCGAGGCGCCGCTCGCCTGGCCGGAGTGGCTCGCGGCGCCGGGCGGGCACGCCGGCAGCAAAGTGTCGCGACGGGCCGCTGGCGCCGCCGGCGAGCCCCTCCCGGTCGAGGAGCGCCAGCCCTATGTCGCGCTCGCCGACGGGACGATCTCCGCTGCCGCCGTGGCGCGGAGCGATGACCGCGGCGTGCTGGTCTACTACGCCGGCCCGCTCGACGCTGAGCTCCGCCGCCGCACTCACGTCTGGGTCGATCTGCTGCGCGACGACGACCCGCGCCGCAAGGCGACCACGCGGCTGCAGATCTTCGGCCGCGAGTTCCGCCTCGGGGGACTCTGGCTCGACCGCACGCCGGAGCAGAGCGCCGACTACTACAAGCTCAACCCGCCGGCCGCGGCCGACGCGCCGCGCTTCTGGGAAAAGCCGACGATCCTGTGGATGGAATCGACCGGCACGCTCCCCTGGCTCGCCAGCGGCGAGCCGGCCTCCGAGAGCATCGCCGCGGCGCTCGCCAGCAGCCCGCCGAGCCTCTTCCGGGCGATGCTCTCGACCTCGGCCGAGGTCGATTCCGCCGCCTGGATCGCTCTCGTCGGCGTCGCCGTCCTGTTCGCCGAGATCTACCTCGTCGCCGCCGGCATCGCGGTGTTCATGATCTTCGGTCTCTCCCGGGCGGTGAATCGCCTGTCGAGCGCCACCGAAGCGATCGGCAAGGGGGACTTCTCGACCCGCATCCCGGTGCGGCGCAAGGACCAGCTGGGCGACCTGCAGCGCTCGTTCAACTCCATGTCGGAGCACCTCGAGGAGCTCGTCCAGACGGCGGCGCAGAAGGAGGTCCTGGACAAAGAGCTGGCCCTCGCACGGCAGGTACAGCAGGACCTCCTGCCGGCGGGCATCGAGGAGCGGCCGGGCGTCGAGTTTTCGACCTTCTTCGAGCCCAGCGCGGCGATCGGCGGCGACTACTACGACATTCTCGACGCCGGCTCCGGCCGGGTCGCCGTGGTGATCGCCGACGTCGCGGGGCACGGCCTCGCCGCCGGCCTGCGCATGGCGCTGGTCAAGTCGGCGCTCACCCTGCTGGTCGAAGACAAGGTCGACGCGCCGGCGATCCTCGCGCGCCTCCACCGCCTGCTGCGCAACAAGCCGGGCGAGCGCAGCTTCGTGACCGCGAGTCTCTCGCTGTTCGACCCGGCGAGCGGCCTCTTCGAGCTGACCAACGCCGGGCATCCGCCGGCCTATGTCGTGCGGGCGGCGGGCACTGTGGAGGAGATCCTGGTGCCCGGCATGCCGCTGGGCGCGATCGGCGGCATCCCCGCCCCGCCCGGCGAGGCGGCCGGCCGGCTCCAGCCGGGCGACGCCCTGGTCTGGCTGTCGGACGGCCTGATCGAATGCACCAACCCTGCCGGCGAGCAGCTGGGCTACGAGCGCGTCCGCCAGCAGCTGGCCGGCCCCCCGGCGAACGCCGGGAGCTTGCGCGACCGACTGCTCGAAGCCGTCCGCCGCCACACCCACGGCCTCCCCGCCGACGACGATCGCACGCTGGTCGTCATGGTCTACCGCGGGGCGGTGGCGTAGCCCGCAGCCCCCCCGCAAGGTGCCCCGCAAGGTGCCAGCCGATTTGCGCCGGCCGATTTGCGCCGGCTAGGACCAACGCTTGCCGACGATGGGAAGCTCCCGCCGCCGGAGCCAGAGCACCGCGGCGCTCGCCAGGAAGACGACGCACGCCAGGCCGAACAGCAGGCCACCGTCGCCGAGCACCTCGATGCCGAGCGGACCGAGGTGCGCCGCGATCGCCCCCGCGATCACGCCGAGCGCGAGCAGCGCGCCAAGGGCGGCCGTCGCCGGGACGAGCAGCAGCGCCGCGGCCACGAGCTCGGCGACCCCCGACCCGATCCGTCCAACCGGTTCGAGCCCGAGCGTCGAGAAGATGTGCACCGATTCTGGCGCAGCCGTGAACTTGAAAAACAACGTCTGCGCCAGGATCGCTGCGACGACGAGTTGGAGGGTCCAGCTCAGCTTGCGCTGTCCGGCGGTGAGGGTCGTGGCCGTCATGATCGTCTCCCGAAAAACCGTTCGCAACTTGGATGCCGCGGGGGACTTTCGGTTTCGACGGCCGCCTCGCAACCGCTTCCCCACTCGCGACCCTTCTCCCCAGAGGTCTACCTGATCGCGAGTGGGATCCGACGGACTGCCGTCCGGCCCGCTATCTCGCCTGTTCGCGCCGCCGGAGCCGCAGGGCGGCTGAACCCGCGAGCAGCAGGGCGAAGAAGATCGCGCCCGTGACCTCGAGCGTCGGGATCTCGACCAGACCGAGGAGCACCTGGAATTCGGTCGGGTCGCCCGCGCCGCCCGCCGCCGGATCGTCCGTCGGCGCGGTCGTCTCGTTCGTGCCGTCGCCGTCGCCGTCGTAAGCGACGGTCCCCTGGTTCGAGAAGGTCACGCCGTGGGCGACCGCCTCCGGGATCGTCGCCTGGATGGTCACCGTTACCGAGCCGCCTGCCGGGATCCCGCCGTTCCAGGTCACCTGGTTCAGTCCCAGGTTCGCCGTGGCCGTGCCGGAAGAGGCCGTCGCCCCTGCGAGCACGAGCCCGGAGGGCAGCGTGTCGACGAGCTCGTCGCCGGGGTTGTCGGGCTGGTCCCCCGGACCGGCGTTCGACAACACCAGGGTGTAGACGATCGTGCCTCCGGGAGCAAAGTCCCCACTCACCACCTTGGTCGCCGCGACCGACGCCGGCGCGGCGACCGGAGTCGTCGCGGTCGCGGAGTTGTTGGCGGAGTTGGGGTCGTTCGATGCCGCCGAGACCGTTGCCGTGTTGACGAGCGAGCCGCCGCCCGGGAAGTCCGCCCCGAGATGCACCGTCAGCGCGAACGGCACGGTGCCGACCGGCAGCGTCGCCGCGGTGCATTGAACCAGCCCGCCGCTCCCGACCGGGGGCGTCGTGCAGCTCCAGCCGCCCGGCGCATTGAGGCTGACGAAGGTCGTCCCGGCAGGCAGCGAGTCGGAAAGCGCGACCGCCGCCGCGACGCTCGGGCCGGCGTTGGTGAAGCTCAAGGTGTACCCGAAGTCGAGCCCCGCGGTGGCCGTGGCCGCATCGCCGACCTTGGTGACGCCGAGATCGGCGACCGCCGCCACCGGCGTGGTCACGCTCGCCGAGTTGTCGGACGAGTCGGGATCGGGCGTCGCAGCCGTCGCTGCGGCGACGTTTTGGATCGCGGCGGGCGGCACGACCGCCGGATCGACGTGCACGACCAGCGTGAACGCCGCCGAGGAGACGGCGACCGACGCCTGGGAGCAGTTCACGACGCCGCCCGCGCCGACCGCGGGGGTCGTGCAACTCCACCCTCCGGGGGCCGCCAGCGAGACGAAGGTCGTCCCCGAAGGCAGGGTGTCGCTCCAACTCGCCGAGGCGGCAGCACTCGGGCCGGCGTTGGTCAGGCTCACCGAGTAGGTGAGATCGGTGCCGGCGACGACCGGGTTGGGCGCGGCGCCCTTGGTCAGGGAGAGGTCCGCCGAGGTGGCGACGGTCGTCGTCGCGGTGGCCGCGAGATCGCCCGTGTCGACGTCGGAGGTCGTCGAGGTCGCGGTCGCGGTATTCGAGAGCACCGTTCCCGTGCCGACCGCGGGATCGACATGGACGACCAGACTGAAGGCGGCGTTGCCGACGCCGAGCGAGGCGATCGAGCAGGCGACCGTTCCGCCCGCGCCGACCGCGGGCGTCGTGCAGCTCCAGCCGCCCGGCGCCGCAAGCGAGACGAAGGTCGTTCCGGCCGGGAGCGTATCGGTCCAGGCGACCGTTTCCGCCACGTCCGGACCGGCGTTCGCGACCTGAAGGGTGTAGGTGAGGTTGGTGCCGGCCGTCACGGGATCGGGGCCATCGGCCTTGGTGATCGAGAGATCGGCGATCCCGAAGCCATCGACCTCGAAATAGCCGACGATCGGGTCGTGGTCCGAGAGGCGGACTGCGGTCGCGCCGGAATTGCGCGCGACCTCCGGAAAGTCGGCGTTGATCCGCGGGTGCTCGATGCGGCGCGTCACCGTGTCCGCGGCGAGGGCTGCGTTGATCAGGAGATGGTCGAGCGACTGCGCGTTGCCGTCGAACACGTACGAGTAGCGCTCGAGCGGAGGGGGCGAGTCGAACAGGTTGTCGAGGTCGGGGTTGACCAGATCGATGCCGTCGCCGGGCACTGCCGTCTGATTGTCGGGAGCCGGCGTCCCCTGCGTGACACCCATGCCGTCGACGAAGCCGTCGTTGACTTCGAACGCATTGAAGTCACCGAGCACCACGATGCGCTCGGTGGGATCTCCGAGCTGGCGCGCCTGAACGAGATTGGCGAGCGACTCCGCCTGCTTCTGCCGCTTCGCTCGCACCCGCTCCCCCCCCGTCGCCCAGCCGTTCGCACCGGCTCCGGTGTCGGCGACGCCGTTGAGCGAGCGCTGGTGGACGACGATCGCGGTGACCGCGAAGGAGTTTCCGTTCGGGTGATGCACCACCGCCTCGAGCACGAGCGGCGGCCGGTCGTTGAGCAACTCGGTCGAGGTGTCGGGATTCGTGAACAGCTCGGCCGCGTTCTGCTGCGTGACCGCGATCACTTCGACCCGCGGAACTCCCGCGGCGACTTCGGAGCTCTTCACCAGGAAGCCGACGTCGATGCCGCCGACGTCGTTGCCTTCGACGAGGAAAGCCAGATACTCGGGATCCGGCTGCGAGGCGGCGATCGCGTCGGCGCTGACGCGCGTAGCCAGCGCCTGGAGCGTCGTCAGGTTCTCGCACTCGACGATCGCCAGGATGTCGGGCATGCGGAGGAAATCCCGAACTCCGAGCGAGGCCTTGGCCAACCGCTGATCGAAAGCGCCGACGGTCAGGACCGGTTCGGAGGTCGTCGGCTCGTCGACCGTGTCGAAGAAGCGCTGCAAGTTGTAGGCGGCGACCGTCCACTCGCGTGACGTCGATGCCGCCACCGGAGTCGCCGCCGGTCCTCCGCCGACGCCAGGCGGACTGCTGGGATCGGGATTGATCGAGTAGGTGCGGAAGGTGTAGTCGAGCGGCCCGATGAGTCCCGTGACCACGGCGCTGGCGCCGACGTTGAGCACCGCGGCGCCCACCAGGCTGTCGCTATCCACCCGCAAACGCTCGGGGTTCGAATCGAACCGGGGGATCGGCGGGATCGAGCCGGCGGGCGCCGGGTCCGGCGCCTGAATTCCAGCCTCGCGGAACGGGCGGGCATGGCCGGTGACGACGCCATGGAAGACGCCGGTCGAACTGGCGGTCGCGCTCGGCTCGGCGATCGAGCCCAGAGTGCCGCCGATCACGGTGAGCGAGGCCACAGAGACACGCATCCCCTCGACCCGCTCCAGCTGGTCGTGCGGGCCGGTCGGATCCGGGAAGGTCGCGGTCAGCGGCACCGCCGCCGGCAGCGGATTGCCGGCGGAGAGTTGGAGGACCGTCGGGGAGGAGATCTCGGTCAGCGGCGGCTGCAGCGCATCCTGAGAGGGGACGAACTCGACCACCGTGCCGGTGACCTGCACGAGATTACCGACCGCAGCCGCCGCCGGCGGCGCGCTGCTGGTGAACACCAGGATGCCCTCGGAGGTCGCCGGGTCGGCGTCGTAGTCCGCCTCTTCTTCCTGCACGAAGAAGCCGTTCGAGCGCACGCCGGTTACGATGCCCCGCACCGTGACCGAGGCGCCGACGATCGGCGACGATGCTCCCGGGCCCTGGACATCGTGGATCGGCGTGATGGTGACATCGTCGTTGTTGATCGTTCCCTGGCCTTGCGAGTCGGTCACCGTCGCCCCGGTCACGTTCGTGACGTTGACGAAGAAGGTCTCGTTCGCCTCGGCAGCCGTATCGCCGTTGACCAGGACGGTGAAGTTGTAGGTCGAGCTGCCGGTCGGGATCGTTTGGCCGGAGAGCGCGTTCGCGACGTAGTCGTTGTCCTCGGTCGCCGGGTTGTCGTCCTGCGCCGTGCCGTCCGCGCTAGCGAGGTCGAAGGTCACCCCGCCAGGCCCCGCCGGGGCGCTCAGGCTCACCGTGAAGGTGAAGCTCGTGGTGGCGACGTTGCCTTCGCTCGCCGTCACGTCGGCAATCGACAGGTTGACCACCGGCGGGCCGCCGTTCGGCGTGAGCGAAAATTCATCGACCGCGAGGCCATCGTCGGCGCCGCTGGCGTTCGAGTCGGTCCAGCGAATCCAGAAGGACGCGCCGTTGGCGATCGTCAGGCTCGAGACGGTGCCCGAGAGGGCGGTGCGGTTCGCCGCGCTGTTCCCGTCGAGCGCTCCGGCGGTGCCCGCGGTCTTCACCGGGTTGACGAAGTCGAGGCTGTTCACATCGATCCAGGTGCCCGTCACCAGGTCCGTGGCGGTGGTGCTGTACTGGAAATCCATCCGGTCGTCGCGTGCCGCCGCGGTGTTCGCGATCCGCCACTGCTCGCCGGTGTACTGAATCGCGAGGGAGGTCACGGTCGTGCCCGTGTTGTTGGTGAAGCAGGCGCCGACGACGGGATTCAGCGTGCCGCTCTGCAGCCCTCCCAGAGCGCGCTCGGTGGAGGCCGCCGCGCCGTAGCTGTAGGTGTCGCCGGTATTGCTTCCACCGGTGTCGGCGGCATACTGCTCGTTGTCGCGCGCCCCGCCGCCCGTCTCGGTCAGAAACCAGCCGGTAATCGTCAGGTTGTTGGTCGTCCCGGTGTTCGCCAGGGTGTCGAAGCTCTGCGTGGAGGCGGAACCCGACGTCGTCAGGCTGACGCACTGCGCCGCCGCCGGCGCGGAGATCGCCGCGGAGGAAAGCGCCAGGAAAAGGGCGACGTGCGCCGCGAGCGGCGAGATCGACCGAGCGGGCTGCACCAGGGTTCGCGTGGCTGAATTCGAGGACATGGCAGACGGCTCCTCCAACAGGGTCGAGTGCGGCGGCGGGAATCGCCCCGCCGCTACGAAAGGGCGAAGAGAGCAGGATCCTACCAAGGCAGCGGACGGCGGCCCAAGGCAGACGAGGGAAAGGGAGAGGGAGGCGAAGGTGCAGGCGAAGGTGCTCCAGGCGAAGGTGTTCCGCGAAGGTGCCGGCGAAGGTGCCAGCCGATTTTCTGCCCAATCAAGGTGCCAGCCGATTTCCACTCGGCCTCGCCTGCCAGATCGGAGACGCGTCTTTCGTCATAGCCATGTATGGCACGACGACTCCGTTACGTACCCCCCGGCGGGGCGATGGTCGAGATCACCTGCCGGACGATCCAGGGCCGCCTGCTCCTGCGCCCCTCGTCGGGCATGAACGACGTCATCCGGGGTGTTCTGGCCCGCGCCGCGCGCCTGGCAGGCCTTGCAGTGCACGCGCCTGTTTTTCTGTCCAACCACTACCACCTTCTCGTCTCCGTTGCCGATTCCCAGCAGCTCGCCAAGTTCATGAACTACCTCAACTCGAATCTCGCCCGGGAGGCCGGGCGCCTCGTCCGGTGGCGCGAGAAGTTCTGGGGCAGGCGCTTCCAGGCGGTCATCGTCTCCGACGAGGAAGAGGCCCAGGTGGGCCGGCTGGCGTACGTCCTGGCGCAAGGCGTCAAGGAAGGGCTCGTCGCTTCGCCGTTCGACTGGCCCGGAGTCCATTGCGCCCAGGCCCTGACCGAGGGGACTGCCATCTCCGGCCGCTGGCACGATCGGACCCTCGAATCCCAGGCGCGGCGCAAGGGGCTCCCGCTCGATCCGCAGAACTTCATGGAGCTGGAAGAGCTCCAGCTCGCGCCCCTCCCCTGCTGGAAATCCCTCACGCCGGAGGAGTATCGAGCGCGCGTCCTGCAGCTGATCGAAGCCATCGAGGCTGACGCCCGACTGCAGCAGGAGGAAACCGGGCAGGGCCCGCTCGGAGCCGACGCCGTCTGCCGGCAGAATCCTCACCACGAGCCCAACCGGATCAAGAAGGGCCCGGCCCCGCTGGTACATGCCGTGGCTCCAGCGGTGCGTCGCAGCCTCCGCCAGGCATACTTCGCCTTTCGCGACGCCTACCGATACGCCGCGAACCGGCTGCGGGCGGGCGCGATGGACTTCGAGTTCCCGGCAGGTGCATTTCCCCCGCGGCTGCCGATTCGTCTGGCTGCTCGAACCGGCTAGAGACTTCGAAGGCTCGAACACAACCCGAAGACTCTTTGCGGACGGTGCGGCCTCTGTAGCTGGAGGCTCGAGCACCGAAGGCGATTCCGCGCTCGAATCAAGAGGCCAAGCCGCGCGAGAGCGCTGAGGGACCCCACCAGCGCACGATACGACCTAGTTCGCCGAAGCAGAGTTGGAGAAACAGCCGCCAAAGAACCCAGTCTTTTCTAAGGAGATGCACTTCCCTTGGACCCAACCCCAGAGCTCTTGGAATTCGGGTGGCACCTCTTCAGCACCTCTTCAGCACCTCTTCAGCAGATGCCGAGCTTCGCTGTCGAAGGCTTACTCTTAGCGATCAGCCGGCGCAGAAGCTCAAGGAAGTCGCCAGTTGAGGCGCCGAAGAACCCACCAAATGGCCATTGGCGCGACGCTCGAGAGTAGCCAACGATCATGCTCTCCGAGTTCGCTCCATCATGCTGCAACTCTTCCCCTGAGGCTACCAGGAGCTCTCTAAGAAGCAGAGCGTGCTCTCGCTGAACGACAACCTCGAGCGCATTTTCCTCCGCAATACCCAACCTGGCACAATGCTCCGCTAGAGGAAGCAGTAGCCTCTCGTCTCGGGGGCTTTGTGGCACCAAGTAGCCCATTTCGTGAGTAGCGTCCGCTTGAGTGGTGTATGAGTTTTCTCTCTCCTCGTCGTCGGGCCTGTGGGCGCTGTGGGAAACGCGAAGCGTTTTCCACAGGGTCCATAGGCCGGCGCCGCGCGCGGCGCTCGTCGAGGGGGGAATTGAGGGTCACGGCCTGGCACTTGGTAGGTTTCGGTTTGCCAACAGAAACAGCCAGGAGGCCAAACCGTGACCGACGTGAGCCTGTCCCTTCCGATCGCACTTCGCAAGACCCTCGAAGAGTCTCAGCCGGATCTGCTCCGCCTGCTTCTCAAAGAGACCACCGAGCGGCTGATGAGCGCCGAGGCTGACGCTCGCTGCGGCGCTGCCTACGGCGAGCGCAGCTCGGAGCGCGTGAATGCCAGAAATGGCTATCGTGCGCGACCCTGGGAAACCCGCCTCGGTGAGATCGACCTGCAGATCCCCAAGCTGCGCAAGGGGAGCTACTTTCCCGAGTGGCTCCTCGAGCCGCGCCGGCGCTCGGAGAAAGCCCTGCTGGCGGCGGTCTCCGAGGCCTATGTCCTGGGCGTCTCGACCCGTCGTGTCGAGCGTTTGCTCGAAACTCTGGGGCTCTCCGGCATTTCGAAGTCGCGCGTCTCGGAGATCGTGTCGGAGCTGGATCCTGCGGTCGAAGCATTTCGACAGCGCCCGCTGACACTCGCCTACCCCTATGTCTGGCTGGACGCGCTCGTCATGAAGTGCCGAGAAGAGGGCGCGGGCGTCAACGTGAGCGTCGTGGTCGCGACCGGCGTCTCCAGCGAAGGGCAGCGCGAAGTGCTGGGCGTCGACGTCTTCACCAGCGAAGACGGTGCCTCGTGGCTGTCGTTTCTGCGCAGTTTGCAGGCGAGAGGCTTGTCGGGCGTCAAGCTCGTGGTCTCTGACGCTCACTCGGGCCTCAAGGCCGCCATCGCGGCGGTCTTCACCGGCGCGAGCTGGCAACGCTGCCGCACGCACTTGGCCACCAACGTGCTCGCCAAGACCCCGAGATCCGCGCAGCCCGGCGTCGCGGCGCTGTTTCGCATGATCTTCTTGCAGCAGGACGCCGCTGCGGTGCGCCAGCAGGCCGAGCAGGCGCTCGTCGCTCTCCAGGCGCGCTGGCCCGACGCCGCGAAGATCTTCGCCGAGGCCTTCGACGATGTGCTCGCCTTCGCCGCTTTCCCGAAAGAGCACTGGCGTCAGATCTGGTCCAACAATCCGCAAGAGCGCTTGAACAAAGAGATCCGTCGCAGGACCGATGTGGTCGGCATCTTCCCCAACCGGGCCGCCATCGCGCGCCTGGTCGGTGCTCTGCTCGCTGAACAGCACGACGAGTGGGCCGTCGGCCGTCGCTACTTCTCGCTCGAATCCATGGCGCAACTTAACCCCGAGCTCAAGCTGCCCGTCGATGACCGGCAGCCTCAGCTCTTACCCGCAGCCTGAGATCTGCCAAGTGACAATCCCTGGCCCTCGTACACCACTTGACTGGACATGACC
>JBPOHI010000016.1:0-107877 GCA_052035735.1 Acidobacteriota bacterium
GACGCGCAGCACCGCCAGCGTCATCATTCTCGCCAGCGATGGCGGCAGTGGCGGCAGGGGCGGCTCGGGCGGTTCGGGTGGCAGCGGTGGCTCCGGCGGCAGCGGTGGCTCGGGTGGCAGCGGTGGCTCGGGTGGCAGCGGTGGCTCGGGTGGCAGCGGCGGCTCCGGCGGCAGCGGTGGCTCGGGTGGCAGCGGCGGCTCCGGCGGCAGCGGCGGCTCGGGTGGCAGCGGTGGCTCTGGTGGCAGCGGTGGTTCCGGCGGTTCGGGCGGCAGCGGTGGATCCGGCGGCGGCTGTGAGCCCGGCGACGACTGCACCGGTGACGGCTCGGGCGTGATCAAGTTCGACGAGCGGACCTTCCTCGGGCTCGAGAGCGCCGGTGTCGCGGTCATCACGGTCGAGCGCTCGCACGGCGAGGCCGGCTCAGCCTCGATCGACTACGCCACCTCGGACGGCACGGCCAACGACGGATCGGACTACTCCGGAGTCTCCGGCACGATCACCTGGGGCCCGGGCGACGGTGCCACCAAGACCTTCACCATTCCGCTGGTCGACGACGGGATCGCCGAGGGCAACGAGACGGTGAACCTCATCCTCTCCAACCCGACCGGCGGCGCGGTGATCGACGGCGACCGCGGCACCGCCGTGCTCACCATCCTCGAAACCGGCGGCGTCCCGCCGGGCGGAGACGGCAGCCGCCCCGGCACCTTCAAGTTCGGCGAGGCCAGCTACCAGGTGATCGAGGGCCAGACCTTCGCAGTGATCTCGGTCGAGCGCTCCCGGGGCGAGCGTGGCGCGGTCACGGTCGACTACTCGGCGGATTCCGGCAGCGCCACGGCCGGCGAGGACTTCGAAGCCGTCTCCGGAACGCTCTCCTGGGCGGCGAACGACGGCAGCACCAAGACCTTCCAGGTCCCGGTGCTCGACGACACGCTGTCCGAGGACACCGAGACCATCCTCCTGGCGCTCACCAACGCGACCGGCGGAGCGGGCATCGACTCGGTGCGCGGCTCGGCGCTGCTCAACCTGCTCGACGACGACGCTTCGCAGGCCGCCTGCGTGCCGAGCGCGACCAACATGTGTCTGCTCGGCGGACGCTTCGCCGCCCAGCTCACCTATCGCACTCCCAACGTCGGCACCGGCGCAGGCAAGGCAGTGACCTACTCGAACCAGACCGGCCTCTTCTGGTTCTTCAACCAGGACAACGTCGAGATGCTGATCAAGGTCGTCGACGGCTGCAGCGTCCCTGGCCTCAATGCCTACTGGGTCTTCTTCTCGGCCACCACGAACGTCGACTTCACGCTGACGGTGACCGACACCCAGACCGGAGTCTCGAAGCAGTATCGCAACCCGCTCGGTCTCGCGGCGGCTCCGATCCAGGACGTCACGACCTTCCGAGCCTGCCCGCAGTAACTTCCGCGCTTTCCCTCCTTCCCCCTCTGCGGCCCCGGAGATCTCTTCCGGGGCCGCTGTCTTGTCCGCTTCGCCAGCAGCAGAGCCGGCGACACCATAGGATTCGGCGGTGCCCGACCTCCGCCGCGCCGCGCTCACCCTGCTCTTGCTGGCACGACCTCCGGCGCTCGAAGCGGCCCCCTCCATCGCCGAGGTCGAGCGTAGCGATTGCGAACGGCTGAACGACGCCGGCAGCTATGCCGCGGCACTTCCGCACTGCCGCGCAGCCGCCACGGCCCAGCGGGCCGAGAGCGCCGCCGACGCACCGGCCCACGACGGCGGCGCGCTCGGACGGTCGCTCACCAGCCTGGGATTGGCGCTCGAGATGACCGGCGATCGCCGAGCCGCGGAGTCGAGCTACCTCGAGGCGCTCGCACGCCACCGCGCGCTCGACCTGCAGGAGTACGAGGCGCTGGTGCTGTCGAACCTCGCCGCCCTGGCCATCGGCGGCGGCGACTATCGCGCGGCGCTGCAGTGGCTCGGCGAGGAGGAGGCCGTCGCACGCCAGGCGCAGGCCGCCGGCATCGAGGACTGGCCCGAAGCCGAGCTCGACTACGTACGGATCAACCGCAGCGTAGCCCTCGAACAACTCGGCGCCTATGCCGAGGCTCTGACCGAGCTTCGGCCACTCGCCGGAGCGGCCCTGACCCCGGGCTCGGGCGATCGGGACGGCTCGGAGACCGCCGCGCTGACGGTGAATCTGGCCGTGCTCTACCGCAATCTCGGCGACCCGCGCCGCGCCCTGGTCTTGCTCGACCGCGCCGCGACCGCCTACCGGAGGCTGGGAGACCGCTCTGCGCTGGCCAACGTCCACCTCAATCGCGCGCTCGTCCAGCAGCTCAACCTGCGCGCACCGCAGCTGGCCGCGAACGAGCTCGCCAAGGGCCTCGCGCTCGCGGTCGAAAGCGGCGACAGCGGCGAGGAGCTGCGCATTCTCTGCGCGCAGGGCGACCTCCTCCTGCAGGCCGGCGACCTCGAGGCCGCGCGCCAGGCCTTCGCGCGCGCGCGCGCTGTTGCCGCCGCCTCGGACGCCGCCTCCGGCCTATGGGCTGCGGAAGCCGGTCTCGGCAGAGTCGAACGCAGCGCCGGCAATTCTGCAGCTGCGGAGCGTCATCTGCGGGCGGCCATCGCCGGGATCGAGCGCGCCGGTGCCGCGCTCGGGAGCTCCGCCCTGCGCGGCGGCCTGTTCGCCGATCAGCGTGCGGTCTACGCCGCCGCGGTCGACCTCCTGGGGGAACGAGCTCTCGCGACCGAGGGAGCGGAGCACGAGACCGCTGCGCTCGAAGCGCTCGCTCTGGCCGAGCAGGCCAAGGCCCGCGAGCTCCTCGACGCTCTCGGCGGCGGCGCCGCGGCTGCTTTGACGGCAGCAGAGCTCCGTGCGGCGACGCCGCGCCTGGGCGAGACCCTGGCCTACTTCTTCGGCGAGCGGCAGGTCTGGCGGTGGCACTCCTCGGGCGGACGGTGGACGCTCCTTCGAGTCGGGGATTCCGTATCGCTGCTTCGCCGGGTGAACAAGACACAGCGCCATCTCGCCCGCGGCGAAGCGGCGGAGGCCGACGACCTCGCAAAGCTCGGGCTCCTGCTGCTGCCACCCGGACTCCCGTCCGCGGGCGAGCTGCGTATCGTGCCCGACGGCCGCCTTTTCTACCTGCCCTTCGAGTTGCTGCCGGTTCCGCAAGGTGAGGCTCTGCTGATCGACCGGCTCGCGGTGAGCTACCTCCCCAGCCTCTCGGTCTTCGCCCATCTGCGGGCCCCGGTAAAGCCGGCCCGCTGGCGACTGGCCGCACTCGCCGACCCGGAGCTGCCGACGGCGTCTGCCGCGTCCGCGCCCACCAGTTTCGCGGGCCTGCTGGCCCGCCGCTTCGGCCTGCCTCCTCTGCCGGGCGCCGTGCGCGAGGCCCGCAGCGCCTCCCGATACCTCGGCGAGCCGAGCGTCATCGACAGCGGCGCCGCGGCGACCGAAGGACGTCTGCGCGAACGCGCCGCGGAGGGCTCCCGGGTCCTTCACATCGCCGCTCACACCGTCGTGGACGAGGGTCTCGCCGGCGGTGTCGCGCTCTTCCTCGCCGCTTCCGGCGACTCGGACAGGTCGGGCGACGGACTGGTCACCGCGCCGGAGCTCGCCCAGATGCCACTCTCGGTCGAGCTCGCTGTTCTCTCGGCCTGCAGGACGGCGCTACCCGAGGCCGCCTTCGCTTCGGGGCCCGGCGATGGACGAGCACTTGCCAGCCTCTCCGGCGCTCTCCTCGGCGCAGGGGCCTCCGGTGTCGTCGCTTCGCTCTGGGAGATCGAAGATGCGGCGACGGCAGCCCTGATGGAGCAGTTCTACTTCGAGCTCGCGCGTGGCGTGCGCCCGGCGGTCGCCCTGCGCCGGGCGAAGTTGCGCCTGGCGCACGATCCGCGATGGGCAGCGGCGCCCGCCTGGGCGGGATTCGTGCTGCTCGGGGATCCCGGGCCGGTGTCCCCTGCGGCATTCTCTCGCTGGGGACTCGTAGCGGCCGTCACGCTTGCCGCAGGCGGCGCACTGATTCTCTTCGCGGCCGCGCGGCGCCGGGCGCTGCTGGTGCGCCGCGAAAGGTAGCTCAGCTCGCCGGCGGCTCGACGCGGAAGCTCGCCGCTGCCGAGTGTCCGATGGCGCTCTGCGCGGCATCGAGGGCGGTGACGTTCCAGCGGTAAGTGACCAACGTCGCGAGCTTCGCGAGGAGGGCTGGTGCCGCAGCGAGCGTCGTGCCGGTCGCCTCGCCCTGCCACAACAACTCGTCCGCCACGTCGCGCACCTCGACGCGGTAGCTCGCGGCGCCAGCGACCGGGCGCCAGGCGAAGGGCGGCAGGGCGTCGAGGCCGGAGACCTCGAGCACTCCCATCGGCGCTTCGAGTCGCACCTCGCCGCTGCGCACGACGTCGGGCGAGAAGACGTCCGCACGGTCGGGGAGCGCCGGCGCGAAGCTCCGATGCCCCCACTCGAAGGCGACGCCGAGCCCGGCGACCAGGAGAGCCGCCGCCGCCCACCGGCTCCACAGCGGTGTTCCGGCAGACTGGCGGGCGAGCTTCGCGCGCTTCGCCGCGTGCGGCGCCATCGGCAGCACGCGGGCCAGCTGCGGCGCCGACGCCGAGGCCTCGAAGCCTGCGGGTGCTGCAACAGGTCCCCGGAGCTGCGCCGCGACCCAGGCGATCTCCTGCGCTTCGGCGGGGCTCTTCGGTGCAGCATCGAACGCCCCGGCGAGGGCAAGTTCGGCGCCACAGGCCGGGCACGCTTCGGCATGCAGCCGGAGCGCCTCGGCTCGCGGGCCGGCGGCGCCGGCGAAGTGCGCATCGAGCAGCTCGGCGAGCGGCGGACAACCGGCCTCGGGCTGCAGAGCCTGGCGCAGCAACTGGTTGCGATCGAAGTCGGTCTTCGTCATGACAGCCCTCTCTGGGGGATGGAGGCAGAAAAACTGCGACGGAGCTTCCGCTTGGCGCTCACCAGGTAAGCGCGCGCGCCCGACTTGTTGCCGAGCTCGAGCAGCTGGTCGATCGCCGCCAGCGTCAGACCGTCGACGAAGTGGAGGCGCAGGATCCGCGCCTCGAGCGGCTCGAGAGCGGTGGCGATCGCCTGTCGCAGTTGCTGTTCGAGCTGCGCCTGGCCGACCGCCTCTTCGACACTCGGTCCAGGAGCGGCCGGTTCGAGAAAGTCCTCCGCGTCGATCGACTCGGCGTCGCGCCGACGGTTCGAGATCGAGCGGTTGATCGTCACGCTGCGCGTGACGAGGTAGAGCCAGGTGGCGAAGGAGCTCTCGAAGCGGAACGTCTCGAGGCGCTCGTAGACGCGCACGAACACCTCCTGGGCGAGGTCCGCGGCCTCTTCCCGGCGGCCGCTGATGCGCAGGCACCAGGCGGCGACGCGGGTCTGATAGCGGCGGAAGAGGACGTCGAGATGCTGCGCCGCGAGCTCGGGATCGTGCTGCACCGCCCGAGCCTCCCGCACGATCTCCTCGTCGCTCCACTCCGCGATCTTCTCCATCGTCTCCCTGATTCCGCTGGCTACCGGCTGGCCCAAGAGCCGGCCGCCCCCGGCCGCCTTGAAGGCGAGCAGACGCGCCGCCTCGCCGGCAGGCCTGGCAGCGAGCCTAGCCGATCCCGCCGGCCGGCCGGTAACCGGCGCGGCCAGCGCGGCGGGTAAGGCCGCCAGAAGCTCGCAGGGAGCCGGCGCCGCGGGGGAGAGTGGAAGAGCCTTCACGCTCTCCTGAGACAGGCGAGCGGAGGGAGTGGAACAGTCCACTGTCGAAATACGTGTTCATCCCGGTCCGGTCGTGCCTTCGGCCGGGCCTTTCGGTTCGGCGGACAGGTCCCACAGGGCTCCGAGCGTGCCGAACGGTCCGCCCCAGACCGCGCGCATCAGCACGGCTCGCCACTCCTTGCGCGCCAGGCGGCGGAAGCGGATGGCGCGCAACAGGAGGAGCGGCAGGAGGATCAGGCAACCGCCGTTGCAGACCACCGCCGTCCAGAAATAGGGCCGGTTCTGCGGCGCGCCCGGAGCCGAAAGCTCGACCAGCACTGCGGTCAGAAAGCTCACGATCGCGGCCGCCAGGCTGAGCGACCCGAGCCAGCGGTACCAGAGGATCGACCGCGTGCGCGACGGTGCGGCGCTCATCGGCAAGTCTCTTTCATACCGCTGAGTCTACGGGAGGGCCTCCCGCCCCGCCCAACGGCGGCGGCAGCGGGGGCCTGGTCTCCGCCGGCTCAGGGCTTCTTCGACAGACCGTCGAGCACCGCCTGGATCCGCGCCTTCTGGGCTTCGGGAGCCATCGCCAACGCCCGGCGATACATCGCGATCGCCTCCTTCTCGACGCCGTGCGCGGCCAGGCCCTCGCCGAGACTGTCGTGGGCATTCCAGGAGTCCGGGTGGCGCTTCACGTTCTCTCGGAAGATGGCCACCGCCTCCGCCGCGCTGCCGCCGCCGAGCAGTTGATAGCCGTAGGCGTTGAGCTCGGCCTCGTTCGCGCCGGGAAGCGCTTCGTCCATCAGCCGCTTCGCGCCCGAAGCATCGCCCATCTCGCTGAGCAGGCGGGACTTGGTGAAGCTGTTGGTGAAGTTCTTCTGGATCGCGATCGACCTGTCGACCCAGATCATGGCGTCGTCGAGGTGGACCTTGCTGGCGAGCAGCGTCGCCGCCGCCTGATTCCAGGGTTGCCAGAAGAACTGGCCCAGGCCGCGGAGCTCGCGCTTCAGGCTCTGATAGACGATCTCCGGCGTATCGACCGCGACCTTGAACGGTACGCGGAGTTTCTCCCAGCGCAGGGCGATCGTGGTCTCGCGCGCCGTCGCGTCGTCGAAGGTATAGGCCAGAGCCTCCTCGTGCGGAGCGATCTCCGGCTTCACCTCGATCCGCAGGACGTCCTCCTTCGCGTCGTAGGCGAAACTCCCCCAGTTGCTGTCGACCGACGAGAAGATGAGCTGCCAGCTTCCCGACGATGGCAGAGTATGAAAGCCGTAGCGTCCCGCCGGCAGGCGGTGGCCTTCGACCTCGACCGGCGTCGAGAAAGAGATCGTCGTGTTCTCGTTCGCGCCGGCGCGCCAGACCTCGCCGTAGGGCACGAGCTTTCCCCAGACCTCGCGCCCCTGGACGCGCGGCCGGTGGTAGGTGATGGTGATCTCGGTGAGACCGACGGTCTGGGAGACCGTCGCCGCCTGCGACGGCTGCGGCAGCGTGAGCGGCGGCGACTGGGCGAAGGCCGCCCGGCCGGCAGAGAGGGCGACGAGCGTCAGGAGGGCGCGGGCGGCAACGGTTCTCATCGGCATCTGGATCTCTCCTTCGAGGCAGTCGGATGGGGTGAAGACGCAGCTCTTCCTGATACGTCCGCCGGCACTCGAAGTTCTGGCACTGTCCGGAAGCCCTGGGCAACGCGGCGCCCGGGCTCTGGGAAGAGCCTGGCTGCTCTTGCCGGCGCGATTCGAGACACCGTCGCCGCCGCATCGCCGGACGTGGCTGGCGCCGGCGAGTCTCCCGCCGGATAATGGGCCGGCGTGGCCACTCTAGCCGAGTTGATCGATGCCTTCGGAGCGGGTCTCTACCTGCTCTTCGGCGCCGTGCACCTCGACCTCTGGCTCAGGCGCCGCGACCGCTCCGGTTACCTCTGGCTGGCCGCCGCGAGCGCTTGCGCGCTCGGTGTCGATCTCACCGGATTCGTCATGCGGCGCGAGGGCGAAGCGACCGGAGCGCTGCTCGCGTCGGTGAACCAGCTCGCCGTCGCCGGCGCCACGATCTGCGTCTACGAGCTCGTGGTCTCACTCGGCCGCAGGCCCACCGGCGCGCTGGCCCGCCTGCTGCAGATCGTTACGTTCGCGACCGCGCCCCTGCCCGCTCTCGCCGGAATGCCGCTGCCCTATGCCCTGCTCCCCTGCGGTCTGCTGCTCCTCGCCGCCCTCTCGCGTGCCCTCCGCACCGGGCGTGAAGGCGACCCCGATTCGCGGCTCATCGCGCACGGACTGCTGGGCCTCATCGTCTGCCTGCTCACCGACCTCGCGATGGCGGTCGGCTGGCTGCCGCAGGTTCCTGCGCTCGCGCTCGCCGGCTTCGTCGTCCTCTTCCTCGCCTCGGCGAGGTCCTTGAGCAACCGCTTCGACCGCGATTTTCGCGAGCTCGGCGAGCTGCGCCGCGAGCTCGAACGGCGGATCGAGGAGCGCACCCTCGAGCTCAGAGAGGCCAACCACCGGCTCGAAGAGGTGTCGCGCACCGACTCGCTCACCGGCCTGCTCAACCGCCGCGGTTTCCTCGAGAAAGGGGAGGCCGAAATCGAGCGCAGCCGGCGATCTCGCAAGCCGTTCTCGGTGGTGATGGTGGATGCCGACCACTTCAAGCGCATCAACGATCTGCACGGCCACGCCGCCGGCGATCTGGCTTTGCAGTGGATCGGCGAGCTGCTCCGCCGGTCGCTGCGCGCCCAGGATCTGGTGGCGCGCTGGGGGGGAGAGGAGTTCGTCCTCCTCCTGCCGGAGACCGACACGCACGGTGCGACGTTGGTCGCCGAGTCGATCCGCCGCAAGGTCGCCGAGGATCCGCCCGCCGGCGGCGGGCTCGACCTCCGGCTGACCCTGTCGTTGGGGGTCGCCGAGCATCGTCCGGAGCGCGGCCTCGAAGCGACGCTCGCCCATGCCGACGCAGCGCTCTACCGCGCCAAGGCGGAGGGCCGCGACCGCGTCGTCGCCCACCGCCCCGCGCCGGCCTCGACCGTCTCCTGAGCGCCCGCCCGCGCTAGCCGATCGCCGCCCGGAGAGCGCGCTCGATCGTTCCCGCCTCCTTCTCGACCAGCTCGTACGACACGTTGACGATCGGTTTGTCCGACTTGAGCACCCGCGCCAGCTCGATCGGCGTGCCTTCCACGACGACGTCCGCCGGAGTCGCCCGGATCGTCGCCTCGAGGTCGCGGATCTGCTCGGCGCCGTAGCCCATTGCCGGCAGGATCCCTCTGGCGTTCGGATACTTGGCGTAGGTTGCGGCGAGCGATCCGACGGCATAGGGCGACGGGTCGACGATCTCGCCGGCGCCGTTGTCGTGCGCGGCGTACCAGCCGGCGCCGTAACTCATGCCGCCGTGGGTCAGCGTCGGCCCGTCCTCGACGACCAGCACCCGCTTGCCGCGAATCGCCGCCGGATCGGAGACCCGGATCTCCGAGTTGCAGCGCAGGATCGTGGCCTTCGGATTGAGCCTGCGGCAGGTGGCCTCGACTTCGGCGACCTTGGCCGGGTCGGCGGTGTTGACCTTGTTCACCACGATCAGGTCGGCCAGGAGGACGTTGACCTCGCCCGGGTGGTAGGTCGCCTCGTGGCCCGGCCGGTGCGGATCGACCAGCGTGATCTGCAGCGCCGGCGTGTAGAAGGAGGTGTCGTTGTTACCGCCGTCCCAAAGGATGACGTCGGCCTCCTCTTCGGCGGCGCGGAGGATGCGCTCGTAGTCCACACCGGCATAGACCACGAAGCCGTTGTCGATGTGCGGCTCGTACTCCTCGCGCTCCTCGATCGTGCACTTGTGCTTGTCGAGGTCGTCGTAGGTGGCGAAGCGCTGGCAGATCTGCTGCGAAAGATCGCCGTAGGGCATCGGATGGCGGACGGCGACGACCTTCTTGCCCATCGCCTTGAGGATCTTCGACACGAAGCGCGTCGTCTGCGACTTGCCGACGCCGGTGCGCACGGCAGTGATCGCGACCACCGGCTTGGTCGAGGTGAGCATCGTTCTCTGCGCCGCGGCGAGGACGAAGTGCGCGCCCGCCGCAATGGAGCGCGAGGCGAGATGCATGACATCGACGTGCGCGAGGTCGGAGTACGAGAACCAGGCCTCGTCCACCTTTTCGGCGGCGACCAAGTGCTCGAGCTCCTGCTCGGCGACGATCGGAATGCCCTTGGGATACAGCGTTCCGGCAAGCACCGGCGGATAGGTCCGGCCGGCGATGTCGGGAATCTGCGCCGCCGTAAAGGCGACGACTTCGAACTCCTCGCGATCGCGGAACAGCACGTTGAAATTATGAAAATCGCGCCCGGCGGCGCCCAGGATCAGTACTCGTCGACGTCGCATGCTGAAGCCTCCCTTTCTTGCCTTCGCCGCCAACATACCGGCCGACCCTCGGCCTCCCCATACCCGCCAGGGTGGGTGTCAGCGCCGCTCTCCCGCCCCGAAACCTGCCGCAGCAGGCCGGCGTATCGCCAGGAGTGGCACCTCATGTTCGCCTCACTTGACAGCGCGAAAAGTCACTACTACAGTTGTCGTACTACATGTGTAGTTGCGTCCTGCGAAGAGGAGACCGGATGGCCGACGGGCAGCGCAAGACTCAGCTTTCGGAATTGCAGCTGGCGGTGCTTCGGGTGCTCTGGCAGCGAGGCGAGGCGAGCACCGCCGATGTCGCCGCCGACCTCGCCGCGACGCGAGACCTGGCGCACACGACGGTCGGTACCCTGCTCACCCGGCTCGAGAAGCGCGGCGTCGTCGCGCAGCGCCGCGACGGTCGGACCCTCATCTACAGAGCGCGAATGAGCGAGGCCGAGGTGCAGCGCTCGATGGTCGCCGGGCTGGTCGCCGCGCTGTTCGCTGGCGACTCCGCCGCGCTCGTCGCTCACCTGGTGCGCGAGGACGAAGTGACTCCGGCCGATCTCGCCGCCATTCGCGCCCGCCTCGCCGCCACCGCCCCGGAGTCCGAAGATGTCTGACTTTCCGCTCGCACTGGCAGTCTGGCTCGGCACGTACCTCCTGCACTCCACGGTGCTCCTCGGCCTGGTCGGAATCGTCGATCGCCTGCGACTTCTGCGTTCGCCCGCGGTGCTCGAGCAGCTCTGGCGGGCCGCCCTGATCGGCGGGCTGGCCACCGCGACACTGCAGAGCGCCGGCGTCGCCGGGCGTGCCCCGATGGCGGCGCTGTTCTCCCTCGCCGACAGTCTTGCCGCCGCCGAGCTTCGGCCGGCGGGAGGCGCCGGCGGGGAGGCTGCGCCGGCTCCGCCGGCAACCTCGCTCGTGGGTTCCATCGGGACGGTCCTCCCGCCATCGCATCCGGCGGCCGCCCCGCGCCGTTCCTGGGTTCCGGGCGCGGCGACCGCGCTCGTGCTGCTCTGGCTGGCCGGTGCCGGGCTCTGCGCGCTCCGTCTCGCCGCTCTCGCCTGGCGAGCCCGGAGTGACCTCGCCGGGCGCTTCCCGGCTGCCGCCGCGATGCGCAGCGAGCTGGCGCGCATCTGCGCGGCGCAGGGGCGCACCGCCCCGGCGCTCACGGTCACCCCGAAGCTAGCCGGACCGGTGGCTTTCCCGAACGGAGAGATCGTCCTGCCGCCCTGGGTGAGCGAGACCCTGGATCTCCGCCAACAGCGCGCGGTGCTCGCCCACGAGCTCGCCCATCAGATTCGGCGCGATCCGCTCTGGCTGGTGCTCGCCCTGGCCTTGGCGAATCTCCTCTGGATGCAGCCGCTGCAACGTCTGGCGCGGCGCCGGATCGCGGAGCTGGCGGAGCTCGAGGCAGACGCCTGGGCCGTCCGCCTTCTGGGCGATCCGCGCGCCCTCGCCGAGTCGCTCGCGGCCTGTGCCGAACGCCTCGTCTCGCGGCGGCAGGAGCTCTGGAGCGCCGGCATGGTCGCCGGCTCGCAAAGCGCCTCGCCGCTTCTCGAACGTATCGATCTCCTCCTGAAAGGAATCGCCATGTCCACTCCACGCTCTCTCTGGCCGACTCGCGCCGCAGCGGCTCTCGTCCTCGCCGCCGGCATCTTCCTCCTGCCGGGATGCGGCCCGGCCGGTTTCGCCTCTCTCGGCGGCGGCAGCTCCACCTCGATCTCGATCTCCGACGGTGGCGACATCCGCATGACCGTGCGCCGCGCGGGGTACTCCTTGAAGTTGACCTGCGACGGCCAGCCGACCTTCGCCGACGACGAATCCGACCTCGCGACTCTCTCGCCGGGGGCCGCTTTCGAGCTGACCGAGCGGTTCGACGCCGTCGAGCGCCGCTATCGGGTGAAGGCCGATGCCTCCGGCAGGCTCGAGCGCTCGTTCGAGCTCGACGGGCGGAGCTCGCCGATCGATGCGGCAGCAGAAGCCTGGCTCGCTGCGGCGCTGCCCCGCATGTTCCGCGAATCGGGCTGGGACGCCGAGGCGCGCGTCGCGCGCCTCGTGACGCGCGGCGGACCCGAGCTCGTCCTCGCCGAAGTCGATCTGGCGGCCACCGACCACGGCAAGTCGACCTATCTCGGCCAGCTCTTGGGCACCGCCCAGCTCGACGCTGCCCAGTTCGAGCGCGCGCTCGCCAGCGCTTCGAAGCTCGGCTCGGACCACGCCCTGCGCACCGCGCTCGAGGTCGCGCTGACGACGCAGCCGCTCGACACCGTCCGGGTCGTCCAGCTGCTCGCAGTGGCCGAGAAGCTCGATTCGGACTTCGAGCTCAGGATGGTGCTCGAGAAGGTCGCCCCGCGCGGCGGCGACGCGGCCGTCGCAGCCGCCTACCTCGCCGCCGCCCGCCGGCTGGAATCCGACTTCGAGCGCCGGTCGGCGCTCGTCGGACTGCTCGAAGCGGCGAAGCTCGACGCGCCGAGCCTGGGCATCGCGCTCGAAGTCGCCGCCGGCCTGGACTCCGACTTCGAGAAGCGCACCGTACTCGAGAAGCTCGCCGCCAACGTCGCGAGCGATCCGGGGCTCACCCGGCGCTACCGCGAGGTGGCGCGCGGCATGAGCGAATTCGAGCGCGGACAGGCGCTCCGGGCGCTCGACGACGCCACGACGCTCTAGCCCCACCGTAGAATCTCCGCACGCGAGCCTCCGGACGAACCGGAGGCTCCCCGGAGAGCCCATGCCGCGACGATTCTGGCTGATGAAGTGCGAGCCCGAGGTCTACACGATCGCCGACCTCGAGCGCGACGGCGCGACGACCTGGGAGGGGGTGCGCAACTACCAGGCGCGCAACCTCCTGCGCGACGACATGAAAGTGGGCGACGGCGTCCTGTTCTACGCCTCCAACGCCCTGCCCTCCGGCGTCACCGGACTCGCCAAGATCGTCCGCGCGGGATTTCCCGACCCGACCGCCTGGAAGGAGGGGCACGAGTACTTCGATCCGGCCTCGACGATGGCCGTTCCCGTCTGGTACTCGGTCGAGATCGGTTTCGTCGAGCGCTTCGCTCTGACGATCCCGCTGGCGACGCTGAAGGCGACGCGGGGGCTCGGAAAGATGATGGTCACGCAGAAGGGCAGCCGCCTCTCCGTGCAGCCGGTGACCCGATCCGAGTATCAGATCGTGACGCAGCTCGGTCGCGCGACCTAGCACGTCCACCCGCTACAGCATCACCCTCTGCAGGCGGCCGCGCATGCGGCGGACGAGACGCACTCCGCGCGCTCGGCGGTCGCGGCTCGCTTGACCTGCTTCGGCATGAGGACTATGTTCTTGACGGCAAACACCGACGGATCGAGAAGTGGACCGGCGCCGCGAAGGCGCGAGCCCTCGAGGCGACCTACCGAGCGCTGCCGGACGCCTGCAGCATCGAGCATCGAGGAGGACGTATGGCTTTCCAGGGATCGTTGGTCGAGCTCCCGCTCACGGACGTCCTGCAGCTGGTGGCAGTGTCGAACAAGAGCGGTCTCCTGACTCTCCGACACGGCGAAGCGCGCGGTGAGATCCACCTTCATTCCGGCCAGATCGTGCACGCTGTCGCCGGCTCGCTCTCGGGCGACCAGGCCTTTTTCGAGCTCGCGCGCTGGCTCGCAGGGGAGTTCGACTTCACCCAGGGCGCCCCGGTGGCGATTCGCACCATCGAGACTTCGAACACGACCCTGCTGCTCGAGGCCGCGCGCCAGATCGACGAATGGAAGCTCCTGGCCAGGCGCATCGGTTCGACACGCATGGTGCTCGTCTTCGCTCCCAGCAACGCCAGTCGAATCTCGCTGTCGCCGCGCGAGTGGGCGGTCGTCTCCCGGGTCGACGAACGGCGCAACATCGAGGAGGTCGCGGCGGCCCTCGGCGAGAGCACTTTCGAGACCTGCAAGGTGATCCACGGCCTTCTCACCTCGGGAGTCCTCGCGCTGCGCGAGGACCTCCGCCTGCTGCCGATCGACCGCATTCGCAACCTGTCGGCGAACGACCTGGATCTCCTGGCGCGGGAGATTCACCGCTTCGCTGCCGAACCGCTGGAAAGCCTGAGCCGCTCCCCCGAGCTCGAGGGAGCGCTCCGCCTCTATCAAGCCGAGCACCAGTCGGGCCGGACCTTCGACGCCCTTCTCGATCTGGTGCGCGAGGCCGAGAAGGCCGTCTCGGCGGCTTTGGGTCCGAACCAGGCACGCTCTTTCCTGGATCGCGTCGCCGCCCGCCTGGGAGCGAGCGCCGACAGGGCCGCCGCTGGCCCGGTGGCGCCTGCGCCAGCGGCCCCCCAACCTGCATCGCCGGCGCGCGCCCCGCGACCGCCGGTCGACCTCGGGCGTGTCCGCAACCGCCTGTCCGAGCTCGCCTACCAGGGTCTCGGACCGGAAGGAGAGCTGCACGTCTTGCGGATCGAGAAAGCCCGACGTGCCGACGAGCTCTTGCAGGTCGGTTCCGCCGCCCGAGATCTGTTGCACCGGATCGGCAAGGAGGAGGTGGCCAGGGCGATCGAGGCTGAGCTCGAGAAGCTCGCCTGAGCCGCCGGCGCTCCCGCTCCCCTGCCAGCGAGTGGACTGGTGCATGGAAGCGGCCCCGCCGAGGTGGCAGATTCGGGTCTTGCGTCCCGATCCTCCTTCCGGCCGCCCGGAGATTCCGCGCCGCAACCTCGCTCTGGTGACAGCCGGAGCGTTCCTGCTCCTGTGCCGCACCGCCGCGGCCGGCGTCGGCGTCTCCTGCGGCGTCTGTGCAGTCCCGCAGGAGGCGTTGGCGGCCGACACCTCGAACCCGGACCGCGTGATCGGCAACGGCACGCCGGCGAGCTGCACCTCGGCAGAGGTCACCTCGAAGATCGCGCAGGGCGGCATCATCACCTTCGACTGCGGGCCGCAGCCGGTCACCATCGTCCTTGCCCAGACCGCGAAGATCTACAACAACACCGGCCCGGTCATCGTGATCGACGGCGGCGGCAAGGTGACGCTCGACGGCGGCGGCACGCGCCGCATCCTGTACATGAACACCTGCGATCCCGACCTCGTCTGGACGACCAACCACTGCCAGGACCAGGATCATCCTCGCCTCACGCTGCAGAACCTCACTTTCCGCAACGGCAACGCGATCGGGCAGACCTTCGATGGCGGCGGCGGTGGCGCGGTCTTCGCGCGCGGCGGTCGCATCAAGGTGGTGAACAGCCGCTTCGAGAACAATCGCTGTGAAGCGGAGGGGCCGGACATCGGTGGCGCGGCGCTGCGCGTCCTCAGCCAGTCGCAGGGCCTGCCGGTCTACGTCGTCGGCAGCACGTTCGGCGGCGCTCCCGGGCTCGGCAACACCTGCTCGAACGGCGGCGCGCTGTCGTCGATCGGCGTCTCCTGGAGCGTCCTCAACAGCGAGATCAGCTACAACACGGTCACCGGCGACGGCGCCAACCCGCCGCAGGCCGGAACTCCCGGCGGCGGCAGCGGCGGCGCGATCTACAACGATGGCAACACCTTTCACCTCTCGATCTGCGGCTCGCGAATCCACGACAACCAGGCCCCCGAAGGCGGCGGCGCGGTCTTTTTCGTCAGCAACAACCTCACCGGCACGCTGACGGTCGACCGCACCTGGATCTGGAACTGCCCGAGCGGCGGCTTCCACACCCCGCCCTGGCAGTGGCTCTTCTACCTCGGAATGGGTCCGCCGCAGATTCTCGCCTCGACGCACGAATTTCCCCCGCCCGAAGACCTCTTCTGCGACGGCTTCGAGTCGAGCGACACCGTGGTCTGGGGCAGCAGCCCCCCCTGACTCGCGATCTCCGACCTGGCGACCCACCCACCAGGGTGGCGACGCCCCCAGGCACGGGACTACCATCGAAGACGGTCGGGCCGCCTCACGCCCGCAGGAGGACTGCACGATGAAACCGTTCGTCAGCTCGTTGGAGAAGGTCACGGAGGAGAACACCCATTTCCGCCACGTCCTGTTCACCGGCAAACACCATCAACTGGTGCTGATGGCGCTTCCGCCCGGCGACGACATCGGGCGCGAGATCCACGCCGATGTCGATCAGTTCTTCCGTGTCGAAGAGGGGATCGCGCGCTTCGTCTTCGGCCCCGGAGAGGAGCACCTCGTGCGCGCCGGCGACGCCGTCGTCGTCCCCGCCGGCACCTTCCACAATGTAGTCAATGCGTCGCCGACGAAGCTGCTCCGGCTCTACACGCTCTACTCATCGCCGCAGCATCCCCACGGCGCGATCCAGAACACCAAAGCGGAGGCGCTGGCCGCCGCTCACCCCTGAGGGGCCAGCAAGATCCGGCCGCCGCGCCGACGGTTCAGGAGCGATGCTCTACCAGTCGGTGGGCCTGTAGTCCTTCAGGAACTTCCCCCACAGGTGCTCGCCGGTGTTGAAGCCGGTGAGGATCGGGTCGACGATCCGCGCCGCGCCGTCGACGATGTCGAGCGGCGGGTGGAAACGATGGTCGGCGAGCTTCCTTGCCGCGATCTCCGCCGGATCCTCGTCGGTCACCCAGCCGGTGTCGACGCTGTTCATGTGGATGCCGTCGTGGTGGTAGTCCGCCGCCGAGGTGCGGGTCATCATGTTGAGCGCCGCTTTCGCCATGTTGGTGTGTGGATGGCGGGTCGTCTTCAGATTGCGGTAGAACTGCCCCTCGACCGCCGAGACGTTGACGATGTGTTTGTCGCGCTCCGGGCTGCGCAGCATCAGAGGCTTCAGGCGGGCGTTGAGGACGAACGGTGCGACAGCGTTGACCAGCTGGACCTCGAGCAGTTCCACCGTGGAGACCTCGGCGAGCGACAGCCGCCACGAGTTGCGGCCGCGCAGGTCGACTTGCTGCAGATCCTGATCCAGCAGGCCCGCCGGAAAGAGACCCGGCTCGGGCGCGAGCTCCTCCGGAAGCAAAGCCACCTGGGAGAGCTCGGCGGCGTAGGTGAGACCGACGCCCCCGGCCCCCGCAGCCAGGCCATACTGCGGGGCGGACGAGCGCGCCAACGCGCCGGGCGAAACGCCACGCTGCGGATCGCGCAACGTCTCGTAGCTCGCGAGCAGCGGCCGGTGGCGCTCCTCGAGCGTGTCGAAAGCGGCGACCTCTCCCGCCATCATGTGGCGATAGAAATCGGGCGGACGGCGGACGGTCTGGCAGGCGTTGTTGACGATGAAATCGAGCCTCTGGCGGCCCTCGTTGCGGGTCAGCAGAAGGTGGCAGAAGGTCTCGACGCTGGGGGTGTGGCGCAGGTCGAGGCCGAAGATCTCGAGGCGGTCGGACCAGCTCGAAAAATCGGCCTCGCGGGCGTAGCGCAGCGCCGAGTCGCGCGGGAAGCGCGTGGTCACGATGAGGTGCGCACCGGCGCGCAGGAGCTTCAGGCCGGCCTGGTAGCCGATCTTCACTCGCCCGCCGGTGAGCAGCGCCACGCGACCGGAGAGGTCGGCCGACTCCTCGCGTTTGGCGAAGTTGAAGTCGCCGCACTCCGGGCAGAGCTGGTCGTAAAAAGAGTGCACCGTCCGGTAGTGCTGCTTGCAGGTGTAACAGTGACGCTCTTCGAGCAGTTCACGAGGCGCCGCCTCGAGCCGGGGCGCCTGCGGGCTGCCGGTTTCATCGCTCGCACGGTCGACCGCCTCGGGGACATCTTCGGCGACGAAGTCCGGCGGCGGATAGACATTGGGCGAGGTCACCGGAGGCTTGCGCCGCAGCTCGCGGATGCCAGACGCCTGAAAGAGACTCTCGTCCCGGCGCACCTGCTGGGCTCGGCGCTCGCGCGTCGTCGCCTTGACCAGCCGGCGGCGAGCGCGCGGGTCGGGGTGCGAGACCTGGCGCGTCGCGCGCAGGAGTCGCTGACGATCCTCCTCGGATACCTGGGCGAGCAGCCCGCGGTCGGCCTCCACCGACTCGAGAAATTCGGCGGCGGCGCGCATCCGGGCCGCCAGTGGGCTCTCGGCCGCTCCCGGGGGCGCAGTCCGCGGCGCGTCTGCGTCGTCGGCGTCGGCGCGCCCGATCGGACTTTCGCTCATGGAGCCAAGTCTACGCGGCAGAGGTCCCCCCTGTCGCGCGCCAGGGCAACGCCGCCTTCATCCGCTTCGCTGCAGTCGGCGTAGAAGTCAGCAATCGGAGGGAAATCCTCCGCAGAATCCGCGGGCGACGTCCCCCGCGAACCGAGGCGGACGTGGCGCGACGCCGCCTCACTCATGCATCGAGTCACGTTCAGGAGATACCGATGAAGTCCGTTCGCACGCTGCTTGCCTTCTCGCTGCTCGGCCTCACCCTAGCCGCGGCATCGCACGCCGCTACGCCGCTCGACGCGCTGCTCAGTCTCGACAACGCCACCGTGAACCCGGGTGACGTCGCCCGCCTGCGGGTCGTGCACAACTCGCCGGACGCTCCGAATGTCGACGTCATCGTCAATGGCGGCGTCGCGCTCGCGAACGTCCCGTTCGGCGCGATCTCCGGATATCTCTCGGTCCCCGGTGGCGCTTACAACGTCAAGGTCTCGCCTGCCGGAGCCGCTGACACGGGCCCTTACGTCATCGACGCCGATGTCGTTCTCGCTGCGGGGACCGACTACACGGTCGTCGCGAGCGGCGTGCTCGCCGAGATCTATCCGGCCGTTCTGGTCGACGACAACTCGGCGCCGGCCGCGGGAAACGCGCGCGTGCGCTTCTTCCACGGCTCGCCGGATGCCCCCGCGGTCGACATCGCGCTCGTCGGCGGCCCCGTCCTGATCGCCGGCGCGCCGTTCGGCGCCAACGCCACGATCACCGTGCCCGCCGGAACCTACGACCTCGAAGTGCGCGTGGCCGGTACGGCCACCGAGGTCCTGCAGCTGCGCGGCCTCGCCTTCGCCGCCGGCTCCGTCTATACCGCCTACGCCTCCGGCCTGGTCGCCGACGGTTCGGCCGACCGCACGCTCTATCTCGGCGAAGGCGATCGCTTCCGTATCGACGCCACCTTCACCGACTTCGCCGGCAAGACCGGGACGGCCAAGATTTTCCACACCACCTCGCAGACCGGCCAGTTCTGGTTCTTCTCGCCCGAGAACATCGAGCTGCTGGTGAAGGTGATCGATGGCCGCCACTTGAACAACGCGTTCTGGCTGTTCCACGGCTCCGCCTCGAACGTGCAGTACACCGTCACCGTGACCGACACGGTAGCCGACGTGCGGAAGGTCTACAGCAACCCGCTCGGCGCCTTCGGCAGCGACGGCGACATCGAAGCGTTCCCGCAGTAGACGCCTTCGGCGCCGGAACGAGAAACTCCACTGTCCCTGGGCCGGCTCCGATCGGGTGATCGGTGCCGGCCCTCTTTTCGTCCGGAAGAGTCCGGGAGATCTGCCGGCTCAGCTCGCGACGAGCACCAGCTCCTCGGAGAGATCGCAGTCGAAGGGCTCGCCAGCGAATCCGCCGAAGCACTGGACCTCGCGAAAGCGCGCCACATCGAGGAGGGTCAGGAGCTCGGCATGGCGCCAGCCCTGGAGGTAGCGGTGGCGCTCGAAGAACAGGGCCGGCTCGCCATTCGCCGCGGCCGGAGCCCGCAGGACCCGCTCGGTGACGGTCACGATGCCGTCCCCGTCGAGGGCGAGCGCCGCGCGAAAGAGCAGATCGCCCTCGGCCTGCGGCACGCGGCGTTCGGGGAGCTCGCGCACGTCGCGGCGCGCCAGCCCGTCGTAGTTCCACTGGTGCAGGACGAGGACGCCGCGAGAAAGGAAGCGGCGCCGCAAGCCGATGAACATCCGCGAGACCGCCTCGACGCCGATGAGTGCCGGCAGAGTGTTGCCGAGGCAGAGGGCGCCGCCGAACTGACCGCGCACCATCGCCTCGACGGCCCCGAGGTCGCCGATCAGGAACTCGACGCCGGGAACCGCGAACTGTCGCGCCAGCTCCCAGCGCTCCCGCACCCCTTCGATCCCGACCACCTCGAAGCCCCGCCCGGCGAGCCAGCGGGCGTGCTCCCCCGTGCCGCAGCCGAGGTCGACGAGCCGTCGGCTCGGCGCGCCGGCGAGCGTTCCGAGAAGGAAGGGTCCTTCGAGCGCGAGCCGGACGCGCCAATCCACAGCACTGTCGTAGTTCAAGAGATGGGGAATTGTGGCGGTGGCCGTTGGCATCGTGGGCTCGACACTATCCTCTGACAGCAGGGATGGGAGACCGGGCGCGGTCACGGCGACCCGCAGCGCCGATCGCCGACCAAGCCGGGCCTGCGCTAGGCTTCGGAAACCATGAGCGAACTACGCGCACGCGTCCTCGAGCGGTTCCTACGTTACGTGCAGATCGACACCCAATCGGACGAGAGTTCGACCACCTATCCTTCGACCGCCAAGCAGCTCGACCTGCTGCGCCTCCTGGTCGACGAGCTCCGGGCACTCGGCCTCACCGACGCCTCGATCGACGAGTTCGGCTACGTCATGGCGACGATTCCGGCGACGACGCGGAAGGCGAACGTGCCGACGATCGGACTCCTCGCCCATGTCGACACCTCTCCGGAGATGCCGGGCGCCGGCGTGAAGCCGATCGTGCACGTCAACTACCAGGGCCAGGACCTGGTGCTCCCGGACGACCCGACGGCGGTGCTGCGCTTCGCCGACAACCCCTGGCTCGCCGAGCAGATCGGCAACGACATCGTCACCGCCTCGGGCAAGACGCTGCTCGGCGCCGACAACAAGGCCGGAGTCGCCGAGGTCGTCACGGTGGCCGAGTACCTTCTGCAGCATCCGGAGATCCCGCACGGCGTCATCCGTATCGGCTTCACGCCGGACGAGGAGGTCGGGCGCGGCACCGAGCACTTCGATGTCGCTCGCTTTGGCGCGTTCTGCGCCTACACCCTCGACGGCGAGACCCTGGGCGAGCTCGAGATGGAGAGCTTCTGCGCCGATTCGCTGACCGCGACCTTCCAGGGTTTCAACACCCACCCCGGCTACGCCAAGGGGCGCATGGTGAATGCGATCAAGGTGGCCGCCGACTTCATCTCGCGCTTGCCGGGCGACCGCCTCTCTCCCGAGACGACCTCCGGCTACGAAGGCTACGTGCACCCGTACGTGGTGACGGCCAGCGTCGAGCGCACGGCCGTGAAGCTCCTCATCCGCGATTTCAAGGTCGCCGGTCTGGCCGAGAAAGAGGCCTATCTCGGCGAGCTGGCACACGCCACGGTCGCCGACTGGCCGGGAGCCTCGCTCGAGATCAGGGTCGAGGAGAGCTACCGCAACATGGGGGTGGTCCTCGACCAGCATCCGGAGGTGGTGGACAACGCCCGCGAGGCCATTCGACGCGCCGGCCTTGCCTTGCGCGAACGCCCGATCCGCGGCGGAACCGACGGCTCGCGCCTGTCGTTCATGGGGCTGCCGACGCCGAACCTCTTCGCCGGCGAGCACAACTTCCACTCTCGGCTCGAGTGGGTCTCGGCGCAGGATATGGAAAAGGCCGTCGAAACGGTCGTCCAGCTCGTTCAGGTGTGGGAGGAGCGCGCGAGCTGAACCTCGCCGCTCGCGAAGCGTAAGCCGCTTCAGGGAGCGAGCTTCGCGAGCTTCTCCCGCCCGATCGCGATCTCGCGTTCGACCTCCTCGTTGCGCCCGTCGGTCCGCGCCAGCGCCTGCGCGTAGAGCCGAGCGGCCTCCGCGTAGTGTCCCCGGTCGCGCTCGGCATGGGCGAGGCCGGTCAGGCTGTAGCTCACGAAGCCCTTGCCCGCGCCGCCGATCGCCTCCCAGAAAGCGACCGCCTCCGCGTAGCGCTCGGCGGCGCGGTCGGGACGGCCGGCCTTGAGGGCGACGTCGCCGAGGTTGTGCAGGCTCACGCCGATCTCGAAGTGGTCCGGCGCCAGAACCCGGCGCTTGATCGCCAGCGCGTGCTGAGCGAGATCCTCCGCCTCCGCGAGCCGGCCCTGTTCGATATAGACGTTGGCGAGATTGCTCAGGCTCTGCGCAACGTAGTAGTGCTCCTCGCCGAAGACCTTGCGCTTGATGGCAATGGCGCGCAGGTGCGCCGCCTCGGCTTCGCTCCAGCGCTTCTGGTCGTAGTACAGGTTGGCGAGATTGTTGAGCGCCGCGCCGATGCGTTCGCTGTCCGGCCCCAGGGTCGCCTCCCAGCCGCGGATCGCTTCGAGACTCAGTTGCTCGGCCAGGTCGAATCGTCTCCTCCTTCCGGCGGACGAGGCGAGCTGCATCCTGCAGGCGGCGAGCGCGACTCCGTCTCCCAGCGCCTCGAAGCCGGCCTCGGCGCGACGCAGCATCGGTTCGGAGGTCTCGGCATCGCCGCGCATCTCGTAAGCGGTTCCGAGACCGAGCAGCGCCTCGGCCGTTTCCGCCGCGCCGCCGCCCTCGGGCCGGTCGGCGAGCGCCAGGCTCTCGCGTCCCAGCTCGATCGCCTGATCGAGCAGTCCGAGCTGGCGATAGATCACGGCGATCGCGTTGAGCAGACGAGCCTTGACCAGAGGCTGGGAGGAGAGCTCGCCGCGCACGCGCTCCGCGCCGCGGTCGAGAATCTCCCGCGCCGTGATGTCGGGCCGGGTGTTGCGCCCGGGGTCCGAGCCCTGGAACAGTCCGATGAGGAACTGCGAGACCTCGCTCGCCGTCTGCGCCTCCTGATTCGCCCGCGCCGCCTCGCGGTTGGCCCGCGTCGCTTCGCGGCTGCGAGCGACGATGCCGCCGACGAGCGCGAGAGCGACCAGGGCCGCGCCGGCGACAGCGGCGCGGTGGCGCCGGCCGAACTTGCGCAACCGGTACCATGCTCCCGGCGCGCCGGCCCGCACCGGCAGCAGGTCGAGCGAACGCCGCAGATCGTCGGCCAGCTCGGCGGCCGAGCCGTAGCGCTGCTCGGGCTCGCGCGCCATCGCCTTGAGCACGATCCAGTCCAGGTCGTTGCGCAGCGCGCGGCGGTGTGCCGACGGATCCGCGCCGCGCGCCGCCGCCAGCTCGCTGCAGCGTGCGACGCTGAGCTTCTGGAGGTAGGCGCTCGGCCGCGGGACATCGCCTTCGACGATCCGCCGCATCGCGGCGAAGTTCGAGACGGTGCCGAAAGGCTGTTCGCCGACCAGCAGCTCGAACAACAGCAGGCCCAGTCCATAGACGTCCGACCGCGTGTCGACATCGGCTTCGCCGCGCGCCGCGGCGAGCGCCTCCGGGGCGAGATAGGTCGGCGTCCCGACGAGCGCGGTTGCAGCCTTGCTGTCGCCGCCGGCCCCCGGGCCGTCGAGCGCCTTGGCGACGCCGAAGTCGATCACCTTGGCCAGCGCGCCGCCTTCGTTTTCCGCCACCAGCACGTTCGAGGGCTTGAGATCGCGGTGCAGCAGCGCTTTTTGATGGGCGTGCTGGATGGCGTCGCAGACGGTGACGAAGAGCGACACGCGGCGCGCGATCGGCCACCTCCGGTCGTCGCAGAAGTCTGTGATCGGCGCTCCGGGCACGTACTCCATCGCGATCCAGGGCTGGCCGTCGCGGCTCGTCCCGGCGGTGTAGACCTGCGCGATGTTGGGGTGGTTCATCCGCGCCAACGCCTCGCGCTCGGTGGCGAAGCGAGCCAGACGCTCGGCGTCGACCGCTCCGGCACGGATGAGCTTGAGCGCCACCTTGCGCCGGATGGGCGAAGTCTGCTCGGCGAGATAGACCGTGCCCATGCCGCCTTCGCCGAGCACGTCGAGAACGGTGAACGGTCCGATCTGGCGCGGCCGCTCCACCGGCGGAGCCTGGGCTGGAGTTCGCACGCCGCCGGACCGGGCGTGAAACGGTTCGGCGACAGTGGCGTCATCTCCGGCGCCGGGTCGCGGGCCCTGCCCGGGAGGAGGGGACTCTTTGCTCAACGCATGCCTCGTGGGTGGGAGCTTACGCAATGCGCGCCGCGGGACCCAAGCGGGCGCTCGCGCCTGGCGCTGGCTCTATCGCTGCGGCAGGGCGTCGTAAGCGTGCTGGATCCACCCCGGAGGGTCGGGCGAGGGCGAGCGCGGCTGGCCGGCGGTGGTTTCCCAATGATGCAGCCAGGAGATCCCCCACGCGCCGACGTAGTCGTCGGGAAGGGCATACGCAGGGTCACGCAGGGTCTCCTCGAGGGTGGCGTAACGATAGCCGCGCTTCTCCATCCTGTCGGCGAGCGCGCCGAAGTGATCGGCGTTCAAAGCGTTGGCGTGGATCAGCAACACCTGGGCGATCTCGCGACCGGTCAAGCGGCGGGAGAGCTCCTCGACGAAGGCGAAAACCTGCTCCATGTAGTCGAGGTAGGCGGCGGCGATCCGCTCGGCTTGCGCCCTGTCGCCGCGCCGCAGGGCGTCGGCGTAGACGAAGGCGAAGACGTACTCGTCGTTGTCGATCGTCACCGGCGCGACGGTGTAGCCGCGCTCGGCGAGGAACCTCTCGAACTCGCGGCGTTTCGGCAGCTCGAGGCCCACCTGCAGAAACGGATGCCGGAAGTAGCGCAGCGACCGGCCCTTCTCGGCCAGCAGGACCTTGGTCACCGGTTCGCCGAGAACGACATCGGCCTCGAACTCCGCGAGCGGCAGGCGGTTGAGGCTGCGGTGCGAATAGGTGTGATTGCCGAGCTCGAGCCCGGCGTCGGTCCACTGCCGGAGGACCGCGGTACGCGCCGCCACGCCGGCGGCACCTTCGCCCTCGACGACGAGCTTGCCTTCGTTGACGAAACCGACCGCCGGCACGCGGTGAGCGGCAAGCGCGGCGAGCAGTTTCTCCGTCATCGCCGAGAGCGCCGACGGCTCGTTCGAGACGACTCCCGCCGGCGGACCGGGCAGGTCGTCGATCGTCACCGCGACGCTGCGCACGCCCGGCGTTGCGGAGGCGCCGGCCACGCCCGCCACGGCCTCGCAGGGGTGGGGCGAGAAAGCGAACAGCAGCACCGGCACGAGCACGCAGGGAAAGGACCATGACCGCATGATTCGGACCTCCTTCAGTTCGTTCAAGTCGACGTTCCCGTCGTCAGCTCGAGCGCTTCGCCGATCGCCGGGCGGTGAACGCGCAGGGCCAGGTTCGCGAACTCCGCCTGCAGCAACCGCTCGAGCACCCGGTCGGCTTCGTCGATCGGCTCGTCGGTGAGGTCGAAGGTGCCCCAGTGTATCGGCAGCATGCGCTCCGCGCCGAGATCGCGAAAAGCCCGGAGCGCCTCCTCCGGGTTCATGTGCACCGGCCTCATGAACCACCGCGGCTCGTAAGCGCCCGCAGGCAGCAGGGCCAGATCCAGGCCAGGGAACCGGCGACCGTACTCGGCGAAACCGTCAAAGTAGCCGCTGTCGCCGGCGAAAAAGGTCCGCTGCCGTGCGCTTTCGATGAGCCAGGAGCCCCACAGAGTCGATTCGTCGGGTTGCGACAGACGCCGCGACCAGTGCTGCGCCGGCAGAAGCGTCAGGCGAAAACCGCGGCAGTCACAGCTCTGCCACCAATCGAGCTCCTCGACGTCGGGAAAGCCGAACTTCCGCACGAAACGGCCGAGGCCCAGCGGCACCCGCCAGGCGATTCCCTTGGGCAGGCGCTCGAGCGTGAATCGGTCGAGGTGGTCGTAGTGGTTGTGCGACAGCACCGCCACCGCGTGCCCGGGAATCGCGCCGAGCGGCGCTCCGGGAGGATGAAATCGCCGCGGCACGAGCGCCCGCGGGCCGAAATGCGGATCGGTCAGCAGGATGTCGGATCCGTCCTGCAGGGCGCAAGTTGCGTGGCCGACCCAGGTGACTGCGGGAGGCTCCGCCCGGCGCGCGAACGAGCCGCCGTCGTTCGCGACCCGCGGAACGCGCGGAGCGCGGCTCCTGTCGCAGTGATTGCGCGACAGCAGCTTCCAGCGCACCACGTCGAAGAACGAGGCCTTCGATACCCCCCATGGATTGAAGAAGCGCCCGTTCGCGAAGTGCGGCGCCCGCAGAATCTCGCTCGTCGCTTTCACCCGCGAAGTCTGACACGGCGCAGCGAGGA
Organism: Acidobacteriota bacterium; assembly: GCA_052035735.1. Lineage (GTDB taxonomy): Bacteria > Acidobacteriota > Thermoanaerobaculia > Multivoradales > JAGPDF01 > JAGPDF01. The sequence goes on from JBPOHI010000016.1 coordinate 25,888, forward strand.
CAGCGTAGGCTCCGGTGCATGAAGCGGGCGCGGGTGATGTCGGATCTCAGGGGATTCTCGCGCCTGGCGGTCGAGGCGACGGTGGCGATGACCGATCTGGTCGAAGAGGTCCACCGCAGCGTGACGACCGCACCCGAGTTGGGGACAAGCGATCCGCAGCGCCGGCGGCGCATGCGCGGCATCACCGGGTTCGTCTACCGGACGGTTCGCGCGATCACTCACTGGGTCGGCCACAGCGTCGACGGCGGCCTCGCCCAGCTGCAGCCGCTCCTTCTCCCGGCGGCAGCGACGGCAGAGCCCCCGCTTGTGGTCTCTCCGCATCGCGACGCCGTGCTCGCGGCGCTGAACGGCGTGCTCGGCGACCACCTCGAGGCCACCCGCAACCCGCTCGCCATCGCGATGCAGTTTCGGCGTGCCGGCCGCGCGCTCGACCCGGCGCGGGAGCGCGGAGACCGGATCCTCCTGCTGGTGCACGGACTCTGCCGCAGCGACCTCGGTTGGCAACGCCAGGGTCACGACCACGGTGCGAGCCTGGCCGCGGCGCTGGGGTTCACTCCGGTCTACCTCCACTACAACAGCGGGCGGGCGATCGCGACCAACGGGCGGGAGCTCGCCATGCGCCTCGAGGCGCTGGTCGCCGATTGGGGCGAGCCGGTGCGCGAGATCGTCGTCGTCGCCCACAGCATGGGCGGCCTGGTGATGCGCAGCGCCTGCCGCGTCGCGGAGGACGAGCATCTGGCCTGGCGCGGCCGGCTGAAGACGATCGTCTTCCTCGGCACCCCGCATCACGGCGCGCCGCTCGAGCGCGGCGGCAACTGGATCACCCTGGCGCTCGACAGATCTTCCTACACGGCGGCTTTCGCCCGTCTGGGGCGGATTCGCAGCGCCGGCATCACCGACCTTCGGTTCGGGCAGGTGCTGCCGCTACGCGAAAGGGATCGCTTCGCTCCCGGGAGAATTCTGGGCGACATGTTGCCGTTGCCACGCGGCGTCGCCTGCTACGCCATCGCGGCAACCCTGGCGAAGGGTGCCGAACCGGCACCCCTTCCCGGGGTGCTCGCGACGGCGAGAAGCGTTCTCGGTGACGGTCTCGTTCCGCTGGCGAGCGCGCTCGGCGACGACACCGATGCCGCGAGGGCGCTGGGCATTCCGCCCGAGCGCCGGTTCGTCGCCTTCGAGACGAGCCATCTCGATCTGCTGAGCCGGAGCGCAGTCGGCGAACGGATGCTCACCTGGCTGGCGGCACCCGGCGCCGCGCTCCCCGGCCTCAGCTCTCCAACTGGGTGAGCGTGACTCCGGACTCGACGATCAGCCGTCGATAGACCTCTTCGAGCTCCGCCGCGTAGGCGAACGGCTCGGCGAAGACGATGCGCCGGATGCCCGCCTGGATCGCCTCTTTGGCACAGCCGAAACAGGGCCGCAGAGTGGTGTAGAGCGTGCCGCCCTGGGTCGAGTTGCCGTGCCGCGCCGCGAAGACGATGGCGTTCTGTTCGGCGTGCACGCAGATGCAGGCGTCGTAGCCGGCGCCCGGAGGCGCGTCCGAAGCGCACCGCGGGCAGCCCCCCTCGTCGCAGTTGGTCACCCCGATCGGCGTTCCGTTGTAGCCCGTCGCGATGATGCCGTTGTCGACCACGATCACCGCTCCGACGCGCCGCCGCAAGCAGCTGGCGCGCTCCGCCACGGTGCGGGCGATGGCGATGTAGTAGGCGTCCCAGCTGGGTCGTACCATCAGCACTCCTTCCCTCTCCTGCGAGCGAAGCCTCCGGCCTGCGCCGTCGGCGCCCAACTCCGGCGTCGAGGCCGAAACTGGAGCGACAGTCTAGCGGCATCGCTGGTTCGACCGCGCTCCGGAACCCGGGCTCCGCGCGCTATCCCCCGACGGCGAAGCCACCCCGCTAGGCAGGGCATCCACCACTCCTCCGGGGTGTTGTTCTGCCGCACTGCGGCGCAGACGATGACAAGCGGAGGTCGTCGAGTGAGCGGTCCCGAATCCCGGGATCCAGACGGGCCCTCCGGTTGAACGGCCCTGGCAGCAAATTGATTCCGGCGCGCTCCGCCGGAAGTTGACATAGAGCTTCGATCTTCTACGCGCCTCCAGGGCGCTTGCCGGTGAAGCCCCCTCGCCTCCTTCGGATCGGGGAAGTCCATGCCCGCTACGTTGCAGGCCCTCTCCCGCCGGACCGTCTCGAGGAAGTCATGAAAGCGAGGATCGCCCGGCGCGTCATGGTCGCCGTCGGCGTGGTCTCGCTGGCCTCCTTCGGCGCTTCTGCCTGGCTCGCCAGCCGGGCACACGAACGCGAGCTGGCGTCGCTGGTCGAGCGCCAGGCGTTGATCCTCTCCGACACCATCCGCAACAGCACCCGCCACGCCATGCTGCTCAACGAGCGCGAGATGGTGCACCGCATCATCGAGCAGATCGGCCGCCAGGGGGGGCTGGAGAAGGTCCGCGTCTACAACAAGGAGGGCGAGGTCATCTACTCGCCCGATGCCGCGCTCATCGGCACCACGGTCAACCAGCAGAACGAGGCCTGTGACGGCTGCCACAGCGACGGCGGTTCGGTGGCGGAGCTCTCGGCCGGCAGGCGGACCCGCGTCTTCCGCGGCGACAGCGGCGAGCGGCAACTCGGCGTCATCACCCCGATCGCCAACGAGTCGGTTTGCGCCAACGCGGGTTGCCACGCACATCCGCCGCAGCAGCAGGTCCTGGGCGTGCTCGACCTCACGGTCTCGCTGGCCGACGTCGACCGCACCGTCGCCGCCAGCCGGCGGTCGGCGCTGCTGTTCGCGCTCGCCGGAGTCGCGGTGATCAGCGTCCTGCTCTCGACGCTCTTCCATCGCTGGGTCGGACGCCCGGTGCGGGCGCTCCTCGGCGCGACCCAGCGCATCGCCGCTGGCGACCTCGACCATCGCCTCGCCGTTCCCCGCGCCGACGAGCTCGGCCAGCTCGCGGAGTCGTTCAACCAGATGACCGCGAAGCTCGCCGAGGCGCGCAGCATGGTCTACCAGTCGAACAAGCTCGCCTCGGTCGGCCGCCTCGCCGCCGGCATCGCGCACGAGATCAACAATCCCCTGACCGGCGTCCTGACCTACTCGAGCTTCCTGCTGAAGCGCGCCACCGACGAGGACTCGAAGAACGACCTCGAGACCATCGTGCACGAGACCAAACGCTGCCGCGACATCGTGCGCGGACTCCTCGACTTCTCGCGGCAGGTACCGCCGAAAAAGACCCAGGTCGACCTCAACGCCATCGTCGAGCGCGCGCTCGCCATCGTCGACAACCAGCTCAAGGTGCAGAACATCCAGCTCACCAAGAGCCTCGCCAAGAACCTGCCAGCGTTCCCGGCCGACGCCAATCAGCTGCAGCAGGTGGTGCTCAACCTCCTGGTCAACGCCGCCGATGCCTTCGAGCTCGGCGACCGCCAGATCTACGTCGCCACCGACGTCAAGGAGGTCGCAGGCCGCGCGATGGCCGAGATCAAGGTTGCCGACAACGGCACCGGCATCCCGGAAAAGAACCTCGGCCGGATCTTCGAACCCTTCTTCACCACCAAGGAGAACCGCGGCACGGGCCTCGGCCTCTCGGTCTGCTGGGGCATCGTGACCGAGCATGGCGGCACGATCGAGGTCGACAGCAAGGTCGGCCGCGGCACGACCTTCACCGTTCGCATGCCGCTCGCGCCGCCGCCGGCGCCAGCCCCTGGACCGACGCCATCGGCCGCCACTCTTCCGCCGGCGGAGCGCCCGTCATGAGAAGCGGCTTCGACGTTCTGCTGGTCGAAGACGAGCCGGTCGTGCGCGAGGCCGCAGCGAGGATCCTCCGCCCCGAGGGGCTCACCCTCGATCGGGTCGAGGATGTCGACGGCGCGCTCGCCCGCCTGCGCAAGGCGGACTATCGCCTCGTCCTCTCCGACCTGATGCTGCCCGGCTTCTCGGGCTTCGACCTCCTCGAACGCGTCACTGGCGAACGGCCGCAGCTGCCGGTGATTCTCATCACCGGTTACGCCACGATCGAAAACGCCCTGGCCGCCTTCAAGAAGGGCGCCTTCGACTTCCTGCCCAAGCCGTTCGACGTCGCCGAGCTCTTGGGCGTCGTGCGGCGCGCCCTGCGCGCCACCGAGCTCTGCCGCTGGAATGCGCTGCCGTTCGTCTCCGCTCGCGGCGGCGCAGCCGAGCTGCCGGGAGATCCCTATTTCCTCGGCCAGCATGCCTGGGTGACGCTCGACGGCGGCATCGCGACTTTCGGCCTCGCCGAGAGCTGGCCGGGTCTGCTGCCCAGCGTCGTTTCGGCAGATCTTCCCAAGGCTGGCGCCAACCTCACGCAGGGTCTCGCCTGCGCCGAGCTCGCCACCGGCGACGATTCGATCCACCGCATCTGGGCCCCGCTTTCGGGCTCAGTCCTCGAAGTCAATCCGGCGGTCCGCGAGGACCCCGACCTATTGAACCGTGCTCCGTTCACCTCCGGCTGGCTGGCGCGCGTCGCGCCCTCCTGCCTCGAGGCGGAGCTGGACGCCCTCACGCGCCGCGCCGGTGCTTCGGCCTACCCGGCAAGGAACGGCGGGGAGAAGGAGAAGCGATGATCTTCCTAATGGTGCTCCTGACGGTGGTGGTCTTCGCCGTCGTCGATCTCACTCTGCGCTTGACCCTGAAGAAGATGCACGAAGCGCGCGCGCGCCGCGAGCGGCAGCAGGCACTGGACATCGGCCTGAAGCTCGAGTTCGCCGAAGAGGCGACGAGCCTCAAGCGGGTCGAAGTCGCCTCGCCGCGCGCCCGGATCCTGGCGGTCGACGACGAACCGGTGATTCTCGACAGCTTCCGCAAGATCCTCGTGCTGGCCGGTTTCGCCGTCGACACGGTCGAGACCGGGCAAGAGGCCCTCAGCCTGGTGCGCAAGAACGACTACGACTTCGTCTTCACCGACCTCAAGATGCCAGGGATGGACGGGCTCGACGTCGCCAAGGGCGTCCATCACCTGCGGCCCGACATCGACATCGCGATCATCACCGGCTACGCCACCGTCGAGTCGGCGGTCGATGCCATGCGCTTCGGCGCCGTCGATTACGTGCAGAAGCCGTTCACCGAGGACGAGCTGGTCGAGTTCGTCAACCGGCTGCTGCTGCGGCGCGAGGATCGCCGGGATCGGCTGACCCCGCCCGAGATCCGCCTGGTGAGCCCCTCGACATCCGGCCTCGCTTCGCCGCGGGTCGTCAACGTCCCGGGTGGCGTCTACGTCTCTCCCGAGCACAGCTGGGTGCGGATCGAGATGACCGGCGAAGGCCGCATCGGCCTCGACGACCTCGTCCAGAAGACCCTGGGAGCGGCGACCGCCATCGAGCTGCCCGAGCCCGGCAAGAACGTCCGGCGCGGCGAGACCCTCTTCTGCCTCACCCTCGACGGCCAGCGTCTGTCCTTCGCCTCGCCACTTGCCGGCAAGGTCGTGCACGTCAACCACGATCTCGACTACCAGATGGACCTGATGCGCCTCCGGCCCTACGATCAGGGCTGGATCTGCACCATCGATCCGCAGCAGCTCACCGCCGACCTCTCCCACCTGGTCATCGGTGCCGATGCCGTCGACCGCTACCAGGCCGACGCCCGCCGCTACACCGACCAGCTGCAGACGGAGCTCGCCGCCGAGCCCGCGGTGCACGGTCAAGGGCCCCGTCCCAACGGCGCCGAACGGCGCGCGGCGTGCCGCGCCTTCTCCCGGTGCTTCCTCGCGCCGGCACAGCCCGCGGAGGCGGTCAACCAACCGGTCCACGTATGAGCCCGCTCATGCCCGCTCTGGCCCTCGGCCTGTTCCTGGCCGCGGGCAGCGCCTGGGCGGAAGGGCCGCCGGCGCCCGAGACCGTGCGTTGGTCCTCTGCCGCTGGTGAGGTCGTCTTCGCCCACCTGCGCCATGCAGAAGAGTACGGTGCCGAGTGCGTCTCCTGTCACCACGAGACCGTCGCCGCCCACCTCGCCGTGCCGCATCCGGAGTACTTCGACGGATTCTGGGTCGACTGCAAGGGCTGCCACACCGGCGGCACGGCCCCGGCGGTCGAAGGCAAGTGTGCGGCCTGCCATCCTGCACGCGTCTCCGGTCGCAATCAGGAGATGCCGACCGCGAAGGTCGCCATCCACCGCAGTTGCTGGAACTGTCACGACCGCGGCACCGGCGCCACGGCCACCGAGCAATGCGGGTTCTGCCACCAACGCCCGGCGCCCTCGCGCACGGCCCCGGCCGGCGCGGCGGCGAGCAAGTGAGGCCGTCATGAATCGACGCACCTTTCTGAAGCTCGGCACGGCCGCGGGCTCGACCCTGGTCGCCGGCAGCGCCTCCGCCACGGAGAACGGCGACTCGACGGAGTTCGTCGGCGTGCTCGTCGATACGACACGCTGCATCGGTTGTCGCGCCTGCGAGCGCGCCTGCTCGGTGGAGCACGGCCTGCCGGTGCCCGACGTCGAGCACGACGGGGCGCTCGCCGCCGTGCGGACGACCAGCGAGACGCAGTGGACCGTGGTCAACCGCTTCGCGACCAGCAAGGGCGAAGTCTTCGTCAAGAAGCAGTGCATGCACTGCGGTCAACCCGCCTGCGGCGCCGCCTGTCTCACCAACGCGATGGAAAAGACGCACACCGGCCCGGTCATCTGGCACGGCGCCAAGTGCATGGGTTGCCGGTTCTGCATGGTCTCCTGCCCGTTCGACATTCCGAAGTTCGAGTTTCACTCCTGGAACCCGAAGATCCAGAAATGCTCGATGTGCTACGAGCGACTGCAGCAGGGCCTGGAGCCCTCCTGTGTCGGCTCGTGCCCGACCGATGCGCTCACCTTCGGCACAAAGCGCGAGCTGATGGAGATCGCGCGCCTGCGCATCTACCACCATCCCGACCGCTACGTGCACAAGATCTACGGCGAATCGGAGGTCGGTGGCACCGGTTGGCTCTACCTCTCCGCGGTGCCGTTCGAGGAGCTCGGCTTCCGTACCGACCTCGGATCGACGACCTATCCCGAGTACACGCGGAACTTCCTCTACGGCGTTCCGCTGGTGCTCTTCGGCTTGCCGGCGCTGCAGCTCGGACTCCATCTCCTGTCCGACAAACGCGAAGGCACCATGGAGGGCCCGGAGTCATGACGACGATGCCGCTCGCGCCGGCGCCGCAGCGCTTGCCGCTCCGGCGCTTCCTGCTCGAAGAGCTCAAACCCAAGGCGCCGTTCCTGACGCCGTTCAACCTGATCTCGATTCCGGTCATTCTGCTCGGCATCGCGGTTCTCGTCCGCCGTTTCATCTACGGCCTCGGCTCGATCACCAACCTGTCGCAGGATCACCCCTGGGGCCTGGGCATCGGCTTCGATGTCGTCACCGGAGTCGCCCTCGCCGGCGGCGCCTACGTGCTCGCCTTCGTGGTCTACGTCATGCGGCTGGAGAAGTACCATCCGATCCTGCGCGCGACGGTGCTCAACGGCCTGCTGGCTTACATCTTCTACGCCGGCGCGCTGGTGCTCGATCTCGGCCGCCCGTGGCACGTGATCAACCCGATCATCGGCAACTCCTTCGGCTACAACTCGGTCCTCTTCCAGGTCTCGTGGAGCTTCCTGCTCTACATGATCGTCGAGATGGTCGAGCTCTCGCCGGCGTTCGCGGAGTGGCTCGCCTGGAAGAAGGCGCGCCGCTTCCTCGCCTCGCTGGCGCTCGGGGCGGTGATCCTCGGCGTCACGCTGTCGACGCTGCACCAGGCTGGGCTGGGAGCCCTGTTCCTGATGGCGAAGTCGAAGATCCATCCCCTCTGGTACACCGAGTTCATTCCGATCCTGTTCTTCGTCTCGAGCATCTTCGCCGGCCTGTCGATGGTCATCCTCGAGGGGACGCTCACCCACCGGCTGTTCTTCCGACAGATCGACCCCCAGAAGCACGGCTCGTTCGACGACCTGCTCATAGGCCTCGGCAAGGGCGCCGCGATCGCACTCTTCACCTACTACTTCTTCAAGCTCCTGATCTTCCTGCACGAGCGCCAGTGGGACCTGCTGTCGACGGGTTGGGGCGCCTGGTATCTCGTCGAAGTGGTCGGATTCGTGCTGGTGCCGTGCGTGATGTTCGCCTATGCCGTGCGCCACCGGCGGCCGGGCCTGTTGCGCGTCGCCGCCGGCGCGACCCTGATCGGCGTCCTGCTGAATCGGCTCAACATCTCGATCATCGCCTACAACTGGCAACTGCCGGCGCGCTACTTCCCGAGCTGGCAGGAGTTCATCGTCACGTTGACCGTCGTCTTCACCGAGATCTGGGTCTTCCGGTGGATCGTCCTGCGCCTGCCGATCCTCCGCGAGGCGCACGAGTTGCCGTCCCCGCGGCCGGTCGAGGCCCCGGCGGAGTAGGGACCTGCAAGGAGGCTTCATGGAAAGCTATCGCTACGTCAACATCTTCGAGACCAAGGGTCTGGAGTATCTGCTGCTCGCCTCGTTCCTCGTGCTGTTCGTCGTGCTGGTGCGCTACCTCCAGGCCACCGGCCGCAAAGGCTGAGCCCCGTCCGCCCCCGTCCAAGGTCGAACCCGTGACCTGACTTTGGACAGGTCCACGTCGCCATCGGCGTCCCTAGGATGGCGACATGGACTTCAGTTCGCTGCCGCAATCCGGCGGAGGGGTGCGCTCCCCGGCGCGCACCTTCGCCTGGTTCTGCGCCGTCTTCTTGCTGCTCCAGGGCACCAGCACGCTCGCCGCCCGGCTCGTGCCCGCGGTCGATCGGGCCTTCCCGCAGCTGCTCGCGCTGACGCGGATGGTGCCGAAACACTCCCTCCTCCACATCGCGACCGCGCTGCTCGCCTGCGGCGCTCTGGCCATCGGCGCTCGCGGCGTCCGTTGGTTCGCCGCGCTTTTCGGCATCTTCTACGCCGGAATCGGCGCCCTTGGGGTGATGGGAGCGATCGTCTTGCCCGGCGCCGGCAGCGGCGCGCAAGACCTCTGCGGGCTCGCAGCCGGACTCGGCCTGCAGACTTTCGATCATCCGTTCCACCTCCTGCTCGGCCTGCTCGGCATCGTCGCCGCGTGGCGGACGCCGCCGCTCGCCTCACCGGAGGCGGGCGGACCGAGCCCGACACCGCCCATTCACTCACCGGAGAATCCATGAAACCGGGCCTCACCGTACATCGCGTCTACTTCTTCATCGTCCTCTGGTTCACGCTCTGGGTCGGGTTCTTCGGCGCATTTCGACCCGAGGAGATCCTGCGTGCGCTGCCCTGGCCGGTGCCGCCGCTGCACGCCCGTTTCATCGGCGCCTTTTATCTTTCGGCGACGGTCTTTCTCCTGCTCGCGCTTTTCGCCAGGACGCTTCTCGCCGTGCGCACGATCGTGATCATGGCGTTCGCCTGGACCGGCTGGCTGCTGCTCATCACCCTCATGCACTGGGAGACGTTCGACTTCTCGCGTCCGCAGCCCTGGTTCTGGGTCGTCGCCTACGTCGCCTTCCCGATCGCCGCCGCCTGGCTGGCGTGGGCGGGCCCGGCGATTCCGCTTCCCGCCGCCGGTCTCGTCACCGAGACCTGGGTCCTCGCCGGCCTGCGTCTGCAAGGGGGCCTGCTCGGAGTCCTCGCCGCGGCCTGCTTCTTCGCTCCGCAGTGGATCGTGACGATCTGGCCGTGGAAGATCTCGCCCTTCCTGGCGCAGGTCTACTCCGGCCCGTTGATCGCCTATGCCGTAGCGAACCTGGTTCTCGCCGCGCGCCGAAACTGGCCCGAGACACTGATTCCGGCGTCCGGTACGCTCGTCTTCGCGGGCCTGGCTCTCGTCGCGTCGCTCCGACACCTGGCTCTCTTCGCCGCCGGCAGCCCCTCGCAGATCGTCTGGTTCGCCGCTCTCGCGACGGTGGCCATCTTCGCCGCTTGCCTCGTCTACCGCGCCCTCCAGGCCGCGCGGGCTCACTGAACGACTCTGCCCTTTTCTCCGGGAGACCCATGCGTTCCACACCGATCGGCTGGCCGCTGCGATTCTGGTTCCTCGTCGAAGTCTTCTTCGCCATCTCGGCGACTTCGACGGTCGCCCTCCGGCCGGCGGAGACAGCGACGAGCTTCGCCTGGAACATCCAGCCACCCGTCATGGCGGCGCTCTTCGGCGCCTTCTACCTCGCGCTCGCGCCGGTGGTCTTCCTGGCGATGTTCGCCCGGCGCTGGGAAGCGGTCCGCGTCTTCGTGCTGCCGGGGATGCTCTTCACCTTCACCCAGCTGGTGGTGACCTTCCTGCACTGGGAACGCTTCCTTCACGGCACGCTCGCCTTCCAGATCTGGTTCGCGAGCTACCTCCTGCCGCCGGGGGTCTTCCTCGGCTGCTACCTCTGGCAGCAGCGTCGAGCCGGACCGGAAATCGGCGGCCCGGACGATGCGCCGCTGCCGCGGTGGGCGAGGATCGCGCTGGTGGTCCTGGGCGGCGCTCTCTCCTTCGAAGCGCTCGCCGGCCTCGTCTTCCCGGCCTGGTTCTCGGGCTGGGCGCCGTGGAAGATCACCCCCCTCAACGCCCGCGCCCTCTCCGGCTACACCCTGCTGCTCGGCACGATGCTGCTGTCGATGGCGCGCGAGAACGACCGTGACCGGGTGCGAATCCTCTCGCCGTTCCTGATCCTCCTCCTGCCGGCCGTCGCGTTCCAGGTCCGCCGCTTTCCGGAGCAGGTCGACTGGAGCCACCCGCGGATCGCGATCGTCCTCGCGGTGCTTCTGCCGGTGACCGTCCTGGGCCTTGCCCTCGCCCGCGGCGGCGGCGGGAGGTCGCCGATTCCCCTCCCAGGGAATCGAAGCTAGAATACGGCAAATTTCGAAGGACCGAGGGAGCATCGCCCCCGCCAGCCACGCGAGCGAGCGGAGGCGATCGCCTGATTCGCCTTCGACGGAGGAGACCCGACCATGAACAGCCGACGCCTTGCCACCATCGTCGCCGCCGCGGCGATCGTCCTGCTCGTCGGAGGGGTGAGCCCGGGACAGGCCCAGCTCTGCACCCTCACCGCCAGCGGCGCCACCTACACCATCCCGGCCGCGAGCCACTACGACACCACGCAGACCTCGAACCTCACGGGAATCGGCACCGGCGACTACATTTTCGAAGACGGCTGGTGGTTCCGGGTGTCCGGTGACACCCAGGAGTCGTTCTTTCCGGCGCCGACCTCGACGACCTGCGCCGGGGCTGCCGGAACGATCACCTGGGCCGACGTCAATGCGCGGGGCCTGTTCAGCGCCTCGCACGCCCTGACACTCACCTCTTCGGCGGCGGGCACCGGCGAGCTGATTCAGACCATGACGATCACCAATCTCAGCGCCGTCAACCCGTTGACCATCGAGCTCTTCCACGGCGCGGACTTCGACGTCAACGGCAGCGCCGGGACGGACAACGCCACACTGCTCGATCCGAATACGCTCATCGAGATCACCGACACCACAGCCGGCACCGCCGAATATCGGGCTTTCAACCCAACGGCCAACGCCTTCCTCGTCCGGCCGTTCGCCGCCACCACCGACGTTTTCGGCGTGCTAGGAGACACGGGGATCACGAACTTCGACAACTCGGGGCTGCCTGGGATCAGCTTCGACTTCACGGGCGCCTTCCAGTGGTCGCTGGTCATTCCGGCCAGCGGGAGCGCTTCCGTCAGCGTCGCCATGGCGGGCAACACCGACTCGACGCCGGTCTCGCTGCAGAGCTTCTCGGTCGAGTAGGCCCGCCCCCGCTGCGGCGGACGCGGCCACGAGCTTCACTGTCCCCTTTCCCCCCTTGTCGTCGGATAGATGGCAAGGGGGGAAGTCATGTTCACCGGCTGCGCTCGCATCGCCGTCGCAACCGCACTCGTTTACATCGTCCACGCTGCGCCCGCCAGTGCAGTCAAGCGGCGGGCGTTCGTGACCTCCGTGCAAGGAACCGGCAATCTCACCTCGTGGTCGGACTCCGGCGGGCTCTTGGGCGTCGCCGCTGGCGACCTGATCTGCAAGAACCGCGCGCTGCTCGCGGGTCTGCCGAACTTCTCCGGCTTTCGCGCCTGGCTGTCGACCGCTTCGACCGACGCCTATTGCCATGTGCAGGGACAGACCGGGAAAAGGGATCCCGGCTGCGTCGGGACGCCGACACCGGCAGGCCCGTGGTACCGCTATGACGGTGTCGGCCGCTTTTCCGGCACGCTCGACGAGCTGACCGACCCGCTCCAACCGGAGATCTACCAGCCGATCCACTTCGACGAGCTCGGCAACGAGCTCTCGCAGGACTCCGGCAACTACTGGACCGGGACCGGAGCGGACGGAACCGCGTCCGACTCGACCTGCGCCGGCTGGGTCGTCGGCACCGATGGCGCTACAGGAAGGACGGGAACGCCGGAGCGTTCGGTCTACTGGTGGACCTCCGACTTCACCAATTCCTGCGATAGCTCGCGGCGGCTGCTTTGCGTCGAGTCCGGAACGAGCGAGGTCACTCCGGTCCCCTGGGTGCCGGCGGCGCTGGTCTTCTCGACCTCCGCCCTGGGCAGCGGCAATCTGGGCGCGTGGCCCGAAGCCGGCGCGGCGACCGGTCTCGCTGCCGGCGATGCGATCTGCCGCAATCTCGCCGCGGCGGCTCATCTGCCCTCGCCCGATGCGTTCATCGCGTGGCTGTCGACCGATTCGGTCGCGGCGGGCAGTCGCCTGACGCTCGAGGACACCCCGTTCCGCCGGGTGGACGGTTTCCGGCTCGCCAACTCGAAGGCCGACCTGCTTTCGAGCGGTTCCGCCAACACCCTCCACGTCGACGAGCAGGGGCAGTATCTGGCGCAGCTCAACTGGCACTGGTCCGGCAGCCTCGGTGGTGGCTCCGCCTCGGGAATCAACTGCGACGGCTGGACATCTTCCGATCCCGGCGACGACGGCGACCTTGGGGTTTCCGACTTCGCCTACGGCGCCGAATGGAGCGCCTTCTGGAGCACACCGTGCAGCCAGCCGCTCCGCCTCCTCTGCATGTCGAACCGCGAGGTGCTGTTCTGGGACGGCTTCGATCTCTCCGAGAACACCGAGCGCTGGTCGGCGGTGGCGCCGTAAGGACTCCGGCTACTCGTAGTGCGTCCACATCCGCAAGACGCGGACGGTGCGGAGCTCGGTGAAGACCTCGTAGACCAGCCGATGCTGGATGTTGATGCGCCGCGAGAAGGCGCCGGAGAGATCTCCGACGAGCTTCTCGAAGGGCGGCGGTGAACGGAACGGATCCTCCGCGATCAGGGTCAGGAGAGATTGAGCTTTCTCCTTGAGGCCGCTCTTGGCGAGCTTCTTGGCATCGCGACCCGCCTGCCGGGTGAAGACGACCTGCCATGACCGCGCAGGCGCCGCCGCGGGTTCGGATCGCTTTTTCACCAGTCGAGCTTCTTCACCGCCTTCGAAAGCGGCTCCGCCATCCCCTCCCGGATCGACTCGCGCATACCGGGAATCGACAGAAGGTAGAGCGTCTCGTCGATCGCCCGCCAGTCGTCTTCGGAAACCATCACGGCATTGCCCCGCCGCCCGGTGATCGTCACCGGCTCACTCGACTCCGCGACTTCGTCCACGAGTCGATAGAGGTTTTGCCGCGCTTTGGTCGCAGGAATGGTCTTCACGAGGACAACGTACGCTATTTCGTACGCATCCGTCAAGACTCGACAGCTCCCCCCAGCCCTGGGAGGCGCTGCAGGCTAAAGCGCCGCGAGGACCCTTCGCAGCCCCTTCTCTGCCCCCATCGCCAAGTGAATGCGGAGGGCTCTGCGACCGCGTTGGGTGAGGACTTCGAAGTCGCCGCGCGCCTGGGCAGCGACGACCTCGCCGAAGGTGAGACGACGGCCGGGAACCGGGAGATCGGCGTTCGGCTTGTCGGTGAATTGAAGGAAGAGACCGGTCGCCGGGCCGCCCTTGTGGGCCTGGCCTGTGGAGTGCAGGAAGCGGGGTCCGAACCCGAGCGTGGTGGCGACGCCGGTGACCCTAGACACGGCGTTGCGCAGCTCGGCCATCGCTGCCTGGTTTTCGTCGCTCATCTCGAGGAAAGCGCAGAGAGCGACGTAGTCGCCGGGGCGCGCGCGATCGAGATGTGCGGCGACGAGGCCGCGCAGCGAGCGCTCGTCGGCGGCGAGAAAGAGCGCCGCTGCCTCCTCGGGATCGGCGAACAGCTCGACGCCATGCTCGGCATAGAACGGAGTCTCGGGCGGCAGGGCGCCGCTCTCCTCGACCTGCTGCGTCAGGCCGCGAGCGACGACCTTCGCCGCCTCGACGTCCGGCTGGTCGAAGGGGTGGAGATGAAGGTGGGCGCCCGCCACCGCGGTGGCAAACTCCCAGCGGAAGAACTCGGCACCCAACGACGCCAGGTCGGGGCAGTCGAGCTCGAGCACCGGCTGGCCGGCGAAGAGGAGCTTCGCGACCGCGTCCTCCTGCTCGTCGCTCAGCCTGCCGGCATAGCGCACGACGACGAACAGCCGGTCCTTGCCGTACCAGTTCGGCGGCGCCAGAAGCTCGCCGTCGATCGGCAGGATCATCTGGCCGAGCTTGCCGGTCGACTCGGCGACCAACTGCTCGAGCCAGGCGCCGAGCGCGGCGATCTCGGGCGCCAGGACGAGCGTCAGTTTGTCGCGTCCGGCCTCGGCGGCGACGGCGAGCGCCAGACCCAGCGCGGCGCCAGGGTTCTTCTCGACGGTGCTCTCCCGGCAATCGGCAGCGAGCGCCGCCGCGCGCTCGAGATAGCGCGCCAGATCGATCCCGAGGAGCGCCGCCGGCACGAGGCCGAAGGGCGAAATCGCCGAGAAGCGGCCACCGACCGTCGGCTCGCCAGGGACCAGCGCCAGAAATCGCCGCTCGCGCGCCAGGCGGTCGAGGGACGAGTCCGGATCGCTGATCGCAATGAACCGTGCTGCAGCGCCCTCCCCGAGCTCAGCGGAGAAACGCTCGAGAAAGTAGGTCAACAGGAGGTTGGGTTCGACCGTCGAGCCCGACTTGCTCGCCACCACGACCCACGAGGAGCGCGGATCGATCAGTTCGGCAAAGGCCTTCACCTGATCGGGGTGAGTCGAGTCGAGCACGTGCAGGCGCGGCGAGCCCTGGAGTCTTCCGAAAGACTGGCGCAGCACTTCGGCGCCCAACGAAGAGCCCCCCATGCCCAGGAGCAGCACGTCGCGTACCCCTTTGCGCGCGGCCACCTTCGCCAGCTCGGCGTAGTCGCCGAGGCGCGCCGCCTCACGCTCCGGGGCGTCGAGCCAGCCCAGCCAGTAGGCCTCGTCGCGCCCGGTCCACACCGTCGGGTCGCCCTCCCAGATGCGGCCGGTCCGCTCTCCGCCCTGCCATTTCGCCGCGGCCTCCGCGAAGGCCGCGCGCAATTCGGGAGTCAGACGTTCGATCATTGCGTCACCTGCGCCCCGGAAGCGTCGCGCACGCCGATCTCCGCGGTCTTCGCGGCGATCGCCGCGAGGAGCTTGCGAAACGGCTCGACGAACTTCGCCACGCCGTCGGCCAGGAGCTCGTCGGTCGCAGCATCGAGCGATATCCCGAGCGCCGCCAGCTCCTCGAGCTGCCGTCGAGCTTCGGTCAGGCCCTCCCCGAGCGTCGACTTCGCGACACCGTGATCGCGGAAGGCGTCGATCGTCTCCGGCGGCATCGTGTTCACCGTGTCGCGGCCGATCAGCTCCTCGACGTAGACCACGTCGCGATAGGCCGGATTCTTGGCCGAGGTCGAAGCCCACAGGAGCCGCTGCGGCACGGCGCCGGCTTCGGCGAGGCGTTGCCAGCGGGGGGAAGCGAACAGACCGGTGAAGAGAGCATAGGCCTGCTTCGCGTTGGCGATGGCGACCTTGCCCTTGAGCGATTCGAGCCGCGAGCGTTCGGTCGGCGGTGCCAGCGCGGCCTTCTCGTCGATCCGCCTGTCGACCAGCGTGTCGATCCGCGAGATGAAGAAGCTGGCCACCGACGCGACGCGATCCACCGGCCTTCCCTTACCGAGCCTCTCTTCCAGAGCCGCGATGTAGGCTTCGGCGACCAGGGAATAGGCGTCCTTGGCGAACAGCAGGGTGATGTTGACGTTGATCCCCTCGGCGAGAAGCGTGCGGATCACCGGCAGGCAGGTCCGGGTGCCGGGTACCTTGATCATCAGATTCGGCCGGTCGACCTCTTTCCACAGGCGACGCGCCTCGGCGAGCGTACCGGCGGCGTCCTCGGCAAGCTCGGGCGAAACTTCCAGGCTGACGTAGCCGTCCTGGCAGTGCGTCCGGCGGTAGACCGCGGCCAGGAGATCGGCGGCCTGGCGGATGTCGGTCACTGCGACCTCTTCGTAGATCGCGACCGGTTGCAGCTCGCCGCGCGCGACGATGGCGGAGATCTGCGCGTCGTACTCGCGGCCGTTGGCGATCGCCTTCTCGAAGATGGCCGGATTGGAGGTCATGCCGCGCAGGTCGTCCTCGCGGACCAGTCGCTCGACCGTGCCGTCCTCGAGCCAGCTGCGGCGGATGAAGTCGAGCCAGACGGACTGGCCGAGACCGGCGAGCGCGTGAAGCGGATTGCCTGCGGTCATGCGGAGTCTCCGGGAAAGGTCCGTTCGGTGAACGCGGCGAGCGGCTGAAGCGCCAAGTCGATTCGCAGCGGGACAGGGAGAGGATACCGCGATACATTTGCCGCGATGAATAGCCGCCCCGCCGAACTGACAGGTCGTTCCGACAACGGTTCTCTCGCCCGCTTCGCCTGGTTCGTCCTCGCCGTCAATCTCGCCGTCATCGTCTGGGGCGGTTTCGTCCGCGCCAGCGGTTCCGGCGCGGGCTGCGGCGCCCACTGGCCGCTATGCAATGGCCAAGTGGTGCCGCAGGATCCCCGGATCGAGACCCTGATCGAGCTTGGACACAGGATCACCAGCGGCCTGGCTCTCGTCGTCGTCGTGGCACTCGGGATCTGGACGCTGCGCCGCTACTCGCCGGCGACCGCGAGCGGTCGCGCGATGCGCAGGCTGGCCTGGCTGGCGATCCTCTTCATCTTCGGCGAAGCGGCGCTCGGCGCCGGACTCGTCTTGCTCGAATACGTCGGCCAGAACAGCTCCGGCGCCCGCGCGGTCTGGATGGCCGGACACCTGGTCAACACCTTTCTGCTGCTGGCGATCCTGGCTCTGCTGGCCGAGCGGTCGCATCATGAAGCGACCCGCGAGAGGCTTCCACCAAGGGGAGTTTCTGCCGACACGACCGCGGAACTCGCTCGCCGGTGGCTGGAGCTTCTTTCCTTTACCGCGCTTCTTTTCACCGCCATGACCGGCGCGATCGCCGCGCTGGGAGACACGCTGTTCCCGGCGACGTCGCTGGTCGAGGGGCTGGCGCAGGACCTCTCGCCGACTGCTCACTTCCTGTTGCGGCTGCGAGTGCTCCATCCGCTGGTAGCGATCGGAACCGGTCTGCTGTGGATCTACCTGGCACAGCAGGTGCGCGAAGCGGCGACTGCGGGGGCTCGCGCCGGCTTCTGGGCCAGGTGGACGCTCGGCCTCGTCGCGACACAATTCGCCATCGGCCTGGCGACGCTGGCCTTCCTCGCGCCGGTCCCGCTGCAGCTCCTGCACCTGCTTGGCGCCGACCTGGTCTGGATCGCCGGCGTGCTGATGCTCGACTGCCGCCGTCGAGCAGCTGTCGCCCCCGCCGGCGCCTAGGCGCCGAGCGCCCGCGCCACGACCTCGCTCAGCCGGCGGATGCCGACGTCGATGACCTCGGGCGTGCAGTAGGAGAAGTTGAGGCGCATCGAGCGCTCACCCCGGCCGTCGGCGCTGGGTCCGGGATAGAAAGCCGAGCCCGGGACGAAGACGACCTTCGCCTTGACGGCCTCCTCCAGGATGGCCGGGGCGCCGACCTTCGCGAGGTCGCCCTCGGGCATGGTCATCCACAGGAACAGGCCGCCCTGCGGATGCGTCCATTCGACGCCGTCAGGCATGTAGCGCTTCAGGGCCTCGAGCATGGCGTCGCGGCGTTGGCGGTAGAAATCGCGCAGCACCTTGACGTGCTGGTCGAGAAAGCCGCCGCGCGCGGTCTCGTAGGCGACCATCTGATTGAAGGTCGAAGTGTGCAGGTCGGCGCCTTGCTTGATCTGCACCAGGCGCGAGATGACGTCGGTCGGCGCCACCACCCAGGCGATACGCAGGCCCGGCGCGAGCGTCTTCGACAGACTCGACAGATAGATCACTCCGCCGCGGAATCGCCCGCCCGCCGCCGCCTTGCCCGAGCGCTCGCCGTGATATTCCGAGTCGATTTCGACCAGCGGCGGCAGATGCTCGCCCTCGTAGCGCAGCTGCCCGTAGGGGTCGTCCTCGAGAATCGGAACGCCGTAGTGGCTGGCGAGCTCGACGACGCGGTTGCGCCGCGCCTCGGTCAGCGTCGTCCCGGCGGGGTTGTGGAAGTTCGGCAGCACGTAGAGGAACTTCGGACCCGAACGCAGCTCCTCCTCGAGCCGGTCGACGCGCAGCCCCTCGTCGTCGAGCGGCACGGTGAGATAGCGCGCCTCGTAGGAGTTGAAGGCCTGCAGGGCGCCGAGGTAGGTCGGCGCCTCGACCAGCAGCCGGTCGCCGGCGTTGATCAGCAGCTTGCCGATGAGGTCCAGGGCCTGCTGCGATCCCGAAGTGATGAGGACGTTCGCCGGAGTCACGCGGATGCCGTAGCGCTCCATGTGCCGGACCAGCATTTCGCGCAGCGGGAGGTAACCTTCGGTCGCCGAATACTGCAGGGCGAGCGTGCCCTGCTCGGCGAGGACCTTGCGACAGGCCGCCGCCACCTCGGTGACCGGGAAGACCTGCGGCGCCGGCATGCCGCCGGCGAACGAGATGACCTCCGGGTCCTGCGTGTACTTGAGCAGCTCGCGGATGATCGAGCTGGTCAACCCCTCGGTGCGCAGCGCGAAGCGGTCGCTCCAGGGAGTATCGACGTAGCCGTTGCCGGAGGCCGGCGAAGCGAGCGCCGTGGTCTCCGCGGCGAGCTCGATGGTCGAGGCGATGGGCATCAGAGTAGCCTCCTGTTGCGGGCAGCCTGCCGCAACTCTTCGCGGAAGTCGGGATGGGCGATGGCGATGAGCTCCTGCGCGCGTTCGCGCAGACTCTTGCCGTAGAGACTGGCGATGCCGAACTCGGTCGCGACATAGTGCACGTCGGCTCGCGAGGTGACCACGCCGGCGCCCTCGGAGAGTACGTCGACGATGCGCGAGACGGTGCCCTTTTGCGCCGTCGCCGGCAGCGCGATGATCGGCTTGCCGCCCTTCGACCGGGCGGCGCCGCGCACGAAGTCGACCTGCCCGCCGAACCCGGAGTAGATCCGCTTGCCGATCGAGTCCGAAGAGACCTGACCGGTGAGATCGACGGCGATCGCCGAGTTGATCGCCACCATTTTGTCGTTCCTGGCGATGATCGTCGGATCGTTCACATAGTCGCTGGGATGGAACTCGACGAACGGGTTGTTGTGCAGGAAGTCGAAGCTCTTCTTCGTGCCGAGCAGGAACGAGGCGATGATTTTCCCGCGATGCAGCGTCTTGGCTTCGTTGGTGACCACGCCCATCTCGAACAGATCGATCAATCCGTCGGAGAACATCTCGGTGTGAATGCCGAGATTGCGCTTCTGGGTCAGGAAGAGCAAGACGGCATCGGGGATTTCGCCGATTCCCATCTGCAGGGTAGCGCCGTCTTCGATGAGCTCGGCGATATGCGAACCGATTGCCCGCGAAGTCTCGCTGGGGCTGCCCGGCACCGGCAGCTCGACGGGCAGGCGGTCGATCTCCACCACCCGCGACAGCTTCGAGACGTGGATGAAGCTGTCTCCGAGCGAACGCGGCATCTGGCGGTTGACCAGCGCGATGACGGTCTTGGCCCGCTCCGCTGCGGCCTTGGTGCACTCGACGCCGACGCCGTACGAGCAGAAGCCGTGCTCGTCGGGCGGCGAGACGTGAATCAGCGCGACATCGACCTTCTGCAGCCCGGAGTAGATGAGTCGCGGGATCTCGGACAGGAAGACCGGAACGTAGTCCGCGCGGCCTTCCGCGACCGCCTCACGCACGTTGGCGCCGGTGAAGACAGCGCGGTGCCGGAAAGAGCGCGCGTGCTCCGGAGCGGCGTATTCCGCCTTGCCGAGGACCATCAGGTGGGTGACTTCGACGCCTTCGAGCTCGGCCGCCCGGGCCGTCATGGCGTGCGTCAGCTCGAGGGGAGAGTTGCAGCCGGCATGCACCCAGACATGGTCTCCCGAACGTATGACCTGCACCGCCTCGTCGGCGGTCATGACCTTGCCGCGAAATGTCTCGTTCCACTGCATGATCAGTTTTCCTTCCTGCCGGCGTTGCCCACCGCGGGAGCCCAGGGTGGGCCCGGAGTCAAAGCCAGCCCGTGCACGCGCGCGAGCGAAGCGTGCGCACAAGCCCCGCGATGGAGATAGACGCCGCGCGCCAGACGCGGATGTTCGAGCGCCGCGGACTCGATGCCGTCGCGCGCGACGGCCGAGATGTAAGGCAATTGAACGCTGGTCAGAGCGAGCGTCGCCGAACGGGCCGCCACCGAGGGCAGGTTCGGCACGCAGAAGTGCACGATCCCGTCCACCGTGTAGGTCGGATCGGGGAACGACGTCGGACGCGAGGTCTCACAACAGCCGCCCATGTCGATCGACAGATCCAGGATGACGCTCTGCTGCCGCATCAGGCCCAGCATCTCGCGGCGCACGAGCAGCGGAGCGCGTTGCCCATGCACGGCCGCCGCGCAGAGCAGCACGTCGGCAAACGCCACCGCCTTCTCGATGTTGGGGGGCGTCGCGAGCATCGTGGTGAGGCCCGGTCCGAGAATCTCGCGGGCGTGACGCAGCGGTTCGATCGAGACGTCGAGCATGGAGACCTGCGCCCCCAGGCCGATCGCGGCCCGTGCCGCGCTGGTTCCCAGGACACCTCCTCCCAGCACGACGAAGTGCGCCGGCGGGACGCCAGGCGCGCCGCCCAGCAGGATGCCGCGCCCGCCCTGGCCGCGGCCGGTGTTGAGCAGCGCTCCGGCGCCGAACACCACCGCCAGGCCGCCGGCGATCTCCGACATCGAGGTCAGGATGGGGGCATTCCCTTTGGAATCCTCGATCGCTTCGAGGCCTACCGCCGTCACGCCGCTCGCCAGCAGCTGGGCGATCTCCTCGGGATGCGCCGCCGGCAGCCCCCAGAAGGCGAACACCGTCTGGCCCGCCGGCAGAAGCCGGTACTCCTCGGTGCGCGGCGGGTGAACGCAGGTCAGGATCTCCGGCCGCAGAAGGATCTCCATCCGGTCGAACACGATGCGGGCCCCGGCGGCCTCGTAGAGGCTGTCGGCATGGCCGGCCTCGAGACCGGCTCCGCTCTCGACGAAGAGGTCGTGGCCCTCCTGCACCAGGGTCCGCACTGCCGACGGCGTGAGCGCAACGCGCCGCTCGTGCGCATGGGTCTCCTTGGGAACTCCGATCCTCATCGCCGGTCTCCTTTCGAACCCTTCCTCCGACACGGAAAAGATACCTCTGCCGCAGGGTCCCTCCACCATCCGGCGGGGTGGCGACAGCCCACGCAAGGGCGCGCCGGGAGAGCCGCCTCCGGCCAATTGCGCCATACTTCCCGGATCATGGACTTCGCCCTGTCGCCGCGCGCCGCCCACCTGCTCGAGCGCCTGCGCGCCTTTCTGGCGAGCGCGGTGGCGCCGCACGAGGAGGCGATTCTCGCCGCCCGCGCCAGGCACTGCGCCGGGCCGTACTGGCGGACCTGGCAGGATTCGCCGATCGTCGCCAGCCTGCAGCAGCGGGCTCGCGCCGCCGGGTTGTGGAACCTCTTCCTCGCCGATTCCGAGCTCGGCGCTGGCCTGACGAATCTCGACTACGCACCGCTCGCCGAGGCGATGGGTTGGAGCGCTCTCGCCCCCGAGATCTTCAACTGCAACGCTCCCGACAGCGGCAACATGGAGGTCCTGCTTCATCACGGCACCGCGGCGCAACAGGAGCGCTGGCTGAAGCCGCTCCTCGTCGGCGAGATCCGCTCCGCCTTCTGCATGAGCGAACCCGGTGTCGCGTCGAGCGACCCGACGAACCTTGCCGCGACGCTCACCGTGGACGGCGACGGGCTCGTGCTCGACGGGCGTAAATGGTGGGCCACCGGACTCGGTCATCCGCTATGCAGAGTCGGCCTGTTCGTCGGCGTCTCGGACCCAGCCGCGGAGCGGCACCGGCGCCATTCGCTGGCGCTGGTGCCCCTGGACACGCCCGGCGTGGAGATCGTCCGCATGTTGCCCTGCTTCGGCGACTACGATCCGCCAGCGGGGCACGGTGAGGTCCACTTCGACCGCGTGCGCGTGCCGCGCCACCATCTCGTCGGCGAGCCCGGCCAGGGCTTCGCGATCGCCCAGGGGCGCCTCGGGCCCGGCCGGGTGCACCATTGCATGCGCGCCATCGGCGCCGCCGAGCGGGCGCTCTCCCTCATGGTGCGACGCAGCCGCGAACGCTCGGCGTTCGGCAGGCCGCTGGCGGATCTCGGGGGCAACCGGGAGCGCATCGGCGATCTGCGCATCGCCATCGACGGCGCCCGCCTGCAGGTGCTGCACGCCGCCTGGAAGCTCGACCAGGCGGGCTCCCGAGGCGCGCGCGGCGAGATCTCGGCGATCAAGGTCGTCGTCCCTGCCGTGCTGCAGCGGGTGGCCGACGAAGCGATCCAGATCTTCGGCGGCGCCGGCCTGACGAACGACCTGCCGCTCACCGCCTGTTTCGCCATGGCGCGCGCCCTGCGCATCGCCGACGGCCCGGACGCTGTACACCGCGACCTGATCGCCAAGCTCGAGCTGCAGAAGTACGAGCCGCCCGCCGCCGGCCGCGCGAAGGCCTGAGCGCGCTGCGCATGGCCCCGGGCGGACCTCCCGGCGCGCGCTTCGACGGCGATCTCGGTCCCGCGGAGGCGGCGCGCGTCGACGCCTGGCTGCAGAGCCGGATACCCCAGCTCGTCGGAAGTCCGCTCCCTGCCATCACCCGCTACGCCGGTGGGGTTTCGAACTGGACCTACCGGCTGCGCTACCCGGCGCTCGATCTCGTGCTCCGCCGGCCGCCCGCGGGCACGAAACCGCGCTCCGGCCACGACATGGCGCGCGAGTCGCAGATCCTCAACCGCCTGGCGCCGCACTTTCCGCTGGTGCCCGAGGCGCTCGCCTACTGCGCCGACCCCGCCGTCCTGGGCGGCGATTTCTACGTCATGCGGCGGCTCGACGGCATCATCCTGCGCCGGGAAGCGCCGCCCGGGGTGCGCTTGGCGCCGGAGAGCGCTCGCCGGCTCTGCCTGAATCTGATCGACGCCCTCGTCGCGCTGCATCGCATCGATCCGCAGGCCGCTGGGCTCGGCGAGCTCGGTCGCGGCGGTGGCTATGCGAAGCGCCAGGTCGCTGGCTGGACCGACCGCTACCGCAAGGCCCGCACCGGCAACGTCCCGCGCGCCGAGGCGCTGATCGCCTGGCTGCAGGCGAACGCTCCGGCGGACGTCGCGAGCTGCGTCATTCACAACGACTTCCGCTTCGACAACGTCGTCCTCGACCCGAAGGAGCCGACGCGGATCGTCGGCGTGCTCGACTGGGAAATGGCCACCGTGGGCGACCCGTTGATGGATCTCGGCGGCGCCCTCGCCTACTGGGTCGAGGCCGGCGACGATCCGATCTTTCGCGCACTGCGGCGACAGCCGACGCACCTGCCTGGAATGCTCACCCGGCGCGAGGTCGTGACGACCTATTGCCGCAAAGCCGGGCTCGCGGAGATCAGTTCGGCCGACTGGACGTTCTACGAAGTCTTCGGGCTCTTTCGCCTCGCCGCGATCGCGCAGCAGATCTACCTGCGCTACCACCGCAAGGAGAGCCGCAATCCAGCTTTCAAGCACTTCTGGCTCTATGTTCACTACCTCGTCTGGCGCTGCAACCGGATCCTCCGCCGGAGCGGCGCGTGAGCGCCTCAAGCCCGTCGCAGCGCGAGCCAACGGAACGAGTAAGCAAAGCTCCAGTACAGGAAAAACTCCTCAACCTGGCGTTGTATGAAGCCGGCTGGTTCGCCTGTGTCCTCGGCGCCGCGAGGGGCCAGGGCGGCGCGGGCGCCGCCCTGGCGGGGGGCCTGCTCCTTTTCCACCTTGCCCTCGCCAAGGACAGGGCCGGTGAAGGCAGGATCGTGTTCCTTTGCGGCGCAGTCGGCTTCGTTCTGGACAGCGCCCAGACGCTGGCAGGCCGCCTTTCCTTCACCGGTCCTTTTTTCGCTTCGCAGGCGGAGCTCGCCCCGCTCTGGGTCGCAATGCTCTGGCTGCAGCTCGGGACGACCTTGCGATACTCGCTGTCCTGGCTGTCGCGGCGCTACGCCCTCGCGGCGGTTCTCGGCGCAGCGGGAGGCCCCGTCGCCTTCCTGGCAGGAGAGCGCCTGGGGGCGGCAACCTGGGGCGAGCCGCGCTGGCTGACGGCACTGTCGCTCGCCGTCGTTTGGGGCCTGGCGACGCCCGCTCTCGTCTTTGCCGCTGATCGGATCGGCGCCGGGCGGCCGTCCGGCTATCGCTGGCTCGGCTGAGGCTCGCTCAGCCGGCCGCCGGCTCTGGACTCTGGCGATGCTCCGGCCGCAACAGCACCTGCCAGAGCGGCGCGCCGGACGGCAATCCCCACAGGCAGGCGATCACATAGACCGACATCGCGATGTTGCCGAGGTAGAGGATGGCGAGCAGCCAGACGATGCGCCCGGCCCAGCCGTTCTCGCGATAGGCGACCCAGCAGTAGAAAGTCAGGAAGCCGAAGTAGGCGTCGGCGAGGGTGGCGCGGAACCAGGCGTCCGACCATAGATCGGCGAGCGCGGTGAAGACGCCACGTTCGAAGCTCGCGGTCACGGTGACGGCGATCATCGCAGCGAAGATGGCGTAAAACAGGACGAACAGAGCTCTTCTCATCGGCCTCTCCCGGGTCCTCACGAGAGTCTACGCGGATCTCGCGCCGGGGGATTCGACCGGGCGAACGCGCTATCGTCCGCTCGTGGCCTTGTCGAGCGCCGGCGCCGAGACGATCTACCGCGAGCGGGCTGCTGCCGCCACCGCCGCCGAACGGCGGGCGGCCTCCCTGTCGCTGCGCATCTCCTGGGCGCGCTTCGCGGCCTTCCTCCTGCTCGTCGTGGGCGGCGGCTTCGGCGTGGCCGGCCTGGGAACCGGCCGAACCCTGAGCTGGATTGTCGCGGCTGCCGGCCTGGTCGCGCTCGCCGGTTTCATCTCGTGGCACGAGCGGGTGATCGGGCGCGAGCGGGCTTTCGCGGCCCGGCGGATCGTCAACGAGCGCGCCCTCGCCCGGTTCGAGCGCCGCTTCGAAGCGCTGCCCGTGCTGCCCTTTCCCGACTCCGCCGTGGCTTCGGCGACCGCCAGGGATCTCAATCTCTTCGGCTCCACCTCGGTAGCGCAGTGGCTCGGGGCGGTCGCGACGCCGTCGGGCCGCGAGACGCTGGCGGCCTGGCTTCTGGGAAACAGAGGCTCGGCTAGGGGGGTCGTCGAGCGCCAGGGCGCCGTCGGCGAGCTTGCGCAGCAGCTCGAATTCAGGCAGGAGCTGGAGGTTGCCGCGATGCCGCTCGCGGCGACCTCGGCCGCGACCGCCCGCTTCGTCGAGTGGGCCTCGGGAACGCCGTTCGCCGAAGCTCATCCCCGCCTGCGCCTCGCGGGGAGGATCTCGGCGCTCGCCAGTCTGGTCTCGTTTCTCGTCGCCCTGGCCGGTCTCGCGCCGATCCACCTCTGGCTGTTCGTCCTGGTCGCGAACTACACCTGGACCTGGGCGGTGAAGAGCGCACTCGCAGGGGAGATGGAACGGCTTTCGGCGCGCGAGGGGGCGTTCTCGGGCTACGCCGATCTGCTGCGGCTGATCGCCAGCCGCGAGTTCGACGCGCCGGGCCTGGTCGCGATCCACTCCCGGCTCGGCGCTTCCGGTCTCGATGCGGCGGCCGAGCTCGCCCGCCTGCACCGCCTGTCGGAGCTCTCCGACGTCCGCCATTCGAGCGTGCACACGCTGCTGCAGGCGGCGATGGCCTGGGACCTCCTGCTCCTCGAGCGGGTGGCGGCCTGGCAGCGGCGCGCCGGACGCTTCGCCGGCGAGTGGCTGGCAGCGGCAGGCGAGCTCGAAGTGCTCGCGGCGTTCGCCGGGGTGCGGTTCGACCATCCTGCCTGGGCCTTCGCCGAGATCGACCCGTCGGCCGTGAGGCTCCGCGCGCTCGACCTCGGGCACCCGTTGCTCACCGACGCCGCGCGCGTCGGCAACGATCTCGAAGTCGGTCCCGCTGGCAAGCTGCTGCTCGTCACCGGTTCCAACATGTCGGGCAAGAGCACGCTGCTGAGGGCGATCGGCGTCAACGCGCTCCTCGCCCAGGCAGGGGCGCCGGTCTGCGCGCGGCAGCTCAGCATGCCGCCGCTCGCAGTCGAGACCAGCGGACGGATCGACGACTCGCTCGCCGAAGGGGTGTCGTTCTTCCTTGCCGAGCTCCAGCGTCTGCAAGCGATCGTCGCTGCGGCGTCAGCCGCTCTCGGTTCGGGCGCCCCGCGGGTCCTCTTCCTGCTCGACGAGATCCTGCGCGGCACCAACAGCGAGGAGCGCCGGGTCGCGGTGGCGAGGATCGTCGAGCGCCTCCTCGCCTCCGGGGCGATCGGCGCGGTGTCGACGCACGACCTCGAGATCGCGCGCGTCCCGGAGCTCGCCCCGCACCTGATCAACGTCCACTTCCGCGAAACGCTTTCCGCGGGGCCGGAGGGCCCAGGGATGACCTTCGACTACCGGCTGCGCGACGGGCTCGCCACGACCACGAACGCCCTCGTGCTGCTGCGCCTCGTCGGCCTCGACGGCCCACCCGTCGGGCCGGGGAAGCCGCTGCCGGCCGCGCGTACAATCCCATCCGCAGACCACCGCGCGCCGCACTCAGATAGGAGCGAGCCATGAGCATCGGCAAGATGGACGAGCACGCAGCGGCCGGGATCGACGGGATGGACCGCGAGCATGCGGTCGAAATCCAGATGGTGCACGCGCTGCAGGCGGCGCTGGTCGAGGGCGATCGAGCCAAGGTCATCGTGCTCATGGACCAGCTGGAGATCTTCGCCAACGCGCACTTCATGGCCGAGCAGCACCTCATGCGTTTGCACGCCTACCCGGGCTTCGAGTCGCACGAGATCGAGCACGACCGGCTGATCGCCGAGCTGCGCGAGCTCTCGACCCGGATCCTCGCGCACCCCGACACCGGCAGCCAGGCGGAGGTCGAAGCCCTCGAACGCTGGCTGATGATTCACATCCGCACCGAGGACGAGGCCCTCGCGGCCTTCCTCAACCGCACCGCGGGCAGCGGCGAGCCAGCCTGACCTGAAGCCGTCGCGCAAGCGACCCGCAAACGTCTCCGGACCTAGGGTACCGACACCGTCCAGGCGGCGGTCGTTCCCGCTTCGAATCCGTCCGCGAACAGCGCGGTTCCGGGCGCTCGACGACCGGGGAAGATCGCCAGGCGCAACAGCGGACTGACCGCGTAGCCGCCCGCCGCCGCTGCATCAGCGACGTACCAGCGTCCGAACCAGCTCGAGCCGTAGAGCGCAATGTCCGAAGGGATCGGCACGCTCACCGAACCCCAGCCGCCAGTGGCGCCGCTGCCCGACAGGGTGACCTCTTCGCGCGCCAGCGCCGCCGAAGGCGGCGGCGTGAGGCCGGGATCGGCGTCGTCGATCGCCAGCACGGCGGTGGCGCCGCCGAGAGCGCCCCAGACACCGATCGTGCATCCGGGGCTGCCGGCGAACGGCGGTTCGAGCGCGACGACCTGCGGCTCGAGCCCGCCGCCGCCGACGATGCCGCTGCCTTCGACGTAGGGCACGCGGTCCGACTCCGTGAAGAGACGCGGCCGGTCGAAGGGCGCGGTCTCGGCAGCCGCGCGCGGATCGGTCAGCGGCCGGGTCATGAAGGCCAGGAGCGCCGCCTTCTCTTGCACCGTCATGTTGAGCGGAACGATCAGCGGGTTCTTGTTCGGCGCCGCGAAGTCGCCGCCGCGATCGTAGAAATCGATGACCTCCGCGAGCGTCGCAATCTCGCCGTTGTGCATGTACGGCGGGCGCAGCGCGATGTTGCGCAGGGTCGGTGTCCGCATCGCTCCGCGATCGATGTTGTTGCCGGTCTCGGCAAATCGTCCGAGATCCTCTTGCACGGGTCGGACACCGGTGTAGAAGAACGCGTCGTTCGAGAACACCGGGCCGCCATGGCAGACCGCGCAGTTGCGGTTGATGAAGACGCCACGTCCCTGCTGCTCGAGCTGGGTGAGCGGCGCGCCGCCACCGGCCTCGATGTCCCAGGGCGTCTGGTTCGAAACCAACGTGCGCTCGTAGGTCGCGATCGCCATGCCGATCCGCGAGGCGGTGATCTCCGGCGTTCCAAAGGCGAGCGCGAACAGCTCCGGGTAGGTTCGGCCACCGATGCCGTCGTTCAACTCGGCCGGTAGATCCTCGGCCAGCGCGAGCGGAGCGGAGGCCAGGAGTCGCTCCACGACTTCGCTCCACTCGCGACCGGTGTGGCCCATCTCGGTGGAGTTCACGATCGGCGCGAGCGCCTGGGTCTCGAGCGCGGCCCCGGCCGCCAGCACGACCGCCGAGGTTACAGGATCGACGAACTGGCCTCCGGCCCGCCCGTCCCAGAAAAGGCTCGGAGCGTATCCGGCTTCGCTCGCCGGGCGCGCCCGGCGGCCGGTCGCCTGCTCCAGGATGCCAAAGTCCTCGTGGGCCACGTAGGTGCCATCGGCCGCGCTCTGCGGCACCCCGGGCGAACCGAGGACGTCATCGGGCGTCTCGAAGATGCCATCGGCCCCGGGATGGAGCGCCAGCGGGCTCGTGGCGGTACGCGGGTCGGAGGCGCCCGCCGCCGGGAGGTGACAGGTCCCGCAGGCGACCGTGCGCGTCGACGACAGCTGCTCGTCCCAGAAGAGGGCCTTGCCGAGAAGCGTCTTCTCCGCTGTCACCGGGTTGCCGGCCGGGGCTGGAGGCGGCTGCAGAGGACCCGGAGGGGGAGGAGGAGGCGGGGGTCCCTGCGCGGCGACCGGAACCGCCGACGCGGCGAACAGCAGGAGCAGGACGAGAGCCTGCGCGGGGGATCTGCGGCAGAACAGGCGCGGCGATCGCAGGTTCATTCGACTTTCTCCCTGGGGCCAAGAAAAGACCGGCAGATGAAAACAGGTATCGGCGGCACTTGCTGGTCTCAACACGCGACGCGGCGATTTCCTGCGGGGTCTCCTTCGCGATGCCCGACTCGCTAAGATGGTCCCGGCCTCCCGATGCATCGCCGAGCCTCCATCGCTCTTCCTCTCGCCGCTGGCCTGCTGCTCCTGGCCTGCGGCAAGGCTCCCTCCCCTCTCCAGGAGGATGCGGGCGGTGAGCCGGGATGGTCCCACGGGCCGCGCACGGTGGGCGAGCTGGCGGCGCGGGCGGCGGCCAAGCCGCCGATCCTCTTCATCGGCCTGGATGGCGCCGACTGGCGACAGCTCGAGCCACTCCTGGCGAGCGGCGCCATGCCGCACCTCGCGGCGCTCCGCGCAGCTTCGGCCTGGGGAGAGCTCGAGTCGGAGACGCCGGCGCTATCGCCGTTGCTTTGGACGTCGATGCTCACCGGAGTCTCGCCACTCGAGCACGGCATTCTCGACTTCAGCCGTTTCGCTCCCGGCAGCGGGCGGCGCGAGCCGATCGGCAGCGAAGACCGGCGCGCGCCGGCGATCTGGAACGCTCTCACCTGGGCCGGCAAGCGGGTCGCGCTGCTCGGACTCTGGGCGACGCATCCGGCGGAGCCGGTCGACGGCCTCGTGGTCTCCGATCGGCTGTTCGGCTTCCTGAACGTCGAGACCGAACCGCCTCCGGGCGCGATCTACCCGCCGGAGCGGGCAGCCTGGGCGCGCTCCAGGCTCGCCGCGGCCGAGGCGGCAACCGGGTATGCCGCACTGCGCGACTATCTGCCCCGGCTGTCAGAGGCAGAGTTCCAGCTGCGAAGTGGCGCTACGCGCGCCTACGACCACCCGGTCTCGGCGCTCCGCCGGATCCTGATCGAAACGCGCCTTTATGGCGGCATGGCGGAGGCGCTGCTCAGCGCCGACCCGACATCCTTGCCGGATTTCACGCTGGTCTATCTGCAAGGCACCGACTCGATCGGCCACGTTTTCGCACCGTTCGCTCCACCCCGTCTTCCGTCGATCCCGGAGGTGGAGTTCGAGCGCTACCGCGAGGTTCCCGAGCGCTACTTTCGCGAGGTCGATGCCTGGCTGGGCGGGCTGCTCGCCCTCGCCGATCGCTCCCGCTCCACCGTCGTGGTGGCTTCCGATCACGGTTTCCTCTGGCACGAAGGGCGGCCAGAGCGCTGGGCGAGCTCCGCCACCCAGACGGCGGCGCGCTGGCATCGCCGGCAGGGCATCTGGCTGGTAAGGGCAGCTGGCGTCGCTCCGGGGCTCTCCTCCGCCGGACGCCTTCGCCAGGTCTTCCCCACGCTCTTGACCCTCGCCGGGCTGCCACCCTCGACGACCGGAGAGCAACGACCTCTCGCCGGCCTGGCTCCGTCCGCCGCTCCGGCGTTCGACTACGGCGCGCTCTACCGCGAGCTCGCGTCGCGGAGGAGGCCGCCTTCGCCAGCCGGCGGTGGTGCGAGAGCGGATGACGGCGCGAATCTCGCTGCGCAGGAGGAGATCGCCAAGCTCCAGGCTCTGGGCTATCTCGGCGCGAACGAGGCCACGAAGGCCCCTGCCGCGCTCCTCGCGGCGGGCGGTCCCGACGCGACGCGCACCGCGAGCTCGTGGAACAACGCCGGCCTCGTTCTCCGCGCCGAGCATCGCGACGCCGAGGCGCGAGCGGCCTTCGAGCACGCGCTCGCGCTCGAGCCCGGCCTCGCGGCAGCGCAGTGGAACCTCTCCGAGCTCCTGTTCGCGGCGGGCGCGGCCGACGACCTCGAGCGCGCCGACGCGCTCCTGCTCGCGGCTCTCGCCGGCGGCTTGCCCGACGGCACCGAGCAGGTCCTCGACCGGTCCCGCGCGCACGAGCGCGCCGGGGCCCTCCCGCGCAGCCTGGCGCTGCTCGATCGCGCCCTCGGCCTCCGCCCCGAGGCCTCCGAGCTGTGGCTCTTCCGCGGGCGCTACCGCCTGCAGAGCGGCGACTGCGCGCGCGCGCTCGCCGACCTCACCCGCGCCGGCGAGCTCGCGCCAGACAACTCCGACATCTTCGCGGCCACCGCACTGGCGCACCTCTGCGAAGGCGACCGCGCCTCGGCGCATGCGGCCTTGCGCCGTGCGGTCGAGCTCGCGCCGGACGAGCCGCGCCTGCGAGCGCTCCTCGCCGAGCTCGAAGGCTCACTCTGACTCCCCCGATATCGGAGGCCCGCCGCAGCCGGCGATTCGCTGTCGGCGGCCCCTTGATACGCTTCGGGGACCATGACCCTCCCCCGATTCGCCGCCACTTCTTACGAGTTCACCGAATACGTCCCGGCGCGCAACTGGATCGGCGGCGCCTGGCGCGATGCGGCCGGAGATCCGCCTTCGCAGCCGGTGCCGAATCCGCGCTGGGGGCGGGCGATGTCGAGTGTCTGCATGTCCGGCGCCGCCGACGTCGACGCGGCAGTCGCGGTGGCGCGCGCCGCGCAGCCGGCCTGGCGCGAGCTGCCGATTCGCGATCGGGCGCAGATCCTCTATCGCACGCGCGAGCTCATGTTGCGCGATCTCACCGAGCTCTCCTGGCTGGTGT
Source organism: Acidobacteriota bacterium (assembly GCA_052035735.1). Classification (GTDB taxonomy): domain Bacteria; phylum Acidobacteriota; class Thermoanaerobaculia; order Multivoradales; family JAGPDF01; genus JAGPDF01. The sequence goes on from JBPOHI010000016.1 coordinate 57,547, forward strand.
CGCACGAGAACGGCAAGATCTACAGCGAGGCCGAGGCCGAAGTGTTGAAGGCGATCGAATGCCTCGAGTACGGCTGCTCGCTGCCGAATCTCGCCACCGGCAGCGAGCTCGAAGTCAGCCGCGGCGTCACCTGCGGCCTGACCTACGAGCCGCTGGGCATCGTCGCCGGCGTGGTGCCGTTCAACTTCCCTCTCATGGTTCCGATGTGGATGCTGCCGCAGGCGCTCGTCGGCGGGAACGCCTTCGTCCTGAAGCCCTCGGAGCGCGTGCCGCTGAGCACGATGCGCCTGGCGGAGATCTTCGCCGAGGCCGGCCTGCCGCCGGGGATCTTCTCGCTCGTCCAGGGCGGCAAGGAGGTGGTGGAAGCGCTCTGCGACCACCCCGGGGTCGCCGCCCTGGGCTTCGTCGGCTCGACCCGCGTGGCGCGGGCCGTCTACGCGCGGGCCTGTGCCGCCGGCAAGCGGGCCCTCTGTCTGGGCGGGGCGAAGAACCACCTCCTGCTCGTCCCCGACGCGGACCCCGAAGTGGCGGTCGAGAACATCGTCGCTTCGTTCACCGGCTGTGCCGGCCAGCGCTGCATGGCGGCGTCGGTGCTGCTCGCGGTCGGCGAGGCGGGCGACCTCGATCCGCTGCTCAAGCGCGTCGCGGCGCGCGCCGCGGCGATCCGCCTTGGCCCCGAAATGGGCCCGGTGACCACGGCGGCGGCGGTCGAGCGGCTGAATGGAGCGATCGCCAGGGCCGCCGAGTCCGGCGCACGCCTCCTCGTCGACGGCCGCGGACAGGTCCCGGAGTCGGCGGCCGCGAATGGCGAGTCCTCCGGCTGGTGGATCGGACCGACGATCCTGGACGGCGTCGCGCCGGGCTCCGAAGCCGCCTGCGAGGAGCTCTTCGGCCCGGTCCTCTCGATCGTGCGCGTGCCGACGCTCGAGGCCGCCTTGCGCATCGAGGGAGCCAATCCCTACGGCAACGCCGCCACCGTCTACACGACCTCCGGCGACGTCGCCCGCCGCGTCATGGCCTCCGCCGAGGCGGGGATGTGCGGCGTCAACGTCGGCGTGCCGGTGCCGCGCGAGCCGTTCGGCTTCGGCGGCTGGAACGACTCCTGTTTCGGCCACGGCAACATGACCGGCTGGGACGGTTTCCGCTTCTGGACGCGGCAGCGCAAGATCACCACCAAGTGGGCGCTGCAGCGCGACGCGAACTGGATGAGCTGAGGAGATCCATGGACGGCCAAGAGATCGTCGACCTCTGTCTGAAGCACACGATGTACTCCTGGTCCGCGACCGGCGCGGTCCAGCCGCTGCCGATCGTGCGCGCGGAAGGCATCTACATGTACACCGCCTCCGGCCAGCGCATTCTCGACTTCAACAGCCAGTTGATGAGCGTGCACATCGGCCACAGCCACCCGAAGGTGGTCGCGGCGATGAAGCAGGCCTGCGACGGGCTGCTCTTCGCCCACCCGGGAACCGCGACCGAGCCGCGCGCCCGCCTCTCGCGGCGCCTGGCGGAGCTCACTCCGGGCGACCTCGACGTCTTCTTCTACACCCTCGGCGGGGCCGAGGCGAACGAGAACGCCATCCGCGCCGCCAAGGCGTTCACCGGCCGGCAGAAGATCCTGTCGCGCTATCGCAGCTACCACGGCGGTACCAACGCCACGCTGCAGCTCACCGGCGATCCGCGCCGCTGGGCGAACGAGCCCGGCATGCCGGGCGTCGTCCGGGTGATGGATCCGTGGCCCTACAAGTACTCGTTCGGCGACGATCCGGCGTCGATCACCCGCAACAACCTGACCTACCTCGAAGAGGTCATCGACTACGAAGGGCCGCACACCATCGCGGCGATGATCGTCGAGTCCGTCACCGGCACCAACGGCATTCTCATTCCGCCGCCCGGCTACATGCAGGGCCTGCAGGAGCTCCTCTCGCGGCACGGCATCCTGCTGATCTGCGACGAGGTGATGGCCGGCCTCGGACGCACCGGCAAGCTCTTCGCGTTCGAGCACGAGGGCGTCCAGCCCGACATCGTGACGATGGCGAAAGGCCTCACTTCTTCGTACGTGCCGCTCGGTGCCATGGCGGTCTCGACTCCGATCGCCGACCATTTCCGCAAGAACGTCTTCTACGGCGGCCTGACCTACAACGCGCACCCGTTCTGCCTCGCCGTCGCCGAGGCGGTGCTCGACGTGCTGGTCGGAGAGGGCATGGTCGAGAACGCCGCGCGGCTGGAACCGGTCATGCGCGACGAGATGGAGAGCCTCGCGCGCCGCCATCCGTCGGTGCTGGCGCACCGCAACCTGGGCCTCTTCGGCATCGTCGAGCTGCGCAAGGACGCCCGGGGCACCCCGCTCGCGCCCTACAACGGCAGCCATCCGGCGATGGCGAGGTTCAACCGCGCGCTGCTCGACGACGGCCTCTACACCATCTGCCGCTGGAACAACTTCATGACCAACCCGCCGCTCTGCATCACCGAGGCCGAGTTGCGCGACGGTTTCGCCATCCTCGACCGCCACCTCCACCTGATCGACGAGGTCTTCGAAGGATGACTCCGGTGCAGAGGGCCCGGATGACGAACTGTCCAGGATACTCAACGAAGGTGCGCACCGCCGCCATCCTCCCCTTACTGGTCTTGTCTCTCGCCTCGATGACCGGGGCATCTCTGGTCGAACGGCCGGCGCCGAGGGACGAGACCGACGCCGTCATCGCCGGCCTCCCCTGGCGCCTCGTCGGTCCGTTCCGCGGTGGCCGCGTCCTCGCCGTCGCCGGCGTCCCGGGCGAGCGCGAGCATTTCTACTTCGGCAGCGTCAACGGCGGCGTCTGGGAGACCCTCGACGCCGGCCGCACCTGGAAGCCGATCTTCGACGAGCAGCCGATCGGATCGATCGGAGCGATCGCCCTCGCCCCTGCGAACCCCAAGGTGATCTACGTCGGGACCGGTGAGGCCGACATGCGCTCCGACATCGCGCAAGGAGATGGTGTCTTCAAGTCGACCGACGGCGGACGCACCTGGACGTTCTCCGGCCTCGCCGACAGCCAGCAGATCGCGCGCATTCTGGTGCATCCGGCAGACGCCGACCGGGTCTACGTCGCCGCTCTCGGCCACCCCTACGGCCCGAACGCCGAGCGCGGCGTCTTCGGCTCGCAGGACGGCGGCAGGAGCTGGCGAAAGCTCCTCGGGCCGGACGCCGACACCGGCGCGGTCGATCTCGCTTTCGAGCCCGGCAACCCGCAAGTGATCTACGCCGCGCTCTGGCAGACGCGGCGCACTCCGTGGAACATCTACCCCCCTTCGACCGGACCCGGGACAGGCCTGTGGAAATCGGTCGACGGCGGCGAGAGCTGGAAGGCTCTCACCGGCTACGGCTTCCCGGAAGCCCCCGGCCGGATCGGGCTGGCCATCGGGCGCACGGCGCCGCAGCGCGTCTATGCGATCGTCGACGGCACGGGCGACGGAGCGAACGGCGGCCTCTACCGCTCCGACGACGGCGGCCTCTCCTGGAGGCACGCGAGCTCCGATCCGCGCATCTGGGGCCGCGGCTGGTACTTCGGCGGCATCCGGGTGGACCCGCGCGACGCCGACCACGTGTACGCGTTGAACACGGTCATGCTCGAGTCGCTCGACGGCGGTACGACCTTCGTGCCCACCAAGGGCGACCCCACCGGCGACGACTTCCACGAGATGTGGATCGATGACAGCGATCCCGCGCGCCGGATCCTCGGCGTCGATCAGGGCGCGATCGTGACCCTCAACGACGGGAAGACCTGGAGTTCCTGGTTGAACCAGCCGACCGGACAGTTCTATACCGTCTCGACCGACAACCAGTTTCCTTACTGGATCTACGGCTCGCAGCAGGACTCGGGCGCCGCGGGCGTCCCCAGCCGTACGACATTGCGCAGCGGCATCAGCACGTCGCATTTCCGCGAGTCGACCGCCGGCGGCGAGAGCGACAACATCGCGCCGGATCCGCTCGATCCGCAGATCCTCTACGGCGGCCGCGTGGAGCGGCTCGATCTGCGAACCTTCCAGACGCGCCTGGTGGACCCGACGCTCGCCCTCCCCGATCACTACCGCTCCGTCTGGACGATGCCGCTGATCTTCGCGCACCGCGATCCGCGCACGCTCTATTTCGCCAACCAGCGCCTCTTTCGCACCGTCGACGGCGGCGAACATTGGGATGCGATCAGCCCGGACCTGTCACGTGAAGATCCGGGTACGCCGGGCAACCTCGATCCCACGACCGCCGGGCATCACCTCCAGATCGGTTCGCGCCGCGGAGTGATCTACTCGATCGGGCCGTCGTACCTGGCCGACGGCGAGATCTGGGTCGGCACCGACGATGGCCTCGTATGGCGCACGCGCGACGAGGGCGCGCGTTGGGAGAACGTCACGCCGCCGACGCTTACCGGCTGGTCCAAGGTCGCCGGCGTGGAGCCTTCGCGCCATGACCGCGAGACGGCCTATCTCGCCATCGATCGGCACCGGCTCGACGACTTTGCGCCCTATGTCTTCCGCACCCGCGACGGCGGAAAGACCTGGTCCTTGGTCGCCAACGGGCTTCCGCATGGCAGTTTCGTCAACGGCATCGCCGAGGATCCAGAGCGCCGAGGCCTGCTCTTCGCCGCCACCGAGCGCGGCGTCTACGTCTCGTTCGACGACGGCGACCACTGGCGCCCGCTCCAGACCGGCCTGCCGGTGACCTCGGTGCGCGACCTCGAGGTGAAAGGCGACGATCTGGTGATCGCGACGCACGGCCGCGCCTTCTGGGTGCTCGACAACCTCGCGCCGCTGAGGCAGGTCGCGTCCGGCACCGGCGCCGAGCCGATGCCACGGCTCTATCGGCCGGCGGCAGCCGTCCGTCTACGGCCGGCGGGATTCTCCGCCACACCCCTGCCGGCCGAGGAGCCGGCGGCGAGGAATCCCCCCTACGGCGCCGCGATCGACTACTTCCTTCCCCGACCCGCGACGCAGCCGGTCGTCCTCGAGCTCCTCGACGAGCACGGGAACCTGGTGCGGCGCTACTCGAGCGCCGACCGGCCGGCGCCGATCGATCTCGCCAAGATCGGCTCCGCTCCCGAGTGGCAGCCGATTCCCTCGACGCTCGAAACCGGCGAGGGCTTTCACCGTTTCTACTGGCCGCTCCGGCTGCCGGCCGCCGCCGAGCTCGCCGCGGGCAGTTCTTACACCGACGGAGTCTGGGCGCCCCCGGGAAACTACCGCGTCGCGCTGGTCGTCGATGGAGTCCGCGCGGAGCAGCCGCTCGAGGTCCGACCCGACCCGCGCCTCGATCTCGGACCCGAGGTCTACCGTGCCCAGTTTGAGCTGGCTTCGGCCATCCAGCGCGAGCGCGTCCGCCTGGCGGTGGCCGGACAGGCGATCGCCAGCGCGCTCGCGGGCATCAGCAGGGCGTTGACTCGCCTCGATCCCGAAGGCGACCGCGGCGGCACGCTTGTCGCTGACCTCCGCACGCTGCGCGATCGCCTGCTGCTCGTCGCCGGCAAGCCGCCGGCAGGCTCGCCGGCCAACGCCTGGTGGCTCGGCGCGCGCGAGCGCGAGAGCGTCGCGTTCGCCGACGGCCGGCTTGCGAGCCTCGCCGAAGCGGTCGATGGTGCCGACGCCGCGCCTTCGCCGGATGCGCGCCAGGGACTCGAGGCCACCCGCCGCCTCGTCGACGCCGTCGAACACCGCTGGCAAGTACTCACCGAGAAGGAGCTGCCGAGAATGGAGCGCCGCCTGGGCGCCGCCGGCGCGCCCGCCATCGGCGCCCCTGCAAGCGTCAAGGGCTAGCCTGACTTCAGATACCAGGCCCAGGGCTGGGAGGATTCGTAGGTCGTCACCTGCTTGACTTCGAGGTAGTTCTCGAGTCCCCAGCGGCCCAGCTCGCGTCCGATGCCGCTCTGTTTCATGCCGCCCCACGGCGCCTGGCTGAACGTCGGCTGCGAGCAGTTGATCCACACGATGCCGGCCCGAAAACGTCGCGCGACGCGCCGGCAGCGCTCGAGGTCCGCCGACATCACCGCGGCGGCCAGCCCGAACCGCGTGTCGTTCGCCAGGCGCACGGCATCCTCCTCGTCGCGGAAAGTACGCACGGCGAGCACCGGACCGAAGACCTCCTCGCGCCAGAGCTCGCTCGCGACCGGGACATCCACGAAGATCGTCGGCTCGACAAAGTAGCCGCGCCCAAGGCCCGGTGGGCGTCCGCCGCCGGTCAGCTGGGTCAGCTTCGCGGCGCGCGCCCGCTCGAGGTAGCCCATCACCCTGTCGTGCTGATCCCGCGACACCAACGGACCGAGAAGGGTCCCCGGCGCGAAGCCGTCGCCGATCGGGATCTTCCGCGCCTCTTCCGCGAGACGCGCGAGCAGTCGCGGCGCCAGCGTCTCCTCGATCAGAACCCGGGAAGTCGCGCTGCACACCTGCCCCTGGTTCCAGAAGATGCCGAACATCACCCACTCGACCGCCGCCTCGACGTCGGCGTCAGCGAAGACGACGAACGGCGACTTGCCGCCGAGCTCGAGCGAGACGTTCTTCACCTCCTGCGCCGCCGCCATCATCACCCTCCGGCCGGTGGGTACCGAGCCGGTGAAGGCGAGCTTGTCGACTCCGGGGTGTAACGACAGCGGCTCGCCGGCCTCGACACCGGTGCCGGACAGGATGTTGAGTACCCCGGCCGGCAGACCGATCTCGTCGGCGATCGCGCCGAGCTCGAGCGCCGTGAGCGGGGTGAGCTCCGAAGGCTTGAGCACGACCGTCGCCCCGGCGGCGAGCGCCGGAGCCACCTTCCAGGCGGCCATGAGAAGCGGGTAGTTCCACGGGATGATCTGGGCGGCGACGCCGACCGGTTCGAGACGCACCAGCGAAGAGAATCGGCTGTCCGGCAGCGCGAGCGGGCTCTCCGTGCGGCTGTCGAGCTCGACCGCGAGGTCGGCGTACATGGCGAAGCAAGCGGCTGCGTCATCGATATCCCACAGCGCCTCGGGCAGCGGCTTTCCGTTGTCGAGGACCTCGAGCCGGGCGAGCTCCTCGCGGCGCTCGCCGATCCGCAGAGCGAAAGCGCGCAGATACTCCGCTCGCCGGGCGCCGGTCGTGCCTCCCCAGGAACCCTCGAACGCCCGTCGGGCGGCCGCAACCGCACGATCCACGTCCGCTGCGCCCGCAGCTGCAACGTGGTGAAGAACCTCGCCCGTCGCCGGATTCTCGACGGCCATCTGGCCGCCCTCCGCCGCTGCCTGCCAGCCCCCGTCGATGTAAAGCCGATCGCGCATCCGCTCCCCTCCCGACCCCGTTCCGGCGCGCCAAAGCTACCATCCGGGCCCGCGAAAGGCGCTCCAGTGTGCTACTTTTTACGGCCGGCCTCCGATGACTTTCCCTGACGCGTCCAGCCCGCTGGCAACGAGCTCGCTGCTCCGGCCTTTCCGCCTCGCCGGCCTCGCCGTCGAAGAGGCGGATGCCGCCGCGGGCACCCTCCCGGGCGGAGCCACGACCTGCGACGTGCTGCTGGCGCTCGATTTCGCCGGCCAGGCTGGCGCCTCTCTGGAGGATCGACTCCGCCACGCTCACCACCGCATCGGCCGGGAGGGCGTGCTCCTCCTGGCGCTGCCCAATCGATTCGGACTGCGGTTCTGGGCCGGCTGCCCCGAGCCGGCGACGGGCCGGCTCTTCGCAACGCTTGCCGACCGGGTCTCGCCCGGGGCGGGAAAGATGGGGAGGTTCGTGTCGCGCCGCGAGCTCGCTCTGGCGCTGGATCGCGCCGGCCTCGCTGCTCTGGAGTGGTACTTCGCCGTACCCGACGCACAAGGAACGGGCACCTCGGGTTCGCTGCTTTCCGAACGCCTGGTGGCTGCGGCGCCCGAACTGGCAGCTGACCTCGCCTGGGCAAGACCTTCGGCCGACAGGTTGCGCCCCCGGATCGACCTCTTCGCGGAGGCGCTCGTCGGACGAGAGCTCGCGCGCGCCGGGCTGTTCGCGGAGTTTGCCAGCCACTTTCTCGTCGCCGCCGCGCGCCAGAGCCCTTCCGCTGCGACTTCGATCTGGCAGCGCCTTTGCCCTCTCCCTTCTGAAGCCGGATGGCATTTCGCATCCGGCCGGCGGGAGCCGATCGAGACCCTCTTCGAGCTCGTGCCGGAGGGCATCGCCGTCGTCAAGCGCCGGCAGGGAGAGGCCCCTCCACTCCGTTTCGGCGAGTTCCAGTGGAAGCCGGAAGAGAGGACCCTGCTGTCCCCCGGAGAGCCGCTGCGGCTGCGGCTGCAGTCTCACCTCGCTGCGGGCAGCGGTCCGGCCTTTTTCGCGGAGTTCGACGCCTTCTTCGCCGCCACCGCGAAACGGTTCCAGTTCGCCGGCGAGGGAGGTTGCGAACGGTTCTCCGGCGAAGCGCTCGACGCGCTGGTGACCAACGCCACGCGCACGTGCGACGGGGCGTTCCACTACTTCGACCTCGAGTGGTGCGCTCCCGCAGGGGTTCCCGCTTCGTGGTGGATCCTGCGCAACGTCGCTGCCTGCCTGGAGATGCTCGGTCCCAGCCTGCCTCGGACCGGAACGGGATCCGGGCTCTACGCCCTGCTGTGCGAGCGCTCCGGCGTGCGGCCTCGGATGGATGAGGATCTCTCGCGCGAAGCCGCTTTCGCGGCCGCCGTACGCTGCGAAAGCGCTCATGACCCGCTCGCCCTGCCAAAGGCGCTGGAACGACCGTGGCCTGTCGCGATGACCCAGGGCCTCGATGCGGAGGCACTGCGCTCGGCGACGCAGCCCGCGACGGAGCACCATGCCCTGGTCGCCGCCTATCGCGAGCTCGAGTCCTGGGCCCTCGCGGGGCAACAACGAGCGACGAATGCCGAGAATCAGTATCGCATCCTGGAAGGGCACTGCCGCAAGCTCCAGGAGGAGGCGGAGGCGCTGCGGGACGCGAACCGGCAAGTGTCGAAGCGAGCGGCCGAGCTGGAGGCCCGCCTGTTGAACCGGGATCTCGAGGAGCGTCGATGAGCCTTCCGCCGTCCGAGGTCGCCACGACACCGCGCCCTCCGCGAATCCGCGCCTTCGTGATCCATCATCGCAACTCCGAGCTGCTCGATCACTGCCTGCGCGCTGTACTCGCCAGCTCGGGCGTCGAGGTCGACGTCGTGCTGTTCGAGAACGAGTGCCGCGAACCTCTTCCCGGCTGGATCGCCGCCGAGCCACGCGTTCACCGTGCCTCGTCTCCCGTGACGCTCGGCTTCGGCGAGGCGAACAACCGGGCGGTGGCCTGGAGCCGTGCTCACCTGCCGGAAGCGGACGCCTACTTCTTCCTCAACAACGACGCCGTCGTGCGTCCGGACACCCTGGCGAAGCTGGCGGAGGTTTTCACCCAGCAGCCGAACGCCGCTGCCTGCGGGCCGCTCACCCTCATCTGGGGGGCCGAAGATCATCTGAACAGCCTGGGACTCAACCTCTCCACCGCCGGCGAAGCGTGGGACGAAGGGATCGGCCTGCCGCTGGCGAGCCACCTTCCACTGCCCGGACGCGGGGAGATCCTGGCGATCACCGGCTCGGCTCTAATGGCGCGACGGAGCGCCTTCGAGGCCGCTGGCGGCTGGAGCCGGCTGTTCGACTTCTACATGGAGGATCTCGATCTCTGCCTGCGCTTTCGCCGGCGAGGTCAATCGGTCTGGCTGGTGCCGGATGCGGTGGTCCTGCACGCGGTCTCCGCGACCGCCGGCCCCGCCTCCGAGTTCAAGCTCTTCCTGTTCTGGCGCAACCGCTGGATCCTCATGCTGCTTCACTGGCCCTGGTGGCGGCTGCTGCGCATGCTGCCCGGCCAGTTCAGGATCGAGCGCGCTGCCTACCGCCACCGCAGGCAGGCGCAGGACTTCGCGACCGCGGATCGACAGCGGCGGGCCTGGCTCGGAGCCCTGGCGCTCTTGCCACGGATTCTCCTGGCACGTCTGAGCCACGGCGGCGATACCACGTGGTGGAAGCTGCTCAAACCGTCAGGATCGGTCCCCATCATCACTCTCCCGGAGGTCGTCTCGCGCGGCCGACCCTGGGAGTCAGCCCACACCGGAGACGCCCAACCATGAGTCGAGTCCTGATCTGCGGCGTCGCCCCGCTGCCGTTCGAAAACACGCGCAAGAACTACGGCCCGGGGATCCGGACCTGGCAGTTCGCGCGCTCGCTCGCCGAGGAGGGTCACGACGTCCGGCTCCTCGCGGTGACCCTGGAGGACGCCTACGCGGCGCCGCCGGTGGAGCTCGAGACGGTCGATCGCGTGCGCATCGAGCGCCTCGCGCCGGGCCTCTTCGTCAATCACGAGCGCATTCGCTCGCAGGTTGCGGAGTTCGAACCGCACTGCGTCATCGGGGCCACCATCTACGGTTCCTATGCGCTCGCGATCGCGCGCCTCGGCGTCCCCTTCTGGGCCGATCAGTTCGGCCACGTGATGGCCGAAGCGCAGGCCAAGTCGGCGCTCGACGGACACTCCGACGTGGTGCCCTACTTCTGGAAGCTGGTGGAGGAGGTCCTGGGCTGCGCCGACCGCTGCTCGGTCGTCTCCGAGCGCCAGAAGTGGGCCGCAGTCGGCGAGCTCGGTGCCATCGGCCGGCTCAACTTCCGCACCATCGGGCACGACTTCGTCGCGGTCGTGCCGTGCGCTCTGCTGCCCTCGAACGGAGATGCTCCGGCGCTGCCCGCCCGCAGACGGCTGCATTCCGAGGAGACGTTTCGCGTGCTGTGGAGCGGCAGCTACAACACCTGGAGCGACGTGCGGACGCTGGTCAAAGGGCTCGAACGGGCGATGGAGCGCAACAGCCGGATCCGGTTCGTTTCGACCGGCGGCGAGATTCCGGGGCACGACGAGTCGACCTACGGCGAGCTCGTCGAGCGCGCCGGCCGATCGCGCTTCGCGGATCGTTTCGACCTGCGCGGCTGGCTGGTCGCCGACCAGCTACCGGCAGTCGTGGCGGAATCCGATCTCGGCGTCCTGACCGAGAAGCCCATCTACGAGGGGATGCTGGGGAGCAAGAACCGCATCGTCCAATGGATGAGCTCCGGTCTCGCCGTCGCCTACAACGACATCGGCGACCTCGGTGAGCTGCTGCAGCGTCACCGCCTCGGCTTGACGTTCCCGGTCGGTGATGCAGAGACGCTGGCTGACCGGCTCTGCTGGGCGGCCGACCACCCGCGGGAGGTGGCCGCCATGGCGGATCGGGCCAGCCAGTTCGCCCGCGAGCACCTCAGTTTCGAGGCGACGACGCCCGAGCTTCGCGCCTGGGCGGCGAATCCGACGTTCGCCCCCGACCTCGGCTTCCGCCCTGGAGAGCGCAAGGCGGCGACCGCTCTGGCCACTGCGCCCTGAGTCAGGGCGCGCCGAAAGCGAAGTAGAGCAGAGCTGCTGCCCCCGCGGCGCCGAGCGCCAGCTCGACGCCGGGAATCGGCCCGGTCTCTCCGCGGAGCCGGCGGCGCATCGTTTCGAAGGCCCAAGCCACTCCCAGCACGAACAGGGGCAGAAGCGTCAATCGATAGCGCGCCTTGACGTGCACGAACCAGAAGAGCAGCAGTTGACCACCGCAGAGCAGGGCGATCATGCCCCCCTCCGGTCCGCGCTCTCTCGCCAGGCGAATCAGTCCGAACGGCGCGCACACAAGCAGCACCGCATAGAGCGCCGTCTCGCCCCCGGCGAAGAGGCGGGCGAGCCGCGGCGGGGCCGAGCGGTAGCCCTCGCCGGCGAGAAACCGCCTCCCCGAAGGCGGCAGCGAAGCGCTGAAATACGACTCGCGATCGAAGAGGCGGAAATACTGGCGCGGAAACTGATCCGCCACGACGCGCGGCAGGCCGCGGACGGTGACGAGCTCGCGCAGCTGGCGCCCGAGAGCCCCTTGCCGCTCGGCGAAAGTGGCACCGGCCGCGCGATAGCGCAGGTACTCTTCCCAGGTCCGGTCCTCGGCGAGGCTGCGTGACGAGCGATCCGTGAGTCCTACCCAGAGGTTGAAGCGCGCGCTGCCGCCGATGGTCCAGACTCCGGTGTTGGCGCGCTGGGAGAGAGCCACGGGCAGGAGCACGGCGAGCAGGGCGAGCGCGACGAGTCCGCTGCGCTGCAGTCGCTCCGTCCCTCCGGGCAGACGCAGAACCGGCAGCAGGAGCAATGGCACGAAGGGCAGCAGCAGGCTCTTGAGCGCGATCGCCACACCCAACACCAGGCCGAGCAGAATCAACAGCAGAGACCGCCGCCGCTCCTCCACCGCTCGCGCCGCGCGCAGGACGAGCAGGAGCGCGAGGACGAAGAGGGCGAGATGGAGCGCTTCGGGACGGTAGAGCCAGGCGAAGCCGGCCACTTCGGGGTTGGCGACGAACAGGGCGGCGGCGAGCAGAGCCCCCTGCGGTGGAGCGCCGAGCTCGAGAGCGAGGCGCCCGAGGAGGACGCCGGCTACGAAGAGCGCCGCGATCTGCAGGCAGACGAGCCCGGCGAGGGAACCGCCCGAGCGCAACAGCAAGGCCACCGCTGCCGGATAGCCTGGCGGCCAGAGCGGATCGAGCTCTGCCGATTCCCCAGAAGCCCAGGCGGTGGCGACTTCGACGTAGCGCTTCTCGTCGCCTGAAAGCGGCCGATCGACAGGGCTCGAGAATGGCCCGTGGAGGCGCGCGATACCGAGATGAAGCAGCGCGGCGAGCAGCGCGAGACTGGCCAGAACGAGCAGGGAGGCCGACGGGCTCGCTCCGCGCCGACCGCCGGAGAGCGGCGCCGGCGGCCTAGGGCGCGGGCGCAGGGGCATCGGCGGCGGTGGGAGCCGGCGACGCGGAGGGCCCCGGCAGGGCGAGCCGAAGCGCCGGATCGCCGAGCAGGTTGTACTGGCGAATCAGATCCGGGGCCGTCGCCCGCCGTTTGACCCGCAGGATCGCCTCGCCGACGGTGCCGGGCTGCAGCAGCTCGGCGAACAGCTGCCGGCTCCACTCCTCACGCGGCCCGTTGCGCCACGAAGCCGCGAAGACGGCCACGGCGCCTTTCGCGGATTCTCTCAGGAGCTTCTCGCCGATCGAGTCGGCCGTCGGATGGTCGAACGGTGCCGAGTAGCAGGTCATGCTGAGCACCAGCGGCAGCCTGGCGGTGGGCGCCAGTGCCTCGACATCCGAAAGGTCGAACAGGTCGCGCTGCGAGGCCAGGTCCGGCGCCGCTGTACGCCAGATGTAGCGCCCGCCGTGGCCGAAGAAGTGCACGATCAGCGCTCCCTCGTCGAAGGCCTCGCGCAGCGTCTCCTGGTCGTCGGAGGTCGGCGGGACGACGGGGACGGGATAGACCTTGCGCGCCGCGAAGCCGCGCGGTGCGAGCTCCTCCGACAGTCGGTTGCTGGAGACCTGGGTGTAGTTCTCCTCGTTGGTCACCCAGAGGATGCGCGACTGCCAGTCGCCTGGCGACGGGGCGGTCTCGTAGGCGACGATCTTGGCGACGATCGCTTCCACTTCGCCCGGCGTGATCACCGGGAATCTCCCGACCGCGAGGTCCGGCAGCTCGTCGTCGCCATCGATCGCGACGAAGGCGTTGTCGCCTGCCGCGTGCCCTTCCGCGCTGCCATAGCCCCAGGTCGGAATCAGATTGCGGGAGGCGGCGAGCTCCTCCGAGGAGTAACGCGTGCTGCCGTTCTGGATGAACTCGGCGCGATCGGTGAGCTTGAAGGCCCAGTCGGGAGAGGCCCCGACCGGACGTTCATTCTTGCCGTCCCAGCTCGCGTCCCCGACCAGGAGCAGAAAGCGCGGAGCCGGGCGCTGCCACTCGTGAAAGGCGTAGTCGACGAAATCGCGCAACGCACGCGGATCGGTCACGCCCGCGCTCCACTCGTCATAGATGTCGCGGATGTCGACCTCTGCGACCTTGAGCCCCTGGCTGCGACGCAGGGCGACGAGCGGTGCCAGGGCGCCGGCAAGTCGCGGTGAAGAGACCAAGAGGTAGTCGGCCTGTTGGGCCGGGCTCTTCCAGTTCGATGGCCGATCGAGCTCGAGCGCCCGCGGCTGCAGGTAGGCCCCGGCCGGAACCGCCCAGGTGGCGCTGGCGGTTGGAATCGCGGCGCGCCGCACATCGGTCGGCGGCGCAGCGAACGCGAAGTGCTCGCCGCTGTCGGTAAAGAGCTCGAAGCGGCTGCCTGCCGCGAAATCGAGGACAGCCGGCCGACCCGCGAAGACGGGCTTGGGCTCGATCCGGATCTGGCCGGCCCCGGCCACAGCGAGGGCGTCCGCCGCATCGTCGCTCGCGGAGGCGCCCGCCGCGGCGGGCGTCGGCGCAGCCGGTCCTGCCAGAAGCGCCGTTCGCGGCGCCACGATCTCGAGCCAGTTGAGAATCGACACGTCCACGAGCGGCAGGTTGTCCTGCGCCGGCCGTTCGGGCACGCGCAGGCCCAGCCGGTGGATCCCCGGCTCGACACCGGCCGTCGGGAGTTGCACCTCCACGCGCTCGGCACGGGTGGTTCCCGACCATTCGCGCCGGCCGATCACCGCGCCGTCCCAGAGAATCTCGACCGCATGGTCGGCGAAATCGGCCGAGGGCTTGGTGCGCGGATTCGACCAGCCGCGCAGCTCGACGGTGAGCGCGATCTCCGACGAAGCTCCACTGCGATCGAGGTCGGCGAGGTCGATGCCGACTTCGAAGCGGTCGGCATCGAGGTAAGAGAGCTTCTGCCAATACCAGAGCTCCTGATCCTCGAGACCGGCGTTCGGATAGCGCAGGAGTAAACGGTCTTCCTCACGTCGGATCCTCACCTGCCACGGCGAGCCGGCAGCGTCGGACGACCGTTGCGCGAGCTCCTTGCCTCTCTGCAGGCGCGTTGCGGCGCCATCCGGGGAAGCCTTCGCCGCGGAGGGCGCCGAGGTGTCGAAGAGCCAGTAGACGTTGAGGTCGGTGTACTCGTTGTAGTAACCGTGCTCCCCCGGCAGCCGGTCGCCGGCGAACAGCAGCGCATCGCCGGGACCGAACCGGCCGTCGCCGCCGTCCTCGAGCCAGATCGGCAAGAGGTCGGCGCCGTGGCGCATCGCCAGACGCACGCTCGCCAGCTCATCCGTCGGCCATCCGGCGGCGACCAGCGATTCCTGAGTGACGCGATAGATGCCGGGCTGCGACAGGAAGATCTTCATCGGGGAACGCGCCGGCTGGGCCACTGCTGCGCCAGCCAGCAGGCACAGGGCAGACATCCAGGCCGCGCGAAGGTGCGTCGGCCGGAAGGAGCGAGCGCTGGGCGTGGCGCCGCGGCCGTTCACTGCGCCGCTGCCGGGCTGGGCGCGAGCTTGGCCCGCGCCCGGTTGACCGGAGTGAACTTCTCGCGCACGCCGTCGATGGAGATGCTCTCGACGTAGTAGAAGTACTCTTTCGCCGGATCGATGGTCTCGTCGACGAAGGCGTAGGAGTGGCTCTCGTCGGAGGTGCCGGCCCCGGCGATCGGTTTGGCATTCAGGCGCTCGAACGGCCCCTCTGCGCTCTCGCCACGGAAGACGTCGAAGCCGAAGCTGTCGACTTCACTGGCCGTCGTCCAGCGAATCGTATTGCGATACGGGGGCGAGGGCACCGCAGCTGCCGGCGCAGCGATGGCCGCAGGGACACCGGTGGCGGGCGCCGCGACCGGCGCGGATGGCGCCGCGCCGGGAGCCGCCGTGCGGCAGCCCGTCCAGGTGACGAGGGAGAGGAGCGCGGCCGAAGCCGCGAGCAGACGATTCCGATGGAGGATGCCGGGCATGGTGGCGTCGATTCCTGTCGCTCGTGGACCCGAGCTGCCTCGGGCCCGTGGGCCGCGAAGCCTAGCACGCAGCGCCCCCGCCCCCAACGCCGGCGGCACGGCCGAACGTATACTTCCGGTCCGATGTCTGCGCCCGCCGAATCCTCCGCCGCACCCGCGCTCGCCGTGCGCGCGCAGGGCCTCAGCAAGGTCTATCGGGTGCATGCGCATCCGATGAGCCGCGCCCTGGAGTTGGTCACCCGGCGCCCGCGCCACCGCGCCTTCCACGCGCTCGACGACGTCAGCTTCGAGGTGCCGGCAGGCCAGGGCTTCGGTCTCATCGGTGAAAACGGCGCTGGCAAGAGCACGCTGCTGAAGATCCTCTCCGGCATCACGGCGCCGTCGAGCGGCGAGCTCGCCGTACGCGGCAAGGTGGCGTCGATCCTGGAGCTCGGCTCGGCCTTCCACCCCGAGCTCACCGGCCGGCAGAACATCGTGCTCAACGCCGCGCTGCTCGGCCTCTCGGAAGGCGCCATCCGCGAGAAGACGCCGCAGATCATCGCCTTCAGCGAGCTCGACGAGTTCATCGACCAGCCGGTGAAGACCTACTCCACCGGCATGTCGATGCGGCTGGGCTTCGCGATCGCCACCCAGGTCGAGCCCGACATTCTGATCATCGACGAGGCGCTCTCCGTCGGCGACGGGTACTTCCAGAAGAAGTGCATCGATCGCCTTCTCGAGTTCACTTCCGGCGGCGGGACGCTGCTGCTCTGCTCGCACGCCATGTACTACATCTCCGCCTTCTGTACCCAGGCGATCTGGCTGCAGCACGGCAGGGTGGCCGCCCTCGGCGCCTCGCAGGAAGTCGTACGGCAGTACGAGGAGTTCCTGCTCGCGAAAGCCGGCCACAGTCATGCGGACGACGCGATCGTCCCCGGGCCCGCGCGCATCCGGGAGGTTCGCCTGCCCGGCGGAACCTTGGCCCGCCAGGGCGAACCCTTCGCGCTCGAGGTCGACTGGAAGACCGACGATCCCGCGCTCGAGTTCCACGTCGCGATCGGTTTCAACCGCATCGACGGCGTCGAGATCTGCTCGTTCAGCACCAGCCAGGACGCGGAGGCGCCATTTTCCGGCGCCACCAGCTACTCGGTACGCCTGGAGCTCCCGGATCTCCAGATCCTCAAGGGGCGATTCACCATCTACGCTTTCCTGCTCGACGGAGCGGGTCTGCACATCTACGACCGCCAGATCCTGTCCGACGCCTTCGCCGTGGAATCGCCACGCTACGCGATCGGCCTGGCTCACTTCCCGCATCGCTGGAGCGGCGGCTCCGCGGCTGCGCAGGCCGCTCCACCGGAGACCTCCCTTCATGTCTGATTCGCCGAATTCGCCAGCGCCGGGCCGTCTCAGTCCCTACCTGCACAAGACCTCCGAGCGCTTCTACAACCCGCTCACCGATGCCTCGCTCGCGATCGGCGAGCCGCTGTTCGCGGCGCTCCGGGCGTTCGAGCGCGAGGGCAGCCTGGCGACGGACGACCTGGCCGCTCTCGCCGCCGGCGGCTGGCTGATCGCCGATCCGGTGCTCGCGTCGCAGTCGTTCCGGCTCAAGTACGCCTCGCTCGAGGCGCACACGGTGTGCAATCAGTCGTGCTACTTCTGCCCGGTGTCGATCTCGCCGCGCGCCAACCACTTCATGCCGACCGAGCTCTACGAGCGCATTCTCGGCCAACTCTCGGACTACAAATCGACCCTCGAAGCGCTGTTCATGATCAACTACAACGAGCCCACGGCCGACAAGCGCTTCGTCGACCAGGTGCGCGCGATCCGCGCCGCGGGACTCCCCCCGGCGGTGCTCACCAACGGTACCGGGCTCACCCCCGACCGTGTCGACGCCCTGGTCGAGATGGGCGGCCTGCGTTTCCTGTCGATCAATCTCTCGACCATCGACCGCGAGCGCTACAAGAAGGAGCGCGGCGGCGATCACATGAACGCGGTGCTCAGGAATCTCGACTACGCCAAGGACAAGGCGCTCGCCGAGCAGATGGACATGGTCGTGCTGGGAACGGGAAACGACAACCACAAGCGCGACTTCGAGGAGATCACCGCCCGCTTCCGAGGCAGCCGTTTCACGGTCAAGTACTTCGAGGTCATGGATCGCGCCGGCTACCTGCAGATCGGCGCCAAGCCCGCGGCCCCGATCGGGAAGCTCTGCGGCTGCGACAACGTCGGCTCACGCCCGTTCCAGCATCTCCACATCACGCCGCACGCCAAGTGCGTTCTGTGCTGCGAGGACTACGACGAGAAGTACGAGGTCGGCGACCTGAACGTCGAGACCGTCGCCGACGTCCTCGCCGGCCCCAAGCTCGCCCAGATGCGCCGCTGGGTCTACGGCGTCGAAGAGGCCCCGGAGAACTTCATCTGCCGCGGATGTACCTTCGCGCTCACCCGCCAGGAGTGACCCGGCGGCGGGCTACTCGAGCCGCCGGCGATGACCGCCGGCCTTCGAATAGACCTTGATCTCGTCGCTCGTCACCTCGTCGGAGGACGGCTCGAAAACGACGGTCCACTGGCGACCGAGGCGCTCGGAGATCCTCTTCATTGCCCGCTCCCAGTCCTCGGGGTCGTTGACGACGAAGTCCCCGCCGCCGTGGGCAGAGATCAGTCCGGTGAACCGGTCGCGCTCTTCGGTGGCGCCGCCGGCGAGGCTGCTTTCGGTCAGCGCCGAAGGGCGCGCCGCCGGGTTGAACATTTCGCGGGACTCCCCCTGGAGCAGCGTCGGCGAAGCCTCGGGCTTGCACTCCCACTTCCCGGCGGCATCCTGCTGGCAGAGCGTGTTCTGGCAAACATTTCGGTCGGGCATCAGCAGGAAGATCGGGATCGCGAGGTCCCGCGCCCGGCGCCCGACCGTACTGGCGCTGGCGAGGTCTCCCGCCGTATCGCAGCCGTCCGAAACCACGATGAGAGCGGCGCGGGCGTCGGCGTTCTCGAACAGCCGCAGGGCGCTGTTGAGCGCAGAGAAGAGCGCCGTGGGGCGATTGCCGAGCTCGGGGCTCGACGGCAGCGCAGCGATGACGCGCGCAGCCTCGCCGCGCCCCTCGGCCAAGAGACGGGTCTCGTTGGAGAATGCGACCGCGAAGAGCCGGTCCTCGTCGGAAACCGCCTGATCGACCAGCTGCAGCGCCGCCGCTCGCATCGGCTCGAACGTCGCATGCATGCTGGCCGAGCGGTCGACGGCGATGCCGAGCTCGAGCGGGTCTTCGGCACCGCCGACGACCCGGACGACACGCTGTGGCCGCTTCCGCCACAGAACTTCGATGTCCTCCATCCGCGGCGGCGGCGCGCCGGCCGGGAGCGTCACTCGCACGAACCCGGTACGGACGTCGATGACCTCCCCGTAGGACGGTGGCTCCTGTGCCACCGGCACCGCCGCTTGGTCGCTTCCCAGCGCCGCAGCCGGCCAGGCCGTGGAGAGGCCGAGAGCGGCTGCAAAGAACCCCTTCCGCCAGCCCCGAATGTGGGTCATGCCCTCGAGGCCAGCAAGTTCCGCGCCGGGCGGCGGCTCCGGCAGACCGGCAGTTGCCGCCGCTCCAGCCCCCTCATGCGTGCGCGAAGCGAGGGACCGCGGGGGCCGAGGTGAGCCCGTGGCTCTCGGCCCGGCGCAGGAACTCGGCGAGTCCGGCCTGCTCGGCGGGCCCCATGCGATAGCGGAGGTTGCGCGTGAAGTAGTCGCGCAGCACCGCTGGAGCCAGGCCCGTCTCCTTCGAAGTCTCGGCGACGATCGCGTCGAGCTCGGCGAGGCCGGTTTCGAGGCTGGCGGCGAAGGGGGCGACGAGCGGGTCGATCGCGACCGCCTCGCGCACCGCCCAGACGGCGAAGACGAACGGCAGGCCGGTCATCTCCAGCCACTCGCCGGCGAGGTCGAGAACGACGAAGCGTTCCCGCGGCACGGTGAGCGCAGGGTCGCCGATGATCAGCGCGGCGTCGGCCGCGGCGAGCATCGTTTCGATGTCGGCTCGCGCCGGGCGGAACGCGGGATCGAGCCCGTAGCGGTCCTTGAGGATCATGCGCACCAGCGCCGCCGAGGTGCGGCTGTTCTCGTCGAGCGCGACCGAAGCGATCTCGCCGACCGGCACTTTCGACACCAGGAGGACGCTGCGGACCTCGTGCGTGGCCGCGATGGCGATGCCGGGGATGACGGTCAACCCCGCGATGCGCGCCAGCTCGATCGACGGCACGAGGCCGACATCGAGGGAGCCCGCGGCCAGCCGGTCGGCGATTACCGCCGGCGGCAGGCTCTCACAGAAAAAGCCGCCCTCCTGTCCCTCACGAAAGAGCCCGCGAGAGAGGGGGCGGCTGTTGATGTAGTTGACGACTCCGACGCGAAGCTGCTTCATGAAGCTCCGCTACTTCGACATTGCGTTCAGGAAGTCGAGGTTCGTCTTCGCCTTCGACAGCTTGTCGAGCAGCAGCTCCATCGACTCGACGACCGACAACGGATTGAGCACCTTGCGCAGCACCCAGACGCGGCGGAGCTCGTCTTCCGGCATCAGGAGCTCTTCCTTGCGGGTTCCCGACTTGTTGATGTCGAGCGCCGGGAAGGTTCGCTTGTCGACGAGCTTGCGATCGAGGTGGATCTCGCAGTTACCCGTGCCCTTGAACTCTTCGAAGATCACGTCGTCCATGCGGCTGCCGGTGTCGACGAGCGCGGTCGCGATGATCGTGAGCGACCCGCCTTCTTCGATGTTCCGCGCCGCGCCGAAGAAACGCTTCGGGCGGTGCAGCGCGTTGGCGTCGATACCGCCGGAGAGAACCTTGCCCGACGGCGGCTGCACTGTGTTGTAGGCGCGCGCCAGGCGGGTGATCGAGTCGAGCAGGATGACGACGTCCTTCTTGTGCTCGACCAGGCGCTTGGCCTTCTCGATCACCATCTCGGCGACCTGCACGTGGCGGGTGGCCGGCTCGTCGAAGGTCGAGGAGATGACCTCGCCCTGCACCGAGCGCTGCATGTCGGTGACCTCTTCCGGCCGCTCGTCGATGAGCAGCACGATCAGCGCCACTTCCGGATGGTTCTTGGCGATCGAATGGGCGATCGACTGCAGGAGCATCGTCTTGCCGGTGCGCGGAGGCGCGACGATGAGCGCCCGCTGTCCCTTGCCCATCGGCGTCACGAGGTCCATGACCCGCGACGACATGTCGCCGGGGACCTCGAGCTTCAGGCGCTCCATCGGGTAGAGCGGCGTCAGGTTGTCGAAGAAGATCTTGTTGCGGGCGACTTCCGGGTGCTCGAAGTTGACCGCCTCGACCTTGATCAGAGCGAAGTAGCGCTCGCCGTCCTTCGGCTGGCGCACCTGCCCGGAGACCGTGTCGCCGGTACGCAGGTCGAAGCGCCGGATCTGCGAAGGCGAGACGTAGATGTCGTCCGGACCGGGGAGATAGTTGTACTCGGGAGCACGCAGGAAACCGAAGCCGTCGGGCAGGCACTCGAGGACGCCTTCGGCGAAGATGAGACCCGAAGACTTCGTCTGCGCCTCGAGGATCTTGAAGATCAGCTCCTGCTTGCGCAGCCCGGGGGCCCCTTCGACACCGAGATCCTTGGCGGCCGTGGTGAGCTCGGCGATCGACATCTCCTTGAGCGCCCGAATGTCGAGCATCTGCTTGCCGTTCGCGCCGTTCCCAGTCGGAACGGGCTCCAACCCTACGTCGAGAGGCAGCTCAAGGGGCTGTTCCGTGACCTTCGGCATGTTCTTTCTTCCTCGTCTGCTGCGGCGCGGCTTACCGCGCGAGAAATTCTGCGATGGATTTCCAGAGTTCACGGACACCCTCCCCTGTTTGGGTGGAGACGGCCAGGACCGCCGTCGGTTCTCCGATCTGCAGCGCGCCGGCGATCTGCTGCATACGCCGGGAACGCTCTCCTCGTTTCACGTCGTCGACCTTGGTCGCGACGGCCAGGGTTGGAAACCCCAGGCTTGCAAAGTACTCACCCGCCTGGACGTCGAGGGCCGTGGCTCCGACTCTCGCGTCCACCAGGTGTACGACCGCGCGCTGCGGATGCGGGGTCCGCAGGTAGTCGTTGATCACTTCCGCCCACTGGCTTCGGGACTCCTTGGACGCCCGTGCGTACCCGAATCCCGGCAGGTCGACGAAATAAAAGGAACCGTTGACCCGGAAGTAGTTGATCGTCTGGGTCCGGCCGGGAGTGGAGCTCGTGCGCGCCAGCTTCCGGCCCAGCAGCTTGTTCAGCAGGCTCGACTTCCCTACGTTCGAGCGGCCGGCGAAAGCGACTTCCGGCAACCCGTCCAGCACGAATCCTTCGCTACCCGCCGCCGACTTGATGAACTCCGACTTCTCGATCTTCAGTGCCGACTCCGGAGCGCATCGGGAATTTGCTGCCGTACGGGAACCGCCACTCGCCGGGACTCGTCGAACCTCACCGGTCGATCAGCGCCTGCAGGAACCGTTCCGGCGTCCACGCCGGATACTCCTGACCCCGAAGATTGAAAAGACCCGTCAGTGAAAGCAGAGCTTGCAGCGGATTCGGCGAGAGGATCAGTGCGCCAGGGAACCGGAACCCAGAGGGGGCTCCGTCGGCCGACCCGGGAATTCTCCCTCATTCCGGGGCCGCCATGCAAGCTCGCCCTGCAGGGCGATCGGCAACACCTCGTCCATCCATTCGACCAGATGAATCTGCAGGACGTCGCGGACCTCTTCCGGGATGTCCTCGAGATCCTTCTCGTTCTCGCGCGGCAGGATGAGCTCGGTGATTCCGGCGCGGTAGGCGGCGAGCGCCTTGTCCTTGATGCCGCCGACCGGAAGCACCTTGCCGCGCAGCGTGATCTCGCCGGTCATCGCCAGGTCGCGCCTCACCGGCAGCTTGGTCAGCGCCGAAATCAGCGCCGTCGCCATCGTGATGCCGGCGGAAGGACCGTCCTTCGGGATCGCGCCTTCGGGCACGTGCAGGTGAACGTCGAACTTCTCGCTGAAGTCCGGATCGATACCGAAGATCTCGGCGCGGCTGCGCAGGTAGGAGACCGCCGCACGCGCAGATTCCTGCATCACCTCGCCGAGCTTGCCGGTCAGGATGAGCTTGCCCTTGCCCTTCATCAGACCGACTTCGGTCTCGAGGATCTCGCCGCCGAATTCCGTCCAGGCAAGGCCCGTGGTGACCCCGATCTCGGGCTTCTCTTCGCGCTTCCAGGGGCGAAAGCGCGGCTTGCCGAGCAGCGACGCGATGCGCTCGGGACTCACCAGAACCTCGGCGCGCTTGCCCTCGGCGACGACGTTGCGCGCCAGCTTCCGGCACACCGAGGCGATCTCGCGATCGAGACTGCGCACGCCGGCCTCGCGGGTGAACCCCTCGATGAGCTGGCGCAGGGCTTCATCCTCGAACGAGACGTGCGCGGCCTCGAGGCCGTTCGCCTTGAGCTGCTTGGGCACCAGGAACTGGCTCGCGATGGCCTTCTTCTCGTTGAGCGTGTAGCCGGAGAGATTGATCACCTCCATCCGGTCGCGGAGCGGCGCCGGAATGGGATGAAGGACATTCGCCGTGGCGATGAACATCACCTTCGACAGGTCGTACTCGACGTCGAGGAAGTGATCGACGAAGGCGTGATTCTGCGCCGGATCGAGCACTTCGAGCAGAGCTGCCGACGGATCGCCGCGGAAGTCCATCGACATCTTGTCGACTTCGTCGAGCAGGAAGACCGGGTTCACCGTACCGGCCTTCTTCATCATCTGGATGATCTGCCCGGGAAAGGCGCCGATGTACGTGCGCCGGTGCCCGCGGATCTCGGCCTCGTCGCGGACTCCGCCCAACGACAGGCGGACGAACTTGCGGCCGACGGCGCGGGCGATCGAGCTCGCCAGCGAAGACTTGCCGACGCCGGGCGGTCCGACGAAGCAGAGAATGGAGGCCGGCGTCTCGGTCGTGAGCTGACGAACCGCGAGAAACTCGAGGATCCGCTCTTTCACTTTCTGCAGCCCGAAGTGCTCGGAGTTGAGGATCTCCTCCGCCTTGCCCAGGTCCTTGAGCTCGCGGCTGGTCTTCTTCCACGGCACCGAGGCGATCCAGTCGATGTAGTTTCTCGAGACCGTGGCCTCGGCGGAGACCGGCGGCATCGCTTCGAGACGCTTCAACTCCTGCTCGGCCTTCTCCGCCACTGCCTTCGGCAGCCCCGCCTTTTCGATCTTGGCCTTGAGCTCGGCGATCTCGTCGCTGCGGTCGTCCTTCTTGCCGAGCTCCTGGTGGATCGCTTTGATCTTCTCGTTGAGGTAGTACTCTTTCTGGGCCTTCTCCATCTGCTTCTTGACCTGCACGTTGATCCGCCGGTCGAGATTCATCTTTTCCATCTCGACGTCGAGCAGATCGAGCAGGCGCTGCAGCCGCTCGTAGGGCGACAGCAGCTCGAGCATCGCCTGCTTCTCGGCGGTGGGGACGGTCAGATGGGAGGCGAGAGTGTCGGTGAGCCGGTCGGGTTCGTCGAGCTTGAGAGTCGGGAGCAGACCCTCGAAAGCGAGGTGCTGCGAGAGCTTGGCGTACTGCTCGAACGCTCCCAGTACCTTGTTGACGAACAGCTGCAGCTTCTCCGACATCGGGTACTGGATGTCGTAGGTCTCGAGGTGGCTCCAGAGCGTGCCTTCCCGCTCCTCGAAATCCATCAGCTTGCCGCGCTTCAACCCTTCGACCATCACCTTGATGTTGCCGTTGGGAAGCTTGAGGTTCTGTACGACGCGCGCCACGACACCGAAGTCGTAGAGGTCGTCGCGCATCGGCTCGTCGACCTTGGGATCGCGCTGCGCTACCAGGAAAATCCGCTTCTCGGCCGTCGCGAGCGCGATCTCCAGCGCGTGCACCGAGCTCTCCCGGCCGACGATGAACGGCGCCATCATGTGCGGGAAGACCACCATGTCCCGCAGCGGGACCACCGGGAGGGACTCCCTGTGAGTCTCGACGAAGCTCTTGCTCACGCTCACCCGGCCTTTCGCAGCGTCGTCACCGGCTGCGAGCGCCGCACCACCGTGTCCTCGGTGATGACGCACTCCTGGATCTCGCGCTGCGACGGGATGGTGTACATGAGATCGAGCATCAGCTCTTCCAGGATGATCCTCAAGCCGCGAGCGCCCACGTTGCGCTTCAGAGCCTCCTTGGCGACCGCGTGCAGGGCCTCGTCGGAGAATCTGAGCTCGACGTCCTCGAACTCGAACATGGTCTGGTACTGGCGCACCAGGCTGTTCTTGGGCTCCTTCAGGATGCGCACCAGCGACTCCTCGTCGAGCTGCTCGAGCGAGGCCATGACCGCGAGGCGGCCGACGAACTCGGGGATCATGCCGAACTTGATGATGTCCTCGGGCAGCGCCTTCTCCAGCGGATTTTGCTTCGACTGCTCCTTCTTCGACTTGATGTCGGCGCCGAAGCCCATGGTTTTCTGGTTCAGGCGCTTTTCGATGTGCTCGTCGAGTCCGACGAAGGCGCCGCCGCAGATGAACAGGATGTTGGTCGTGTCAATCTGCAGGAACTCCTGGTGCGGATGCTTGCGCCCGCCCTGCGGCGGAACGTTGCACACCGTGCCCTCGAGAATCTTGAGCAGCGCCTGCTGCACCCCCTCGCCCGAGACGTCGCGAGTGATCGACGGGTTCTCCCCCTTGCGCGCGATCTTGTCGACCTCGTCGATGTAGACGATGCCGCGCTGGGTCTTCTCCTTGTCGTTACCCGACGCCTGGTACAGCTTGAGGATGATGTTCTCGACGTCCTCGCCGACGTAGCCCGCTTCGGTGAGCGTCGTCGCATCGGCGATCGTGAACGGCACGGAGAGCAGCCGCGCCAGCGTCTGCGCGAGCAGCGTCTTGCCGGTGCCGGTCGGCCCGATCAGCAGGATGTTCGACTTCTGCAACTCGACGTCGCCGGTACGCGGCCCCTTTTCGGAGAACTCGATGCGACGGTAGTGGTTGTAGACCGCGACTGCGAGCTTCTTCTTGGCGAGGTCCTGGCCGATGACGTACTCGTCTAGGAGCGCCTTGATCTCGTGCGGCTTGGGAAGCTTGGTCTCCTGCTGCTGCTCGAGGAGACGGTCCTCGGCGATGATGTCGAGACAGATGTCGACGCACTCGTCGCAGATGAAGACCGTCGGACCGGCGATCAGCTTCTTGACCTCGCGCTGGCTCTTGTTGCAGAACGAACACCTGAGGGCGTCGTCGCCGGATTCTTTCTTGGGCATCTCTCCTCCGAGATCGCGAGTCGCCGGCCAGCCTCTGGATGGCGATTCCGAGCGCTACAACCAACTCGACTACGCCGCTATTCCGTCTTCCGGATGGAGCCGGCCGCGGTCGTCGACGAACCCGAAAATCATAGCAGAGCCGCCGCTCCGGGCCGTTCGAGCGGACGCCCCGGACGGCTCCGCTGCCGGGCGCCCGCGGAGGGCGCGGGCACGCCGCTCAGCCCGCGACGGCGGTGGGCTTGCGGCGCTGCATGATCTGGTCGACGAGACCGTAGGCGACGGCCTCTTCGGCGCCGAGAATCTTGTCGCGATCGGTGTCGTCGTGGATCGTCTCTCTGGTCTTGCCGGTGTGAAAAGCGAGGATCTCGTCGATTTTGTCGCGCAGCTTGAGCAGTTCGCGGGCGTGGATCTCGATGTCGGTCGCCTGTCCCTGCATTCCCTGCGTCCACGGCTGGTGGATCAGCACGCGGCTGTTCGGCAGGACCGTTCGCTTGCCGGCCTTGCCCGCAGCGAGCAGCACGGCCGCCATCGAGGCCGCCTGTCCGATGCAGAAGGTCGCCACATCGGGCTTGATGTACTGCATCGTGTCGTAGACCGCGAGCCCTGCCGTCACCGATCCGCCGGGCGAGTTGATGTAGAGGTGGATGTCGCGCTCCGGATTCTCGGCTTCGAGAAAGAGCATCTGCGCGATCAACAGGCTCGCCACCTCGTCGTCGATCGGACGGCCGAGGAAGATGATGTTGTCCTTGAGCAGACGCGAGTAGATGTCGTACGCGCGCTCGCCGCGATTGGTCTGCTCGACGACCATCGGAATCAGCATGTTCGGACCCTCTCTAGCTCTCGTGGTCGTGCGCGTGGGAGTGCGCGTGATCGTGCTCGTGCTCGTGGGCTGGCGCCGGTTCGGACTCGCCGAGCAGCCGGCGGACGGTCTTCTCGCGGCGCATCTGCGCGCGCAGCCCGGCGAGCTGACCGCCCTCGTCGAGCCTCTGGCGCAGCGCCGGAGTCGGAATCCCCTGGGCGCGGGCGAGGAGGGCCAGGGCCTGCTCGAACTCCTCTTCTCCTACCTCGATCTTCTCCTGCGCCGAGATCGCATCGAGCAGCAGACGCGCCTTGACGCGGCGCTCCGCCTGGGGCTTCGCCTGTTCGCCGAGCCGCTGCCAGTCGAGGCCGGCTCCTT
Source organism: Acidobacteriota bacterium (assembly GCA_052035735.1). GTDB lineage: Bacteria > Acidobacteriota > Thermoanaerobaculia > Multivoradales > JAGPDF01 > JAGPDF01. The sequence goes on from JBPOHI010000016.1 coordinate 84,588, forward strand.
CGAGATCGACGCCGCGCCGCGCCAGATTCTCGGCGTAATCGCGCAGCAGTTCGTCGACTTCTCGATGCACGACGCCGTCCGGGAGGGGAATCGGATGCCGTTCGGTCAGTTGATCGAGCATCGCGGTCTCGCGTTGACGCAGGGCGTCGTCGCGCTTGGCGTTGCCGATCCGCCGAGAGATGTCGGCTTCGAGCTCGGCGACAGAAGAGAACTTCCCCAGATGGGCGGCAAAGGCGTCGTCGAGCGGCGGCAGGATCGGCTCGGAGAGCTCGACCAGGCGCACTTCGAAGCTGCGCTCGACGGCGGGCTCGGCCGGGGCATCTGGGCGCAGGTCGCCCTCTTCGCGCTCGGAGCGAGGAGCGGCCGGCTCCTTGCGCGTGAAGCGCGAGCCCTGCCCGACGCTCAATCCCGCGACCGCCAGGGAGATCTCTTCCCAGATCTGCGGCGAGCCGACTTCGATGTCGACCGTCTGCGCTTCGGCGACAACCTCGCTCGCGCCGTCTGCCGCAGGCGGCACGACCGGCTTGAGCTCGATCTTGGCCCGGTCGCCGGTGGCGGCAGGACGAGCGGCGGGCTTCCATTCGGCGTGGCGCAGGCGGAGGTCGGCGATCGCGGTCGTGACCTCCTCGGCGGTCGCAGCGACCGGCGGGGTGGGCAGACTGAAGTCCTTGTAGTTGCGCAGCTCGATCTCCGGGCGAACCTCGACGCGAGCGATGAACGTCATGCCGGCACCGGATTCGACCTTCGCCATCTCGACTTCGGGCGCGAGCAGCGGATCGATGCCTTTCTCCGCCACCGCCTGGCGGAAGTACCGCGGCACCAGGCGCTCCACGACTTCCCGGCGGATGTCGTCGCCGAAGTGGCGCTGCACCAGACTCTGCGGCACCTTGCCCTTGCGGAAACCGGGCAGACTCGCCTTGCGGCCGAACTCGCCCAGGACGCGCGCCGTCTCGGCATCGACGGCCGGCGCGGGAATTTCGATCTTCAGCTCCTTACGGCACGGCCCGATCTCTTCCACATTCAGCACGACGCTCATCGGCGATCTCTGTCCTTGGGGCGGTTGAAATGGTGCGAAAGGGGGGACTCGAACCCCCAACCCGATCGCTCGGGACTAGATCCTAAGTCTAGCGCGTATACCAGTTCCGCCACTTTCGCGAGAGCGGGATCCGAGCACTGGGGAGGCGAGAGGAGTGGGCGATGGTGAGCCGCGTAGGACTTGAACCTACAACCCGCAGATTAAGAGTCTGCTGCTCTACCATTGAGCTAGCGGCCCCTCTTGAACGAAAAATATAGCGGACGAAGCGCGTCGCTGGCAAGACCCCGCATTCCGCAGCTCGGGGCGACCGCCTGCCGAGGGCTCATCCGCCCTGCACGAAACGGACGATCTCGATGCTGTCGCCCGGCCTCACAGCGGCGCCGGCGAGGTACGCGCGGCGCACGATCTCGCCGTTCACTTCCACGGCAACCGCCCGCGGGTCGCAACCCACCGACTCCACGAGCTGCTGCAGCGTCTCGATGGAATTCGGAATCCGGTGCGGCGCACCGTTGAGCCGGATCTCGCGCTCGCCCACGACCGCGGGCTCCTCGGCAGCGGAGGGAACCGGGAGCGACGTCACAGCAGCTGCTTGATCTCGGCGCGGCCGAGGTCGGAAGCGCCGGAGATGACGAGGGCGGCCGAACCGCGCGCGAAGGCCGGGACGTCGAGTCGCATCTCCACGGCACCGAGATCGTCCGTCTCGCCGATCATCAGCGTGCGCGGATCGGCGACGGTCGACAGCATCTTGACCGAGACCTGCACTCCGGCGATGGGCAGCCCGCTCTTCGAAGAGTAGGCGCGCAAGGTGAGGATGTTGATCCTGCCGGGCTGAATGTCCTCCTGTCCGTCCAGCGCCAGCACGAGCTGCTCGTGCTCGGCCTCGGTCGAGAGGTACTCGAGGATCACCTGGTCGAGCGTCGGGCCCTCGTCGGAATCGTCGAGATCCGGCAGCTCGGGAACTCCCGAAAGGTCGGTCAGCGGCGGCAGCCCTTCGAGAGGCCTGAATTCCGGCGGCAGACCCTGCTCCGCCGTATCGCGAGCGCCGACCGGAATGGCGCCGGTCTGCACGATGGTCTGAGCATGCGTTTCGGGCGACTCGTGTCGCGCGGTCGCCTCGGCGGCGGTCTTCGGCGCCTCGCTCCCCGGCTTCTTCAGCCCCTCGAGCTTGCCGTCGAAGCGGCCGGCGCGGATGGCCGCGACGATGGTGCGGTGTTGGTGGTCCATGAGGGCGGCGATCTCGGGATCGCCCTTGCCCTGTTCGAGCAGCCCGGAATAGCTCGATCGCTTGGTGGCGACGACACGCCCGGCGACGTAGACGACACTTTCGATGAACGGATTCCCGCGTCCCTTGTCCTCGGTCTGGACATGGACTACCGTCTCTACGTGACGAACGTCAGTGTTGTATCCGGTGATCATGATTGAACTGCGGCCGCTCGCGGCATTGTAGGAAGGCCCTTCCTCGCGGTCAAGGCGGCGGTGGACGCTCCCCCGGGCCCGTGCGAGAATCGCCCCGACGCACTCTACCCTGCCTTGCGAGAGCCCGGCCGGAATCAGCCCTAAAGACCCTTAGAACCCAGGAGACTCAGCAATGTCGCAGAACGCCCCCACGCCCGAAGGCAGCGCCGCCCGCACCTTGGTGCACTACGAAGTCCGCGACGGCGTCGCTTACCTCAAGCTCGACGATCCGCCGGCCAACACCTACACGCACGAGATGATGAAGCAGATCGACGAGAACATCATCAAGGCGCGCTTCGACAAGGACGTCCACGTGATCGTGCTCACCGGCGCGGGCGAGAAGATGTTCTGCGCCGGCGCCAACATCAACATGCTCAAGGCGTCCGACCCCTACTTCAAGTACTTCTTCTGCCTGCACGCCAACGAGACCCTGTCGCGTCTCGAGCAGACGCCGAAGCTGGTGATCGCGGCCCTGAACGGCAATACCGTCGGCGGCGGCCTCGAGATCGCCATGGCCGCGGACCTTCGCCTGGCGCGGAAGAACGGCGGCAAGGTCGGCCTGCCCGAAGTCTCGCTCGGAGTGTTGCCGGGCACCGGCGGCACGCAGCGCCTGGTGCGAATCGTCGGCAAGAGCCGGGCGATCGAGCTGATGGTCACCGGGCGGCTGTTCTCCTTCGAGGACGCACTGGGCTACGGCATCATCGACTCGATCCTCGAAGGTGACGACTTCATGGGTCAGGTGCATGAATACGCCAAACAGTTCTGCCCGCCCAACAAGGCGGCAAAGGCGGTCGGTCGCATCAAGCGCGCGGTGCAGTCCGGCGCCGAGATTCCGTTCGAGTCCGCGATGACCCTCGAGCGCGAGTTGCAGCAGCAGCTCTTCCAGAGCGACGACGCCAAGGAAGGGCTCGCCGCTTACGTCGAGAAGCGCACGCCGCAATTCACCGCCAAGTGATGACGCTCGGTCCGGCGGGCGCGCAACGTCGAGCGGGTGGACGCCTGGCGCTCGTCGCCCCGGTGAGAACGCCGATCGGCAAGTTCGGCGGCGCTCTCGCCGGCCTCTCCGCAGCCGACCTCGGCACGCACGCCGCGGCCGCCTGCCTGAGGCGCGCCGGCCTCGACCCGGCGCGGATCGACCAGGTGATCTTCGGCCACGGCCGGCAGGCCAACGGCGGTCCGAACAGCGCCCGCCAGATCTCTTTCCGCGCCGGTATTCCGGTCGAGCGCCCCGCCTTTACCGTCAACCAGGCCTGCGGCTCGGGCCTGCAGGCGATGCTCTCCGCGGCGCGCACCATCCTCCTCGGCGAGGCGGAGATCATCCTCGCCGGCGGCACGGAGAGCATGTCGAACACGCCCTATCTGCTGCCGCGAGCCCGCTGGGGCTACCGTCTGGGCAGCGACGAGATCGTCGACGGCATGTACAAGGACGGCTTCAACGATCCGCTCTCCGGCCTGATCATGGGCGAGACCGCCGAGGAGCTCGCGACAGAGACCGGCGTGACCCGCGAAGCCGCGGATCTCTACGCCGTCGAGACCCAACGGCGTTGCGAGGCGGCGCGCGCGAGCGGCCGCTTCGTGGCCGAAATCGAGCCGGTCCGCCTTCCCGGCAGGAAAGGCGAGACGGTCGTCGCCGCCGACGAGCATCCGCGCGACGGCGTGACCCTCGAGTCGCTCGCCAAGATGCCGGCGGTCTTCCGCAAGGGGGGAACGGTGACGGCGGCGAACGCCTCCGGCATCACCGATGGCGCCGCGGCGCTCCTGGTCGCCAGCGAGGCGGCGATCGCAGACCTCGGCCTGCGGCCGGCGGGGTACCTCCTCGACTGGGAAGTTGTCGGCGTCGATCCGAGAATCATGGGCATCGGCCCGGTACCGGCGACGCTCCGCCTGCTGCAACGCAACGGCCTCGATTTCGCCGACATCGAAGCCGTGGAGCTCAACGAAGCGTTCGCCTCGCAGGCGCTCGCCTGCCTCGCCCAGCTGCCGTTCGACTCTGCGCGAGTCAACCCCGACGGCGGCGCCATCGCCCTCGGCCATCCGATCGGCGCTACCGGAGCGCGCATCGTCGTGACGCTGCTCGCCGGCATGGCGGAGCGCGGTCAGCGCCTCGGGGTTGCCACGCTCTGCATCTCCGGCGGCATGGGTATCGCGGTCCTCCTCGAACGGGCGTCTTCCTGAGATCGGAGTCCGGCGTGCCGAAAGTCGTCGTCGCCTACATCAAGGAAGACAAGGTCGCGCCGTACCTCGAGGCGCTGGCAACGGTCGGCATCGCCGAGCACGACATCTTCCGCGCCACGCCGCGCAGGACCGCGAGCGTGGACCTCCACGCCCTCCTTGCCCGCGCCGACGGACTGTTGCTCACCGGGGGCGCCGATATCCAGCCCTGCCTCTACGGCGAGGCACGCCTCCGCGGCGCGAATCTCGACAGGCCGGTGCCGGACCGCGATCAGCTGGAGTGGGATCTGCTGGTCGAAGCCCGGGCGCACCGCACGCCGGTCTTCGGCATCTGTCGCGGACACCAGATGCTGAACGTCTTTCAGGGCGGAACGCTCTTCCAGGACATCGAGTTGCAGACCGGCCACCAGGGGCACGACAATTTCATCGATCGCGGCTTTGCTCTCGATCACCTGGCGCACGACGTCGTGTCGACCGGGATCGCGCACCCGTTCGCGGCCCGCCTCGAACGATGCGGACATCCGGCCGTCAACAGCCGCCACCACCAGGCGGTGAAGACGCCCGGACGAGGCCTCGTCGCCGCGGCCGTGGCCGCCGACGGGACGATCGAAGCCACCGTCGCGCCGGATCCGGAATGGTGGATCGCGTCGGTGCAATGGCACCCCGAGAATCTCGTCGAGCAGCCGTTCCACCGCGGCCTGTTCGAGGACTTCCGCGAGGCGGCCGCAGCTTTCGCCGCGCGCCGCGAAGCGCGCCTCTCCACCGGAGCGATGCGATGAACCCCAGTTCGGACCTGCTCGTCGTCGAACGCGAGGGGCGGGCGGCGACACTTACCTTCGGCCAGCCGCCGCTCAACATCCTCGATCTCGACCTGCTCGCGCGCCTCGATGCCGAGATCGCTTCCCTGGCCGCCGATCGCGAGCTGCAACTCCTCTTCGTCCGCGGCGCCGGCGAGCGAGCTTTCTCGGCCGGCGTCTCCGTGCAGGACCACACCCCGGACAAGATCGACCGGATGCTCCTCTCCTTTCATGGCGCGCTCGGCCGGCTGCGCAATCTCGAAGCCTTGACCGTATCGCTCGTCGACGGCCACTGCCTGGGCGGCGGCATGGAGCTCGCGCTGATCTGCGATCTGGTGCTCGCCACCGAGCGCAGCCGCTTCGGGCAGCCGGAGATCGCCCTCGGCTGCTATCCGCCGGTCGCCGCCGCGCTCTACCCGCGGCGCATCGGCACCGGCCGCACGCTCGAGTTGCTGCTCACCGGACGAACCATGGACTGCGCCGAGGCCCTGGCTCTCGGTCTCGTGCACGAGCGCTTGGCCGACCGTCCGGCGCTGGAGCAGCGCGCGGCGGAGCTCGCGGCCGCCGTTCAGCGACAGAGCGCGGCCGTCACGCGCCTGACCAAGCGCGCCGTTCGCGCCGGCGAGACCCGAGCCTACGAACCGGCCCTCGCCGAGGCCGAACGCCTGTACCTGCGCGAGCTCACCGCCACGGCCGACATGGCGGAGGGAATCCAGGCCTTCGTCGAAAAGCGGCCACCGGCCTGGCGTCACCGCTGACGGCGAGCCCCCGAAGCGACCGAGATGAGCCCGCGAGCGTCCAGATGAGCCTCACCCGATGCCGGTTCGCCGGCCGCCTGGCGGGACTGCTCGCCGCCGGCAGCCTCCTGGCCAGCGCAGGCGCGGCCCGGGCTCCGCGCGCCGGGGATGCGCCGCAGACGCCGGCAGCCGCTGATTCGCTCCCCGTCGCATTTGCCTTTGCTCCCCCAGCCGGGGCCTACATCCAGCGCGAGCTGTTCGTCGAAACCGCCAAAGTGGGCGGCATCCAGCAGCGCATCTCCCTCGCTTCGGAGAGCAGCCTGCAGGTCTCGCAGGAGGGCGGGCGGGCGTTCCTCCTCTATCGTGTGCAACGCGCCGCCGCGGCGCGTGACGGCAAGCCGAGTGACGCGGCGATGGTCGCCGCGATGACCGGCGGCGAGACCGTGCACATCGTGCGTCCGGACGGGGTGCTGGCGCGGATCGACGGCCTGCGGCGCTTCACCGAGCGGCTCCTGCCGACCCTGCAGGGGGAAGAGCGCAGCGCCCTCGAGAAGCGCCTGCGCGAGAACCGGCTCGAGGACCGCACACGCAGCAATTGGTTCGAGAACGCGGAGATTCTCGCGGGGCAGACCCTGGAACTCGGACGGGACTACTTTTTCGACTCCGCCTGGCCCACCGACCATGGCTGGATCCGGCATCAGACGCTCCTGAGACTCGGTCCATGGGAGAAGGCGCCGCGCGGAAGGCGCCTTCGCCTGCAGCTCGCCTACGTCGCCGACGCGCGCAGCGAAGTCCCTGGCGCCGTGCGCCTGCAGCCGAAGGTGGCGACCGCCTGGAACCCCGTCGCCCCGGGCAAGCCGGCGAAGGGCTTCACGATCTCCGGTAACGCGAGCCGGCTCGTCGACCCGGCGACCCTGCTGGTGTGGAAGGACCAGAGCGTGCGCCGCGTGCGCAATCGCCTGGAAGTGTCGGAGGAGATGGCGCTCACCATCTCTTCCGAGGAGAAGAGCGACATCACACTCGAACCGGCCGCGTCGGCGACTCTGCCGCCGTCGGCAAACCACTGAATCGAGGAAAGAGATGCCCCAGACCGTACTTTCGACCCGCGAAGGCCGCGTTGCCATTCTCACCATCAACCGCCCCGACAAGCTGAACGCGCTGAACGAAGAAGTGCGCGTCGAGCTCCTCGCCGCGCTGGCGGAGATCGAGTCCGACGACGCCGTCGGCGCGGTGGTCATCACCGGCTCGGGCGAGAAGTCGTTCATCGCCGGCGCCGACATCGGCGAGTTCGCCGGCCGCTCGCCGTTCGACCAACGCTTCGCCATGCGCAGCCCACGCATCTTCGACGTCATGGCCTCGTTTCCGAAGCCGGTGATCGCGATGATCAACGGCTTCTGCCTCGGCGGCGGTTGCGAGCTCTCGATGTCGTGCGACATCCGGGTCGCCTCCGAGAAGGCGCGCTTCGGCCAGCCGGAGATCAATCTCGGCCTCATCCCCGGCGGCGGCGGCACCCAGCGGCTGCCGCGCCTCGTCGGCATGGGCCACGCCATGCGCCTGATCCTCTCCGGCGACATGATCCCGGCGGCGGAAGCCAAGGAGATCGGGCTGGTCGATCTCGTTTTCCCCGGCGAGGAGCTGCGCACCAAGACCCTCGAGCTCGCCCAGAAGATCGCCGGCAAGAGCCCGCTGACGCTCAAGGTCGCCAAGGAGGCCCTGCGCGCCTCCGAGAAGCTCGCCATCGAGGACGGGATCACCTACGAGCGTGATCTCTTCTGCCTCTGCTTCTCTTCGAAAGACAAGGAGGAGGGCGTCGCAGCTTTCCTCGACAAGCGCCCGGCGGCCTGGACGGGCAAGTAAGAAAAACAGGAAAAACAGGGACAGTCCCCAATTTCCATCCGTAGCTCAAGACCACAAGGAGAAGCCGATGCGCATTCGTCTCGCAGTTCTGGCCCTCGCCCTGCTCGCCGCCCTGCCAATCGCCGCCGCCGCACAGGACGCGGCAGCCGTCGCTCCGGAGTCCTACAAGAAGTTGCTCGACAACGAGCGAGTGCGCGTCTTCGAGGTGACCTTCAAGAAGGGCGCTTCCGTCGCCATGCACTCGCACCCGGACCATGTCGTCTACGTTCTCGCCGGCGGTACGCTCGAGTTCACCCTCGCCGACGGCAGCAAGCACTCCAAGGAGGCGAAGAGCGGGCAGACGTTCTTCGTCCCCGCCGAAGCGCACAGCCTGAAGAACGTCGGCAAGTCGGTCGTGAAGCTCGTTTCCACCGAGCTCAAGGAGGCCGCCCCCTCCGGCACACTCTCGTCCGCCGAGCGCAGCGCTCTCCTCGATCTACTTTCGCGCGGGGAGCGTGAGCTCGAAGAGCTCGTGGCGAGCACTCCGGACGAGCTCTGGGCGACGAAGCCCGCACCCGACCGCTGGTCGGTCGCCGAAGTCGTCGAGCACCTCGGCGCCGCGGAGCCCTTCCTCTTCGGCCTGCTGCAGCAGACCCTCGCCGCGCCGGTCGATCCCGATTGGGCTCAGGTCGAAGGGGCACTCGCTGCCGACAAGTTCGTCGGCATGCTGCAGGACCGTAGCCAGAAGTTCCAGGCACCGGAGCCCATCCAGCCCAAGGGCGGCCTGACCCGCGCGGAAGCGCTCGCCCGCTTCGCCGGCGCGCGTGCCGTGACGGCGGAGTTCGTCCGTCGCACGGGCGACCCGATCCAGAAGCACGTCGCCGCGCTCCCCTTCGGCAAGATGACCGGCCACCAGCTGCTGACCATGATCGCCGGCCACAACCTGCGTCACAACGCGCAGATCCGCGAGGCGCTCGAGGTGCTGCGGAAGCAGTAGCCGGTCAGTGGCTGCCGAACTCGGCTTCGTAGTCCGCCATCGACGCGAGCACGACGGCCTCCGCGTGCTCGCGCCCGTAGGTCGCGGCGACGCTGACGACGTTCGACCCGCCGGGGATCTGCTTGTAGGTCGTGAAGTAGTGCGCCAGTCGCTCGACCATCTTCGGCGGCAGTCCCCGCAGATCGTCCACCTCTCCCCAGTAGAGGTCGTTGCGCAGGACAGCGACGATCTTGTCGTCGGCCTCGCCGCGATCGATCATGCGCAGGCCTCCGATGACGTGAGCGTCGAGGAGGATGTCGGCGCGCGTCACGGTGCGCTCGCAGATCACGCAGATGTCGAGCGGATCGCCGTCGCCGCGTTCGGCGGCGGGCGACAGCGCGGCCATGCGCGAGCCGCAGTAGGTGCGTGGGATGAAACCGTAGAGGGTCGGTGGCTGCGCAGCCCCGCTCTGCGGCCGGTCGACCTTGAGGTACCCCGAGACCTTGTCGATCTCGTACTTGACGGTGTCGAGCGGACCGATCTCGATGTAGGCGGTGACGTAGCGCGGCGGATCGGGGCCGACCGGCAGGCCGTGCCAGGGGTGGGGACGGAATTCGCGGAAGCGCTGGAACTTGGCCATCATGCGAATCCTACTCGCCCTCGCTAGACTTCGCCGATGAGCTCTTCGCCGCCGGTTTCGCTCGAGCCCCCCATCGAGATCCCCGAACGGCTGAATCTCGCCGACTGGCTGCTCGACCAGCGCCTGCGCGACGGGCTCGGCGGCCGGGTGGCCCTGCGCCTCCCCGACCGCGAGCTCACCTACGACGAGGTCGCCGCGCACTCGCGCCGCTTCGCCAACGTGCTCGCGGGGCTGGGTCTTCGTCCCGAGGAGCGGGTTTTCCTGGCGCTTCCGGACGGCGCCGATTTCGTCGGCGCGCTGTTCGGCATCCTGCGGGCCGGCGGAGTCGTGGTGATGCTCAACCCCGAGCTCACCGCCGACGCCATCGCAGCACTCGTCGACTACCTGCGCCCGCGCTTCGCGGTCATCGACGGCCGGCTCGCGTACACTTACGCCGCTGCGCTCGGCGCCTGCGAGGAGCGCACAGACCTCGTGACGGTAGGCGAGCGCGCGCCCGGCTGTCCGTCGTTCGAAGAGCTCGCGCGCAGCGTCGCCGACGACTTCCCCACCGCGCGCACCCACCGCGACGATCCGGCGGTGATGCTCTTCTCCGGCGGCACCACCGGGCGTCCGAAGGCCGTCGTCCAGAGCCATCGCTCTTATGCCTTCACCACTCAGGCCTACGGCCAGCGCATCCTCGGCCTGACGGCGGACGACGTCACCCTGGCGGTGCCGAAGCTCTTCTTCGGCTACGCCATGGGCTCGAACCTCTTCTTCCCGTTCTCGGTCGGAGCCTCCTGCTGCCTGTTCCCGGAGAAGGCGACCGCCGAGAGCGTATTCGCCGCCATCGCCCGCCATCGGCCGAGCGTGCTCGTGACCGTGCCGACGATGATTCAGCAGATGGTGAGCCATGCAGAGCCCGCGACGCACGACCTCGGTTCGCTGCGTCTCGCGACCTCCGCCGGCGAGGCGCTTGCCGTCACCTTGCGCGAGCGCTGGGAGAGCCGCTTCGGCGTCGAGCTCCTCGACGGGCTCGGAACTGCCGAGCAGTGGCATGTCTTTCTCTCGCACCGACCGGGGCGCGTGCGGCCCGGAACACTCGGCGAAGTGGTTCCCGGCTTCGAAGTGCGGGTGCGCGACGAGGACGGGTGCGACCTCCCCGACGGTGAAATCGGTGCCCTCTGGGTGCGCGGAGGAGCGCGAGCCTGGGGCTACTTCCGCGAGTCGGACAAGACGCAGGCGACGTTCCGCGGCGAATGGGTCGTGCCCGGGGACCTGATTTCGCGCGACGCCGAGGGCTTCTTCACCTATCACGGCCGCGGCGACGATGTCTTCAAGGTCGGCGGCCGCTGGTTCTCGCCCGCCGAGGTCGAAGGCACGCTGCTGCGCCATCCGGCGGTCGCCGAGTGCGCCGTGATCGGCGTCGCCGACGCGAACGGCCTCCAAAAGCCGCACGCCTGGGTGATCCCGAAGCTCGAAACAGCCGGCCTGGCGCGGGAGCTCGCTGATTTCGTGGCGCGGGAGCTCCTGCCCTACAAGGCGCCGCGCACGGTGAACCTGGTCGCCGAGTTGCCGCGGACGCATCTCGGGAAGATCGATCGCGGGGCGCTCAAGCGCCTCGGCGGGGAGGGCGGACAGGGATGAGAGGAAGACGCGCCAGAGCGACGAAGTCGGCAGCCGCCTGCCTTGCCGAGCTCGCGAGGATCCGCGCCGAGTTCGGTGCCGGCTGGGGAGAACGCAAACGCGCCCTGCTCGCCCGGCTCGCACGTTGGCCTCTCCCGTCGGCGACATCGGTCGCGCAGCTGCACGACCTCTTACTGTTCTTCCGCGCCTATCCCGACGACGCGGCGCTGCTCGACGACGTGAAGCGCATGCTCGCGGCCTTCGACCGCCGGAGAGATCTCGCTCGCTATCGCGCGGAGCTTGCCGACAGCGGCGTCGCCGGCACCGCGATCCACTTCCCCTTCTTCGCCGAGACCGCCTGGCGGCTCGCCGAGCGCTATCCCGATCGTCTCGAGATCGACTGGGATTCGGTGGAATCCCCCGAGAAGCTCGAACGCTGGTTGCCGTTCGTCGCCCATCCCGCCGAAGTGCCCGGACTGGACGAGATCGCTTGGACGCCTGCGGAATGGCTCGACCGGATGCGCGGGGGAAGCGCGGACGGCGCCTTTTTTCTGCAGCGCCTGCGGCGGGCGATCCCGGAGCCGCACCTGTTCGAACAGGTGGTCGATGACCTCGGGCTCTTCTACCGGCTCGCCCCGTCGGCCCCCGGAGCCGCCGCGCCGACGCCCTCTCGCACGCGCGAGCCCCTGGCCGGAATTCGTCCGCGTTTCCACCGCGCACCGCTCGGCCGCGTCCGGCCCGACCTCGCGCGCGAGCTCGGCCGCGGCGGACTGGCGCCGCTTGCCGTCGAGGAGCTCTCTGGCCGCCGGGCCGAGCGGATGCTGGAGGTGGCGCGCGACGCCATGGTCACCCGCAGCCGCGACCTCGATGCCTTCGCCTACGGCAGCGCCGAGGACGTCCGCCTCATCACCTGGGAAGACGGCTTGCAGTTCGCCGTCTTCGGCGTCCGGCCCGATCGCCGCCTGCTGCTGGAAGCGGTCTATGCCTTTCTCACGCTCAAGAACGGCGTGCCGGCGGGCTACGTACTGAACAGCGCGCTCTTCGGGTCGGCAGAGATCGCCTTCAACGTCTTCGAGGCTTTCCGCGGCGTCGAGGCAGCGCGGGTCTACGCCCGGGTCCTGGCGACGGTGAAGGAGGTCTTCGACGCCACGGCGTTCACGATCTTCCCCTACCAGCTGGGCGACGGCAACGACGAAGCGCTCGACTCCGGCGCCTGGTGGTTCTACCAAAAGCTCGGCTTCCGCCCGCGCGCGCCGCAGGCGGTGGCGCTGATGCAGCGCGAACTCGCGCGCCAGCAGCGCGACCCGGCCAGCCGATCGTCGCGGGCGACGCTCGCTGAGCTCGCGCGAGCGAACCTCTTCCTCCACCTCGGGCGCGACCGCCGGGACGTGATCGGCGAAGTTCCGCTGCCTTCGGTCGGCGTAGCGGCCACGGCGCTGCTCGCGCGCCGCTTCGCCGGACCGTCCGCGCCGCCCGATCGCGGCGAAGCCGCCTGTGCCGGCGAGGCGCGCCGAGTGCTCGGCCTGGGCCACCTCGCAGGCTGGAGCGCCGCGGAGCGCGCCGCCTTCGCGCGCTGGGCGCCGGTCGTCCTGCTGTTGCCCGGTATCGCACGCTGGAGCGCCGCCGACCGCCGCGCGCTCGGCGCGGTCATTCGCGCCAAAGGGGGCCGTCGCGAGTCGGAGTACGTGCGGCGCTTCGACGCCCATCCGCTCCTCCCGGCCGCCTTGGCGCGTCTGGCACGCGACTCCGAGAGCCTGTGACGCGCCGCGGAGCGCGAAGCCTCACTCGGTCGCGCGCGGCGTTGCCTGGATGCGAACCACGCCGATGATTCCGGCTAGGGTCAGGAGCGAGCCCAATGCCTGATTCATCCCGAACGGCTCGCCCAGCAGCAGCGCGCCGAGCGCGAAGGCGATGAGCACCGTGAGCTGGGCCATCGCCCCTGATTGAACGTTGGTCACCCAGCGATAGGCATAGGTCATCAACAGCTGCGCAGCGATCGAGCTCGCTCCCACCGCACCGAGCAGCAGCCATTCGCGGCCGGACGGCGTGCGCCAGTGCAGCAGACCGAAGGGCGCGGTAGTGAGCAGGCCGAAGAGTGTGAAGCTGCCGTAGATCGCCCACGAGCTCTCGGTTCGCCGCGCGGCGCGGATCGCCGCGACCGCGGCACCGGAGAGCACCGCCGAGGCGAGCCCGATGGCCTCCCATCGCCCGAAATGCGCCGCCAACCCGCCGCGCTCGAAACCGCCGGTAACCAGCGCCACGCCGGCGAAGGCGACCGCCGCCGGCAGGAGCACCCATCGGCGCACGCTCTCACCGAGGAAGTAGGTGGCGAAAAGCACGCTGAAGATTGGTGACGAGTAGTTGAGCAACGTCGCCGTACCGACCGGAACGTGTGCCAGGGAGATGAAGTAGAACAGCACCGCGATGCCACCGAACACGCCGCGATAGATCAGCAGGTCCAGGCGGTCGAAGGTCGCGGCCCGCCGCGCCAGACCGGGGACGGCGATCAGCGGCAGCAGCATCAGTCCGAACCGGACGAATGCGATCACCTCCCCCGGCAGCGTCTTCGCGGCGAGCTTCGCGGCGACCGCCATGAGCGCGAAGCTCACGGCGGAGAGCGCCGTGTAAACCAGAGGGTGCCGCGGAGCCATGGGGCGCGCCGTCAGCGCGCGATCGGCGAACGCAGCCGCTCGCTGAGCCACTGCGGAATCGCGCACTTCTCGAACGTCTCCATGGCGACGCAGACGGTGACGATGCGACTCTCGGCCGCCGGGCGCTCGACGCTCCTGTGCAGGAAGCGGTAGCGCCAGGAGACCGAGCTTCCGCCGACGCGCGGGATCGAGACTTCGATCTCGAGGTCGTCGCCGTAGCGCAACGGACGGTGGTACTCGGTCTCGAGATGCACCACCGGAAAGCCGATGCGGTGCTCGCGCAGCAGCTTCGGGTAGTCGGTGCCGACCGCGTCGCGGAAGAACTCCTCCATCGCGACGTGGCAGAAGTGCATGAAACGCGGGTAGTAGACGATGCCGGCCGGGTCGAGGTCGCCCCAGCGGACGTGCAACGGCGTGCGGAAGGCCATGACCCGAAGTCTAGCTCTCTAGAGGGCGGCCGGCCTCGGCTTGACTGCGAGGTACTGCGGCGGCCAGACGACATCGACACCGTAGCGCGCCGCCGCGTGCAGGGTGAGATAGGGATCGGCGAGGTGTGGACGCGCGAGGACCGCGAGATCTGCCCGGCCCGCGGCGAGCACCGTGTTGGCATGATCGGCATCGAGGATGGCACCGACCGCCATCACCGGCATGCCGGCTTCGTAGCGGACCTTTTCGGCGAACGGCACCTGGTACATCCGGCCGTAGTCCGGCTTCGAGGCCGGCGAGTTTCCGCCCGAAGAGACGTCGATCAGGTCGCAGCCCAGACGCTTGAGCTCGCGCGCCACGGCCACGGCCTCATCGGGAGTGAAGCCGGAGCCGTCGGGCATCCAGTCGCTCGCCGAGATGCGCACCGACATCGGCAGGTGCTGCGGCCAGACGGCGCGCACGGCGGCGAAGACCTCCAGCGGATAGCGCATCCGATTCTCGAGCGAACCACCGTAGGCGTCGCGCCGCAGATTGGCGAGCGGCGACAGGAAACTCGACAACAGATAGCCGTGCGCCATGTGGAGCTCCAGCCAATCGAAGCCGGCCTCCGCGGCCCACTCGGTCGAGCGGACGAAGTCGGCTAAGACGCGGTCCATGTCGGAGCGCTCCATCGCCCTGGGGAGTGGGGCGCCGGGCCGGAAGGGCTCGGCGGAAGGTCCGAGGACTTGCCAGGCGCCTTCGGCGGTGGAGAGCGGCAGGTCGTTGCCCTCCCAGGGGAGCCGCATCGACGCCTTGCGCCCGGCATGCGCCAGCTGCACGCCGATCTTCGCCCGCGAGTGACGATGGGAGAACTCGACGATCCTGCGCCAGGCGGCGACGTGCTCCGGGCGATACATCCCCGCGCAGCCCAGCGAGATACGGCCGTCGGCGGCGACGTTGGTCATCTCGGCGATCACCAGGCCGGCGCCCCCCACGGCGCGGCTTCCGAGGTGCACCAGATGCCAGTCGCCGACGGTCCCCTCGTCGGCCGAGTACTGGCACATCGGCGAGACGACGATGCGATTGGCCAACTCGACGCCGCGAACCCTGAAGGGCACGAAGGCGGGCGGCACCGCCGCGGATTCCCCGGTCGCAGTCCCATCGGGGGCCGCGGCGCGGGCGAAGGAGCGCGCGGCGCGCTCGACCAGGAGCGGATCGCGCCTCTCGAGGTTGTCATAGGTGATGCGCTTCGAGCGCGTCATCAGATTGAAGACGAACGGGACGGGATCCTGCGTCTGGTAGCGCGGCGCATTCTCGAACCACTCGAGGCTGGTCTGGGCCGCACGCTGGAGCTTGGAGACATCCACCCGGCGCGCCGCTTCGTAGGCCGCGAGCACCGCCGCGACGTCATCGGTGCCGAGTTCACGGAAGGCCGCGGCGAGGGCGATCGCATCTTCCATCGCCAACTTGGTCCCTGAGCCGATCGAGTAGTGGGCGGTGTGCGCCGCATCGCCGAGCAGGACGACGTTGCGGTGATGCCAACGCCCGCAGCGCACGGTCGGAAACTGCCGCCAGAGGGAGCGGTTGGAGAGCAAGCGGTGGCCGTCCAGATGGTGCTCGAAGAGGCGCTGGCAGAACTCGAGCGACTCCGCTTCGCTCGCGGAGTCGAGGCCGGCGCGGCGCCAGGTCTCCTCGGAGCATTCGACGATCCAGGTGCTGCGCCCGGCGGCGAACGGGTAGGCGTGCACCTGGAAGAGCCCGTGCGCGGTCGGCTCGAAGATGAAGGTGAACGCCGGCAGGGCGAAATCTGCGCCGAGCCAGGAAAAGCGGTTCGGCCGCCAGTCGATCGTCGCCTCGAGCTCGGCGGCGAAGCGTTCGCGCACGAAGCTGTTGACGCCGTCACAGCCGATGACCAGGTCGGCCTGCGGCAAGGCGGCGCCGGCCGCGACCTCGCTCTCGTAGTGGATCTCGCAGCCCAGGCTCTGGGCACGCTGCTGCAGGATCGCCAGCAACTTCGCGCGGGCGATCGCGGCGAAGCCGTGCCCGGTCGAGACGATCCGCTCGCCGCGAAATCTCGTCTCGATCTCGTTCCAGGTGCGGAAGCCGGCGCGGATGGCGGTCGCGGAAACCGGATCGGCCTCGTCGAAGAAGGACAGGGTCTCGTCCGAGAAGACGACGCCGAAGCCGAAGGTGTCGTCCGGGCGATTGCGCTCGAAGATCTCGATCCCGATCGCCGGAAACGCCTGCTTCATGAGGATGCCGAAGTAGAGCCCTGCCGGCCCGCCGCCGATCGCCACCATTCGCATCTCTCGATTCTATGCGGCTCGAGCGACCGGGCCGACAGTCGCGGCGATCGATCGGCCGCGGAGTGGTCTAGGCTCAGCAGACGATGACTTGGTGGTTCGCGGTTCTGGTCGAGGCGCTCTGGGTGGCGGGGGTGGCGATCTGGGTCGCCACCGATCGCCGCGCCCCGGCATCGACGCTCGCCTGGATCGTCACCCTGGCCTTCCTGCCTGTCGTGGGGCTGCCGGTCTACTTTCTCTTCGGGCCGCGGCGTCTCGAGCGCCGCCGCATTCGCTATCAGGGACTGAAGGCGCGGCTCTCGGCCTCGCTGGCCGCGATCGAAGCGAATGCCGCCATACCCAGCGACATCGTCCGGCAGGTGCGTCTCGCCACGCGCCTCGACGAGGTGCCGCTCAGCTCGGCGACCGACCTTCAGATCTACCTCTCCGGTTCCGAGGCGTTCGCGGCGATCGAGCGCGAGCTCGCCCAGGCGCGGCACCACATTCACCTCGAGTCCTACATCTGGGACGACGATGCGACCGGGCGGCGCCTTCGCGACCTGCTGGTCGAGCGCGCCCGCGCCGGGATCGAGGTGCGCGTGCTCGTCGACGGCATGGGGGCCGCCGTGCGCCAGCCCTTCTTCCGCTCGCTGGTCGCCGCCGGCGGAGACTTCGAGCGCTTCAATCCGCCGCAACTGGGGATCCGTTCCCGTTTGCTCAACTTCCGAACCCATCGCAAGATCGTCGTCGTCGACGGGCGGATCGGCTTTCTCGGTGGCATGAATGTCTCCGACTCCCAGACGATCGGCAGCGGCGGAGAACGACCCTGGCGAGACACCCACATGCGCATCGAGGGGCAGGCGGTCCGCTGGCTGCAGAGAGCCTTCTTCGAGAACTGGCAGTTTGCCGCCAGGCGTCCGCTCAGGCCCAAGCCGGCCTACCTTCCGGACCTCCCGGAGGGCGAGCACCTTCTGCAGATCGTCCGGTCAGGACCAGACCGGACGGTCTTCCCGATCCACGATTTCCTCTTCTCCGCCATTGCCAGCGCCGACCAGCGAGTCTGGATCACCTGCCCCTATCTCGTCCCGGACGAGCCGATCCTGACCGCGATCACCTCGGCGGCCCACCGCGGCGTCGACGTCCGGCTTCTCGTGCCGATTCGCGGCGACTCCCGCCTGGTCGCCGCCGCCGTGCGCTCGTACTTCGACGACTGGTTGGCCTGCGGGGCGAGAGTCTTCGAGTACCGCCCGGCGATGTTGCACGCCAAGACGATGGTGGTCGACCGCGAGCTCGCGGTCGTGGGCAGCTCCAACTTCGACAACCGGAGCTTCCGGCTGAACTTCGAGGTCGTCGCAGCGGTCTACGGCACCGGCGCCGCCGACCAGCTGGCCGCCGCTTTCGAGGACGACCTCCGGCGCTCGCGCGAGGTCCACCCGCACCGGCTCGCCCGCCGGCGCTTTCCCCGCTTCCTCGGCGAAGTAGGAGCGCGCCTGTTCAGCGCCCTCCTCTGAAAGAGGCTTCGCCGACGCATCGCAGAGGCTTGACAGATCGACCTAGTGTACTAGTACACTAGTACGCATGTTGCACCTCCCGCTCCGAGTCGACACTTCGGACCCTCGCCCGATCGGCCGCCAGATCGAAGAGGGGATCCAGCACCTCGTCACCTCCGGCAGCCTGTCCCCGGGCGAGCCGATCCCCTCGGTCCGCGATCTGGCGCGCGATCTCCGGGTCAATCCGAACACGGTCGCCAAGGCCTTCCAGCGGCTCGGCGAAGCGGGAGTCCTCGAGATGCGCCGGGGTGACGGGACCTACGTCGCCCAGAATCCGCCCCTCCCCTCTGCCGCCGAACGCCAGGCCCGCCTCGCCGACGCCGCCGCCCGCTTCGCCGCCACAGCAGCCGGTCTCGGCTTCGACGCCAAGCCGGCCGCGGTCGCCGTTTTCGCTGCCTTCTTGTCGCTCGAGTCCAAGGAGAAGAAATCGTGAAGATCCTGATCCGCGACGTCACCCTGCGCTACGGCCGGACGACCGCCCTCGACCGGCTCGATCTGCACGTCCCGGAGGGCTCGGTCTACGCTCTGCTGGGCAGGAACGGCTCGGGCAAGAGCTCGCTGGTGAAGGCGCTCCTGGGGCACCGGCGGCCGGACGGCGGCGTGCTGGAGCTCGACGGCCTCGACCCGTGGAGGGCGCGCCACCGGCTGATGAACCGGATCGCTGCGACCCCGGAGACGCCCGATGCGCCTCCGGCGATGAAAGTCGACGCAATCGGCGAATTCATCGGCTCCTTTCATCCCGCTTGGGATACCGCCGGCTTCCACGGTCGGCTCGAGCGCTTCGGCATTCCGCTCGCGAAGCCGTTCGGTACGCTCTCGCGCGGCCAGAAGAGTCTGGTCATGCTATCGCTCGCCCTGGCGCAGAGGCCGGAGCTCCTCCTTCTCGACGATCCGACCCTCGGCCTCGACCCGGTCGCCCGCCGCTTCGTCTTCGACGAGCTGATCGGCGAGCTCGCCGACCGCGGCACGACGGTCCTCCTCACGACACACGATCTCGAAGGCATCGAACGGATCGCCACCCATGTCGGAATTCTCGGCAAAGGAAAGCTGCAGGTAGAGGGCGAGCTCGAGGAACTGCGCCAGAGCGCGGTCGCTCACGGCGCGGCAGCTCCCACGCTCGAGAGCCTCTTCTTCCACTTCACCGGCTCGGAGGGCAACTGACCATGCGCGGCTTCCTCCTCCTCTTCCGCCGCGACCTCCAGCAGCGCTGGATGCTCTTCGTCGCCTCGTTCGCCATGGGCCTGTTCATCGCCGCGATCCCCCTGCTCCGAGGCTCCCGCCTCTCCCCCGCCGAGCTCCGCGGCGCCGCCGGCCTCACCGCCGCGCTCGTCTGGTGCGCCGTGCTCGCGATCCTCCTCGGCGGCTCGATCTTCACCCGCGACCTGACCGAGAACCGCCTCGCCTTCGATTTCCGCCTCCCCGTCCGCCCCGGCGCGATCTGGGCCGCCCGACTCCTCGCCGCCGTCACAACGATCGCGATCGCCGCCGCTTTCGTCTTGGCACCTTCAGCGGTCGCCGGGATGGACTTCACCGGCGCCGCCGCAGGCTTCGATGTTCTCCTCGGCATCGGTGACGGCGGCCAAGGCGTCCCATCTCACACCGGTCTCACCTTCGCCCCTCTGGCGATCCTCGCCCTCCTGCTGCTCGCCAACCCGATCGCCCTCGCCACTCGAGCGCGCCAAGCCTGGGCCGGCTTCGACATGCTTTCCTTCGCGCTCATCGGTCTAGCGGGCTACTGGAGCTGGGAGACGCTGCGTCCCTGGGAAGCCCGCAGCGCCGTGTGGTGGACGACGGCAGTGCTGATCGCGACGACTCTGGTCGGTACCGCCGCCGCCTCGCTGCTGCAGGTTGCGCGCGGCCGCACCGAGACCGACAAAGCCCAACGCCGCCTTTCGATTGGCCTCCTGGGTACGGCGCTGCTGGCTTTCGGCGCCGCGACCGGATATTCGCAGTGGCTCACTCACCCGAACCTGGAAGACCTGGCCGGAAACGCGGCTACGGCGCAGAGCCTCGGACCAGACTGGGTGGTCATCCAAGGTCCTACCCGACGCGACTACCAGGTGGTCGCCCGCTTTCTGTTGGCACCCGCGAAGGGACGAGCGATCCTCCTCGGACCGCTGCCGCAGAGAATGTGGCCGCGCCGGAGTGCCGCCCATTCGATCGATGGCTCCGTCATCGCGTGGCTGGACTCCTACGGCCAGGAGGCCGACGGATTTCGACTGTTCCGGCTGTCCACCACGGATTCAAAGGCAAAGCCGGAACCCACTCCGGTCACTGTCTCGAGTCGCATCGTCAACTTCGCCCTCTCGCCCGACGGGACCGCCATCGCTGCCCTCGAGCGACTCGGCAGGTACGAAGGTCCCATGCGCGTGGTGGTCTCGAAGCTCGCGGACGGAGACGTCACCGCTGCCATTCAGATAACGAGTTGCCGGCTCTTCGGCGACATGCTCTTCGTGAGCGCGAAGGAAGTCGTGATCCCGTGCGGATTCCCGTCCTACTCCGACGTCCGTTCCGAGCCCACGTACCTCGTTCGAGTCGACCTCGAAAAGAAGGAACTTCGATTACGGGACTACTTCCCTGAGCGACCGCCGCAGCTCGACAGGTCGCTCGGGCTCATCGGAGCGGCGAGCGGCTGGCTCAGCCTCGCAGAGCGCAGGGAAGGCGAGCTGACGGTCGGTTGGAACGTCCTCGAGCCCGAAACGGGAAGAAAAGTGGCCGACCTGGCGCTGGAGGAACCGCTTCGAGATCCCTACGCCCGCGGCAGGCAGCTTCGCGATCGCTCCTTCGCCATCGCCGCGGCCAACCGATCGGGAAGCAGCCTGCTGCACTTCTCCCTTCGCGGCGATCTCGAAACGACCGTCGTGCTGCCCCAGGGAACATCGAGGATTCTCGCGGAGTCCGCGGATGCGAAGTGCCTGGTGGTGGCGACCGTCGCCGCAAGGCGCGACGGCCCTCCGCACGAGTTCTACTCGCTCGTCGACCTGGGCACCGGGACGGCCAAGGCGATGATGGGCGGGCTCCACATTCAGGACTGGTACGGAGCCCTCGGCTCGAATCACACCGTCCTTTATGGTCCGTCGGGTCGCCTGCTCTGGTTCAATCCGCAGAGCAAAGTCCTTCAGCCGCTCCTCTCCGATGCGCAGTACTTCGAAGAAGGACTGCCGACCGGCAGCTCATCCTGACCCACCGGCACTCGTTCATCAGAACACCAACAAGGAGACCCGTCATGAATCGACTCCGCACCACATCACTCGCCGCCACCACCGTTGCTCTCTTGGCAGCCACCTGTATCGCTGCGGAAACCGCCACCCCTGCAGTCGACCCGATGCGGGCGACGTTCGACTCCGTTCGCACGGTCGGTGCGGCCCTCTGCGCCTGGGACAGAGATCAGGGCGCATGGCGCGCCGGGGAACCAGCAGCCGATGGCTTGCCGCCCGAGGCCGATCTCTCGCGGATCGGCGTTCTCTCGGCCAAAGATCTCGAAGCGCTGCTGGTGCCGCGCTATCTGAAGAGTCTCGAGCTCACCGACGGCTGGGGGCGCGAGCTCGATGTACGCCTCGACCGGAGCCGGAGCGGTTGGGATGCCATGGCCGTTCGCTCCGCCGGCGCCGACGGCAAGCTCGAAGGTGACCGCTACTCCAGGGGGGCCTTCGACAAGAGCGATCAAGCTGCGGATGTCGTTTGGGCTGACGGCTTTTTCGTTCGCTGGCCGGGAAAGCAGGGGGAGTAGAGCTGCAGGTGGGGTGCCAGCTTCGCTGTGAAGAGGCTGGCACCTCTTCCATCACGTCTTCCAGCTCCTTTCGATGTCGGGCTACGCGACGTCCAACTCTACGCGCACCCGCCGCCCGAGGGCCGTCGCAATGTTCACCAGGGCATCCAGGGAGAAGCGCGACACGCGCCCGCGCAACAGGTCGTTGATGCGCGGCTGGGTGACGCCGCAATGCGTCGCAGCCTCGGCCTGCTTCCAGCTATTCGCTCTGACGATGGCCGCGATCTGCCGCATCAGCTCGGCCCGCGCGCGAAGATTGGCTGCCTGCTCGGGGGTGTCGGCGATCGCATCCCACACGTGGTCGAAGGTCTCGGTCCTGGTCATCGCACACCTTTCGTCAATTCGGTGAATCGCTTTCTGGCAACCTCGATGTCGCGCTTGGCTGTCGCCTGAGTTCGTTTCTGGAAGGCGTGCAGCACGTAGACAGCTTCGGCGCGCCTGGCAGTGTAGATAACTCGAAAAATTCCGCTGTCATCCCTCACACGAATCTCCTCGACGCCCTTCCCGATGGCCGGCATCGGCTTGAAGTCGTCCGGCTGCTCGCCCCGCTGCACCTTGTCCAGTTGAAAGCCCGCATCGTGCCTTGCGTCCGCAGGAAACTCCCGCAAACAGTTGAGCGAATCGCCGAGGAAGCGTAGGCGCTTCACAGCCCAAATATACTGCAATGGATATACAAAGCAAGCTGACACCGGGCTTCAAGGAAGGTGGACTCCGATCCCCTCGTCTGCAGTCGCTTGCATCCGAGCGCTCACTTCCTTGTCTTCAGGAGGTACTGTTGGCGAGGACGTTCCGAGCAAGTCGTCGATTCGCAGGTCAGATGCTCAGTACGAGCCCAAGCAGCGCTCCCCCGACGACGAGGAGAGCGGGGCTGACCTTGGTGGTGCGAAGGGCGACCAGCGCTGCAAGGGCGAGAAGCAGGGTCAACACTTCGGGCCCAGCGGCGAGGCCGTGAGGAAGAAGGACGCTCTTGCCGAAAGTCAGACCCAGGTGCAGGATCACTCCGGTGACTGCGGCGAGGATGGCGGCGAGGGCGGCGGAGAGACGCTGAACTTGCCGCAGGCGGTCGATGTAGGGGGCGCCTACGAGGACGAGGGTGAGGCTGGGGAGGAAGGTGGCCCAGGTGGCGAGGAGGGCGCAGAGGACGGCACTGGCGCCCGCTGACAGGGCGCCTGCCGGCGCTTGCCAGCCAGCCATGAAGCCGACGAACTGCAGCACCATGATGAGCGGGCCGGGCGTCGACTCGGCGAGCCCGAGTCCGTCCACCGCTTGCGCGGCGGTGATCCACCCGAACTGCGTCACCGCCGCCTGGTTGACGTAGGCGAGCACCGCATACGCCCCACCGAAGGTCACGAAAGCCGCCTTGGTGAAGAAAAAGTAGAGAC
>JBPOHI010000186.1:0-14400 GCA_052035735.1 Acidobacteriota bacterium
GTAGACCATCGGCTTGTCGTAGATCGGCAGGAGCTGCTTCGAGATCGCCCGGGTGACCGGGTACAGACGCGTGCCGGAGCCTCCGGCGAGAACGATACCTTTCATTCCCGGGAGTATATCGGCGGCAAGATGGCCGCCGCGCGTAACGGCGGCCATCTTCCGTAGATCCGTCGTCGGTCGACTAGGAACAGGTGTCGAAGCTGGCGGTGTCGCGCACCAGTTCGAAGGCGATGCCGAGCTCGTTGCGATAGATCTCCGTCCGGTCGGCCCAGTGATCGCGAACGGTGAGCTCCACTTCGAGGTTGGTCAGGCCAGCAGCGAAGATCCAGAAGCGGTCGAACTCCGAGCAGGCGTCGATCGACTTGACGAAGAGCTCGAGGTTCTCCCGTGAGTAGAACCAGAAGACGCCGCTCGTCTCGGTGAGCGACTCGGCCCGAGCCGGACTCGCGGCCGAGGTCCAATCGCGATAGGTGGCGGTGACGCCAAACCGACCTCCGGCAAGACAGAGCGTCGTCGCTCCGGGCACGCAACTGACCGCGGTGCCGCGGTGGCTCGCCCAGTCAAGTGTTCGCTTTGGCCACCAGGGCGATGGCGGCGCGGAGGTTGGGGTGAAAGCAGCGACCCCTGCCGCCGGGCAGCCGTCCAACGCCTCGATGTCCTGGAGCGGTGCGAACGGTTGCCGGAAGGGATTGACCCGCGACCAGATCTCACCGGTCTGGGTGTCGGTCACGGAGAGGTGCGTCTCGACGTCGGTGAGCCCGGCGGCATAGATCCAATGATGGCCGTTGCTGCCGCAGCCGTCGAGGACCTTGACGACCAGCTCCGGATTGTCTCCGCTGAAGAACCAGAAACCGCCGGTTGCCGAGCGCAGCGGGAAGGCCCGCCCGTCGCCGGTGCGCCCGTCGCCCACCCACCAGTCGGCGTGCAAGCGAAAGCGGCCCTCGCCGAGGCAGAGCGACGTCGCGGCGCCCGAACAGGGCAGCACGAACTTGCGGGCGAAGATCTGTTGGTCCGTCCGATCGTAGCGGCCCCCCTCCCAGGCAACGACGAGCACTCCCGCGTCGTTCATCGAGAGGGACGGATGTTCCGCGGCCCATGGAATCTGCAAGTCCCGCGGTTCGTCCACCCGCACTGGGTCGCCGTAGGGAGTGCCGTCCGGCCGATAGGCGCGCAGATAGAGGTCGTAGTAGTCCTCGTCGGTGCCGCGGTAGTGCTTCCAAACGACCGCGAAGTCGCCTTCCCGATTCACCGCCAGGTCGCAGTCGTACTGCGCTCCAGCGTTCTCCGTCGGCACCTGAAAGGCGTTGGCGAGCGGCGTGCCGTCAGCCGCAAAACGCTGTGCCCAGACGTTCAGGCTGCCTTCCTCCACTGGATCGCCCTGCGACCAGGCCACCACGAAACGCCCCTGCGAGTCCATGCCCACGCCACAGAGAAGCTGCAGACTCGCCTCGCCGATCGGCACGCCGAAGACCGGACCGACCTTCTCGCCCTCCCGTGAAAGTCGCTGCAGCCGAACGAGAGGCTGGTCGAGATTCGAGGGGTCGGCCTCCCAGGCGACGACGGAACGGCCGAACGGATCGCTCGCGACCTGCGGGGAGACGTGATCTCCATACGGTTCGACATTCATCCGCTTCGGCTGGCCCAGCGGAGACTCGCCGTCGAAAGCCTGAGCGAACACGTCGATTCCATTTGCCTCGAAGTTGATGGAGGACCAGGCCAAAGTCCAGCGACCAGTTCCACTCAGTGAAAGAGCGGGCGCCGCCGCGCTGCCATTGCCCTCGACCAAGAGCTCGTCTTCCTCGAGCTCGCCGCTTGGGCCGACGAGGCGGGATCGAACGCTGTGATGACTGGGGATGCCCCCGAAGGAGGCCCACGCGATTCTCGTTGTTTCCCTGCGCGAGTCGGCGGAGATGGCTGGAGTGGCTTCGAACGTTCCTGGCACCGGAGCAGACTCCACGTGGTAAGGCAAGGAAGTCGGCTGAGCGTGGACATTGAAGTGCCGGGCCCAAACCAAGGCGCCGGCCGAGCCCCAGCTCTGCCAAGCAACCAGGAAACTGCCGTCGACCGCGACTCCGACTTCCGGCTCCGGCAGATCTACGGGGTAGGTCAGCGATACGGTGACCTCGCCGCCCACCGGGGCCTGGGCGTGGAGAGTTGGACCTGCCAGATTCGAAGTCGAGAGCGCGATCAAGCTCGCGCAGAACGTCCATCGCCCCGGTCTCATCACTGCTCCTCCCACGGGCCGCGAACCGAATACTCCGTTCCGACCGGGAGCGCCGAAGCGTTCAAACTCGTTCCCGCGACGCCGAGACTCTCACTACCGCCGCCCAGGCGCTCGAAAGAGAGCTCGAATTCCGCGACTCCCTTTGCGACGAGAAGCTCCACCGAGAGCATTTCGTCGGATGTTGCCTTGTACTCGTATCCCGACACGGACCAGGGGGAGGCGAGCGCGAACGAAGCGACCCAGAGAGCGGCCCGCTCCTCGCCCGCAGAACGGCGCTCCCACGCCGCTACGCAAGCTCCGTTGGGGTCGCAGGCTACGAGCGGCATGCCATCGAGCTGACCGGTCGGAGCCGTCGCGAACGACAGACTGCCCGTCATCGGCGTGCCGTTCTCCAGGAAGCTCCTGACTTGGATCTCGAAGCGCTCGCTCTCCTTGTTCCACTCCTCCCAGACTGCGACGAAGCGCCCCGCGGAGTCGGACGCCACGGAGAGATTCTGCCGGCGCGCCGTGCTCGTGGATGGATTGAACTGGGGGCCAGCAGGGTTCCCCAGAGCATCCAGGCGACGCAGCCAGACTTTGCTCTCCTCTCCAGCTATTCCGTTCTCTTGCCAGGCAACGACGAACCGACCGCTCCCGTCGCGCGTCGCGCGCGCCGCGAACGGAATCGCGGGCGTTCGGGCTGAGATCTCGATCTGGGGAACGGTCGCTTCTCCATTCGCACTGTAGATCTGGCCCAGGAGGGCCATGTTTCCAGCGAGATCGACCGGAGCTGGCCATGCCTCGAGCCGATTGCTGCTGCCAAGCGACCACCCGAGGTTGGCCGAGGCTGAGCGGCCGATTCCGAGAGTCCAGTCGACTTGGCCGAGATTCGAGGCGGCAGGAAAGTTCGGGTTCGTGAAGCGAAAAACACGCGGTTGCCCTGGGAGCGCAACGCCAGTGACTCCTTGAGAGGCTGGGCCCGAGCCAGCTACCGGCGGCTGCGAGTCCGCACCCGCTCGCGGCGCAAAGAGGGTGGCGCTACAGCTCGTAGCGGAGGCGGTCGAGCTACAGAAAGGGATGTTCGCAACATTGATGTCTACGACAGCGTTGTGCGGAATGTACGCAAATAGCCAGTTGTAGTCTCGGGCCAAGACCATGGCCTTGTCTTGCTCGAGGTTCTGCGGGGTGGGGGAGCAGGGTGTGGGTGCGCATGGCTGATTCCTGATTCGGCTCTGCTCGGTGACCACGAGCTTCCACCATTGCGTGTTGGTGATGAGGAGGTCTTTGAATTGCTTCACGTCCTGCGAGGAAAGTTCGTCCATCGCTTCGGCGTAGTGATCGTGCTCGCTGCCGTGCGCCATCCAGGTATCGTCGCAGAAGTCGGGCGTTGTTCCTGGATTTCCCGGCGGCGGCGGGTTGTCACCGCAAATCCCCCATTCCCAAACTCCCATCGTGCCGAAGCTGTAGCCCACGGCGCCGCTCAGCCAGGAGAGCCAGTTCGCTTGGCGTGCGCGAAAGCGGTTGGTGTGAAGTGGATTCGTCGCCTGCGGATTCTGTCCATGGTCGTAGATAGCCTCGCCATTGACCACCGGCCGGCGCTCGGTGGCGAACCGATTGTCAGTGATCCCTCGCAGTCCCGACATGAGCGTCCGGGGACGTTCGGTGATGCGATCGAGCCGGTTGTTGTTCTGACCGGTTTGACCGATCCAGAGGTCCATCCACGGGTCGTTCCTGAAGGACCTGAAGTTGCAGATTCTGTCTAGCGTCAGGTCCGATGAGTTGCCCTGGGCTTGCCCGGCCATCGTCCCGAAGTGATTCGTCGTCAGCAGGTGCGGCGCGGTTGCGGCGAGCTCCATCCCGACGTCGCGAATCAGCAGGTCTGTGCCAGTGAGAACCGGGTTGCCTTCGCAGTCGACGGAGACTCCTGTGTCGAATCCGGGAGAGAGGATCACCGCGTTTCCGGAGAGGCGGGCGGCCAAGTTGCGGGCGAAGGGCCTGAGATTCTCGATCGTCGGATAGCGACTCACAGGTTCCATGACGCCAGTGACTAGCACGGTGAGCCCCTTGCAGTTGGCGTACTGAATCATGCGCTCGTATCGGTTCCAGAACGTCGGATCCGGGCGCGATGCGGCGGTCGGGTAGTTGTTGGACAGCAGCTCTGGTGTCTCCGTCGGTGCGTCGGCGCCGGGCGGTGCCCAGAAGCCGTTGAACGGCGGTGCGCAACTCGATCCGGAGGCCTGGTCGGTGAAGGCAGGGCGCCGAGCGGAAGGCGTTGAGTGCTCGAAGCAACCGCCAGCCCATTCGGGCGCAATGCCGATTTGGACGACCGAAAAGCCTCTGGTCGCACGATCGTCAATGTAGCTTGTCCATTCTACCGGCAGGGCTCGCAGCGGCGCTGCCCAGGCTGAGTCTGCTAGCCAGTAGAACCTCTCGCTGTTTTCGTGCAAGATCGTTCCCGCCAAGCTGGCCATCGAGGATCGGTAGACGACCGGGTGACCCTTGGTGAACAGCGCGTTGGAGGAGGGCGTCTGGAGCGGGGTGACGGTCAGGCTCCGGTTCGGTATCTCTGTGTTGGTGAGCCCGGTTCCAGCGAGGCAGTCCCCCACTTCGCACGTGAAGCTGTAGGTCCAGGTCCCGAGATCTGAAAGGGAGGTGCGAACGCGCAGCACGTCGCGCCCGCTCGAAGTGCCGTCGTAGAAGGCGTATCTGGTTTTCGTTCTGCCTGTCGCGGGGTGGGTGAAGGTGACTTTGAGCTTCATCGTCCTGTAGGCATCTTGAGTGAGTTGACGCGCAGCCACAATCGTCCGTTGCCAACAGTTTCGAATCTCGACTTCGGCCCCCTCGTGACAGCTCGGGAGCACGCCAGACGGTATCGCGCAGGCGGAAGGTTCTACGGCTTTGGCTGGGCTTGTGTAGGCGAACACGAGCAGAATCGCCAGAATCGCTGCACGGAAGGTGGTGGGCATTTCCTACTCCTTGTCGAGGGCAGCGTCCATTCGCGGGTCCCTCTAAAGAGATAGTTGCTCGAGGCTGCGATTTCGTGACAGGTGGAGCGACTTTCCTTTACCGAAGTGTAGACCCCTGTGAGAGGGAGAACGCTCGACGGCGCGGAGAAAAGATAGGAGGATCCCCGTCATGACTCCCTGGCAGGCGGCTGTTCTCGCGTTGGTGCAGGCGGTGACGGAGTTTCTGCCGGTGTCGTCGTCGGGGCATCTCATCCTGCTGCCGCGGCTGCTGGGGTGGGCCGACCAGGGGCTCGAGTTCGACATCGCCACCAATACCGGCACGCTGCTCGCGGTGATGGCGTACTTCCGCGCCGATCTCGCGCGCATGGCGCGGGTCTTCTTCGCCAGTTTCCGCTCGCAGGAGCGCGCCGCGAATGCCGACGCGCGGCTGATCTGGCTGCTCGCCCTGGCGACGATTCCGGCAGGGCTCGCAGGTCTCCTGGCCAAGAGCTGGATCGCGAGCTACGGCCGCGATCCGCGGCTCATCGCGGCGACCGCGATCTTCTACGGTGCCCTGCTGCTCTACGCCGACCGGCGGGCTGCGGGCTTCACCCTCGCCGGCGGCAGCGGCCGCGAACTGGGCGAATTCGGCCTGCGCGAAGCGCTCCTGGTCGGCTGCGCCCAGGCGCTCGCGCTGATCCCCGGCACCTCGCGCTCCGGCATCACCCTCACCGCCGCCCTGCTTCTCGGCTTCGCCCGCCCGGCGGCGGCGCGGTTCTCGTTCCTGCTCGCGATTCCGATCGGGCTGGTGCTGGCGCTGAAACAGATCGTGGACACGCTGCGCGGCCTGCCGCTCGGCGTGCCGCCCGGCGCGCTCGCCGTCGGCATCGCGGTGTCGGCGGTCGCTGGCTACGCGGTGATCGCCTTCCTGCTCGACTGGGTGCGCAAACGGTCGCTGGCGCCGTTCGCCTGGTACCGACTGGCGCTGGGGGTCGTGCTACTTCTGGTCTTCGCCCGCTGAGGGCAGCTCGTGCGGCGTCTTCGGCGGAAAGAGCCAGGACGCGAGGACGGCGCCCGCCAGGAGCGCCAGGATGACGCCGAGCGAGAGGGTGATCGGCATGTGCCACCACTCCGACAGCAGCATCTTGAGCCCGACGAACGCCAGAACGAGGCCGAGCCCGTACTTCAGGTAGTGGAACTTGCCCATCAGGTCGGCGAGCAGAAAGTAGAGCGAGCGCAGGCCCAGCACGGCGAAGATGTTCGACGAGAAGACGATGAACGGATCGCGGGTGACGGCGAAAATCGCCGGGATCGAATCGACCGCGAAGACGACGTCGATCACGTCGACCACGACGAGAACCAGGAAGAGTGGCGTGGCGACGAGCTTGCCCAGGTTCTCGCCGGAGGCCTGGCGGACGAAGAAGCGCGCGCCGTGGTACTCGGAAGTGACCGGCAGAAAGCGCTGGCAGAGCAGCAGCAGGGGATTCTTCGACGGATCGATCGACTCGTCGCCGGCGAAGATGAGTTTGACGCCGGTATAGACGAGGAAAGCCCCGAAAACGAAGATCATCCAGGCGAACTTGGCGAGCAGGGCCGCGCCGGCGACGATGAAGACGCCGCGCAGGAAGATGGCGCCGAGAATGCCCCAGAAGAGGACCCGGTGCTGATGCTCGGCCGGCACCGCGAAGTAGGTGAAGATCACCAGAAAGACGAACAGGTTGTCGACCGACAACGCATATTCGATGAGATAGCCGGTGACGAACTCGAGCGCCGGGGCGCTGCCGAACTCCCAGGCGAGATAGGCGGCGAACAGCCCCCCCATCGAAACGAAGAAAAGGGTGTTGCGGATTGCCGCTTTCGCCGAAATGACCTTGGCGCCGCGGTTGAGGACCGCCAGGTCGAGGATCAGCAGCAGGCCGCAAATCGTGAGAAAAGTGGTCCAGAGCAGGGGGGAGGCGATCGAGTGCATGGTCGGGGTGAAGGTGGAAGTCTACCCGACCCGGAGGGCGTGCTAATTTCTCCGCCGTGGCCTGCTTCATCACCTTCGAGGGTCTGGACGGCAGCGGCAAGTCCACCCACCTGCGCTCCGCCGCCGCCTGGTTTGCGGCCCGGCAACTGCCCCACCTCGTGACGCACGAGCCGGGTGGCACGCCGCTCGCGCAGGCGATCCGGGAGGTTTTCCTCGACCGCCGCTGGGGTGGGATCGACGGCACGGTGGAGCTTCTCCTGGTCTTCGCCAGCCGGAGGCAACACCTGCTGGAGAAGATCGAGCCGGAGCTCGCGCTCGGGCGGCACGTCCTGTGCGACCGCTTCACCGACTCGACGCTCGCCTACCAGGGCCGCGGGCGCGGTGTGGAGCGCTCCACCATCGACCGGATCGACGCCATCGCCACCGGCGGGCGCCGGCCCGATGCCACACTGCTGTTCGATCTGCCGGCGGCCGACGCGCGCCGGCGGGGAGCGTCGAAGAGCCGGCGGCGCTCCAACTCCGCCGACCGGCTCGACGTCGAGAGCCTCGCCTTCTACGAGCGGGTGCGCGCCGGCTACCTCGAGCTCGCCGCGGCGGAGCCCGACCGTTTCCACATCATCGACTCCGCCGGCGATCCCCGGCGGACCGAGGAGCAGATGTACGCGGTGCTCGCGGGACTCGCACTGCCTCCCGCCCCCTCGGGGAGTGCTTCGTGAACGTCGAGCGGACGGCGCGCGCGTTGGCGCTCGCGGTCGAGGGACGGCTCTACCCGTCGGTGATCCTGCACGGCGGCTCGGAGACCTCGCGGGCCGCCGCAGCGATCCGTTTCGCGCGCGCGCTGCTCTGCGAGCGTCCGGCGGCCGAGCGGCCGTGCGGCTCCTGCCGGCACTGCCAGCGGATCACCCTGCCCGAGGCGACGGGGGCGGGCGGGGAGGAGGCGGCCTTCCATCCCGACTTCTTCTGGCTCATGCGGGATCTCAAGACCTCGATCTCCGCCGAGGCGACGCGCGAGATGCTGCGTGCGGCGCAACTCTCCCCCTACGAGGCGCGCGGTCAGGTCTTCGTCGTCGCCGAGGCGGCGAGCCTGTCGTCCGAGGCCTCCGATGCGCTGCTCAAGGCGATCGAGGAGCCGATCGAGCGTTCGCCGCGCAACTTTTTCCTGCTCGCGCCCTCGCGGCTCGACCTCTCTCCGACGCTGCGCAGCCGCTCGCTCGCGATCTATCTCGGCGCGCCCGCGGCGCTGCCGGAGGAGCTCCTCGCCACGGCCGCTGCCGGATTTCGCGCCAGTGTCGAGCGCTTCGCCAGCGGAGGTGGCGCCCTCTGGCTGCTCGACGCCGCGTCGCGCCTCGATCCGGTGGGCAAACGCACCAAGGCGGAGATCGAAGCGGCGAAGAAGCGCGCACCCGCGGGCGACGGCACGGAGGCGCTCGGATTCGACGATCCGCGGGCGCAGCAGCCCTGGCTGTTCGCTGCCGCCGCCGTGCGGCGGGCGGCGGTCGGAAACGCCGGGCAGGAGGGCCCGGCACCCGCCCTCGTTCGCCGGATGCTCGCCCTCGCCGAGGAGCTGCTCACCGCCTCGCCGCTGCGCCTGCGGGGAATTCCCGCCGAGCGCATCCTCGAAGGTCTGGTCGCGAAGCACCTCGCCGGCTGACATGCCCCGCGCGCTCCGGCCGGCAGCTCCGACTCTCCTGGGTGCGCTGATTCTCGGCCTCGCCGCGGGCGTTGGAGCGAGCCCGCCAGCGGAGCGCCCGCTGGTGCCCGTTGCTGCGCCCGCCGCGACCTTCGAGGAGCAGGTCGCCTATCTGGTCAACCAGGAGCGCGCCACGTGCACCCTCGCCGCCTGCCCACTGTCGCCGCTCAGGCTGGTCCCGCTGCTTTCCGCGGTCGCCGCTGTGCACAGCGGCGCGATGGCGGCCCACGACTTCTTCTCGCACTGCGACTTCACCACCGGCCTCGACCCCTTCGAGCGCATCGTCGCGGCGGGATATCCGTACTCTTCTGCCGCCGAGAACCTCTCCGGCGGCAGCGCCACCCCGGAGGCTGTGGTGGCGCAGTGGATGGCGAGCTCGGTGCACCGCGCGAACATCCTGGCCGACGGCTTCCGCGAGCAGGGGGTAGGGTATTTCTTCCAGGCCGGAGACCTCGCCAATATCGACTACGATCGCAACAGCGACTGCGACTGCGCGGACTCGAACGAGACGTGCGACTTTCAGGCGCTCGGGCACTACTGGACGCAGCTCTTCGGGGCGCGCGGCAGCACCTATCCGCTGGTGATCGAAGGCGAGAGTCCGGTGGCGACTGCGGCGGCTGTCGACCTCTACGTCTACGGACCGGCGAGCGCGCTCGAGATGCGTTTCAGCAACGACGGGGCGACCTGGTCTGCCTGGCAACCGTTCGCCCACCAGGCCGTCTGGCCGCTCGCCGCGGGCGACGGGCTGCGGACCGTCTTTTCCGAAGTGCGGAACGCCACGACGACCTACCGCGCCTGCGACCGGATCTGGCGGACCGGCGCCGGCGGCTCGGAGGTTTTCGTCGACTCCTTCGACTGCGACGGAACCGGGGCCTGGAGTCCGACCCAACCCTGACGGCAGCGAGGTGCGACGGGTGTGCGGCGCGTCCGCCCTACTTGCGCGGCGGCCGGGTCGGGCGGAGCTCGATCAGGCTGGGCAGGGCGCGCGCCGGAAAGTCGAGCAGGTCGGTCACCACCCGGGCGACGTCCTCCGCCGCCAGACGCCAGTCGGCCCCCGGGGACCGCATCATGCCGCCGCCGAAGTCGGTGTCGACGCTCCCCGGGCAGATCGCGGCGACCCGGATGCCGAAATGCCGGAGGTCGAGCATCGCTGCTTCCGACATGCCGACGAGCCCGAACTTGCTGGCGTTGTAGGCCGCTCCGCCGGCGAACGGGTTTTTCGCGGCGAGCGAGGCGATGTTGAAGATCCACCCCTCGCCCTGCCGCTTCATGATCGGCGCCGCGGCGTGGATGGCGTAAAAGGCGCCGAGCAGGTTGGTCTCGAGGACCTCGCGAAAGTCGTCGCCGGAGAGCTCGTCGACCGGACCGAACCGGCCGAGTCCGGCGTTGTTGACCAGCACGTCGAGTCGACCGATCTGCTCTTCGACCCAGGCGACCAGCTCCTCGACGGCGGCCTGGCTGCGCACGTCGCACTGACGCGACGCGACCTTGCCGGGATAGAGCTCCGAGAGTTCTGTCTGGGCCAAGGCGAGCAGGTCGGGGCTGCGTCCGCAGAAGAACACCCGGAAGCCGTGCGCGAGCAGGGCCTCGACGCAGGCGCGGCCGATACCGCGGCTGCCGCCGGTGACCAGAGCGACGCGATCGGGGGATGTCGAGGAGGCGAGAGCGCCGGAGGTCATGCTCGGCAGCGTAGCATCGGAGAGAGCTGGATAGCGCTGGGGAGAAGGCGCGTGCTGCCAGGAGAGCGCTGGGCTGGGTGTAAACTGGCGCGCGTGCAGGCCGCCCGCCGCTCGTTCGCAGCCACATCTACCGCGCCCCTGCTGGGGCTCTTCGCCCTGCACTCCGTCTGGCGAATCTGAACCTGCGCTCCCGGGAGTCGCTTGTCCGGCGGGAACCCCCTCCCGTCGCAGCCGGAAGGCCTAGGCGAGGAGCACAGGATGCGAAACAACAAGGATAGCAGCGGGTCAATGCGGATCTTCCTTGTGGGCCTCGTCGGGCTGGCGCTCGCTGCCCGCGCGCTTCATGGCGCTGACTCGATCGAGGTCGGGGAGCTGGTCCGCGCTGCCCGCGGCGGTTCGCCGGTCCTCGAGGCGGCGCGCGAGCGGGCTCGCGAGCGGCTCGCTCTGGCCGAAGCGGCCGGGGTGCGCGGTGACCCGGAGCTCGAGCTCTGGGTGCGCAACGCCCTGCCCGGGCTCACGCACACCTCGGAGCGCCCGCTCGCCGTCGAGGTGGAGGTCGTGCAGCCGGTGCGCTGGCCCGGCAAGCGGGACGCCCTGGTCGCTGCGGCCGCGGCGGAGACCGCGGCGGCTCTCGCCGAGGTCGCCCTGGCAGAGCAACGCCTGGTCGGCGAGGTGCGCCGGACCTTTGCCGGGATCTATGCCGCCGATCGCGAGCAGCGCATCCTCGCCGAAGCGCACGAGCTGCTCGATCTGCTCTACGCGACGGCCAGCACGCGCTTCGGTTCGGCGCAAGGCGACGCGCTCGCCGTCCTTGCCGCCGAGCTCGCCCAGGATGAGCACGATCAGACGCTCGATGTCGTCTTCTCGCGCTTCCAGGCGGCGCGGGCACGGCTGGCCGAGCTCGCCGGTGTCGGTGCCGAATCGCTGCCGCTCACCGTCGGCGCCCTGCCGTCACCCGTCTTTGCGGTGCGCGAGGGGCCGTTGCCGTTCGACGATCGGGCCCCGTCCGTGCAGGTCGCGAGTCTCCGACTGTCCGCCGCCGAGCGCCGCCTCGAAGCGGCACGCCTCGGGCTCAAGCCGGACTTCGGAGTCGGAGGCGGTCTGCTCTGGCCGGAGGGGGCGAATCCAGAGCTGACGCTCAAGCTGGGCATGGAGCTGCCGTTTCTGCGCCATCGGCGCTGGGGGCCGCAGGTGGCCGCGAGCGAGATGGCGGTCGCCGCGGCGCGCGCCGATCTCGTCGCCGCCCAGGTCGCCGGACGGGCCGAAGCGGTGCGCTTGGGGGCCGAGCGCGATCGCCTCGAGCGCAGCCTCTTGCGGCTTGCCGAAGCCATCGTGCCGCGTTCCGCTGCCGCCTTCGAAGCGGCGCGGATCGGCTACATCAACGGCGAGGTGACTTTCGCGGTGGTGCTCGACCTGTTCAACGACTGGTTCCACGCCCGCATCGAGCTCGCCGCGGCCGAGGGCGAACGCTACGGCGTCTGGGCCGAAGCCCAGGCGCTGGCCGGTGCCGCGCTCGCCGATCCCGATCCGGAGGCCACGCCATGAAGCGTTCGCTCGCTCTGCTGCTGCTCGCCGCCGCCGTCGTCGCGCTCTCGCTGGGCGTTGCCTGTTCGTCTCCGCAGCCTCGCGGCGCGGCCGAACAGTGGACCTGTCCGATGCACCCCACGTACCTCTCCGATCACGCCGGAACCTGTCCGATCTGCAACATGGATCTCGTGCGAATGGATCCCCCGGCAGCCTCGGCTGCGCCGTCCGAGGGCGGTTCCGCCGCCGGTGCGAGCCTCGACAGCGCGCCGGAGGCGCTGCGGCGGGCCGGCGCCGCGACCGCGGTCGCGACGGTCGGCCGCCTGGCGCGCAGGGTGCGAGCGGCCGGGACGGTGGTCGCCGACGAGCGCCGCCAGGTGCGTGCGCAGTCGAAGATCTCGGGCTGGGTCGAACGGCTGGATGTCAACGCGACCGGCCTCTACGTGCGCAAGGGGGCGCCGGCCATGGCGGTCTATTCGCCGGCGCTGCTCGCAGCGCAGAGCGAGTACCTGCTGGCGCGCGACGCCGCCAACCGCTTCGCCGGCTCGCAGCTCGCCGAAGTGCGCCGCGGCGGCCAGGAGCTGCTGGTCGCGGCCCGCCGCCGGCTCGAGCTGCTCGACGTCCCGGAGAGCTTCCTCGTCGAGCTCGACCGGACGCGCACCACCCAGCGCACCGTCGAGCTGCTGGTGCCGGCAACCGGCTTCGTGACCGCGAAGTCGGTCGTCGAGGGTCAGGAGATCACCCCCGGAATGGAGCTCTACACCGTGACCGATCTCGCGAGCGTCTGGGTGGAGGCCTCCTTCTTCGAAGCCGAGGCGCGCTGGATTGCGCTCGGCCAGCCGGCGATCATCCACCTGCCTTACGACCCGCAGAAGCGACTGACGGCGAAGATCAGCTACGTCTATCCGACGGTCGACGCCGCCGCGCGCACCCTCACCGCGCGCTTCGAGCTGCCCAATCCCGGATTCGCGCTCCGGCCCGGGATGTTCGTCGATGTCGAGCTCGAGATCGAGCTCGGCGAAGGAGTGCTCGTACCGGCGTCGGCGGTGATCGACTCCGGTCTCCGCAAGACGGTGTTCGTCGAGATCGCCGCCGCGAGGCTCGAGCCGCGCGAGGTCGAAACTGGCGAGCGCAGCGGCGACTCGATCCAGATCGTGCGCGGCGTCGAGGCGGGCGAGAGGGTCGCGACACGTGCCAACTTCCTGCTCGACGCCGAGTCGCGGATCCGCGGCGTGGCGCCGCGGCCGCTCGGAACCGCGCCGACGCCGCATTCGGACGGAACGCACCGGTGATCCGCCGCGTCATCGCATTCTCCGCTTCGAACCGCGCGCTCGTGCTGCTCGCGGTGGCGATGCTCTGCGTCGTCGCCGTCGCGATCCTGGGGACGATCCGCCTCGATGCGCTGCCCGATCTCTCCGACACCCAGGTCATCATCCTGTCGCGCTGGGACCGGGCGCCCGATCTGCTGGAGGACCAGGTCACCTATCCGATCGTGAGCGCCCTGCT
Source organism: Acidobacteriota bacterium (assembly GCA_052035735.1). Taxonomy (GTDB): domain Bacteria; phylum Acidobacteriota; class Thermoanaerobaculia; order Multivoradales; family JAGPDF01; genus JAGPDF01. The sequence goes on from JBPOHI010000186.1 coordinate 13,517, forward strand.
GGGGGCGCCGGCGGTGAAGGCGGTGCGCGGCTTCTCGGACTTCGGCTACTCGTTCGTCTACGTCATCTTCGAGGACGGTACCGATCTCTACTGGGCGCGTTCGCGGGTGCTCGAGTACCTCTCCAAGATCCAGGGCACGCTGCCGGAAGGGGTGCGAACCGAGTTGGGCCCCGACGCAACCGGAGTCGGCTGGGTCTATCAGTACGCGCTCGTCGACCGGCTGGGCCGGCACTCGCTCGACGAGCTGCGCGCGCTCCAGGACTGGACGCTGCGCTTCGCCCTGCAAGGCGTGCCGGGCGTCGCGGAGGTGGCCTCGATCGGCGGCTACGTCCGGCAGATCCAGATCGTCGTCGATCCGAACCGGCTCGCCTCCTACGGTGTGCCGATCGGCGAGGTCGTGGCGGCGGTGCAGGCCTCGAACGACGAGAGCGGCGGGCGGCTGATCGAGTGGAGTGGCGCCGAGTACATGGTCAGGATCCGCGGTTACGCCCGAACCGTCGACGAATTCGGCGACATCGTGCTGCGGGCCGGGCCCTCGGGGGTGCCGCTCCGGGTGCGTGACGTCGCCTCGGTCGAGCTCGGTCCCGAGTCGCGGCGCGGCGTGGGCGACCTCGACGGCCAGGGCGACGCTGTCGGCGGCATCATCGTGATGCGCCACGGCGAGAATGCGTTGAACGTCATCCGACGGGTGGAGGCGAAGCTGGACGACCTCGCGGCCAGCCTGCCCGAGGGCGTCGAGGTCGTGACGACCTACGATCGCTCGGACCTCATCCTGCGCGCCCTCGACACGCTGAAGCACGAGCTGGTGCTCGAGATGATCGTCGTATCGCTGGTCATCCTGCTCTTCCTCTGGCACTTCCCCTCGGCGATCGTGCCGATCGTCA
>JBPOHI010000096.1:0-6669 GCA_052035735.1 Acidobacteriota bacterium
GGCAGTTCCAGTATCCCGAAGCGCAGCTCGCGACCGTGCGCGCGCTGCTCGCGGCGCTGCCGGAGTCGCTCTGCCGCGACACGGCGAACGGCATCGTGAAGCGCGACTACCTGGTCTGGCCGGTGGAACAATGGAACGCCATCGACCCGTCGGAAGCGATTCGCTCGGATCTCATCCTGGCCGAGCTCGAACGAAGCTTCGAGATCGCCGTGCGTATCGACTACGGCGGCACGCTGCTCAACCTGCTGCTCGAGAACATCATCCGCAACTTCGACCCCGACGACGAGAAGGACGTCGCGATCCTCCGCCTGCTCGCCGCTGTCGAGACGGTGCTCGTCGACGCGGGATTCCTGGCCAGCGACTTCACGGCCATTCTCGCCCGGCCGCTCGCCGCGGACCGGGAGGTCCCCGCAGGGGGCTTGGCGCCGCCCAGCCGCCTCGGCGCCGAAGCGCTCGCCTCGCCGCGCGGCGCCGGAGCGACCGTCCGCGAGATCGCCGCGCTCGAAGCCGAGCTCGCGGCGATGCGCTCCTCCCGGGTCTGGCGCCTCGCACAGGCCCTGCGCGGCCTCTTCGGCCGGCGCTGGTAGCGGTCCGAAACCGCGCCGCCGAAGGTCAGGCCGGCAGGCCTTCGCCGAGACGCGAGCGCAGGTCGAGCTCCGCGGTGAGCGGCAGGGTGTCCCGGCTGCGCAGCAGGACCAGCAGGTCTTCGACGGCTCCGCCCGAAGCGAGCTTGGAGCGTGCCTCGGCGAGATCGGCGCCGGCCACGGCGCCGGCGAGGGCGACGAGTGCCGGTTCGACCAGATCGGGCGGGCGCAGACTCGCGGGCGCCTCCGCGACCACCGAGAGCGCGCAGATCGCCGGACTGCTGCCGCGTTCGGAAAACCAGCAGACCCCTTCCTCCACCATGTCGATCAGCAGGTGGTAGGCGCCGAGGGTCTGCGGCAAGTCGATTTCGATGAAGAACTGGAGGTTGGCTCCGGGCAGGACGCCCGGCGGCACCTGGACGCCGCGCAGCTCGGCGAGCGCTCTGCCGTCGGTGTCGAGCAGGCGCACGCCGAGCCGGTAGGAACCGGCGCCGGGGCCACCCCAGGCCGCCAGTCCATCGTGGCGCACGGCGACAGGGAGGAGGAGCCGCTCGCCGGGGCGGCCGGAGAGCGCGGCGCGGCGCGGGCGGATATCGGCGCGGTGGCGCAGCGCCTCGTAGCCGCCGGCGCGCACGATCTCGGCCCCCTTGAGGTCGCAGGAGAGGGCGCGGAAGGCGCGCTCTCCGCCGACCAGCGCCGCCAGGGCGTCGCTGCCGGGCAGGTACTTCTGCGACGCTCCAGGGGTGTGGGTGACGACCCACTCGATCGGCACGCCGATGCCGGCGGCGATCTCGCGGGCCTCCGCGAGCTCCTCGTCGGAGTCGTTCCATTCGAAGAGGATGTACTGCCACCAGATCTCGAAGCGGTCGCGGGTGCCGGCGGCCTTGGCTTCGGCGACCATCTGGCGCATCGCGCCCAACGCCTTGTCGAGCTTGCCGCCGACGCGGTAGCGGGCGTAGCTCTCCGGTCGCGCACCGTCGATCGCGAACAGCATCCGGTCGACCAGACGTTCCGCGACCACTTCGCGCACCCGCGCCGCGGTGAGCGCGAGGGCGTTGGTGCTGAGGTGGATTGCGAGCCCCGGGCGGTGCTCGCGCAGCCAGCGCAGCAGGGGCAGCGCGTCGGCGTGCAGGAAGGCCTCGCCGTAGTTGTAGAACAGCACCTTCTCGAGCGACGGCAACTGCTCGAAGATGGCGATCATCTCGGCGAGCGTCAGCGAGCCGGTGCGGTCCGCGGTATAGCGCGGATCGGTGCCGAACTCGGTCACCGGGCAGGCGGGGCACTTGAGGTTGCAGTGCGACGTCGGCTCGAGCTGCAGCATGCGCGGCAGGTGGCCGAGGGCGGTATCGAGCGCCGTTGCGCGGTGCACGCGCAGCGGGCAGTCGCCGGAGATCGCCGGGCACCAGCGATCTGGCCGCGAGGCGAGCTGCCATTCGCGGATCTCGCGGAACATCGGTCCGGCGAGGATCTCGGTGAGCGTCTGTCGCCGGATGTTGCCGTAGACCCGCAGGCCCACCGAGTCGGCGCACGAACAGACGACATCGCCGTTGGCGAGGACGCAGACCTCTTCGAAGACCGCCTTGCAGATGAGCGGAGCGGAGATGTCGCCGGGCTCGCGACGGGCGGGCGGAGGGAGCTCGCCCGCCTTGCGAACCCGCAGCCGATGGTCGGCCACCGCCTGCTGCGCGCGAAACACCCAGCGCGCGGCGCCGCTCTTCTTGGTCGTCATCGTGAGTCCCCCCCCGGGGGCGTTTTTTTCGCCGGCCGGCGCTCCGCTCCGGAGCTTCCGCGGCCAGCGGGCTCCAGAGGCGGAAGATAGCAGCCTGGGGCCTCGCCGGGGCCTTGGCCTCAGCTCCAGCCCTGACGGGCGATCCAGGTGTCGCTGTAGACGGTCGATAGGTAGCGGTTGCCGGAATCGGCGAACAGGGTCGCGATGCGGGATCCCTTCGCCGTGCCGGCGGCCGTGAGGCGGGCGGCGAGCTGACGGACGCCCCAGAGGGTCGCGCCCGAGGAGCCGCCGGCGAAGATCGCCTCCGTCCGCGCCAGCTCGCGCACCGCGAGGATGGCGTCGCGGTCGGTCGCCTGCACCATGTCGTCGAGGCGCTCCCACTCCGGGCAACCGATGATCTCCTCGTCGCCCAGACCCTCGACGAGGGTGCGGCTCGGCGTCACCCGCTGGCCGTACTTCCAGTGATCGGTGAACACCGAGCCGGCGATATCGACCGCCAGGACCTTGACCTTCGGATCCTGCTCCTTGAGATAGCGCGCCACGCCGGAGACCGTGCCGCCGGTGCCGATGCCGGCGACGAACCAGTCGATCCGGCCCTCCATCTGGCGCCAGATCTCGTGGCCGGTCGAACGGTAGTGCGCCTCGTTGTTGGTGCGGTCGTTGTGCTGGTCAGGAAAGAAGGCGCCGGGGATCTCGGCGGCGAGGCGGCGTGCCATGCGGTTGTAGCTCTCGGGATGCTCCGGCGGCAGATCGCCGTCGACCAGCACGAGCTCGACACCCATGGCACGCAGCGCGTCGATCTTCTCCGGACTCGTCTGTTTGCGCACTACCATGACGCAGCGCAGGCCGTATTCGATTGCCATCATCGCGAGGCCCATCGCCGTGTTGCCCGACGACGCCTCGACGACCGTGCCGCCGGGGCGCAGTCGCCCGTCGGCGATCGCCTGCTCGACCATGTGGCGGGCGATGCGGTCCTTGACGCTTCCCATCGGATTCATGAACTCGAGCTTGGCGTAGACCTCGCCCGCGAAGCCGGGCACCGCCCGGCGGAGATGCACCATCGGCGTGTCACCGACGGCATCGGAGACCTTCTGAAAAACTCTCGGCGCACTCATCGACAGGGAGGATAGCAACCCCGGCTGCGGGTGAGGTTCGGGCCGGCTCAGCGCGGGCGGGCGATACGCTCGAAGACGGCGGCGAGCTCGACGTCCCGGCCGCTCGCGATGTCCGCGACTGTCGGGGCCACCGCGATGTCGGGTTGGAGGCCGGCGTCGGGCCGGTCGCCGTCCGGAAAGATGGCGATCAGCGGCAGATCGACTTCGAGGCCGGAGTGCGGCAGGCGAAGGAAGTAGAAGGCCCCGCCGTTGATGCCCCGCTGATTGCCGCCGGTCGGCTGGCCGACGAGCGTGCCGAGCCCGTGGCGCTGCACCTCTCCGGCGAACTCGAACGTCGCCGAGCTGTTGGCGGCGCCGATGAGCACCCAGAGCCGCCCTCCGAAGCGCGGACCGCGCGGCCGGAAGATCGCGCCGGCGGCATCGTCGTCATAGCGGACGAGGCGATAGAAGCCGTGCTCCGCCGCCACCGCGTCCTTCCCCCAGTGGTCGAACGAGCGGTCCCAGGTGTCGAGGTAGGGCAGGAGGCGCTCCGGCACGCTGCGATAGCGCACCTTGCGGAGCACCGGGTTGGCCGGCAGGTCGCGGTCGATGAGGTGCGCGACGAGCGCGTCACCGACGCTCAGGCCGCCCTCGTTGCCGCGCAGGTCGATCACCAGGTCGGAAGCGCCTGCGGCGGCGAGCTTCGCGAAGGCGTCATCGACGAAGGCGGTCCAGTTCCACTGCGAATCGTAGAGCGCCCAGGTCGGCATCGTCAGGAGCCCGACCCGGGGTCGCGGGAAGGTCAGGGTCCAGCCGGCCCCCTCCGGCCCGGGATCGGCGCCGGCACGCATCGCCGCGAGGCGCGCTTCGAGCGACTGCCCGGAAACCCGCAGGCTCTCCGGCGCCTGGGTTTCGCCGTTGCGGAGCGAGAGCTCGAACGTCGCCGAGGGCGGCGGAAAGAGCAGTGGGAAGTAGATGTCGAACGCCTCGAAGCGATCGTAGCCGCGCACCTCGAGGGAGCTCGCACGCTTGGCGTCGTTGCCGCCGTCGGCGCGCGCCAGGGGGAGCAGCGCGCGCAGGATCTCACCCACCGGCCGGCCGTCGATGGCGAGGATCTCGGTGCCGGCGCGCAGTCGCGGATCGTCGGCGAAGCTGCGCTCGACGACCATGCGCTCCGCCAACCAACGGAAATGAAACGGCAGGCGGGGAGAGCGAAAGAGGGCCCGTTGCACCGCCTCCGACTGGTTGTAGAAGTTCGCGTAGGTGTGGCCGCAGCGGATTCGAGCCGCGAAGCGGGCCAGGGCGAGGTAGGCATCCGCCAGGGTGCGGTCGCGGGAGAACTCCCTGGCGAGCTCGCGATAGCCGGCGTCGAGCTGCTCCGGCGTGTTGTAGCGCCGGAGACCCGGATGGAGCTCGCCGTAGGCGTCGCGGAGAATCTCGAGGTCGGCGAGCAGCCCCGCGGCGGACAGTTGGGTGTCCGCCGCGAGGATCCGGGGAGGGGGCTCTCCGTCGGCCGCGACGACCGGCGAGGCAAGGAGCAACGCAGCCGTGAGGAGGGGCGGGCCGGAGAGCGGTGAGAGGCGCATCTCTCCTGTACGCGCGCCGCGCTCGCCTGGACGAAGCGCCGCGGCGCCCGCCAGGCGGGGAAGGTCAGCGCCGGCTCTGGAAGTCGGTGACCGGGGTGGCGTCGAAGGTGAGGTCGTAGAACAGGTCGTACTTCTCGAACACTTTCCACGCCTGGCCGCCGAAGACACGCAGGTGGCCGCCGAAGTGCCCGGGCGCGGCCGGCTCTTCCTTCCATTCGTCGGCGCCCATCACCGAGGTCGAGTAGCACATGCCGTCGCCGAAGGCGGGGTGGCAGATCGAGATGTCGGCCTTGCCGCCTGGGCGAGCCTCGACGACCACCCGCTGCGGCGCGAACTGCAGCGCGTCGCGCAGGGTCTTGGCCTGCTGGAGCTTCGCCACGTCGAGCGGCTGAGCGGTGATCAGCACGACCGGATTCACCTGCTTCTCCTCCCAGTTGTCGGGGGCGTGGAAGAGGTAGGCGTGGTTCACTCCGAGCGGCTTGCCGTTGACGGTCACCTTGCCACCGGTCTTCTGCGGCGTGATTGGGGTGACCGCTCCGAGCGGGGCGACGAGCAGGGCGAGAAGGCAGGGGGTGACAGCGAGCGGAGCAGACCTGGCGGATCGATGGAGGCGCATCGGATTCTCCTTTGCGATCCCATACGTCGAACGCCGCAGGCAGGGGACAGGCACCTGGGTCGTTCCACCCGTCGCGGGTGGGGTGCCAGATCGGGGCGCGCGGGAAGCCCTCGACTGGCGATAGGATCGGGGCCTCCATCCGAATCCACTCTGACGCCGGAGGTTCGATGTCCCGCTCGACTGCCCTTGTCCTCGCCCTCGCCCTCGCGCTGCCCGGTTCCTCCGTTCACTCCGCTGTACCGGCTTCCGCCGACAAGATCTCCCCCGGACTCGCGCGTGCTTTCGAGCGCAGCGCCACGGGTCGCGTCGAGATGCTGGTCGTGCTCGCCGAGCAGGCCGACCTCGCGCCGGCGGCTGCGCTCGCGACCAAGGCGGAGAAGGGGCGCTTCGTTTTCGAGCGCCTGACCGCGACGGCGGCGCGCACGCAGGGGCCGCTCCTCGCCGAGCTCGCGCGTCTGGGTGCGCCGGCGCGGCCGTTCTGGGTGGTGAACTTCATCTGGACCGAAGGCGATTCGGCGCTGGCGGCGCGGCTCGCGGCGCGCGCCGACGTGGCGCGGCTGGATGCCAACCCGAAGCTGGTGCTGACCAAGCCGGTGGCGGACCCCGAGGGGGCGGCGCCCGAGGCGCCGGATGCCATCGAATGGAACATCCTCAAGGTCAACGCCGACGACGTCTGGACCGTGCTGGGCATCACCGGCCAGGGGGCCGTCATCGCCGGCCAGGACACCGGCTACCAGTGGGACCATCCGGCTCTCAAGGGCAAGTATCGCGGCTGGAACGGCGCCTCGGCCGACCACAACTACCACTGGCACGACGCCATCCACACCGGCGGCAGCAGCTGCGGCGCGGACTCTCCCGTGCCCTGTGACGACAACGACCACGGCACGCACACCATGGGACGATGGTCGGCGACGACGGCGCTGGAAATCAGGTCGGCATGGCTCCGGGCGCGCGCTGGATCGGTTGCCGCAACATGAACGCCGGCGCCGGTACGCCGACGACCTACATCGAGTGCTTCGAGTGGTTCATCGCGCCGACCAACCTCGCCAACCAGAATCCC
>JBPOHI010000075.1:0-3380 GCA_052035735.1 Acidobacteriota bacterium
AGATCGTCGTGGCGATCGCCGTTGAAGTCGCCTACCGCGAGCGCATCGCCGAAGTACTCGCCCGGCAGGCTCGCACTGCCGCCGAAGATCTCCTCTGCGGTCAGACGCACGGCGCTCGCGAGGTCGAAAACGCCGGTCGTCCACTGCAGCACGTAGACCGCTCCGGTGTTGGCGAGCGGGGTGTCGTCCTCGGGACCACCGATGACCAGATCGTCGAAGCCGTCGTCGCCGAAGTCACCGCTCGCCAGCCACCGCCCCCAGGAGGAGGCCTGGGCGGGGCTCGGCCCGGCGATCAGCGGGGCGCGTCCGGCGGCCCCCCGACCGCCGGCGGCGCCGGAGAGCATGTGCACCGCGGCGGGCGCGAACGAACCGAAGTTCTCGCCCGGCACCGACGTCGCGACGTCGTCGAAGCCGTCGGCGTCGAAGTCGCCGACCGCGAGCGAGGCGCCGAAACGATCCTGGAGGCTGGCCGTATCGTCGATCCCCGCCGAGTCCTGATCGAGGCGGTACGGCACCGGGGCGAGCCCGAGCGCCGTCCCCGCGCCGCGGAAGACGCGCAGGATCCCCGCCTGCTCGAGATCTCCCACGGCATGATCGGGGACGCCGACGACGAGATCGGCGAAGGCATCGCCGTCGAAGTAGCCGCAAGCGAGGATCTCGCCGAAGTGCATGTCGGATTCGGGAAGCCCCGTCGCGGTCGACTGGCCGACCGTGATCGACGGCGTGGTCGCGAGTCCGGCGGCCGAACCCAGGTAGATCGAGACGACGCCGGCATCGGGGAAGTTGAAGGTCGAGAACAGGCGGTCCTCGTCGGGCACCCCGACCGCGAGGTCGGCGATGCCGTCACCGTTGAAATCGCAGGCGGCGAGGGCCCGGCCGAAGCGGTCTTCGGCCTCGGCGCCGCCGCTGGTGAACTGTCCCAGCACGGTCGGCGGGGAGACGCGATCCAACCCGCGCCCACGGACGCCGTAGCGCACCACGACCTGGCCGCACGCGTCGACGAACGGCGCCGGCCCCCGGCTATCCGGCACGCCGGTCGCGAGATCGTCGACGCCGTCGCCGTTGAAATCGGCCGACGCGAAGGCGAATCCGAAGGAGTCTCCGCCGAGAGCGTTGGCGTTCGGCAGATCCGCCCGCCCGAACCGCTGCGCCCGCACCGAGGAGAGCCCGACCGAAGGCAGCGCCGCCGCCTCCGCCGCCCCGCTGCTGGCCTCGTACATCAGGCCGACGAGGGTTGTCGCCAAGGCGACGAGGGTCGCGAGCCGTGAGGCCACCCGCCACGAGAATCGAGAGTCCGCCATCCGCGCGTTCGCCAACCTGCCCCCCAGTTTCTCCCCGCCGCCGAGCGAGCGGCCGAAGGTTCTGTCTGGGAGATGGATCGAGATCGGCGCAAGAAACCCGACACCGCAAGCGCCCCGCAGCCGGCGACTTGGAAGCGGCACGGGCCCAAGACCGCCCCAGCGCGGGTGCTTGTCATCGGCTTACCCTCGCCGCCAGTTCCGCACGCCCGATTCCGTCTTACCTATCGACAAGAGTTCTTGGCGGCAGAGCTCTCACACTGACGTTGCGCGAGCAGCAGGCCGAGGCCGCGAAGCTGGATGCTGCGATCGCAGCCAACTTGGGGGAGATCGGGTATGACGGGTAAGCGGGTGGTCGTCGCGCTGGAACGCATCGAATCGCAGATTCTTCTGATCCGCGGGCAGAAGGTCATGCTCAGCACCCACCTGGCCAAGCTCTACGAAGTCGAAACCCGTGGCCTTATCCAGGCAGTCAAGCGCAACATCGATCGTTTTCCGGAAGACTTCATGTTCCAACTCACAGCGGAAGAGTCGGCCAACCTGAGAGTCCGATCTGTGACCCTGAACGAAACCGATGCTGCCGCTTCAAGATCACAATCCGTGATCTTGAAGCGGGGCCAGAACATCAAGTACGCGCCCTACGCCTTCACTGAGCAGGGCGTAGCGATGCTCTCCAGCGTGCTGCGTAGCCCGCGCGCCGTCATGGTCAACGTGGAGATCATGCGCGCCTTTGTCCGATTGCGGCAGATGCTCGCTTCGAATGCCGACCTCGCCCGCAAGCTGGCGAACTTGGAAAAGAAGTACGACGCGCAATTCAAGATCGTGTTCGACGCCATCCGCGAGCTGATGACGCCGCCCGAGCCAAGGGAGAAGCGCCCGATCGGATCTGCGCCGTGAGACTGGAAAGGACCGGGCACACAAGAGCTCGTTCCCGTAGCCCCCGCGCGGAGATGAGCGTTTCGCGTGCTGAGTTTCCCCCAACCATCGTAGGAGGACGAGAAAGGAGACAGCGGGCGAAGAGAGTGCCAGGTACGGCGGTCCTTCCCTTCGTTCAGGAGGAAAAGCTGGAAGCGCGAGCGACGGAGCTCGGCCTCACGGCGCCACGGACGACCAGGCCGTGAGACCTCCCGTCGCGAACCCGTCGAAGAAGATCGGACTGGAGTCGAGCCGCATGACGCCGAAGTCGAAGTCCGGATCGTTCCACTCCGCTTCGCCCACGGCGAGGATCTTGCCGTTCTGGAGCGCCAGCGAACGGCCCAGCGACGCGTCCGCGCCGGGGCCGTCGGTGAAGGTGTACTGGACCTGCCCGCCACTGAACGAGGTGTCTTCGACCAGAGAGCCCGGGAGGTAGCGGAAGAGGCGGAATCCCGGGGGCGTCCCGTTCCCGGGCGCGATGACTACCGGCTTGCCGTCCGACTGCAGGACGACGTCGGTGAACGCAGCGATGCTGCCGTCCGAGAACCCCACAGGGGATGTCCCATCCGGCAGAACATAGCGCAACTGGCTGGCAATGTTCGGAGGCGAGACGGTCGAGCCAGCCAGATAGAACGACTCGTCGGGGGCGACCGCCAGGCCCCAGGCGAGGTCCTCGGACGCACCGATCTCGTCGTAGAAGCCCTCGTACACCGTCGCGGTAGCGGTGGGGTTCAGTTTCCGCCAGAACAGGTCCTGATCACCCTCCGCGTTCGAGCGCGAGCCGGCCAGGATGATCTCGCCGTCGGCGGTGACCTCGAAGGCGTTGAGCTCGTCTCGACCCGTGCCGCCGGGCACATCGTAGTTGAAGATCCCCACGCCGCCCGTACCGAAGCTCGCGTCGAGCGGCCATGGAAACGCCGTCGTCAGATGTCGTTCGATGAAGAAGTCCCGGTTGGTGCCGCTCCCCTTGATCGTACCGCCCAGGTAGATGGTGCTGCCCCGGAGCTCGACGTCGGCGTACCAGTAGGAGATGAAGGTCGCATCCTGCGCGCACGCGAAGCTCGAGCCTTCGGCGTTGACGGCGCAGTAGCCTGCGGTGGTTCCAGCGCCTCCAGCGATGACGATGTCGTTCCGGAGGTCCGGGTCGTCGTCCAGGCGGTCCCAGAC
>JBPOHI010000088.1:0-10621 GCA_052035735.1 Acidobacteriota bacterium
TTGAGGATCTCCCAGTAGGTGGAGCCATCGCCGGCAAAGCCCACATCGAGATCTCCTTCGGCAGCGGCCGCCGGCGCAAGCGCGGGGGGCAGGAAGAATGTCGCGGCGGCGAGCGAGAAAGCCAGAAAGAGCGACGAGCGGCTGGGCATGAGGGCTCCTGTCCTTCACTAACCGTCGAAAACCAGGCCTCGGGGACAGGATGGAACCGTCGAAGGAAGCATGGCCGCGGAGAACCCGGCAGGTGCCGTTGCTGGGGCGGCGCGCCGAAGGAGTACACTTTCCTCGTCGCCGTCGCCGCGAGGCGATCGACCTGAACGTTTGTCACTCTGGGGGGACCCGTATGCATCGAATCCGTCTGTCCGCCGCCGCTCTCGCGTTGCTGCTCGCCGCCGGTTCCGCCTTCGCTCAACCCGGAGGCGGCGCCTGCCAGATCGGGCCCGGCCTGGGAGCGACCCTGCTCTACCCCTACTTCGAGCTCGATCTCGCCAATCCGCTCAACGTGACCACCGTGCTTTCCGCCGCGAACGGCAGCGGCGCCCCTGCGCTGACGCGCTTCATCCTGTGGACCGACTGGGGCATTCCGACGATCGCGTTCGACGTCTACCTCGAGCCGTTCGCCGTGCAGACGCTCAACCTGCGCGATGTCTTCAACGGCATCCTGCCGTCGACCGGCGAGGGCGTCGATCTGTCGACGATTCCGCTCTGCGCCGCCCATCCGCCGAGCCACACCAACCCGGCGCTCACCGCCGAGCAGCGCGCACAACTCGCCGCCGACCACACCGGAATCGACGGACCGCTGGCGTCCAACTGCGCCGGCAGTCCGCATCCCGACCAGATCGCGCGCGGCTACATCACCGTCGACGTCGTCGATCAGTGCAGCGGCGTCGAAGGCTTCGACCCGAGCTTCACCCCGAAGAACACCACCTACCCGTACTTCGACAACGGCGCCGCCACCGGCATCGCGGTCAACAGCAACGTCCTCTGGGGCGACGTGGTCTACATCGATGCCGCCAACGCCGCCGCGCAGGGCTCCGAAGCCATCGCGCTGTGGGCCAGCACGGCAGCTTTCCCGGGGACCGGGATCTACACGTTCTACGGCCGCTTCAGCGCCTGGGACGGGCGCGACGATCGCGTGCCGTTGCCGCGCCTCTGGGACCAGCGATTCCTCAACGGTGGCCCGTTCGCGGGCGCCGCCGATCTCATCGTCTGGCGCGACCCCGGCGTGCAGGTGACCTACCCCGCCTGCGGCAGCGAGCCGGCCTGGTATCCGCTCGCGACTTCGAACAACGTCGCCCTCGACGAGGCCGGCGAGAACGCCTACAACTTCGGCGACGGCGCCTTCCCCCTCGTCACGCAGCGGGTGAGCGTCTCCACGCTCGGAATTCCGTTCAGCTTCGGCTGGGCGCAGCTCGGTTCCGGCACAGGGCAGTCCTGGGTGCAGCCGACGCTCGGCGCGGACGGACTGTTCAGCGCGAGCTGGAACGGCACGCCGGTCGTCTTCAACTGCGGCGCACGGCCCTAGAGGCTGACCGGCGCGGGCCGAGCCCCTGCGCCGAAAGCGGCCTGCTATCCTGTTCGGCTAGAGGAGTCGCGATGGCGCAGCCAGCGAAGAGCCCGGAGCCGTTCCGGACTCCGTCGCCTGAAGGCGAAGTCGAGCGCGGCCCGGCAACGGCCGCCAGCCCGATGCCCGCGAGCCTGCGAAAGCGGCTCGCGGCGGACCCGTTCGTGCTCCTCGCCGCCGGCCTCGTGCTGCTGGCGCTGGTCGTTACTCCCTTCCTGGATCATCTGAGCGGCCCGGTGCAGGCCGACCTCTCGCGTTGGGGCGACGTCGTCCTGCTCGTTCTGGCGATCGCCGCGCAGTACCAGGGGCGGAGAGTCGAGCATCCGGAGCTCCGCCGGCACGGCCTCCTGCTGACCGCCGGACTCGCCTCCTGGCTTTCGGCCCAAGTCGTCTACTTCGTCGCCGGCGGCTGGGAAGATCCGTGGGTCTCCGCGACCGGCGACCTCCTCTTCGTCCTTTTCTACCTCTGCATGCTGGCGGTAGCACTGGGCCGCCCGCACCTGCCTCCTGGGTGGAGCCGGAGCGATCCGAGCTACGGCTTCGGTCTCGCGAGCGGCGCTGTCGTCCTGCTCTTCTTCTTCGCCTACATCGTGGTCCTGCCGCTCGCCGGCGCCGATCGAACGCCGCAGCTCGAGCTCTCCTCGCTGCTGATCGTCGCTCTCGACCTCCTGCTGTTCGGCCGCTTCCTCCTGCTCGCGATGCAGATGCGGGCGACCTACTGGCGCGAGATCTACGGCCTGCTCGCGCTGGCCTGGACGACCTGGACCGCCGTCGATCTGCTGGACCTGTTGCACTATCTCGGGTTGGACACGGGAATCCCCGAAGCCTGGGGGACCCCGCCGCAGGCGCTCGCCTTCGCGGCGATGGTCGCCGAAGCGAGAGCCCGGGCGATGCAGCGGCCGAACTGGGAGGCCTCGCGCCGGCCCTCGGCGACGTCACCCTGGAACGAGGTCGCGCCCCTGCTCGCGATCGTCTTCCTGCTGCCGGCGGTGCATTTCGTCCTGCATCGTTCGGGCGTCCTCGGCGAAGAGCTGCGCAGCGCGCGGGAAGCTCTGCTGGTCGGTTTCGTACTCGGCCTGGGAGTGCTGACCAGTTTCTACCTCCTGCTGCTCGAACGCCGCACGCGGCGGCTCTCGACCGAGTTGCTCGAGGCGGGAGACGAGATCGAGCAGATGCGCAAGATGGAAGCGGTCGGGCGAGTCGCGGGGCGAGCGGCGCACGGCTTCAACAACCTGCTGACGGTCATCCAGGGCAACGCCGAACTGCTGCGCCAAAGCCTTGGGAAAGAGCGACCCGCGAACGCTGCGACGCGCTCCGGGCTCACCCCCGAGTCCCACGGCCCGGAAACTCCCGGCCTCGCCGAGATCGACGAGATCGCAACCGCGACGCGGGAGGCGGCGGAGCTTTCCTGGCAGCTGCTGGCAGTCAGCCGGCGTCAGATCCTCCGGCCCGGCGCCGTCGACCTGAACGCGCTGGTGCGCCGGCGCGCCGCGGCCGTGCCGGCGGCCGTTTCGGTCGAGCTTGCGCTCGCAGCGGACCTCGAGCCGGTGCTCGCCGACGCCCCCCAGCTCGAACGCGCCGTGCAGGAGCTCATCGCCAATGCGGTCGAGGCGATGTCCGGCGCGGGTCGTCTGCGGCTCGTTACGACTCGCGCCCCCGGCCGGCCGAGGCTCGGCGAGGCGGCCTCGAACGCCGCCACGCTCGCCAGGCTCGAAGTTACGGACAGCGGCCCGGGGATCTCCCCCGAGATTCGCCAGCGTCTGTTCGAGCCGTTCGTCTCCACCAAGGGCCGTGAAAGCCACTCGGGCCTCGGGCTGGCGACGGTTTACGGCTTCGTCCTCCAGAGCGGCGGCGACATCAGCGTGGCGAGCCAAGCTGGCAAGGGCAGCACCTTCTGCCTGCAGCTGCCCTTCGCGGGAGAGGCCTCAGCCGCCGACGCGGCGAGGCCGCTCGCCTTCCGGCCGCTTCTCGCGCCCTCTGCCGTGCGACCGGCAGCGTCAACCGCAGCTCATCTGCCGTCTCCGGCCGCGCCCTGCGTGCTGGTGGTCGAGGACGAGCCGGCGCTATGCAGGCTCGCTGCCAGCGCGCTGACGCGCGCCGGTTACTCCGCGATGACGGCTGGCGACGCCGATGTCGCGAGCGCCCTGAGCGCAGCGAATCCGGGCCGGATCGATCTCCTGCTGAGCGACGTCGTCTTGCCGGGGAGGAACGGACGGGAGCTCGCCACGCGACTCCTCGCCGAGCAGCCGCGAATGAAGGTGGTGTTGATGTCCGGCTACACGCAGGACGCGCTCGGTCCTGACGGCATCCTGCCCCCCGGCTACGACTTCCTGCAGAAGCCGTTCACTCTCGACGTGCTGCTGCGCACGGTGGCTGCGAAGCTCGCCCGATCGCAGGAGGTGCCGGCAGAGGGCGCGCAGCGATAGGGACAGAGCGCGAGGAGGACGGGTTCTCCTCAGCCGTTTGCGCGCAGCAGCTCGATTCGCCGCAGCACGTCCGGCGGAAGCGCCCGCGAGCGGGCCTCGCCGAGGCCGAGACTCGCCAGATAGGCGTCGAGATCGTCTTGCCGGGCAAGAAATTCCAACAGGTTCTCGGGCCGGTAGGCCTGGCGCAGGTCGGGAAAACGCCACTCACCGTTCGCTCGCCTCTCCTTCGGGTCTGCCTGCAGTCGATGGATCACCGAGACCGCGAGGCTGAGACGCGACGATTCCGGCCAACCGGTGAGGCTTCTCCTGCCGCGTCCGAAGCGCAGCCGCAGCCCGTCGAGCAGGCGGTAGAGCCACGACTCGGAGCGGTAGAGGCGATCCTGCGCGAAGCCGTTGTAGGCCGAGGCGAACTCCTTCGCCACCGCGAGGCCCTGCGCCGCCGCTTCGCCGAGCAGCCAATGAAAGGCCAGATTGGCCAGACCGTCGTCGACGTAGCCGCCGCCGACATTCGAGTGGACGCCGGCGAACCAGCGCTGGGCGAGCGTCTGCGCGGCGGCGCAACCGGTCCAGATCTCGGGCCTGAAGTCGTAGCGCGCCTCGTCGATCGCCAACGCCTGGCGCGCGTGCCGCACACAGGAGGCCGGGCGCACTCCGACATGGAAGCTGCGACTGGCCGTCGAGGTGGAAGCGCCGGCCGCACGGAAGCGCGAGCCGAGCGCCATGACGGTATCCCAGAGGCCGAGGAAGACGACGTCCACCGGTTCGAACGCGGCGAGCGGCCGCTTCGGCTTCGACGCGGCGGCGCGCTCCGCGTCGATCGCCCGCCGCACCTCGTCAGCGGCGACGGCGCCGCGGCCCGCCAGGTAGGCGCGGAAGAAGCGCGGCAGGTAGTAGGCGTCGCGCTTCGAGGGCAGACCGCCGGCCCAGTCGAGGAACCGGGTGAGTCCCTGTGCCTCGGCAGCGCCGCGACTGAAGCCGAAGACGAAGAGCTCGTCGCCGGGGCGGTGGTTGTGGACGAGAAAGGTCAGCGCCTCTTCGATGTTCGACTCGAAACCCGCGCCGAAGGCGCCGCCCAGGAGCCTGTCCGCCACCTGCAACAGGCTGTTCGAGGCGCCCGGGAAGGGCGACATCGACCCGACCCCGGCGTCGTAGTAGGTCACCTGCTCCCGGCCGGACTCGTCCACCGGCAGAACCGAGCGGCAGAGCTTGAGGACGTTCGAGGGCTTGAGGACCTCGTGGCCGTCGGCTCGCCTCCGCCGCACGTAGGTGCTGTTCCAGGTTCCGTCGAGGCAGAGGACCCATCGCCTGGGGGTGGCGCGCGAAGGCATCGTCAGAGGGCGTCTCCACTGGCTGCAGCAAACCTGCAGCGTGGCGCCGGGCGGTCTGGTCGAGGCCGCTCGGCCGCGGACAAAACCTAGCACAACGCTTCGGTTCGCAGGCGCGATCCCGAAGCGGAGGGCGCGCCCCTCCCTCACCAAGGTAAGGCCTCACGACCGACCGCCGTCAGGCGACACCGGATCCGGACTCCTTCAGATTCCCCTCAACGTCGAAGCCAACGGAGAGACACCATGCACCGCCGCACTCGCCCTGCCTTGCCCTGCCTCGCCATCGCCCTCTGCGTCGCGATGCTGCAGCCTTCGCTGTCCCGCGCCCAGGCCTACCGCGTCGCCGACATCAACACCACGGAATCGAACGGCGACTCGATGCAGGTTCGCCTGGGAGCGCCGTTCGCCGGAGCGCTCCTCTTTCCGCTGCGCAGCGGCAACGACTTCGCACAGCTCTGGCAAAGCGACGGCACACCTGGCGGTACGACGAGGGTGGCGAACGTCGTTCCCGGCGGGAGCTCGGTCGTCGGCACGCCGGTGCCCCTCGGCGCCATCGCCCTGTTCGTCGCTTTCGCTCCCGAGAGTGGCAACGAGCTCTGGCGGACCGACGGCACCGAGGCGGGTACCTTCCTGCTCAAGGACATCCGCCCGGGTACGGCGAGCTCAGTGCAGAGCCTGCTTGTCGCAGCCGGCTCGTCGATCTTCTTCGCCGCCAACGACGGCACGAACGGCTCCGAGCTCTGGAGGAGCGACGGCACCCCCGGCGGCACCGTCCTGGTGCGCGATTTGGCTCCCGGGCCGGCCGACGCCGCGATCAGCGAGCTCGTCGCCATGGGCGGCGCGGTCTACTTTCGCGCCACGACGCCGACGAACGGCGCCGAGCTCTTTCGCTCCGACGGCACGTTCGCCGGCACGACGCTGGTGAAAGACATCGCCGCCGGCACCGACAGTTCGACACCCTCCCGCCTCACCGTCGTCGCCTCCACGCTCTTCTTTCGCGCCGACGACGGCTCGAACGGCGGCGAGCTGTGGGCGAGCGACGGCACACCCGGCGGCACCGCGCTCGTCGAGGACATCCGCTCCGGCGCGGCGAGCGCCGACCCCCGCGACCTCTTCGCTCTCGGCGCGAACCTCATCTTCATCGCCGACGACGGATTCAGCGGCCCCGAGCTGTGGAAGTCCGATGGCGCCGCCTCCGGGACCGAGCGCATTCTCGAGATCGTCCCCGGGAGCGCCGGCATCGACATCTCCACCAGCGGCGCCTTCGCCTTCGGCGCGGATCTCTACATGAGCCTCGACGAGCCGGCGACCGGCACGGAGCTGTGGAAGACCGACGGCACGGCGGAAGGCACCGTGCTGGTCGCCGACATCGAACCGGGCGCCGGCGACAGCTCACCGGGCGCCTTCCAGGCGGTCGGGTCCCTGCTGCTCTTTCAAGCGCGGCGTACGGCGGAGGGCGACGAGCTCTGGCGGAGCGACGGCACGCCGGAGGGGACTGCTCTGCTGAGCGAGATCTGCCCCGGACCGATCGGGAGCGCGATCGAGCCGGTGGGCGTGCTCGGCGGCGCGTTCCTGTTCGGCGCCCGGGTCACGACGGCGAACAACGAAATCTGGACCTCGGACGGCACCGAAGCCGGTACCCACATGCTGCTCGATCCGACGCCGGCCCTGGAGCTCAGCGGCGATCCGCGCTTCCTCGTCGCGACGGCGAACGGCCTGCTCTTCACCGCCAGCGACGGCGTCAACGGCACCGAGCCCTGGCGGACCGACGGCACCGAGGCCGCCACGACGCTGCTCAAGAACGTCTCGCCAGGTTCCGGCACCGCCAACCCGGGCGAGCTCACGGTCGTCGGCGCGACGACCTACTTCGCCGCCTTCGACGGCAACGATCGCGAGCTGTGGAAGACGGACGGCTCGAACTCCGGAACCGTGCGGGTCGCCGACATCCGCCCGGGGAACTTCGGCTCCGATCCCGCCGGCCTCACGGCGGTGGGCGGCACGCTCTACTTCCGTGCCAATGATGGGACGAACGGCAGCGAGCTCTGGCGTTCGGACGGCGACGCCGCCTCGACCGCGATGGTCGCGAACCTCGCGCCCGCCAACGCGAGCTCCACCCCCGGCGCCCTCGCGGCGAGCGGGCCGTTCGGCGGCGGCCTGGTCTTCGCCGCCCAGACGACCGCGCACGGCATCGAGCTCTGGACCTCCGACGGCAGCGAGGCCGGCACCCTCGAGGTCGCCGACATCGCTCCCGACACCGCCTCGTCGTCGCCGCAGTTCTTCCTGCCCTCGGCGATGGCGCTCTTCCTCTCGGCGACGACGCCCGCCGAGGGGCGCGAGCCGTGGTTCGCCTTCGACAGCGGCAGCGGCTTCACCACCACCTCACTGGGAGACCTTCGGCCAGGCCCGACCGGCAGCGACCCCTCCGGCTTCATCGCCGCGTTCGGTTCGACGATCTTCGCCGCCGACGATGGCAGCCACGGGCGCGAGCTCTGGGCGACCCTCGGCTCGGCGGCGACGACCGCGCTGCTGGTCGAGATCGCGTCTGGCGCCGCGAGCGCCGCTCCGGAGGAGCTGACCCTCTTCGCCGGCCGTCTCTTCTTTCGCGCCTGCGACCTCGTCGCCGGCTGCGAGCTTTTCGCGAGCGACGGCACGGCGGAGGGCACGACGCTGGTGAAGGATCTCTGGCCGGGATTCCAGAGCGGCGCGCCGCGCAACCTCACCGTCGCCGGCGAATGGCTCTTCTTCGCCGCCTGCGACGACATCGCCGGCTGCGAGCTCTGGCGGAGCGACGGCACGGCGGAGGGCACCCGGCGCGTCTCGGACATCGCCCCGGGAGTGCTGTCCTCGAACCCCGACAACTCCACAAGCACTCGGCGGACCTTTGCCGTCTACGACGACATCGTCTTCTTCCGCGCCAACGACGGCACCGGCGCCGAGCTCTGGGCCTACCCCATCCACCTTTTCCGCGACGGCTTCGAGAGCCAGAGCACCACCGCCTGGTCGGCGACCGTGCCCTAGCCTTCCCGAGGTGGCTCTCTCCCGCGGCGAGCCGACTCTCCGCTCGGCAGTTCTCGCAGCGCCTCGACTTCGCGGCGCAACGCGCGCACTTCGTCGAGGATCAACCGGGTGTGCGCTTCGCCCTCGTCCTTGAGGTCCTCCGAAACCTGGGCCTGTATCGCGTTCACGACTACCGCGAGGAAGAAGTTCAGGACCATGAACGTCGCGACGAGCAGTTTCGTGGCCATCACCGCCGAGGCATGGAGCACGAGAAACATGAGGCCGACGATCGACGAGGGCGGATTCCGTCATCTTTTCCCGTTTCCTGGCGCGCGCGCCGGCGCGAGATGTTAGCTTCCGGAGCGTGAGATTCTCAGAGCCGACCCCTGCGCGGCGCTTCCGCCGCTACTTCGTCGCACTCCTTCCCGCCGTGTTGCTGATCGCCTCGGTGTCGGGCAGAGCCGGGGCTTCCGGCGCGCCGACGTTCGCCCCCAGGGTCGCCCCGCTGACCACGGCGGCCATCAAGGTGGATGGCCGCCTCGAGGAACCCGCCTGGCAGGAGGCCGCTGTCGTCGAGCTCGCCTGGGAGACCCAACCCGGCGAGAACGTCCCGGCCGCGATCGCGACGACCTGCCGCCTGGTCTACGACAGCCAGCGGCTGTACGTCGGATGCCAGGCCGAGGATCCGCATCCCGAGGAGATCCGCGCGCGCTTCACCGATCGCGACCAGGCGTACGACGGCGATTTCGTCGGCGTGCGCCTCGACCCGTTCCTCGACCGGCGGCGCGCCTTCGAGTTCTACGTCAGCCCGCTCGGCGTTCAGATGGACCTTTTTCGCGACGACCTCGCCGCCCGGCGGCCGGGCGGCGACGACGACGAGGACACCTCCTGGGACGCGATCTGGGACTCGGCCGGGCGCATCACCGCCGGGGGCTACGAGGTCGAGCTCGCCATCCCCTTCTCCTCGCTGCGCTTTCCGCCGGCAGGCGCTGCGCAAACCTGGGGCATCGGCTTCACCCGCGTGCAGCCGCGGCGCGACCGGCTCGAGCTCGCGAGCGAGCCGTACGACCGCAACCGCAACTGCTCGGTCTGCCAGCTATCGACGATCGCAGGCTTCGCGGGCATCTCTCCCGGTCGCCACCTGGAGCTCGATCCGACGCTGACGGTGCAACGCGTCGAGACGCGGGAGGAGATCCCCGACGGCCCCCTCGAAGCGGGCGACCTCGACGTCGAGGCCGGGCTCACCGCCACCTGGGGCGTGACCCCCGACATCATCCTCTCGGGCACCCTCAATCCCGACTTCTCGCAGGTCGAGGCCGACGCACTCGAGCTCGACGTGAACCAGCAGTTCGCCATCTTCTATCCCGAGCGCCGGCCGTTCTTTCTCGAAGGGGCGGATCTTTTCACCACGCCGTTCCAGGTCGTCTTCACCCGCAACGTCGCCGACCCGGACTGGGGCACGAAGGTCACCGGCAAGCGCGGCGCCTCGGCCTTCGGCGCCTTCGTCGCCGAGGACGCGCGCACCACGCTCCTCATCCCCGGCAGCGAGCGCTCGGCCCTCGCCGAGCTGCCGGTGGGCACCACCGACGCCGTCGTGCGCTACCGGCGCGATCTCGGCATCACCTCCGCCATCGGCGTCGTCGCCACCTCGCGCGAAGGGGGCGACTACTCGAACCGGGTGGCCGGCCTCGATGGCCTCTTCCGCCTGGGCGCCGTCGACTCGCTGCGAGTGCAGGCGCTCGCCTCGCGCACCGAGTATCCGGAGGAGATCGTCGCCGACTTCGATCAGCCGGAGGGCGAGCTCGCGGACCGGGCGTTCTTCCTTTCCTACAACCACGACTCGCGCGACTGGCGGCTCTCTGCAGCCTACGAGGACGTCGGCCGCGACTTCCGGGCCGACATGGGTTTCCTGCCACAGGTCGACCGGAGATACGGCAAGGCGCTCGTCGAGCGCACCTGGTGGGCGGCCCCCGACGCGCCGTGGATCCGCTTCAGCCTGGGCGTGGACAGCGCGCGTACCGACCAGCAGGACGGCTCGCCGCTCGAGCGCCTGAACGAGCTCTGGTTCATCTTCCGCGGCCGACGCGAGTCCACCCTCTTCGCCCAGATTGCCGACCGCGAGCGCATCATCGGCGGGCTGCGCTTCGACGAGCTCTACGTCGAAGGACAAGCGGCGATCCGACCCAGCGGCACGCTCGAGCTCCATCTCGGCTGGAAGATCGGCGACGACGTGGACCTCGAAGAGCTGCGCCCCGCCGAACAGGTGACGCTTTCCCCCGGGCTCACCTGGAACCCGGGGCGCCACCTCCGGG
>JBPOHI010000174.1:0-2683 GCA_052035735.1 Acidobacteriota bacterium
CTGGTGCTGGCGATCGCCTACGCCGCGTTCCTCTTCCACTTCCACCGCGGCAAGGTGCAAGCGGCTCCCGAAGGCGAGGGCTACTGATCGCGGCGACGCACGCCTCGGGTGCATCGCGCGCCCCAGCGGAGCGAACACGGTCCGTCAGGGAGAGGCGCTCGCGCGGGGGCCCCGCGAGGCGCGCTCGCGCCAAGCCCTCGGTCACTTCCGATGTTGGCTTCGGTCTGCTGCCGCGGTGCCTGCGTGGCTCTTGGCGATGATGCGGAACATCTTCAGGTTGATCCAGACGAATCGCCAGAGCTGCCAGGGAACGAACGTCCGCCAGAACAGCCGCGAGCGTGTCGGAACCGAGGCGTAGAGGGCAGGACCTGCTTGCCGGGCCGGGCGGGTGGGCGCTGCGGGTTCGAGGGTCATTCGGGTATCAGGCTCCAGCCTGGGCGCAGCCGCGCCTTGTAGAGGAACATGTGGTGCAGGAGGATCTTGATCCAGTGTCCGGCGAGTCCGATCTCTCCGAACGTGTGCCGCAGGTCACGACCGTACTCGGGGTAGCGCTCGAAGTCGGGCACGATCGGAAACACGGTCATCGAGGCGGCGGTTCCGGTGAAGGGATTGGCTCCCGCCGAGGCCACACAGGCCGCGCCCATCTCCGCCATGGACGCCGTGCGGGTCGGCGCCGGAGCGCCCTGGATCATGTCGACGACGCTTCTCGCCACCGCCTTGCCGATGGCGGCGGAGGGCATTCCCGTGCGCGGTGGCGCCGGGGCGACCGGGGCGCCGCTCGGCGTCTTCCATGGCCGGGAGATGGCATGCGGAGGCGCGAAGGCGATTCCCGCCGCGAACAGATTCGGATAGACCGGCGACTGGTAGGTTCGCGGCCAGTCAGCGCTCCGCCACTCGTCGTAGGGCCGCGGCGTGTAGTCGGCGTCGACCTTCATGAAGCCGTTCGGCTGAAACAGCCGGTCCGTGACCTCGCTTCCGCTGCCGTCGAAGGCACGCAGCCCGACGCCGCGAAAGGGGGGCAGCAGCATCGCGAAGTCGAACTGGAGCTCACGTCGCCCGCCGTCGATGGTCTCGTAGTCGAGACGTCCGGCGGCGACCTCGTGAACGTGCGCGCGCGTCAACCAAGTGAGCCCGCGCTCCGCGAAGAGCGACTCGGTGAAGATCTTGCTCGGCGTCACATACCCGCCGTAGCGCAGGTGGATACCGCCCATGCCGAAGTCGCCCAGTTCGTACTCGTTCGAGATCCACACTATGTCCGCGCGGTCTCGCACGCCGCGCGCTCGCAGCTCGAACTCGAGATTGACGATGTACTCGAACGCGGCCCCTTCGCACGTACAGGCGCCGTGCCCGGTGCCGACGACGAAACGCCGACGCTCGCCGCGACGCATTCGCTCGACTTCTTCGTCGAGTTGCCGGGCCGTCGCGGCGGCATGCGAGTCGGTGCATACGGAAAGCGAATGGCCCGTCGGGCCGAGCCCCGGAGTGGCGTCGAAGTCGAGCTTCGGCCCGGTAGCGTTGATCAGAAAATCGTAGGGGATCTCCAGCCTTGCCCCCCGATCCTCATCGCGAGTCGACTCCGCGACCACGAACGGTTCCGGTGACCCGGGCCGCCCCTCCGGGTAGAGCTCGGTGGCGCGAGCCTGACGGAATTCGATGCGATTGCGACGGTAGACCGGCGCCAGGTCGAACTTCACCTGCTCGGGCCGAAGCAGCCCGACGCCCACCCAGATGTTGGAGGGAATCCAGTTGTAGTGCGGCAACGGCGAGATGACGGTCACTCGATGCGTCTCCGGAAGCCAGCGCCGTGCGAACGCCGCGGCCGTATGTCCGGCGATCCCTGCTCCCAGCACGACCAGCCGGCTCATCGGTTCAGTCCGCCCATGGCTACCGAGCCCTCTCCCGTTGCTTTGCCGCGGCGCAGCCTCGCGGCTCCGTTCTTTCTTGAGAGCCTCGTCGGCGGCGCGAGGTTCCCGGGAACCCGAACGAGCCGTCGAGCCTCTCTTCCTTCGAGCGCCTCCATTTCGGGGGCACAGCGCCTGCAGCCCGGGAGGGCCATCATGATTCACATCGAGCACATCGCCAGCCGGCGGGAATTCGAGCAGAGCATCGCGGGATCGGTTCCGGTCCTGGTCGACTTCTGGGCCCCCTGGTGCGGCCCTTGCCGGATGATCGCGCCGGTCCTCGAGGAACTGGCGGGCGAACTCGCTGGCCAGGTTCGCATCGCCAAGGTCAACGTCGACGACTCCCCGGAGATCGCCGCACCGCTTTCGATCCAGGGCATTCCGACGATGGTTCTCTTTCGGTCCGGCCAGGAGCTCGACCGCTTCGTCGGCGCCGCCCCGAAAGCGGCGCTCAAGCAATGGTTGCTGGGGAGAGCCGCCTGAGGCCATCGCTCGATACGCCCTGAGGAGGGACCTTGCCACAGCGGCGCGCGCCAACCGGCTAAGCTCTGCGTATGAGCTCCTCTCGTCGCGAGTCCGCCGATTGACCGTTCCGCTGTGGATCGACCGCGCCGACGAGCTCGCCGCCGGGGTCGAGCGCTGGCGCGCGGCGAGCCGGGCGGGAGCGGTCGCGCTCGACACCGAGTTCGTCTTCGAGCGCACCTACCGGCCGCGCCTCGGCCTGATCCAGATCGCGGCCGGGGGCGAGATCGCCCTGGTCGACGCCGCCCGCATCGCCGACC
>JBPOHI010000052.1:0-2029 GCA_052035735.1 Acidobacteriota bacterium
AGACCCGACCGCACGGAGGTCTGGGAGATGGACGAACGCCGCCTCGTCCGTCGCACCTACGACCCGGGCGGAGCGCTGCTCGGGACGCGCCCGATGCTCGACGGCATGATCGAGTTCTACTGGTCGACTACCGACGAAGGCGTGGTGCACGTGCGGCTGCAGCGGCGCAAGCCCGCCGGAGCGAGCGCCCTGCGCGTCGCGACAGCCGCCTGGAAGAGCGTCGGCGACGAGCTCGAGCAGGCGGACCTACTTGCCGGCAGCCGCATCGAAGGACTCGCCCCGTGAACTCTGCCCACGATTCCGAGCGCGGCACCGCCCTCTTGTTCGTGCTCTTCCTGCTGGTGATCGCCACCACCTCCGGATTGCTGCTGTCGGTGGCGCTCACCGTCGACCTGCGTGAACAGAAGGAAGATGCCCGGCGGATGCGCCTCGGAGCCCTCGTCGACTCGGCGCTGGAGGAGGCGCTCGCAGCGTTGTCGGCGAACCCCGACGCCGGCGGCTATGCCGAGCACGAGTTCGGCGGCGGCACGCTCGAGAGCCGCATCGTGACCCTGCCGGACGGCCGCAAACAGGCCACCGCGCGCGCCACCTACGCCGGCCTCGAGCGCAGCGTCGTCGCCGAGATCGCATTCGTCTCCGGCAGAGTCCGGATCCTCGTCTGGACGCCCGGCAGAACCCGGATCGCCGGCAGTACGTAGGAGAACTCAATGACGCCTCCGACGCAGAAACGACCCCCTTCAGGATTCGCCGGCCGATGGGCGCGACGCGGCGCCGTCGCGCTGCTCGGTTGGACATGGCTCACGGCAGCCGCGGGCGCGTCGGCGGCGACGCCTGCGCCGGCGGCGGTTCCGACCTACCTCGGAACGCTCGCTCCGGGCAGCTGGACGGGGCCGATTCCGACGCTTTCCGATCCGACCCAGAGCTGGGAGCTCTACCTGCCCGGAAGCTTTGTCCCCTCCCGCAAGTGGCCCGTGCTGATCCTCTTCGACCCACGCTCGCGTGGGCGGGCCGCAGGCGAGCTCTTCCGCCAGGCCGCCGACGAGTTCGGCTGGGTCCTCGCGAGCTCCAACAACACGATGAGCGACGGTCCGGCCGAACCCAACGCGCGGGCGATCAACGCGATGATCCCGGACGTCATGAAACGCCTGCCGATCGACGAAAAACGTATCTACGCCGGCGGCTTCTCCGGCGGCGCCGTCCTCGCCTGGACCGTGGGTCTCAAAGGAAACTACCTCGCAGGAGTCATCTCGGTCGGCGGCCGGCCCGCTCCGGAACACCTGGCTCTCACTCCGAAGTTCGCCCTCTTCTCGACGGCTGGCGACGCCGACTTCAACTTCCAGCCGACCCGTGAGCTCGACGCCATCGCCGCCAGGGCCGGCGTGCCGCATCGACTCGAGTTCTTTCCCGGCCCGCACTCCTGGTGTCCGCCGGAGACGGCGCGCGCGGCGGTCCTGTGGCTGGAGATCCTGGCCATGCGCGACGGCCGGGCGGCCCGCGACGCGGCCCGGATCGAACGCACCCTCGCCGCGGAGCTGGTCGCCGCCGAAGCGCTGGCGGCAGCAGGAGATGCACTCGGGGCAGGCCGGAAGTTCACCGAGATCGGTGAGACCTTCGCCGGCATCGGAGGCCAACCAGAGCTCTCGCTGGCGGCGCGCCGCGCCGATGAGCTCTTGTCGTCCGCTGCGGCGAAGAGCGCAGTCAAGGAAGAAAAAGCGGCCGAGAAGTACGAGAGCCAGACGTTTCGCCGCATCGGCGAGGCGGCCGCGCGCCTGCGCGTCGCCGAAAGCCCAATCGCCGTGGGCGAGCTGCGCCATCTCCTCGGCCTCGAAGAGGCCGAGCGCCGCCGCGACGCCGGCGGGATCCTGGGCGCCGCAGCCATCCGCGCCCTGGCGGCGATCCAGGTCCAGCTCGGCTTCTACCTGACGCAGGAGCTCTTCGCGGCCAGCGACTATCGCCGCGCGGTGCCCGGGCTGACGTTGGCAACGGAGCTCGCTCCCGGAAGCAGCTTCCTGCTCTACAACCTCGCCTG
>JBPOHI010000265.1:0-6353 GCA_052035735.1 Acidobacteriota bacterium
TGGAGCTCCCCGAGCCCGGCCTGGAGAATCGGCAGGGCGTGGTGATACAGCGCCGCCGCCTCCGCGTACTCGCGGTCGTAGGCGTGCAGGATCGCGCGGAGCTCCTCCGCGGACGCCGCCGCGACACTGTCGGAGCCACGCGCCGCCCGGGTCCGCGCCAGCAGCCCCTCCGACTCCCGCCGCGCGTCGTCGAAGTGACGCAGATCCACCAAGCTCAGCACCCTGACCCTGGTCGCCTCGAACTCCAGCTCGTGGCCCTCCGGCAGAAGGCGGCGTGCGAGCTCGATGCCGCGCCGCGCCGCCTCCTCGGCCTCGAGCGGCCGCTGCAGCCGCCGCAGCGCCAAAGCCAGGCGGGACAGCGCCAGCACCCTCGCCGGATGCTCCTCGCCGTGTACCGCGACCGAGCGCTCGAGCAGCTCGCGCGCCGCCGCCTCGGCTTCGAGATCGCGGCGTTCGGTGGTGAAGATGGCGACCAGCCGGGAGAGGATCTCGAGCTCGACGCGCTCGTCACGAGTCGGGCCGAGGCAGGCCAGGCGCGCGCTGCGATAGCTCGCCTCCGCGCGTGCGTACTGGCCGAGACCCTCTTCCGCGCGCCCGCGCAAGAGCAACGCGACAGCGCGGCCCGTGGCCGGATCGCCGCTCGCGGGGCGCTCGTCGAGCAGCCCGCTGGCGATCGTGAGCGCGCGCGGATACTCCTGGCGCGCGAGCGCCAGGCGGGCCTTGCGCACCTGGCTCGGGAATCGGTCTTCCGGGCTTGCGGTTTCCATCAGCTTCGCTTCGCGCGCGATCTGCAGGTCTGCGGCGTCGATCTCGCCCAGCCGCAGGTAGACGTCCGCCAGTACACCCCGGACGCTGCGCTCGACGTCGGGCTCGCTGCCGAGAGCGCGCTCCACTCGCAGGTGAGCGGAGTCGAGGGCTTGGCGCACGGTGAGCGCCCGGCCACGCGACTCCTCCGGCGTCGCCGCGAGCAGAAGATCGTCGACCAGGAAGCGCTGGATGGCGACCGACTTCGCCTCCGACGCCTGCGCGCGGTCGCGCTCCCGGACGGCGAGCAGCAGCCCCACGGACAGCGCGACGAAGATGGCGGCGGCGGTCGCCAGCGAGTACCGGTGGCGCAGCACAAAGCGTCCGGCGCGGTAGCGCCGGTCGCCGCTGCGGGCGGAGACCGGGAGGCCGCCCAGCGCCCGACGCACGTCCGCGGCAAGGTCGGTCACCGCGGCGTAGCGCTCCTCGGGACGCTTGCGCATCGCCTTGGCGGTGATGGCGTCGAAGTCGCCGCCTTCGCGCCGGGCCCGGAGCTCGCGCGAGACGAACGTCGGGCGTGGCGCCTCTCGCTCGAGGATCTCCCGCGCCACGGCCGTCGCGGTGGTCGCGTCGGCTCCGAAGGCGCGCTCGCCGGCGAGGAGCTCGAAGAGCAGAAGGCCCAATCCGTGGATGTCGGTCGAGGTCGTCGAGGGCTCGCCGCGAACCTGCTCGGGCGCGGCGTAGCGCGGCGTGAGCAGGTGATCGACGGTGCGCGTCAGGCCGAGATCGTCCTCTTCCACCAGTCCGGCGATACCGAAGTCGAGGAGCCGCGCCCTCCCGTCCGATCCGATCATGACGTTCGTCGGCTTGAGGTCGCGGTGAATCACGAGCCTCCGATGGGCGAACGCCACGGCATCGCAGAGCTCGAGGAAGATCCGCATCCGCTCCTGCAGGCCCGGCTTGTGCTCGGCGAGATACTCGGGCAGAGAGAGGCCGTCGACGTACTCGAGCGCGAGGTAGGGCGTCCCGTCGTCGGCGATGCCACCGTCCACGAGGCGGGCGATCCCCGGGTGCTCGAGGCGAGCCAGGATCTGTCGTTCGCGCTCGAGGCGCCGGCGGAGCTCCAGCGAGCGGACCTCTTGCGGCAGGACCTTCACCGCGACGAGCTGCGCGAAGTCCGCATCGACCCGCTCGGCGAGAAACACCTCCCCCATGCCGCCGGTCCCGATCTGCCGCAGGAGCCGGAAGGGGCCGCAGCGCCGCTTACCCTCCGGCGCCAGCCCCGGGTCGCGGCGCTCGCCGAGAGCCTCGGCGATCTCGCCGCGGAGGTGGGTCATCGGAACGTCGTCGGCCGCGAGGGCCGCGAGGGCCGCGGCGAGCATCCGCTCGTCGCCGCCCGAAGCCCGCCGCAGGTACTCCTCTCGCTCTTCAGGAGGGCGCTCGAGGGCCTCGTCGAGGAGGCGGGACAGCAGCTGGAACGACTCGCTCGTCATCGGCGGGACCGAAAGCCCTTCGAAAAGCTGAAGAGACGCTGGGCGAATCGTACCCCAGTGGCACCGCGCCCGGCCTCTGGCAGCCTCAGCGCCCCTCGTCAGCGTTCAGGCGGGGGCAGAGACAAATTGGAGCGAATGTTGCCCGCGCCGTGCCGCCAGCCCGCCGTCAGCCGCTCGCGCCGGCCAGTCCCTCGAGCCGCACGCGCAGGCGAGCGAGAATCGCTCCCGTCTCAGGCTCGCTCGGGGAGACCTCTTCGGCGAGGGCGGCGCGCAGCGCGGCGACGGCCTCCGCCATCTGACCGCCGAAACGGGCACAGGTGTCGCAACCTGCGAGGTGGGCGACGACGGACTGACGCTCGGAGTCCGTGAGCTCGCCGTCGAGGAAGTCCGACAGCCGCTCGAGCACCGCACTGCACCGCAGGCCCGCCACTTCCCGTTCACCGATCATGAGGAGCTCCTCGTAGTTGGGCGGCAAAGCGCAGTCGTGCGCGATGCAGACGACTCTTCACCGCCGGCAGCGCGAGCGCGAGCAGGTCGGAGCACTCTTCGCCGGAGAGACCTTCGACCTCGCGCAGCCAGAGAATCTCGCGGTCCGCCGCGTCGAGCGCCGCCAGGGCCTGGCGGACCGCTGCCCGATCGGCGTGCGAGGCCGCCGGATCCGGCGAGTGCGGCTCTCCCCAACCGGCGGCCAGGCCGAGCGTCTCGAGAGAGACGAGATCCTCGGGCTCGCCCGCCCGGCGCCGGAACTGGCGGTACAGGGCGTGGCGGGCGATGGCGAGCAGCCAAGAGCGCGCCGAATCGCCGCCGCGAAATCCGCCGGCGCCCTTCCAGGCGGCGAGAAAGGCCTCCTGCAGGGCGTCCTCGACCGCCGCCGGATCCGCCGCGAGAAGACGCAGATAGCCGAGCGCCGCCCTTTGGTGCCGCTCTACGAAGCGCGTGTAAGCGGCGGCGTCGCCCGCGGCGGTTGCCGCGAGCAGCGCCGCATCGCTCAGCGCTTCGCGACCGGGCACGTATTGATGCCGAGGATCGAATACAGCGGACAGCTGCCGAGAAGCCCCGTCGCCAGAGGTACGAGCCCCAGGAGGCCCCAGTAGCTCTTCGGCCCGACGAAAACCAGCGAGATCGCGACCAGACCGACGACGATGCGCAGACCGCGCTCGATCGGGTGCTCGTTGACGGAGAAGAAGCTGCTCATCGGAGGCCTCCTGCCACAAGAGGGAGGGCGAAATTGCCGCTCCCGACCGTACAGAGTCGCATATCGCGCAAAAGGATTCACCTCGCAGGGGCCGATTCCCCCGGAGGTGGAGTGCCGCTGGACCGGCGCGCCACGGGAACCCGGACCCGCCGCCCTGGCTCCTTCACAGTGGGGGGGCGCCCGTCACGATCGACGGTGACGTACGATCGTCTGTGGGGCTTTCCCCCGGCACGGCGTGGAGGCGCCCGAAATGACCGATCCGCTGTTCTGGCATCGCCTGCAGTTCGGCTTCACCATCACTTACCACTATCTCTTTCCGCAGCTCACCATGGGCCTGGCGCTCCTTATCGTCGTCCTCAAGGCGATCGGCCTGCGGACCGGACGCCGCGAGTGGAACGACACGGCCCGCTTCTGGATCCGCATTTTCGGCCTCTCCTTCGCCATGGGCGTGGTCACCGGCGTGCCGATGGAGTTTCAGTTCGGCACCAACTGGGCGGCATTCTCGGCGAAGACGGGCGGCGTCATCGGCCAGACCCTGGCCATGGAGGGAATTTTCGCCTTCTTCCTCGAGTCGAGCTTCCTCGCTCTGCTCGTCTGGGGTGAGCGACGGCTCTCCGAGCGCCAGCACTTCTTCGCCGCGGTCGCGCTCTGGGTCGGCAGTTGGCTCTCCGGCTTCTTCATCGTCACGACGAACGCCTTCATGCAGCATCCGGTCGGCCACGAGATCGGCCCCGACGGCGTCTTCCAGCTGGCCGACCTGTCGGACTTCGTCTTCAACCCCTGGGCGCTCGCCCAGTACGCGCATACGATGATGGGCGCGGTGGTCACCGGCGCCTTCGCGATGGCCGCCTTGGGCGCCTTCTGGACGCTCCGCCGCGAGCACCCCGAAGCGGCGCGGCGTTCGCTCGCGACCGGCGTCGCGGTAGGACTGGTCGCTGCGGTACTGGTCGCGATGCCGACCGGCCACATCCAGGGGCGTCTCGTCGCCGACCACCAGCCGGCGGCGCTCGCGGGAATGGAGGGGCGCTTCGAGAGCGGGCCCCGCGCGCCGCTCGCTGTCATCGGCCAGCCGAACGTCGCAGAGCGCAAACTCGACAATCCGCTGCAGCTGCCGGCGATGCTCTCCTACATCGCCTACGGCGACTTCTCGGCCGACGTCAAAGGCCTCGACGCCTTCCCCGAGGACGAGTGGCCGACCAACATCGAGCTGCTCTACTACGGCTTCCACGTCATGGTCGGGCTCGGCACGCTGTTCATCGCGGTGATGGCGCTTGCGGCTCTCCAGCTCGTTCGGAAGAGGCTTGCGGCGAGCCGCTGGCTGCTCTGGATCCTGGCCTTCGCCTTCCCCTTTCCATTCATCGCCAACACCGCCGGCTGGATGACCGCCGAGCTCGGCCGCCAGCCCTGGCTCGTCTACGGCCTGCTGCGCACGGCCGACGGCGGCTCACCGACGGTTCACGGCGGCTCGACACTGTTCACCACCCTCGGATTCGCCGGGCTCTACCTGGTCCTCGGCGTCCTGTTCGTCATCCTGGTACTGCGCGAGGTCGGCCACGGCCCGCGCCCGCTCGCGACGGCCGGCCAGCCGGCCGCGGGGCACTGAGGAGTCGGTCATGGAGATGCTCTGGTTCTGGATCGCCGCGGTCACGGTGGCGGTATACGTCGTGATGGACGGCTTCGATTTCGGCGCCGGTGCGCTGCACCTCGCGGTCGCCCGCAGCGACCGCGAGCGGCGGCAGGTGCTGGCCGCCATCGGTCCGTTCTGGGACGGCAACGAGGTCTGGCTGCTGGCCGGCGGTGGCGTGCTGTTTCTCGCCTTTCCCAAGGTCCTCGCGTCGGGCCTTTCGGGCTTCTACCTGGCGATCATGCTGGTGCTCTGGGTGCTGATCCTGCGCGGCATCTCGATCGAGTTCCGTTCGCATGTCGGCGACGGCATGTGGCGGAGCTTCTGGGACGGCGTCTTCTTCGTCGCCTCGACGCTCGCGCCGGTGCTCTTCGGCGCCGCGCTCGGCAACCTCCTGCGCGGCGTGCCGCTCGACCCGCGCGGCTGGTTCGCGCTGCCGCTCTTCGAGTCGTTCTCGCCCTCCGGGGCGCTCGGAATTCTCGACTGGTACACCGTCCTCGCCGGTCTCTTCGCGCTCGCCGCGGTCGCGCATCATGGCGCGCTCTTCCTCAGCTTCAAGACCGACGGCGCGGTTTCCGAACGCAGCCGCACCGCCGCCGCGAGACTCTTCCCGGCGGTCGTCGTGCTGTGGCTCGCGGCGAGCGTCGCGACG
The DNA here is from genome assembly GCA_052035735.1 of Acidobacteriota bacterium. Taxonomy (GTDB): domain Bacteria; phylum Acidobacteriota; class Thermoanaerobaculia; order Multivoradales; family JAGPDF01; genus JAGPDF01. The sequence goes on from JBPOHI010000265.1 coordinate 5,709, forward strand.
GCGAGCGTCGCACCCGAGGTCTTCGCTGGAATTCCGGGGCGCCCGCTCGCCTGGCTCGCGACCCTCCTCGCGGCGAGTGGGATCGTCGTGAGTCTCCTGGCTCGTCGCGCCGGCCGCGAGCTCACCGCCTTCCTCGGCTCGGCGGCCTTCCTCTTGGGCATCCTGGCGGCGACCGCCGCGTCGATCTACCCGACGATGCTCAAGTCGGCGACCGACCCGGCGCTCTCGCTGACCGCGCTCAACTCGGCGGCAGGCCCGACCTCGCTCTCCCGCGGCCTCTGGTGGTGGCCGGTCGGGCTGGTGCTGGCGATCGCCTACGCCGCGTTCCTCTTCCACTTCCACCGCGGCAAGGTGCAAGCGGCTCCCGAAGGCGAAGGCTACTGATCGCCGAGACGCAGCACCAGCTAAGCTCTGCGGATGCGCCACCCTCGCCGCGAGTCCGCCGCTTGACCGTTCCGCTGTGGATCGACCTCGCCGACGAGCTCGCCGCCGGGGTCGAGCGCTGGCGCGCGGCGAGTCGGGCGGGAGCGGTCGCGCTCGACACCGAGTTCGTCTTCGAGCGCACCTACCGGCCGCGCCTCGGCCTGATCCAGATCGCGGCCGGGGGCGAGATCGCCCTGGTCGACGCCGCCCGCATCGCCGACC
>JBPOHI010000191.1:0-13883 GCA_052035735.1 Acidobacteriota bacterium
GGAACTCGAAATCCGTCGCGCCCGCCCGCAGCCGGTTCGCAGCGTATCGATAGGCCTCGCGAAAGACGAAGTAGGCCTTGCGGAGGCTGCGACGTATCGCAGGAGCCACGGCATGCACCAGCGGCGCCGGGCCCTTCTTGATCCGGTTGGGCTCGTGGTGAGGATTCTGCCGGCAGACGGCGTCGGCTCCGAGCGGAGGCTTGCCGGTCTCCTCCTGCTGCAGCCGGGCGTCAGCCTCGATGGCTTCGATCAGCTGCAGGACGCGAGCTCGATACTCCTCCGGCGTGAGGGATTTCCAGCAGGGAAGAGGCGTGAGCTGGAGCTCCTCCTGCTCTACGAAGGCGTTCGGCTCGAGCGGTAGCCCCTTGCGCCGCGCCCTGGATTCGAGGGTCCGGTCGTACCAGCGGCCAGAGATGGCCGTCCCCTCGGTCAGGGCCTGGGCGCAATGGACTCCGGGCCAGTCGAACGGCGAAGCGACGAGCCCTTCCTTGACGCCTTGCGACAGGATGTACGACAGCCGGCCCACCTGGGCTTCTTCCTCGTCGGAGACGATGACCGCCTGGAAGCGCCTGCCCCAGAACTTCTCGCGCCACCCGACGAGGCGCCCGGCCTCCCGAGCGAGATTCGAGTTGAGGTAGTTCATGAACCCGGCGAGCTGTTGGGCATCGGTGACGGAGACGAGAAGGTGGTAGTGATTGGACAGAAACACCGGCGCGTGAACGGCAAGACCTGCCAGGCGCGCGGCGCGGGCCAGGACGCCCCGGATGACGTCGTTCATGCCCGTCGAAGGGCGCAGGAGCATGCGGCCCTGGATCGTCCGGCAGGTGATCTCCACCAGGGCTCCTCCGGGCGGTATGTAACGTAGTCGCCTTGCCATCGACAGGTAAGACGAAAATGAAGCCGACGATCTGGCACCGAGTGTTCTGAGTGTCTTCTTCGAAAATCGGCTGGCACCTTTTTCGGCGACAGGTGTTCTGAATGTTCTGAGTGTCTTTCTCGAAAATCGGGTGGCACCTTTGCCGGCTTTCTGAGAAACGGATCGAGCCTTGCTGCAGACTTGAGCGTCCCGCTGGTCGATGCGACGACGGGCGCCGTCGCATCGACGATCGACTCGGGAATGGACCTCTCGATTCGCGATTCGTCAGGGCTTCACGCCGGTGTGGCACTCGTAGCAGCCGGTCGTCTGCCACTCGTCGCCGATGTCCTCCGGGTGTTCGAACGGCAGGCCGTCCTCGGTGGCCGAGACGGCGGCGCGGTCGCCGCTGCCCTGGGTGAGGATGGTGTGGCAGGCCGTGCAGTCGCGGGTCAGGGTGACGCCGTCGGCGCTGGTGTGGTTGCCGTCATGGCAGCGCATGCAGCCGGGGCTGGTGAAGTGGCCGATGTTTACCGGGTAGACCGACCAGTTCGCCTTCATCGCCGGGAAGATGTTCTGGCTGTAGGCCTGCTGCGTGGCGACCACCGCGCGCTCGATCCCGACCTGGTACTTGGCGTAGTCATCGGGGCGGTCCTTGCGGTAGCCGTCGGTGATTCGCGTGGCGATGCCCTGCATCGCCTCGTCCTTGGTGGCGTAGGTAGCGGCCATCGCTTCGACCGCTGCGGCCTTGATGCCCGGGATCTCCGCGTCGATCTCGCGCTGCAGCATCGCCTCGTTGATCGCCACCTCGGGAGATCGGAAGATGTGGCTCGGGCGGTTGTGGCAGTCCATGCAGTCCATCCGGCGCGGCGCGGCCGCCGCGACCTCGGCGTCGGTCATCTCGTCGTTCGAGTCCTTGTAGATGGTGACCCGGCCGGTCTTCTTTTCGGTCACCCGCACCCACGGGATCTTCTGCCGCTCTTCGTCGCGCGCGATGTACTCGACCTCGACGCCGATGTTCATGTGCCAGTGGATGCCGGCGGTCTGCCCGGTCGCCGGGTCGCCGCCGCCGACCTTGATGAGCATATTGACCGGCCAATGGGTGTTGGCGTCGTCGTACATGTAGTGGTTGAACTGGCGCGTGACACCGCCATAAATGTGCTGCGGCCAGTGGCACTGCTCGCAGGTCTCCTGCGCCGGGCGCAGGCTCTGGACCGGAGTCGGGATCGGGCGCGGATACTTGTTGGCCGCGACGGAGTAGATCTGGTAGGCACCGGAGAGCTTCGACTTGACGTACCAGCCGGCGCCCTCTCCGACGTGGCACTGGGCGCAGGCGACGCGCGCATGCGGGCTCTTTTGGTACGTGGTGTACTCGGGCTCCATCACCTCGTGACAGGTGACGCCGCAGAACTCGACCGACTCGCTGTGGTGGTAGGCGCCGTAGCTGCCCATCGCGGAGAGGACGAGGAAGACCAGCGTGCTGACCGAGAAGATGAGCACTGCGTTGCGGTGTCCGGCGTTGTTGAGGTCGAGGACGGGGAAACGGGTAGTCGGTGCGGTGCCGCTGCGCTTCCAGGCGCGGGAGGTCTTCCACATGCCGAGCGGCACGAGCAGAAGACCCGCGACCATGAGCCCCGGGAGGATCATGTAGAGGAAGATGCCGAAGTACGGATTCGACCCCGTCTCGATCATCAGGCTGGCGCCGAGGAGCAGGATGAGGGTGAGCGCCGAAATCAGCGCCAGTGCCATACCGAGCGCGCTGATCCAGTTGTAGGCCAGCCGGGGGATCTTGAATTTGGTCATGGTCTCTCCGTCCAGAGCATAGGGCACGGTGGGGCGGAGCGGTACCGCCGGCCCCTCCGGGCAGAAGGCGGAAGGCTACCGGGATCGCGGTAGGCTCGCCCCGCCTGAAAGGGCGAGCGATGCGAGAAAGCCCTGGAAACGACCCGTCGCCGGTTGCCGCCGCCAGCCGGACCCCCGCCTTCGGCAGGGCGCCCGGAGCTTCGCCGGACGCGCCTCACGTCGTCGTGCTGGGAGGGGGCTTCGGCGGTCTCGCCACGGTCGCGGCGCTGGCGAGAGCAGCGGTGCGGATCACCCTGGTCGATCGCAAAAACCACCATCTCTTTCAGCCCTTGCTCTACCAGGTGGCCACCGCCGGCCTCGCCCCGGGCGACATCTCCGCCTCGATCCGGCAGGTCTTCCGCCGTCAGCGCAACGTGACGGTCGCGATGGCCGAGATAGAGGGGGTCGACACCGGCAGGCGGCAGGTCAGGGTCAGGGTGCCGGAGCGCGGCGAGGTGCGTCTCGACTACGACTACCTGGTCGTCGCGACGGGAGTCGGTCCGAGCTACTTCGGCCACGACGAGTTCGCGCCGTTCGCCCCCGGGCTGAAGACGATCGAGGACGCCACCGCAGTGCGTGCCGCCGTGCTGGGGGCCTTCGAGCGCGCCGAGCTCCAGGCGTCACCCGCCGAGCGCGCCGACCTGCTGACCTTCGTGCTCGTCGGCGCGGGACCCACCGGCGTCGAGATGGCCGGCGCCCTCGCCGAGCTCGCCCGCGCCACACTGGCCGAGGACTTCCGCCGCATCGACCCGCGCACCGCCCGCATCGTGCTCGTCGAGGCCGGGCCGCGCATCCTGCCGACCTTTCACGAGTCGCTCGCCGCGAAAGTGCAGCAGCGGCTCGAGCGCATGGGGGTCGAGATCCGCTGCGGCAGGCCGGTCGAGGTCATCGACGCGCGCGGCGTGGAGGTGGGCGGAGTACGCATCGACGCCGGCGTCGTGCTGTGGACGGCAGGCGTCCGGCCGACGCCGGTGGCAGAGTGGCTCGGGGCGGCGGCGGACCGGGCCGGGCGGGTCCTCGTCGAAGGCGACCTCTCCGTCCCCGGGCACCCCGAGATCTTCGTCCTCGGCGACGTCTCCTCGCGGAAGCAGGACGGCCGTCGGCTGCCGGGAGTCGCCCAGGTGGCGATCCAGGGGGGCCGGCACACCGGCAGGACGATCGCGGCGCGGGTGGCCGGGCGGCCGGAGCCGGGGCCGTTCCGCTACTTCAACAAGGGGGACATGGCGGTCGTCGGCAGGAACTTCGCCGTCCTCGAACGCGGCGACCTGCGCCTGGCCGGCCTCTTCGCCTGGCTCGGCTGGATTCTCATTCACGTCGTCTCGCTGGCCCTGTTCAACAACCGCCTGCTCGTCTTCACGCAGTGGCTGTGGTCCTACTTCACCTTCGAGCGCGGCTCGCGGCTGATCACCGTCGCGCCTTCGGCGGTGGCGCCGCCTTCGCCGACGCCGCCTCCGCTTCGAGCAGCGCCTGCTTCCGCGCCACTCCCCAGCGATAGCCGGTGAGGCCGCCGCCGCTGCCGACGACGCGGTGGCAGGGCACGATCACGGCGACTGGATTCGCCGCGCAGGCGGCGGCGACCGCCCGGACCGCCGTGGGCCGGCCGATCGCCCGCGCGAGCTCGCCGTAGGTCACGGTCGAGCCGCGCGGAATCCGCCGCAGCGCCTGCCAGACGAGAGCCTGGAAGGGGGTGGCGGCGATATCGAGCGCCGGTGGCGCGGGCGTCTCCGCCGGACCTTCGATCAGCGCGGCGACACTCTCGAAAGCGGCCGCGAGCGCCGCCTCGTCCTCGACCAGCTCGGCGCGGGGGAACTCCGCCGCGAGCGCGGCGCGGACTGCCTGCGGCGAATCTCCCAGACGGACGGCGCAGAGACCACGGTCGGTGGCGGCGAGCAGCAGATGCCCGAACGCTGTCTCGCGCAGGGCGTGGGCGATGCGCACGCCGCGCCCGCCCTGGCGGAAGCGGCCAGGAGTCATGCCGAGGCTCTTCGCCGCCTCGTCGTAGAGCCGCGACGCCGAGCCGTAGCCGGCCTCGAAGCCGGCGTCGAGCACCTTATGCCCGGCGCCGAGGCCGCGGCGCAACCGCTCGGCCCGGTGAGCGAGTGCGTACTGTTTCGGTGAAAGGCCGATGCGGCGCCGGAACTCGCGCTGCAGGTGGGCGGGCGAGAGGTCGACCGCGGCGGCGAGCTCGGCGAGCGCCAGGGTCTCGCCCTCCGCCGCGTCGAGGAGGCGCCGCGCCTCGGCGACCGCACGCTCGATGGCCGGCGCTTCGTCGGGTCGGCAGCGCTTGCAGGCGCGGAAACCGGCCGCCCGGGCGGCCGCTCCATCGGCGAAGAAGTCGACGTTCTCGGGGCGCGGCCGGCGCGCCGGACAAGACGGGCGACAGTAGACACCCGTAGTCTTCACCGCGAAGACGAATCGCCCGTCGGCCGCGCGGTCGCGTTCCTCTACCGCGCGCCAGCGCGCGGCAGCGGCCTTTTCGCGGCCGTCACGTTCTATCCGGTGAGAGGGCATCTCGACTTCGGTCACGGCGGTTGCGGTTTTCGCCTGCATCGACTTCGGCGACGCTAGCACTTCGGGCGGATGGGGTCGCGAAGCGCCCACTGCGGTCGTTGCGGCGAACGGGGCTGTCTCAGGCACGATCGACTCCTTTGGGAAAGGGCGAGGGAGACAAGTCCCCTGGCCGCAGGGAAAAGTAGCGGATCGCGACGACCGCGGGCCACCGGTTTCCTGCGCCCAAACCTGGTCGGTTGCGGTCCGCGTGTTAGCCTTCGCAGGCCCATGAAAACGGTACGCATTGCCAACGGACAGGGATTCTGGGGGGACAGCGTCGACGCGCCGCTCCACCTCATCGCCGGGGGGCCGATCGACTACCTCGGCATGGACTACCTGGCCGAGGTCACGCTCTCGATCATGATGCGGCAGAAGCTCAGGAACCCGGCCGCGGGATACGCCACCGACTTCATCGACTTCATCCGCCGCGCCCTGCCGCAGCTGGTCGAGAAGAACATCCGCGTCGTCACCAACGCCGGCGGCCTGAATCCGAAAGCCTGCCGGGCGAAGATCTTCGAAGTGGCGCGCGAGCTCGGCATTTCGGGCTTCAAGGTCGGGGTCGTCGAAGGGGACGATCTGCTCGCCCGCCTGCCCGACCTTCTGGAGCGCGGCCACGCGCTCGCCAACATGGACTCGGGAGAAGCGCTCGCGCCGCTCGCCTCACAGGTCACCTCCGCCAACGCCTACATCGGCGCCCGCCCGGTCGCCGAGGCGCTCGACGGCGGCGCGCTCATCGTGCTCTGTGGCCGGGTTACCGACACGGCTTTGGCACTCGGCCCGTTGGTGCACGAGTTCGGCTGGGCGGCCGACGACTGGGACCGGCTCGCCGCCGGCACGATCTGCGGCCATGTTCTCGAGTGCGGCGCGCAGGCGACCGGCGGCAACTTCTCGCGCTGGTGGGAGGTCCCGGAGCTCTGGAAGGTCGGCTACCCGATCGCCGAGGTGGAGGCTTCGGGCAGCTTCGTGGTGACCAAACACCCGGGCACCGGCGGCATGGTCACGGTGGACACCGTCTCCGAGCAGCTGGTCTACGAGATGGGCGATCCGAAGAGCTACATCACTCCGGACGTCACCGCCGACTTCACTTCGATCCGCCTGGACCAGGAAGGTGCGGATCGTGTCCGCGTCTCCGGCATCACCGGCCGTCCGAAGACGCCCTTCTTGAAGATCTCTGCCTCGTATCTCGACGGCTACAAGGCGGCCGGGCAGGTCACGGTCTCCGGTCCACGCGCGATCGAAAAGGCCCGGCTCGCGGCCGAGATCGTCTGGAAGCGGCTCGAGCGCGCCGGCGTCACCTTCGCCGAGGGCGACCGCGCGACCGAGCTGCTCGGCGTCTCGGGGGTGCTGCCGGGGATTCTCGCCGCGCCGGTCGATCCGCCCGAGGTCGTCCTGCGCCTCGCCGTGCGCGATGCAGAGCGCGGGAAGGTCGATCGCTTCGGCAAGGAGATCGCTCCCCTGGTCACCGCCGGTCCGCCGGGCGTCACCGGCTTCGCCGGTGGCCGGCCGAAGGCGCAGGAGGTCGTCGCCTACTGGCCTGCGCTTCTCGCGCGCGAAGAGATCGAACGCGCGCTCGAAGTGACCGTGGAGGCCATCTGATGGCTGCGTCCATCCGCGTGCTCGTGCCGCTCTCCCGGATCGCGCATGCACGTTCGGGCGACAAAGGCGATGCTTCGAATGTGGGTCTGGTGGCCTACAGCCCGGCGTTCTACGAAGTGCTGGTGCGCGAAGTGACGCCCGAACGGGTCGCCCGCCACTTCAGCGCCATCTGCCGCGGCGAGGTGGAGCGCTTCGAAGTGCCGAATCTCCTGGCGCTCAACTTCCTGCTCCACGATGCGCTGGGCGGCGGCGGCACGGCGAGCCTGCAGACCGACGCCCAGGGCAAGACGCACGGCCAGGGGATGCTCGAGATGGAGATCGAGGTCCCGGGAGAGCTGCTTTGAGCTTGCTCGAGGTTCGCGCTGCGGGCGACCTCCTCTTCGTCACGCTGAACGACCCGGCGCGCGCGAATGCCCTGTCGCCAGCGCTCGCCGCCGAGCTCACCGGGCTCTACCGGCGCGATCTGCGCGCCGAAGGGGTGCGCGCCGTGCTCCTTGCCGGCGCCGGAAAGCACTTCTGCGCCGGCGCCGATCTCGAGCACCTGCAGTCGCTGCAGAACGCCTCGGCACTCGACAACCGGCTCGATTCCGGGCGCCTGCGCGATCTGTTCGAGGCGATCCTCCGCCAGGAGGCGCTCACCCTCGCGCTCGTGCATGGCTCGTGTGTCGCCGGCGGCTGCGGTCTCGCGACCGCCTGTGACTTCGTCGTCGCCGCCGATGACGCGCGCTTCCTCTACAGCGAAGTGCGCATCGGTTTCGTCGCCGCGCTCGTTGCGACCTATTTGCCGATGCGGGTGCGCGGCAGCGATCTGCGTGAGCTGCTGCTCCATCCCGACTTCGTCTCTGCCGATCGCGCCCTCGCCATCGGCCTGGCGAATCGCGTCGTGCCCAGGGCAGAGCTCGCCGCGGCGGGAGAGGCCCTGGCCGCGGAGATCCTCGGCAAGGCGAGCTCCGAGTCGATCGCGCGCACCAAGCGGCTCCTTCTGGAGCTGCCGGGGCTGCGGCTCGACGAACGCCTCGGTGCCGCCGCGGAAGCCAACGCCGCGGCGCGGGCGACCGCCGATTGCCGCCGGGGCATCGCCACCTTCCTCGCCGAGAAGAAGACGCCGGATTGGCGCAGCCGTTGACCGGGGCCGCCGCTTGAAGCTGATCCTCTTCGATATCGACGGCACGCTGGTCGATTGCGGCGGGCAGCCGAAGCCGCTCTTCGGCGAGGCGCTCGAGGAGGTCTATGGCGAGCGTGGCGACATCCCCGGCTACGACTTCTCGGGCAAGACCGACCCGCGCATCGTCGTCGACCTGATGACCGCGGCGGGAGTGCCCGAGGCGGTCATTCACCAGCGCCTGCCGGATCTCCGCGACGCCTATCTCGCGCGTCTCGCCGAGCGTCTCGAGCCCGAGCACGTGCGTATCCTGCCGGGCGTCGTCGATCTGCTGACGACGCTTGCCGAACGCGACGACCTGGTGGTCGCGCTGCTCACCGGCAACTGGGAGCGCGGTGCGGGCATCAAGCTGGGCAGCGTCGGCCTCGAGCGCTTCTTCGCTTTCGGCAGTTTCGGCGACGGGCAGACCGATCGCCGCGACCTGCCGCCGGTCGCGCTCGCCCGCGCCGCCGCGCACTGCGGACGTCGGTTCCGTCCCGAAGAGACGTGGATCGTCGGCGACTCCCTGCTCGACGTCGACTGCGCGCGCGCCCACGGTATCCCGTGCCTCGCCGTCGCGACCGGGCGGACCCCCGCTCAGGCGCTGGCCGCCGCCGGCGCCCGCCGGGTCGTTGCCGACCTGGGCTCGATGTCCGAGGTGCTGGCGGCCTTGGAGCTCTGATCCGACTGGCGTGGCGGCTCTGCCGGTTTCTCACTAGAATGCGGCTCCCAATCCGAAAGCCGAGGAGAAACGCATGGCCGACTCCAGATCCGTTGTTGCCGTTCTCGTTCTCACTGCAGCCGGCCTTGCTCCGGCCTTCGCGCTTTCCGGCACGCCGAGACCGGCTGCGCAGGGACTCGAGCTCGCGGCGCCGGTGACGGTCGCTCCGCGAGCCGTTCCGGGCCTGCGCCGTCCGGTCGCGGGAACGAGCCTCGAAGCCATGGCGCGCGAGTACCTCTCGCGCCAAGCGGCCTCCTTCGCCCTCGCTGCGGTCGACGAGAGCGCGCTCGGGCTGAAGGCGATTCGCGAAGGCAAGGCGGTCGATGTCGTCCGCTTTCGCCAGCTGGCGGCGGGGATTCCGGTCTACGGCGGCGGCATCGCGGTCTCGTTCAACCGGCGCGGCGAGCCGATCCACGTCGCGAGCGACGTGCGCCCGCTGCTCGGTGTGTTCGAGCCGACGCCGGCGATTGCTGCCGCCGCGGCGCGCCAGACCGCTCTCGATCACTTGGGTATCGCCGGGACGCTGACGTTCGATCGCAGCGAGCTGGTGGTTTTCCCGGGGGCGGACCGCGCCCGCCTGGCTTGGTGGGTCAGCCTCGTGCCGTACGGCGCGCCGCACGGCGACTGGCACGTGCTGGTCGACGCTTCGACCGGCGAGATGCTGCGCGCCGAGAACATGGCGTTCGACTTCGACGGCACCGGCAAGTCCTATCTGCCCGATCCGCTCTCCTCGGCAGGAGTGACCTACAACACGGCGGGCTATGTGGATGGCAACGATGCCACTACGCCGGAGCTCCTGGCTGAGATTTTCAGCGTCTCGCTTCCCGACCTGACCTTAAACGGGAGCGTCTATTCGCTCGCCGGACCCTACGCCGACTGCCGCGAGCTCGAAGCGCCGGCCGTCGCCTGCCCGACCGATGCCGACGGCGACTTCTCGGAACAGGCCCTCGACCGAACGGACGACGACTTCGAGCCGCAACTGGTCTATCACCATATCGACGCCTTCATGCGCTACATCAACGTGACGCTGGGAATCCCGGTAACGCCCTACCAGTACTCGGGCGGCGTGCGCTTCGACGCCCACGGCCTGAGCAACGCCGACAACTCGCACTACGTCGGATCCACCGGAATTCTCGCCTTCGGCGACGGTGGCGTCGACGACTCCGAAGACACCGACGTGGTCATTCACGAGCTGGGTCATGGCCTGCACGACTGGCTCACCAGCGGTGGCCTGTCGCAGACCCAGGGGCTGAGCGAAGGGCTGGGCGACTACTTCGGCATCTCCTACAGCCGGACGTTCGTCGGGCAGTGGGCACCGGCCGATCCGCAGTACAACTGGATGTTCAGCTGGGACGGCCACAATCCGTTCTGGAGCGGGCGGCTGACCAACTGGAACGACAACCACCTCTACCCGACCAATCTGGTGAATCAGATCCACACCGACGGCCAGTTCTGGGCTTCGTGCAATATCGATATCGGCGAAGCGATCGGCTACGACCTGGCCGACGCCGCGGTGATCGAGGGCATCTCGATGACCAACGGCTCGACCAACCAGGCGGCGGCGGCGCAGGCAGTGATCGACGCCGCGGAGGCGCTCGGCTATCCCGGACCGACGATTCAGGCGATGGTCGACGTCTACAACTCGAACAGCGGCGTCGCGGGCTGCAACTACGGCGTTACCGCCAGCGTCGGGCTCTTCGCCGACGGTTTCGAAGCTGGCAACAGCTCTTTGTGGTCGACCACGGTTCCCTGAGGCGAGCCAGCTGAGCGCGGCATCGTCGCCGGTAGCGGCCGACCCGAACCTGACCGCCGATCTCGCCGCGCTGTCGTCCGGCGCGGCGGCGGTCGAGCGCGCGGCCGATCTGCTCGAGCTCACCGGGCCGGACCGCCTTCGCCTGCTCAACGGTCTGGTCACGGCGGACGTGAAATCCGCCGCGCCCGGTACGGCGGTCGGCGGATTCTTCACCAGCGGACAGGGCCGGATTCTCGCCGACTTCTACCTGCTCGCTGGCGCCGAGAGCTGTTGGTTGGTCCTTCCTTCAGGTACAGGCGAAGCGATCCGGACCCACCTGGAGAAATACCGGGTGGCTTCGCGGGTGGAAATCCGCGAAGTGGCGAATCGGAGCCTCATCGAGCTTCGCGGGCCCCGGGCCAGCGAAGTCGCGATCGCGGCGACCGAGCTCCTCGCCGCTGAGGGCGATGAGCAGACGAGCTTCGCCGAAGGTGGACGTTTCTTTCTCTTGCCGAGAGCTCTTGTGTCGGGAGAACCGATGGCGCTGCGTTTGAGCGCGGCGAGCGGCTGTGGGCTCCGAAAAGTGAGCTTGGCGGCGGTCGAAGTCGCCCGCATCGAGAACGGCGAGCTGCTCTTCGGCGTCGACTTTTCGGGCGAGAACTTTCCCCAGGAGACCGGTCGGGAGTCGGCGGTCTCCTATTCGAAAGGCTGCTACCTCGGTCAGGAGGTGGTGGCGCGGATCCATTACCGTGGCGGCGTACAGCGCCTGCCGCGCGGCCTCCGTTTCACCGGCGGGGCGGCGCCCGTCGCAGGATCGGAGCTTCTGCTCGAAAGTCGAGCCGTCGGCCGGGCGACGAGCGTCGTCGTCTCGCCGCGCTTCGGAACGATCGGCCTGGGATTGCTGCACCAGCGCGGCGCCGCCGCGGGGACGCGCCTGGATCTCGCCTCGGGCGGGGTGGCTGAAGTGGTGGAGCTGCCTTTCGGAAGGAATCGCGCGCAATGAACAAGGCCGGCTGACGCCGGCCGGAGGTTCCGTGACGGAAGCTGCGAGCGGCCGTCAGACGGCGAACGACGAACCGCAGCCGCAGGTGCCGGTCGCTCTCGGGTTGTTGAACTTGAACCCGGCGCCGTTCATGCCGAAGACGTAGTCGATGACGACGTCCTCGAGATAACGCGCGCTCACCGGGTCGACGAAGACCCGGAGACCGTCGACTTCGAACGACTCGTCGGTGTCACGCGCCTCCTGCTCGAAGTCGAGCGCGTACTGGAAACCGCTGCAGCCACCGCCCATCACCGCGACGCGCAATCCGTACGATTCGTCCATCCCCTCCTGCGAGCGGGTGAGCTTGACCATCTCGACCGCCTTGGGAGTCAGCACGACGATCGGCGAGGAGGTGCGAGGCGTGCCGGACTCGGGGGCGTCGGGCTGCGGGACCGGCTGGGTGTCGAGGCTCATGGGAGTGGCTCCTTTCGGTTTCCTAAACCCGCGTGCACGGCCATTTGTTCCCGCGGCCGGGCTCGCGTAGGGGCAATTCTAGTCCAGCCGTTATCATTCCGGGGTGCTGCGCGCCCTGCTCTTCGACTTCAACGGCATTCTGGTCAACGACGAACCCCTGCATTTCGCGCTCTTCCGCCGCGTCCTCGGCGAAGAGGGAGTCGGACTCTCGCAGGAGGATTACTACGGCCGCTACCTGGGATTCGACGATCGGGACTGTTTCGCCGCGGTCCTCGGTGCCGCGGGCGAGGTGGTGGCGCCGCAACGGCTGGCGCGCCTCGTTGCGCGCAAGGCCGCCTACTACCGTGAGGAGATCCGGCGCAGCGGCTATCCGCTCTTCGCCGGGGGCGCCGCGCTGGCGCGCGAGGCGGCAGCCGCCGGTTGGACGCTCGCGCTGGTCAGTGGCGCGCTGCGTGAGGAGGTCATCGGTGGTCTCGAGCAGGCCGGCATCGCACAACTCTTCAAACAGCTCGTGACGGCGGACGACGTCGAGCGCGGCAAACCCGACCCCGAAGGCTACGCCCTCGCCCTCGCCGCGCTGAACTCCGTGCCGCCCTTGCCCGAACGGCTCATCCATCCCCACGAGTGCGTGGCGATCGAGGACAGCCCCGCCGGCCTCGAAGCGGCGGCGGCGTGTGGACTGCGCACCCTGGGCGTCGCCCACACCTATCCCGCCGCGACGCTCGGGCGGGCCGAAGTGGTGATCGAGAAGCTCGAAGGCTTGAGGTTGGGCGATCTCCAGGCGCGCTTCCCGGAAAGCTGAGCGCCCGGGAAGCTCTCAGTTGATCGGGACGCGGTTGGCGAACCCCTCGTCGTAGCCGTGGAAGTGGGCCAGGCCCGGTTCGGGATGGCGCCAGCAGTAGTAGCCGTCGCCGCAGTCCCAGTCGACCAGCCAGAGCCCCTTGACCTCGAGGCCGAGCGCCTCGATCTCGCGCGTCCACTGTTCGACGATGGTCTGCTGCGAGGACTCGAGATCCTGGCGCCGGTCCGAGTCCGCCTCGAGGCCCTCGAGCTCGCGGCCTACCGCAGCGACCTGCAGCGCGGCGTCGGCGGTGAGGTCGCGGACGACCGGAAAGATCGTCAGCGCCTCCTCGTAGCTGAATCGCCGCGGGGTTCGGACTCGCACCGCCATGGCGCGACTCTAGCATCGCGAAGTCGTTGCTCCGGCGGCCGCCGCTCGATATCGTCGCGGCCTATGGATGGCAGCAACGGTCGAATCGAGGTCATCGCCGGCGGCATGTTCTCCGGCAAGAGCGAGGAACTGGTGCGACGCCTGCGCCGGGCGGCGATCGCGCGCCAGCGAGTGCAGGTCTTCAAGCCGTCGACCGACGTCCGCCATCAGCCCGACCGCCTGATCACACGCGATCTGCGGGAGCTCGCGGCAGTCTCGGTGTCGACCTCGCGAGAGCTCAAGGCGGCGCTGCAGTTCGGCGTACAGGTGGTGGGGGTCGACGAGGCGCAGTTCTTCGACGACGGCCTGGCGGAGCTCGCGACCGACCTCGCCGACCACGGCGTCAGGGTCATCGTCGCCGGCCTCGATCAGGATTTCTCCCGGCAGCCGTTCGGACCGATGCCGAAGCTGCTCGCGCTCGCCGAAATGGTCGACAAGATGCACGCCGTCTGCGTTCGCTGCGGCGGTCCGGCGCACTACAGCCAGCGGATCGCCGGCGGCGCCGAGCAAGTGCAGGTCGGGGACACCGACGCCTACGAGGCGCGCTGCCGCGCCTGCTACGAGCTCTTCCGCGCCTGAGGCGCTTCGCCGGACGCCCCCGCAGGGCGAGAACGGCAGACGTAGGCGGCCAGGATCGCCGGGGAGAGCGCCGGCGGCAGGGTGGCGAAGATCTGCAGGGCCACGCCGCGATCGTCGATGCCGGTTGCGCCTTCGGCGAAGGTGAGGGCCAGGACCGCCAGCCCGATGCCGGCCGCCTCCCAGCCGCGCCAGCGGCGATCGGC
>JBPOHI010000143.1:0-2082 GCA_052035735.1 Acidobacteriota bacterium
ACCGTGCCGGCGTCGACTTCTGCTGCGGCGGCAAACGGCCCCTGGGCGAAGCCTGCGCCGCGAAGGGGCTGGCCGTCGACCGGCTTCTCGCCGAGCTCGAGGCCGAGCTCGCCGCGGGCGGCGACGACCCGGACACCTCGCTCGCAGACGCGCCCCTGCCGGCGCTCGCACGCTACATCGTCGAACGCTTCCACGTGCCCCTGCGCGAAGAGCTGCCGCGCCTCGGCCGGATGGCAGAAAAGGTGCTTCTGGCCCATGGCAGCGCCCATCCCGAAGTGGTGCCGGAGCTCGTCCGCATCTTCCGCGCCTTCCGCCCCGAGCTCGAGGGGCACATGGCGAAAGAGGAGGCCGTCCTCTTTCCGGCGATCGAGGCGCTCGCCGACCCTGCGGCCGCGCGCAGGGGCGGAAAGCCGCCGATCGCCGAGCTGATCGCCGCCCTGGAGGGAGAGCACGACGGTGCCGGCGCCGCGCTCACCCGCCTCAGCGAGCTCACTGGAGGCTTCACCCCGCCGGTGGGCGCCTGCAACACCTTCCGCGCGCTCTACGACGGCCTCGCACATCTCGAAACCGAGATGCACCTGCACGTCCATCTCGAGAACAGCGTGCTCTTCCCCCGCGCCGTGGCGCGCGAGCGCGAGCTCGGAGCCGACTGCACAGCTCTTTGAGCAGTCCGCGGGGCTCCAGGACCGCAGGATCGCGACAGGTGACGCGCAGGGACTGTCGCGCTATCGTTGCGCGCACGCCGCACCTGCTTCACCGACAACCGGCAAGATCCGGATTCCACGCAATCTGTCCGCCTGACGGACCGAAAACCGGTCCCTGGAGCCAGAGATGAAACTGTCCGTCCGCGCCGCCCTGCTCCACTGCATCTTCTCTCTCGCCGTTCTCGGCATGTCGTTGGGCGTAGCTCCTGCAGTCGCCCAGATCGTGATCAACGAGATCGACTACGACATGGCCGGTGCCGGGGACTCTGCCGAATTCGTCGAGCTCAAGAACGTCAGCGGCGGAACCGTCAACCTCAGCGGCTATTTTCTGGACCTGGTCAACGGCAGCGGCGGCGGCGCAGCGATCTACGACACCATCGCCCTGCCGAACGTCAACTTGGCGGCCGGCAGCTACTTCGTCATCTGCGCCAACACGGCCACGGTGATCAACTGCAATCTCGACGACGGTCCGGATACCGATTTCATCCAGAACGGCGCTCCCGATGCCGTTGCGTTGCGCCTGTCCGGAACGCTCGTCGACGTGGTCTCCTATGAGGGCGACACCAGCACTCCCTACACCGAGGGCACCGGGACCGCCGCCGCCGACTCGGGCTCGATCAATTTCGTCGGCCTCTCCCGTTTCGCGGACGGCGTCGACACCAACAACAACAACGCCGACCTCTCTCTGCGCTGCATCACGCCTGGCGTGGTCAACTCCTCGGCGACGACGGGCTGCACGGCTCCGGTCGGCCTGCCGAATCTGTCGATCAACGACGTCTCGACGAGCGAAGGAAACGCCGGCACGACGAACTTCACCTTCACCGTCAGCCTGGCCGTCCCGGCGCCGGTCGGCGGCGTCACCTTCGACATCGCGACCGCCGACGGCACGGCGCAGGACGACACCCCGGTCACCGAAGACAACGACTATGTCGCCCAGTCCCTCATCGGGCAGACGATCCTGGCCGGCAGCTCGTCCTCCACCTTCACCGTCGTGGTCAATGGCGACGCGGTGATCGAGCCCAACGAGACCTTCTTCGTCAACGTCACCAACGTCGTGGGCACCGGCGTCGTCGTGACGGACGGCCAGGGCCAGGGCACGATCGTGACCGACGATGTCGCGCTGTCGTTCGTTCACGACGTGCAGGGCAACGGCGCCGCGACACCGGTCCCGGGAGCGACGGTCTCGGTCGAAGGCGTCGTCATCGGCGACTATCAGGCGACGACCCAGCTCTCCGGCTTCTTCCTGCAAGAGGAAGATGCCGACCACGACGCCGATCCGGCGACCTCCGAGGGCGTCTTCGTCTTCTGCAATACCTGCCCGACGGCGGTGGTCGAAGGCCAGCGGGTGCTCGTCACCGGCACGGTGTCGGAGTTCTTC